>NZ_JAMWZB010000012.1 GCF_024305035.1 Algoriphagus sp.
CGATTAGATTCATGATTTTGAGTATTTTCCAGAAAGAAAACCTATCTTTAACTATTCTACAAGTTATTGACACAAATTGTCTTTATTTGGCTACGTGCAGTCAAACGGATACACATATAAAAAATTGATGTTCTTCAAAAAACCCCGCTATCAGCCTTCAATAATCCGATTTTTAACAGCTTTCTGCACCGCTTCGAGTTTGTTGTGGACTTGGAGTTTTTGGTAAATATTCTCGGTATGCTTGCGGACAGTTTTGGGAGAAATAAAGAGGTTTTCGGAGATTTGTTGATAGGTGAGGCCTTTCGAGGTTTGCTCTAATATTTCGATTTCTCTTTTGGTTAATTTGATTTCCTCTTTTGGCTCTTCGAAGCGAGGTGGATTACGCAGGAGCTTGAGTGTCTTCAGTGCAATCGACGGAGTCATTGCCGCTCCACCGTCAAGTGTATCCAAAATGCCTTGATACAGCTCAGGTGGGCTGACCTCTTTGAGAAAGTAGCCATTTGCTCCGGCCTGGATAGCCCTGAAAATATGTTCGTCGTTGTCAAACACCGTAAGCATGATCGTCTTGATTTGAGGATACTTTTTAGTGACTTCAGCGACTGTTTCAATCCCATTCATTTTAGGCATTTCAATGTCCATCAAGATCAAGTGGATATTGGGATCTGCCTGAAGTTTTTCCAAAAAGTCCTGCCCATTTAAAGCATAAAATTTTACTTCCAAATCCGGATAAATCGCGAGTTTCTCTACTATCGCTTTGAGCAAAAATGAGTTGTCTTCCGCTATTGCGATTTTAATCGACATGCTTTTTTAGGTTTAAATGATACTGATTTCAGTGCCACGATCCGGCGTACTCAAAATTTGTAAATTTCTTCCGATCCGCTCTGCTCGGATTTTCATATTTCCAAGACCATTTCCCAATGACTTTTGCTCAGAAATTCCCCTTCCGTCATCTTTAATTTGGACTAATAGCTTTTGTCCTTCACAAGTGATTAGAATTTTTATTTCCTTGGCGGCGGAATGTTTGATCGCATTATTTACTGCTTCTTGAATAATTCTAAAGTAATTTATTCCCTCCATTGAGTTCAGTGACAGCTCTTGCAATTCTACTTTTGGATCGACTTCAAGCGCAAATTTAGTGGCGGGGCAGGCTGAATTTGCTTTCTCAATCAATCCATAAATTCTCATTTGCAAATCTTCCAAATTAATCGTCTCCTTATTCATCGCCCAGATGGTATCCCTCAGTTCGTTTACCGTCTCTACCGTAAATTCGGAGATTTGATCCAGCTTTTCTGCAATTTTCTCTTTTGAAAGATCCGTGTACTTGAGATTTTTTAAGGTAGAAACAATAAAAGTCAACTGCGCGCCGATATTATCATGCAGGTCAGAGGAAATCCTACTCCGCTGTTCTTGAAGTTTTCGCTGGGTCTGCTGCTCGGCAAAAATGGTTTGCAACTTTGCCTCTTGCTCTAGATGCCGCGTTTTATTTTTTTGGCGGTAATAAATGAAAAAGCCAAGTCCCAAAGAAATCAAAAGGAAAAGCAGCAAAAGTAAAAGTTGATTATTTCGGCTTTCGACGACTAGTTCATTTTCGGCCAACCTCGCTCTCGACTCTGCTAATTGCCGCTCTTTTTGCTCCACCTCATAAATTGCTTCCAACTCCCCAATGGTTTTGATACGCTCAGCTTTAAAAATCGTGTCCTTTAAAGCAGCATATTGCTCCAGGTAATCCATGGCAGAGGATAACTCTCCCTTTGCTTTTCGAAAGCGGTATTCCTCATAGAGGTAATCTCGCTTTTTCTCGGTGGATTCACTTTTTTCTACAAAATATTGGGCACTATCGAGCATAAGCCTAGCTTTTTCCCACTGATTCTGATTATAGGCGATAGTGGCTAGATTGGTATAATTCGCTGCCAATCCATAGGAATTTTGCCGGTTTTTTTGATTAATCCTTTTGGCGATCTGCAACCATTTCTCCGCCTCTGGATACTTTTTTTGTTTGAGCAGTGTATTTCCGATATTGTTCCAAACAAAAAAGACACGAGTACTGTCCAATTCGCTCATCAAATCCAATACCTGAAAATGGTACTTTAGCGCGCTATCCAGTTTGCTCCAATCGTCAAAATTGATTCCAATGGCATTCAAGGCTATGGATTGATAGTAAGGATCAGGATTTTGGCTGGCATTTAATAATTCCAGCGCCTTCTTTCCATATTCTACACCAAGCTCAAAGTTCTCCATGTCATGATGAATCACTGAAATATCGGTCAAGTGGAAGGCCATCTTTGCCGTATCAGAAATGGATCGAGCAAAATCCAATCCTTGTTGAGCAAAATTTAGCGCTTGGTCAAAAAGTCCACTTGACTGATCCATTCGAGTCAATCGAATGTAAGTGACCGACCGAAGAGAGGGTATTTCATCGGTATAGTAGGGTAGAGCTTCCAAAAACAAGCGTCGGGATTCCTGAGTGTGATCTTTTAGATTTTGGTACTCTGCAACATAAAAGCGATAAACCCCAGAATCTGTAGGGGAGTATAACTTTTGCTTGGCTTCGGTCAAATAAAATTCTCCTGAGTCCAAATTGGAATACATCCTTCCCAGCTCTTGAATCAAGTCTTGAGAAAAGGCTTGCACTGATAAAATAAGGAGAAAAAAAACTGAATAGAAGCAGCGTTTCATATTGACTCTTGATGAAATCAGATTAAAAATATAAAATTCTTTCATCCAAAATTTAGAAACCTAGGGCATATCCCAAAAAACTTTCCAATTCTACCTATAAATGGAAAAGAGCCCTTGATTAGCAATCAAGAGCTCAATTTTAAAATTTTATTCGGAAAATTACCCGTAAATCTCTTCTAAAATCTGAGCAAGTCGAACACTCGCTGCAATCATCCGCTCCTCGGCTACTTTATAGTTGTTGTACATGTATTCGTAACTCAACCTTCTGTTTTCTGGCAAATCATAAACAATGGGACGTAAACTGACCGCTTCTTTTAACCAATCCTGCATAGACGCTGCCCGGTATTCTTTTTGTAGTTCGGGAGTAACCCGACGGTAAAGTTCGTCAGCTAGTTCTGAATAACTCATTCCCTGTCTTCCAATCATTCCACTATCCCAAAGGGCATGAAGGTTGGTCGGGTTTCCAAAAAATTCAATTTTTACATCATTTCCTCCACGATCTTCTCCCGTTCCCACATGCAGCGGCTGATGAATATCTTCCACCATATGAATGAGCATCTTAAGTTTTTCTGCTTCCTCCACCGCAGACAAACCTCCTGCTTTTAATTCCGCTTTCAATCGCAAAATAGCCTCATAAGCATCGCCTTCTTCTTCCTGATGCGCAGGGTCATATTCGCCATCTTTACTTGTAAGGTAATGCCATGTGGTGGCATAATCGTAGGCACGATCGGAGCGAACTTCATCCATCCAAGTCCCACTTCTGCCCAGAGACATCGGTTGGATTACTTTTTCTACTTTCTTCAAAGTAGATTTTTTCATTTGGCGTTCTGCCATCAGTCCGATAAGGTAATGGCCCAATTGTCCCCAAGCAAAGGATTGGGTTACAATCATGGTGAGGAAAAAAGCCGAGGCAAGAAATTTAAATTTTTTCATGTGTTTATAATTGTCTTTTAACGGTCACATGAAATACCCTGGATAATCATTCTCCTGTGTGTCGACTATTCGACATGGGTATTTCATGAGTTAATTTGGATACGAAAATAGGTGAGAATTTTTAAAGGGAGATTAGGAAATTATTATGCTTTCTCCAGCTCAGATACTGCCAACCAGGCCATCAATCCAGCACCGATTTCCAAGGCATCCTCATCGATATCGAAAGTTGGAGTATGGACACTGGAAACGATTCCCTTTTCTTCATTTCGGGTACCGAGACGATAAAAACATCCATCAATTTCCTGAGAATAATAGGCAAAATCCTCTGCTGCCATCCAAATATCCAAATCCAAAACATTTTCTTCCCCAAGGTATTCTTTGGCAGCGAGCGTCGCTCGAGCGGTCAATTCGGGATCATTTTGAAGAAAAGGATAGCCTTTTCGAATTTCAAAATCCACCTCTCCGCCCATTCCTTCTACCAGGCCTTTTGCTATTTGAAGCATTTTTTGATGAGCCTGAGCCCTCCAATCTTCATTTAAAGTTCTGAACGTACCTTGAATTTTTACTTCATTTGGAATCACATTAGTCGCTCCCAAAGCTTCTACTCGCCCAAAAGATAATACAGAAGGCACTTTGGGATTGGCTGCTCGACTAACCACCTGCTGCAAAGCGACGATCAAATGAGACGATATCAATACTGGATCAATCAAGGTCTCTGGCATAGCGCCATGACCTCCTTTTCCTTTGACTGTGATGTACAGTTCATCTGCACTTGCCATATAGATACCCTGTCTAAAGCCCACTTTTCCAGCAGGAATAAAAGGCATCACATGCTGTCCGATGATTCCACTTGGTCTAGGATTTTCCAAAGCACCATCTTTGATCATATAGGAAGCTCCACCTGGTGCGACTTCCTCTCCAGGTTGAAAAATAAGCTTGATCGTTCCTTCAAATTGATCTTTGACTGAATGTAAAATTTTGGCAGCACCTAGAAGTGACGCTGTATGGGCATCATGTCCACAGGCATGCATCACTCCATTTTTTTTGGATTTGTAGGAAACTTCGTTTGCCTCAATGATGGGTAAAGCATCCATATCTGCCCGGAGGGCGATGATTCGTTTAGTTGGGTTTTTACCTTCGATCAACGCTGTCCATCCCGTGGTTGCTTTTTGCTCCACCTGGCTGACTCCTATCTCAGCTAACTTTTGCCTAACAAATTCTGCTGTTTCAAATTCTTGGTAGGAAAGCTCTGGGTTGGCATGCAGATGCCTACGATTTGAAATAACTTCAGATTTTAATTCTTTGGCTAAGCCTTTAATTTTCTCCTTCAACATCGATCTCTTCTTGGCTTGGCACAGAAAATTCTTTTCTCAATATTCGATCTTGAATGATCCGGGCCGTGGGAAATTCTTCTTTTACTAAATTAAAATATTTTAAGGCCTCCACCTTGTAAGCATACCGACCAATTTTGACTAAGTAACGCGGTTGTTGGTATTGAATATCGGCCTTGATTTCTGGAAAAAGCTCTTCCAAATTATCCATGGTATCAAACGCTTGCTTCCGATCCAAACCAGAATAAACCAATACTTTATATCCATTGAAGTAGGGGTCCGATTTTCTTTTGTCGTATTCCTGCTTTGCCAGCTGGCTGAGCTGATCATCAATGGAGGTAGGCGAAACCTCTTCCTCTAAATTATCCGATTGGCTGATTCGCTCCTTATAACTGGGATAATTAGGCAAGAAAGTACTCAGGTTTTCGCTATAATTATCATAAGCTGCCGATTTATCCACAGCCGGACCGGAGCTTTTGCAAGCTCCAATGAAAATGACAAGTAAACTTATCCAAAGTACCCTCATGATTTAATTTTCAATGATTACACATTTCCCATCTTGGACGTCCTGCTCAATACTTTTGTACTTCACATCGTTTTTGACTGTCCCGTTGGTGTATTGAACGGAAACTTTGTCATTTCGTCCGTAGGTTTTCTCAGATTTTCGTGGGGCCACAACTGCTTGTTGTGCGGCTCTTCCTGCAGAGGCTGCAGCCGCCGCAGCTCGATTAGCTCCTGGGTTTAAAGAACTGGAAACCTCAGCTTTTGAAGCTTGAACCTTTGGCTCTGATTGGGGCCTTGGGGCTTGGGCAGCACTGACTTGATTGGGATCCTGTTTGGGCAAATCAGCTCGACTCAAGAAGGAAATCATATCCTCATTCAGCTTGCCAATAAAGCGCTTAAACATCTCAAAGGCCTCAAACTTATAAATCAATAGCGGATCTTTTTGCTCATAAACAGCATTTTGGACGGACTGCTTCAAATCATCCATGTCCCGGAGATGCTCTTTCCAGTTTTGATCAATAATGGCGAGCGTGACACTTTTTTCAAGAGATCGAATCAATTCTTTCCCCTCAGTTTCGAGCATTTTCTCTAGATTCACAACCACACCTATCTGCTTAATTCCATCAGAAATCGGCACCATGATATCCTTAACTGTAGCTCCACGTTCGGCGTGTACCCGTTGTAATATAGGAATGGCAGTCTGCGTGATTTTTTCATTTTTGGCCTTATAGGATTTAAAAGCCTCCGCATAAAGTTCCTCTGTTAATTTTTGGCTCTCTTTGCTCTTTAAATCATCAGCTGAAATCTGATAATCCAAGCCGAGCGAAGTGAAAATATTCATTCTGATATTTTCAATGTCCTCGGTGGATTTACCCATATCCACGATGCTTTCGCAGACATCGTACATAATATTGAGAATGTCCAGCTCTAATCGTTCACCTTTCAAGGCATTCCTTCGACGCTTGTAAACTACCTCCCGCTGGGAGTTCATCACATCATCATATTCCAGCAATCGCTTACGGGTGCCAAAGTTGTTTTCTTCCACTTTTCGCTGCGCCCGTTCAATGGATTTGGTAATCATGGAGTGCTGAATTACTTCTCCCTCTTCCAAGCCCATTCGGTCCATTAGTTTGGCGATTCGGTCTGAGCCAAAAAGTCGCATTAAACTATCCTCAAGCGAAACAAAAAACTGAGACGAACCCACGTCCCCTTGTCTACCGGCACGACCTCTCAGCTGACGGTCAACCCGTCGGGATTCATGTCTTTCAGTACCAATGATTGCCAATCCTCCAGCCTGTTTGGACTCAGGAGTCAGCTTGATATCGGTACCCCGACCGGCCATGTTCGTCGCAATAGTCACCGTACCCGGCTTTCCTGCTTCTGCAACAACATCGGCTTCCCGAGCGTGTTGTTTTGCATTCAATACCTGATGCGGAATTTTTTTCAAGGTCAGCATTCGGCTGAGCACCTCGGATATTTCCACCGAGGTAGTACCCACCAGCACAGGCCTTCCAGCAGCGACCAATTCATTGATTTCATCCACTACTGCATTGAACTTTTCCCGGACGGTTTTATAAACTTTATCTTCTCTATCGTCACGTTGAATCGGTCTATTCGTTGGGATCACCACCACATCTAGCTTGTAAATTTCCCAGAATTCGCCGGCTTCGGTTTCTGCAGTACCGGTCATGCCGGCAAGCTTGTGATACATCCGAAAATAATTCTGTAGCGTAATCGTCGCATAGGTCTGTGTCGCATCTTCGACCTTCACATTTTCTTTCGCTTCGATCGCCTGATGCAAACCATCCGAATAGCGACGTCCTTCCATCACACGGCCAGTTTGCTCATCGACAATTTTAACTTTTCCATCGACAATTATATATTCCGTATCCCGCTCAAACATACAATAGGCTTTGAGTAACTGATTGACCGTATGAATTCGCTGAGCTTTGACGCCGTAATCTTTAATGACTTCTTCTTTGCGCACCAATTTTTCTTTCTCGTCAAGTGTCTCATTCTTTTCGAGTTCTGCAATTTCCACACCGATATCGGGCATGATAAAAAAGCTCGGATCCTCGTTTTTGGTCGTCATCGTTTCGATTCCCCGATCAGTTAGATCGACCACATTGCTTTTTTCTTCAATCGTAAACAATAGTGGTTCGTCTGCCTCAGGCATGTTTCGCTTGTTATCCTGTAAGTAAAAGTTCTCCGTTTTTTGAAGGATCACCCGGATACCAGGTTCGGAAAGATACTTGATCAAGGGCTTGTATTTGGGCATGCCCCGATAGGCTCTGAAAAGTGCCAAGCCTCCCTCTTTTTCATTTCCTTCCGCAATTTGCTTCTTGGCAGTAGATAAAAATCCCTGAACTAATTTACGCTGCTCTTCCACTAAAGTAGAAACTCGCGGCTTCATCTGATCAAACTCGTGAACATCTCCTTTGGGAACCGGACCTGAAATAATTAAAGGTGTCCGCGCATCATCAATCAATACCGAATCGACCTCATCGACCATGGCAAAGTGATGCTTACCCTGAACCAAATCTCCGGATTCACGGGCCATATTGTCTCTCAAATAGTCAAAACCAAACTCATTGTTGGTACCATATACAATGTCACACCCATATGCTTTTTTCCTGCCGGGGGAATTGGGTTGATATTTATCAATACAGTCCACAGTCAATCCATGGAATTCAAAAAGTGGTGCATTCCACTCGGAGTCCCGCTTAGCCAAGTAATCATTGACCGTAACGATGTGGACGCCTCGCCCTGCAAGTGCATTGAGGTAGGCGGGAAGGGTAGACACCAAGGTTTTCCCTTCACCTGTAGCCATCTCGGCGATTTTTCCTTTGTGCAAAACCATCCCACCGATCAACTGCACATCGTAGTGGACCATATCCCAAACCACTTCGTTTCCTGCAGCTAGCCACTTATTGTGCCACGTTGCCCTTTCTCCATCGATATCCACATGAGGCTTTACGGCAGCCATTTCTTTGTCTTTTAGCGTGGCCGAAACAGTCAATTTCCCATTTTCTTTAAATCGTCGGGCCGTTTCTTTTACCACCGCAAACGCTTTAGGCATGACTGTTTCCAGGACTTCCTCCAGCGCTTGATCCCGGTCTTTTTCTACTTTTTCGATTTGAGTGAAAAGCTGGTCCTTTTCGTGGATTGCCTCAGAAGGAAGTTGTTCGATTTCTGCACGAAAAGATGAAATTTGATCGTCAAAACTCTTGAGATGGGCATTGATTACGGATTTAATTTCTCCGGTCTGCGCCCTCAGCTCATCATCACTCAGGGATTTAAACCCCTCAAAAATCTCATTGATTTCTTTTACTTTGGGAAGTAAGTCCTTTATATCTCGATCGGATTTAGTACCAAAAACTTTGGCCAATCCTTTAGCAATAAAATCTAGCATGTCTGTATTTTGATTCTGAAATCAGGGTTAAAATTAAGCCCTTTTTATTACAATTGATAATTAATGAAAGTACACCGTTTATCTAGGGGTTTAAAGGTCAATTTGACCGGCAAATACTTGCTTGGCAGGACCTATCAACCAAATGTCTTGGAAAGACCCATTGGCCTTCTTTCGAAAACGTACGGATAAATTCCCTCCAAGGGTTTTTATTTTCACCTTTGCTTCTTCCTCATCTTTTGCAAAGGCAAGAGCTGCTGCTGTCACACCGGTACCACAGGAAAGTGTTTCGTCCTCTACCCCTCGCTCGTATGTTCGAACAAAAATTTCGTCTGAATCCATCGCTTGAATAAAGTTGACATTGGTTCCCCCTGGTGCATAGTGCTGATCGTATCTGATTTTTCTTCCTTCAGCCACCACAGGGTATTTTTCGATCTGCTCAACAAAACGGATATGATGGGGCGAACCGGTATTCACAAAACAGTCTGAATTAACCTGATCTACGCCGGAAACATCTCCCATTTTCAATTCCACCAAATCTTCTTTAATACGAGCTTCATGTTCGCCATCAATGGCAAGAAAGTTCGTTTTTTCCCCAATAATCCCCAAAAAGGCTGCAAAAGCCACGGCACATCGGGCCCCGTTTCCACACATACTCTGCGATCCGTCTGCATTGAAATAAATCATCTCAAAATCAAACTGAGTATGGTTTCTGATCAGTATCAAACCATCAGCACCAATCCCAAATTTGCGGTCACAAAGCTGGGAAACCAAGGCTAAATTCTGATCATCAAAGCGGTTCTCCCGATCATCGATCATCACAAAGTCATTTCCAGTTCCCTGATATTTATAAAATCTCATTCCTTCTTCTTCGTTTTAAAATTTCTTGGGTTCAAAAACTTGTCCAAGCCATTCTCAAGCTACAAACTTAACCAAACTGGCAGAAATTCGGACGTATTGTCCGCCTTCAATTCCTATTTACTAATAGATTGATTATTTTGAGCTTTAATTTCTAATCGAAATCAAACGAAACCTTATTTTATTATGAAACTATCCCATGAATTGATATCCCGTCGCTCATTTCTTGCCACTAGTTCCAAAGCCAGTCTGGCCATGGGCTTAGTCGGTACCGGTGTCTTATCTGCCTGCAGCAATGATGCAAAAGGCGATGCCCAATCTATACTGGCTACTAGTTTTACCCAGACTCCGCTTAGTTTTGATTTCTCCGCACTGGAGCCGCATATTGATGCGATGACCATGGAGATCCACTTTACCAAGCATGCAGCAGGATATGCCAAAAACCTCAATGATGCTATCGGAGAAGAAAATGTGGACACCAATAAGCCACTAGAAGACGTTTTGGCAAATATTTCCCAGTACAGCACCAAAATGCGTAACAATGGTGGAGGGCATTACAATCACGAATTGTTTTGGCAAATCATGACTCCAGATGCAGCAGAAAGACCTGAGGGAGATTTGTCCGCTGCTATTGATGAAAGCTTTGGAAGTTTTGAGGCTTTTGTTCAGGAATTTGAAAAAGCTGCTGCCACCCGCTTTGGATCAGGCTGGGCATGGCTGGTAGTCGGTTCAGACAATAAACTTATGATCGGCTCCACTCCAAATCAGGACAATCCCCTTATGGATATTTCGGATTTCAAAGGAACCCCGCTTCTCGGGCTAGACGTTTGGGAACATGCTTACTACTTGAACTACCAAAACCGCAGAGCAGATTACATTTCAGCTTTTTGGAATATTATCAACTGGAACAAGGTCGCTGAGCGTTTCTCTGCATCGATGTAATTGGATTTTTGGAAAAAAAATCAAAAAAATTTCGTCCCCTTAAATCGCCTAAAAATGTAAGATTATCTAAGTCCTTATTAATCAACTTAAAAAACGAATCGCCTCTTTGGAAATTGAGGCGATTTTTTTTGCCTTTCACCTTCCCAGACCATTCGGATTTTGGCAAATGAAAACTTCAAAATATCCTATTGGCATGCAGATTGGACCGTTTGGGGTAAACCAATTTATTATTTACTATGAAAAAGCACCTTTTAACCCCCACATTATTGGCCTTAGTTGCCGGGACGGTATTGATCTCCTGCTCGGAAGATTCCGATCCACAGCCAGCCGATGGCAATGCAAATTCCCGTGTCTTTGCTACCGCTAGCGGAGGTTCCTCTGAATCTGCCAATGCCCGGGTAATCGTTAATGGATTTTCCTCTTCGGAATTTACCGTAGCCACCGGAGAAATGGAGTTTCGGTACGCAGCAAAAGCAGATATCGAAACCGGAATTGACCTAGGAAGCATCTCGCTGAAAACCAACCTCAACTCCAGCCTTCAGACTTCCGCATCTGAAACTAACTCATTGGCCTTAATCGCAAGTGGAGATAGTCAAGCTGCCTTAATTGCCGAGGGAGAAACTCCGGAGGGGAATTATACTGAAGCTGAGTTTTTGCTCCAGCAAAATACTGAAGTAGACTCCTCCGATCCCAAGTATAACAAAAGTCTCTGGATCGAAGGAGAAATCGAAGGAAGTCAAACCATCATCTGGTCCGAAACGGAAAAAGCAATCCAAGCCATGGCCGAGTCAAGCAATGGAGTGGTAGTAGAAGGACAAAGCGATATGATGCTAGAGTTTGATATGGAAAAACTATTCGAAGGAGTGAACTTTTCCCTCGCTGGAGATGGGAATGCTGATGGTACAATCGAAATCGGTCCGGATGGAGAAGATGGAAATGCACTCCTCTACAGTCGAATCATGAGCAATATTGAGTCGGCAGTTACCCTCAAAAGCAGAAACTAAAACCTATTCATTTCTTTCCTGATCAAAAGGCCGGATTTTCCGGTCTTTTTTCTTTATTTCAAGGTTCAAAAATAATAAACCATGCAGGATCCAAAATCACTCACTTCAGTGGCACTTTTTCACCAAACATTTAAACATCCCGTGCTTCCCAGCCCTCAAATTCCGGATGAGACCCGCTGTAATCTCCGCGTGTCGCTTTTATCAGAAGAGCTCAAGGAACTCGAAGAGGCAATTAAGGAAAAGGACCTGGTGGAGATTGCGGATGCCCTTTGTGATTTGCAATATGTGCTTTCCGGTGCAATTTTGGAGTTTGGCTTAGGCGAAAAGTTCAAAGATCTCTTTGATGAAGTGCAGCGCTCCAATATGAGCAAGGCTTGCCTCACCGAAGCAGAAGCTAAAGCAACAGTTGCCCACTACAAACTCAAAGGGACTGATTGTTTTTATGAAAAAGAGGGTGACTTGTATTTGGTTTTTCGGGAAGGTGACCGCAAAACCCTCAAGTCTGTCAATTATTCTCCGGCAGACTTGAAGGGAATATTGGAAAAATAAATTTACTCGCGGCGAAAAGGCTTATCCTGGTAATTTTTGAGTTCGATGATTTTGGAGGGAAGGTTAAAGCCCTCTGCTGAAAGTCGCTCCAAAACGCCGATGATGACTTCGCTTTTTACTTCCAAATCAGGAATTTCCCGATTAAAGGTATCCACCCAAAATGCTACCTGAATATTCAGTGTGCTTTCGCCTAGGTTTTCCACCCAGGTGCTGGGCTTTTTGAATTCCTTCAAAACACCCTTGATATTAACTATCTCGTCCAGAATGACACGCATGGCTTTTCTGTAATCGGACCCATAATCCAGTCCTATCGTAAATTGATAGCGTAGAAAGCCATCAATGGTGAAGTTGGTCAGTGGATTTTTGATAATGGAAGCGTTGGGAATAAATACATCTTTGCCGTCCGGTGTTTTGACTTGCGTATCCCGGAGATTGAGCATGATGACTTTCCCATTAATCCCATTAATATCCACGATATCGCCCACTCGAAAAGGCCGCTTAAAGGCGAGTAATATTCCTGCCAGAAAATTTTCCCCGATGTCTTTTAGGGCAAAGCCGATTACAAAAGCGGTGATTCCCGCACCTGCCAAAAGACCCGATACTACTCCAGTCAATCCGACAACACGGAAGACAATCATAAACCCGATCAGCAAAATAATCAGTCTAAAAATCACAGACAGAAAATTGGCCAAAAGAGGGTCATCCATTCGCTTGACCAGTTTGGATTTGAAGAATTTCTGAAAGTAATTGGCGATAAAAAAGAAAGCCAATAGGATCAGGATGGCAATACTAGTGATTTTAAGTAGCTCCTGAATTCTCAGCCAGTCAATATTCATCCTTGTCAAAAATTCCACGGAAAAGATGTTTAGTAGAATTCTAACATACGAAAACCACTGGAAATTTGCGAATTCAGAGAGATCTCACTTTTCTTATTGCGTAAAAATCTTCATTAGATTTCACTCTTTAGTTCCTTTACCCTCGATTTGGCCCAGAAGAATCAAAAGGCTAGAGTCCGATTGCCATTGAATCTGTTTATGCGCTTAGGTCGATAGAAGCGTGTATTTTAGTGGCTGAGGTGCATTTATTTCCGTCACAAAAATGAGCAGGCTAGGTTGCCGAGAAACGGTCTATTGAGAAAGGGGCCATTGGCATATGGCAATCAGTTTGTTACCTTGTGATTTTAGAACTTTGCCATAGGCCATTAGTCATAAATTAATGGTATTAAAATACAAGCGTATGCTGAATCTGCATGGCAAGCTTTACTCCGTGTTTCTTTCTCCCTGTCCATTCGTCCATCAGGTCTCCCGTGATAAGGCAACCCACCTTCACTCCATGTCCCCGTCTCATTTACACTCCGATGCCCGTGTAAACTTTGGAATTTGACCTGTTTTGCAGTCTTATCCCCTCTATGCTTGAAGAAGTTCGTGTCCCTCAGGTCAGCGCTTTGTTGCCGGCTTCCTTCAGATTCCACTTCACGATGGACGTCCTTGCTCTTGGCTAGTGGTTGGCCATTACAAACCCCCACAGTGGACTTCTACCATCTAGTTGGTTACCAGAAACGGCACAGAAAAGAAAAAAGCTTCCTTTTTGAGGAAACCTTTAATTGCTGATAATCAGCGGGACTTGAACCGCTACCTTGCATTGGGGCTGTTGAAAGAAAAACTTAGCTATTCCCATGAGGTGGCAGATCGTCAACTTGCCCACGTACCAAAAAGCAGTGTTGACCGTGCATATGATCGCGCTCAGTTTTTTCCTCAAAGAATAGAAATGATGCAACAGCAACGCTATGCGTACTACATTGATTCCGTGTACCTTGAGGGAATTCAAAAGATCCAATTTGAGGATCAAGGGAAGCGATCAAGTTAAGTTCGAATGGCCGAAGATCATTATTAATGCGGTGAATATTCCCGGTATTCACCGCATTTTTTGCGATATTTATATTGACGATGCGGTGAATAACTGATATATTTACCGTAAATCATGCGGTGAATAATGAATATATACCAACACAAGAAATGGCCGAAGTTCACATGGGATGTTAGCAAACTAGCTTCCTTATTGGCATCTGTACGCCACAAGCAGGGAAAACTTACTGGCCGGATGATCAGCCTAGGTTTTGACCTTCAAGAAGAGGCTATGCTGCAAACGATTACCCAAGACGTGCTTAAGACAAGTGAAATCGAGGGCGAACACCTCAATGTTGATCAGGTTCGTTCATCTGTCGCCCGAAAACTGGGTATGGATATCGGTGGATCAATTCCGGCTGATCGCCATGTGGAAGGGGTCGTTGATATGCTCTTGGATGCCACCCAGCATTACGAGAGTCCAATTAATGATGAACGTTTATTTGGTTGGCATGCGGCCATGTTTCCAGCAGGAAGAAGCGGTATGCATAAAATTACCGTTGGATCATGGCGAACACCAGAAACAGGTGCGATGCAAGTCGTTTCCGGTGCCATGGGAAAAGAGCGTGTGCATTTCGAAGCGCCACAATCAGAAATCGTTGCTCAAGAAATGGAAGCCTTTTTCAGCTGGTTCAATTCTGAAGTAGATATAGATCCCGTACTAAAAGCGGCTATTGCTCATTTGTGGTTTGTAACGGTTCACCCGTTTGATGATGGAAATGGGCGTATAGCACGAGCCGTGACAGATTTGCAGTTAGCACGATCAGATGAAAGTAAGCAACGCTTTTACAGCATGTCTGCTCAGATCCAAAAAGAAAGAAAACAGTATTACGAGATTTTGGAAAAAACTCAAAAAGGAGATCTTGATATCACTAAATGGTTGCTTTGGTTCCTATCCTGTCTTGGGCGAGCATTAGTCCAGGCAGAAGAAACTCTAAACTCTGTCCTTAATAAGGCGAATTACTGGAATTTCTTAAATACCAAATCACTCAATGAACGTCAGAAGCTGATGATGAACAAACTACTGGATGGATTTGATGGGAAGCTCACTACCTCAAAATGGGCTAAAATCACCAAGGTTTCGACAGACACTGCGCTAAGAGATATTCAAAATCTTGAAGAGCAAGGGGTACTTGTGAAACAACTAGGTGGTGGAAGAAGCACTAGCTATGAATTGGGAAGTTTAAGTTAAGAGGGGAAGCTTATTTACACAACTGTATATAGTTCTTAGTTTAGACTAGAAGGTTTTCCAGAGTTTTTTTCTTAGAACACTTGAATAGAATCCTTATCGTCCAGAATGATCCGCTTCTCAGGTTGGGTAAAGCGTATTCTTCCTTCAAGACGCCATTTCTGCAAAGTGCTTCTACCGGATATCCCCAGCTTTCGCATCGCCGCATTCGTGCTGATCCAGTTATCTTCCTGAATGCCTTGCGTCTCTTTGATCCGATTGACCACCGTTTCGCCTAGGGCATAAAAAGTCTACTCAAGTAGACAGATGACATTCAAGGTACTGGTGATTAGCTAGAAAACTATGAGAGAAATCTTTACTAAAATTTACACGATGGGTAATTAAATAAGATTCATAAACCGTACGAATGGCACAAGCTTCATTATAGGCGTCAGAAAAAATTTCTTTGTTGTACCTATGTTGTACCCATGATTTTAAAAGTAAGAGCTTCCTCGAAAGGGAAGCTCTAAATCGCTGATTATCAGCTGTACCAGGAGCGGGACTTGAACCCGCACGTCCAAACGGACACAAGATTTTAAGTCTTGCGTGTCTACCAATTCCACCATCCCGGCTTCACTGCGGTTTGAACCGAAGCTACTTGAAACAACAAAGCCCTTCTGCAAGGGCTTGATTGGAGCGAGAGACGAGATTCGAACTCGCGACCCCGACCTTGGCAAGGTCGTGCTCTACCAACTGAGCTACTCTCGCTTATATCAAAACTCAAATCTTCTTTTGAGTCATTTGTGGATGCAAAGGTAAGGTCCTCTTTGATTTTTACAATGATTCAGTGAGGAAAATTTTATAAAAAATATTCTTCTCTTCCAGTTCACTGATTTTCAATCTCCTTTAAAAATCATAGGACGCTATTATTTTGACCATTTCAGCGGTACTTCTTGCTCCCAGTTTTTTCAAAATATTCTTTCGATGGGTGGAAACTGTATTAATCGATATATTTAAAGCCTCGCTGATTTCTTTGGATCCTTGCCCCTCAAGAATCATGTTAACCACTTCTTTTTCCTTTTTAGTGAGTTTTACCTCTCGTCTACCGGGGGAGTTCTTACTAACCAATACACGGCCCCCTTCATCCTTGGTATAAGAATAGGTCCAGTCATACCCCTTAACCTTAGGAGGAGTCAACAGCTGCACAATGATGTGAAGATCCATCGCAAAATTTCCTTTCTCATCAATAAAATAGGGACGAACCTTACCCATCACCCAGATGATTTCTCGTGTCGTACGATGAACCCATCGGGTAGTGTAGGAAAACTCAAAGGTATGTCGCTCCGAAAGGCTGAGCTGATGAAAAGCTTCAAAAACCACTTTTTGAAAAAGGAAAAGCTCCTTGCGATCCTCCTCATGGATCATGGTAAAAGCAGCCTCCATTCCCTTTTTTCGAAAAACAGACTCCGGATACCCTGTTAGACTTTCAACTTCTCCGGTAAAAAATGCCAAACTCAAATTCCGATAATCAAAACAACAAATAAGCAAGCCTTCTCTCATTCCAATATTTTGGCTGAGAACTTCAAGATTATCGATTAACTTCTTTTCATTGGGATGAGCTTTAAATTCCTGTTTTGCCCAGTCACTAAAAAACTTGGTGTATTTATCCTGCTTTCGAAGATCCTTCAGTAAAACCTTATCCATTCAATTCTATACTTATTCGGCGATAATTTACAGATAAAATCCAATTTTCATCATTCAAGTTTCTTTTTGATCTCATGGAGCTTCAACAGCGCCTCAATCGGTGAAATGGCGTTGATATCGATTTGCTCGATCAACTCTTTAGCCTCGGTAAACTTTGGATCCATCTCAAACAAACTAAGTTGGTAATTGTTTTTTGGAATAGATTTGACGGACTCTTTTCCTTCCTGCATGGCTTTATCTTTTTCAAGGTGAGCCATTATTTCTGCGGCTCGGAGCACCACCGGATTGGGCATTCCAGCCATCTGTGCCACATGAATACCAAAACTATGTTCACTTCCTCCTTCTTTCAGCTTCCGCATAAAAATCACCTTGTTGCCTACCTCTTTTACTGCTACGTTGAAATTTTTAATTCGCGGAAAATCCTGCGTCAATTGATTCAGTTCATGATAATGCGTAGCAAAAAGTGTCTTTGCCTTAAAAGTGGGATGATTGTGTAAAAACTCCACAATCGACCAAGCAATTGAAATTCCATCGTATGTGGAAGTCCCGCGGCCAATCTCATCCATCAGCACCAAACTTCGATCGGAAAGATTGTTTAGAATACTTGCCGTCTCGGTCATTTCCACCATAAAAGTGGACTCTCCACGGGAAAGATTATCCGAAGCACCCACCCGCGTAAAAACCTTGTCAATAATCCCCACTCGGGCAAATGAGGCTGGTACAAAACTCCCCATCTGAGCCATCAATACGATCAGTGCAGTCTGACGCAAAAGCGCCGATTTACCAGCCATATTGGGCCCTGTGATAATCATAATCTGCTGACTATCGTGATCCAGGTAGATATCGTTGGGAATGTATTCCTCACCGGGCGGCAATTGCTTTTCAATCACTGGATGTCTGCCATCCTTGATTTCCAAACTTTCAGTATCGGAGACTTTCGGGCGGCAGTAATTATTAGACAAGGCGACTTTGGCAAAAGATAGCAAGACATCCAAGGTTCCAATAATTCGAGCATTTTGCTGAATTTCAGTAACGTATTTGGCAGCCTCTAGGACTAGCTCTTGAAAAAATTTCTGCTCCAATACAATCATTCGTTCCTCGGCATGAAGGATTTTTTCTTCGTAATCTTTCAATTCTGGGGTAATGTATCGCTCTGCATTCACCAAAGTCTGCTTTCTGATCCAATCCTGAGGCACTTTGTCTTTGTGCGCATGCGTGACTTCAAGGTAGTACCCAAATACTTTGTTAAATGCGATTTTTAGCGAAGAAATCCCGGTTTTTTGAACTTCTCGCTGCTGAATTTGCACCAAAAAATCTTTTCCCGAATTGGCCAAACCGCGGTATTCATCCAACTCAGCATCTACTCCGTCTTGGATAACGCCTCCCTGATGAACCAGCATCGGAGCATCTTCCTGCAACTCTTTTTCAATTTTTTCAAGCAGCTGCTCACAGGGATTTATTTGATCCGCTAGCTGTTTTAGCGTTGGGTTCTCCTGCTTTTTGAGCAATTCTTTGATAGGCAAAACAGATTTCAATGCCCGACGAATTTGATTCATTTCCCGAGGATTGGCCCGGCCGACGACGACTTTAGAAATCAGTCGCTCCAAATCGCCGATATGTCTAAGTTGGGCAATTATTTCCTCAATCAAGTCTTGATTTTCATAGAAAAACGCTACCACACGGAGCCGCTCCTCGATTTGTGATTTCACTTTTAGGGGCAAAACCATCCACTTTTTCATCATCCGCGATCCCATCGGTGTAACCGTCTGATCCAAAATCTGAATCAATGGAACCCCTCCCTCATGCTGAGCAAATACCAATTCGAGATTTCGAATCGTAAACTTGTCCAACCAAACGTATTTCTCCTCCGCAATTCGTGAAATTCCAGAAATATGCTGAACTTCCCGATGCTCAGTTTCCTCTAAATAATGCAAAATGGCTCCTGCAGCGGTGATCCCCAATTCCAACTCCTCAATCCCAAAACCTTTGAGGTTTGCGGTTTTGAAATGATTTTTCAACTTTTCGTAAGCAAAATCAAACTGATACACCCAATCCTCACAGGGAAAGGTGTTGAAGTCATTTTTGATCAGTTCTGCAGCAGTTTTTTTGGCTGCTTTGGAAAAAATAAGTTCGGCTGGCGCAAAACTCTGCAGCAGTTTTTCCAGGTAAGAGGCATTTCCCTCGGCGCACATGTATTCCCCAGTAGACACATCCAAAAAAGCGATCCCATGGTTTTCCTTCCCGAAATGAATGGAAGCCAAATAATTGTTTTTTCGGGTATCCAGTACCTGATCATTGTAGGATAAGCCCGGCGTAACCAGTTCGGTAACGCCCCGCTTCACGATTCCTTTCACTGATTTGGGATCTTCGAGTTGGTCACATATGGCCACCCGATTTCCCGCCCGAACTAATTTTGGCAAATAAGTATCCAAGGAATGATGGGGAAAACCCGCCAATTCAATATGCGAAGCCGCTCCATTGGCACGCTTGGTGAGTACGATGTCTAGCACCTTTGAAGCTTTGATCGCATCCTCTCCAAAAGTCTCATAAAAATCCCCCACGCGAAACAGCAGTAAAGCTCCAGGATGCTTTGCTTTAATCGCATTGTACTGCTTCATCAGTGGAGTTTCTTTTCCATCTTTGGACTTACTCATAGGTCGGATATATTTCTGTTAAATTTGGGGCTGTGAATAAAGTCTGAAAATAACCCATAAGCAAGGTAGATCAAAAAAGGATGAAGAAATTAAGCATGGACGAGCTTGAAAGGCTCTCAATTGAGGAATTCAAATCAGAACAAAAATCGCCAATTGTATTGGTTTTGGACAACGTCCGAAGTCTCAATAATGTGGGCTCAGCATTTCGCACAGCAGATGCCTTTCGGATCGAGAAAATATACCTTTGCGGGATCACCGGCACACCTCCACATCGGGATATTCAAAAAACCGCACTCGGCGCAACCGAGTCGGTTGATTGGGAATATTGCTTAAATACCATAGAAGCTGTTCAAAAACTCAAATCCGAAAATTACCAACTCTGTGCTTTGGAGCAAGTAGATCAATCCATTATGCTCCATGATTTTACACCGAGCAAGAATAAAAAGTTTGCTTTAATTTTTGGAAATGAAGTTTTTGGGGTGGAGCAAGCTGTTTTGCAAGAATGCGACCAAGTGCTTGAAATCCCTCAACTTGGGACAAAGCACTCGCTCAACATCTCTGTTTCCCTGGGAATTGCCGTCTGGGATTTGATGGTCAAACTTGAGCAATTCTAATCCAATTTATTCCTTGAGAAATCGATAGCGAATCCCAAAAGAACCTCGGAAGAGTAGCCCGTCATTGAATCCAATAATTGGAGCAGCTTCCATGTGAAAACCAAAGTCTTTTTTGGCAAAGGGATAATAATTGATTCCCAAAGGAACGACTACTCCATCCAGTAAATTGACACGAGCTCCCAATCCTAAATAGATCTGCTTGTCTTCATCAGACTTGACCATGTAGTTTCCTACCAGTTCCAAACTCAAATTCTCCACAAAATTATCGGTTCCAACCCGAAGTTCGGGAATCCAACGCTCTCCCAACTGCCTATTGACGCCAATAAAGGGCAAATTACTTTGGTGAAATGAAACAGTTGTCTGGGCAAAACCCGCCAACGAAATCAAACCTAAAACAGCGAGAAGTAATCCTTTTTTCATAGAATAAAATAAAATTGTTTAAAATAGATTAAAAGCCTAATTCACTTAACTTCAGGTGGGTTTTGATCATATTGCTGCTGGCTTTAGCAACAATTTTCCCAGATTTTTTAGTGATTACGGATTCCCAATGATTTAGGTTGCTTCCAGATCGTATTAATTTTGCCGAAACTTCCAATTCGTCTCCAATCTGGGCTGAAGACAAAAAATCAACCGAAAGATTGATACTAGTCATCAGATACTCTGATCCCGATACAAAATTGGCCATGCCAATTACATCATCCATCATCAGCGAAGCCACCCCTCCATGAAGGATTTTAGCAGGATTACACATTTCCGGCCTAACAAGGTATTCGACTTTGATACCTCCAATTTCTATCTCCACCAATTTTCCTGCTAGCCAATTTCCCGCTGCAGATGGGGTTTTATCTAAGGTTTTCCCGAGTAGTGATTTGAAAAAATCTAATTGGTTTGTTGACATTTGATTGTTTATTCATCCTGAAGTAACCTAAAATAATCCTCTAAAGTGGATTTCAGTGCCTCTTTTTCGGATTTAGATTGCCAAAGCGGTATTTTTTGATTTTTGATAACTAGTTCCAATTCTTCTCCATTTTCAATCCAAGGTTTCAAGGCTTCCACCTGCCGGAGATGATCAAATTTATTTCCATCAACCAGAGTCAGGATCGAAGAATCTTCGCCTGATTTTTGAATGGAAAAAGGAAAATCCAACTTAACTGGCTTCAAGTACAGGTAAGCTTCTCCTTGGTTGGGATTAAGAATAATCATCAAATGCAGGTCAGCTTCCTTCCTTTCATCCTGAAAACCTCCGTGCCGAAATAAAGTCATTCCGGCGTCGGATCGTACTTCCCGCTCATAATTAATAGCCTTGAGGTTCAGAAAAAACAGTCGAGCCGAATCGCTGATGCGAAAAGTCAAATCTTCACCCGAATTTGATGCTCGATGTGTATCGAAAAAAGATAAAATTAAGACCAATACCACAGACGCCAATCCGAAAATCTTTAAAATTTTAAGTAATTCCGGAGTAAGAATAGAATCTTTTGCAGCCATACTTAGGTTCTTTGCTCTTTGAGGAGCTTTTCTCGTTCCTCTAAAAGCAAACGCCAGGCCGATTGGATATGTTTTTCTTCCACATCAGTTTGACCGATTACCCAGCGAATAACAAATTTACCCTCGAGTTTGGTATGTGAAAAAAACACTTTTCCGGTGGAATTAACACGATTCATCCAATTTTCATTGAGTTGATTTTGCTTTTCCTCAGGATGATTTTCCAAGTTCATGCGAAAACAAATGGTATTGAAGTTAACTGGAGCCAAAATTTCCAATCCCAATTCGTTTTCTATCCAATTTTTCGCCTTTTGTGTCAAGTCTAAATGATTCCTAAGTTTTTCACGGATTCCTTCCAATCCGTAAGTCCGAATTACGAACCAAAGCTTTAGCGCCCGAAATCTCCGACCCAGTTGAATTCCCCAATCCCGATAATTATTAACCTGATCATCGAGTTGAGTTTTAAGGTATTCGGGAGTTAGGGAAAAAGTATTGACCAGATACTGGGGTTCTCGAATGAAAAACACGGTACAATCAAAATTGGTAAACATCCATTTATGTGGATTGAATACGTAGGAATCAGCACGCTGATGTCCTTTGATTAGATGCTGAAATTCAGGCAAAAGCAAAGCTGTGCCAGCAAATGCAGCATCAATATGATGCCAAAGACCATATTTTTGAGTGATTTGGGTGATTTCCTCAATTGGATCTACCGCAGTAGAGCTCGTGGTGCCCAAGGCAGAAACGACACAGAGGGGAATAAATCCTGCTTCTTGATCAGCTAAAATAGCACGATCAAGTTCGGAGGGAATCATAGCAAAATTTTCGTCAACCGAAATTCGAACCAAATTTTGAATACCAATCCCGGCTATTTTCACCGCCTTGTCGATCGAGGAGTGGACATGAGAAGAAGAATAAACCCGAAAAACCTGTCCTCCTGAAAATCCCTGTTCGTTGATTTGAAACTGGGTAATCCGCTCACGAGCGGTCAAAATCGCACTTAAAGTTGCTGTACTTGCCGTATCATGAATGACTCCTTTCCAAGAGGAATCGATTCCCTTTGCATCGCGAAGCCAATCACAGACGCGCTCCTCAAGCTCAGTGGCAGCCGGAGAGGTTAGCCAGGACATGCACTGTGCCCCTAAGGTAGACATGAGCATTTCAGCTAAAATCGATGGTTCCGAATTATTGGCTGGGAAATAGGCAAAAAAGGAGGGGTGTTGCCAATGCGTCATTCCCGGTAAAATAATTTTTTGAAAATCCTCCAAAATCTGATCGAAGGATTCCGGTTTTTCTGGAGCAGATTTTGGAAGGTGATTAAAGATTTCCTTGGGTTTTACTCCCGGAGTGACTGGATAATTTTCCTTTTCCTCCAAGTAATCGGCCATCCAATCCACCAAGCGATGGGCTTGTTTTCGAAATTCCTCTTTTGTCATGTTATCTTACGTAGGAGCCCGCATTCATATCAATGGATGTACCCGTGGCA
Organism: Algoriphagus sp.; assembly: GCF_024305035.1. Taxonomy (GTDB): domain Bacteria; phylum Bacteroidota; class Bacteroidia; order Cytophagales; family Cyclobacteriaceae; genus Algoriphagus. The sequence goes on from NZ_JAMWZB010000012.1 coordinate 23,219, forward strand.
TGATCGGCCAATCCCGAACAGAGTAAAGCTACCATTGGGGCTATGTCCTCAGGTGTGGTTAATTGATTAAGCGCAATATCATTGAGTGCAAAGTCTTCTCCGTATTCAGCTAATATTTGCTCAGCCATATCTGTTCGTGTGAATCCCGGTGCGATCAAAAAGGCTTTGATTCCCTGCTTTCCGTAATGCCTGGCGATGGAGCGCGTCAAGCTGACCAAGGCCCCCTTTGAAGCAGCATAAGCCAAATAATCAGTCGTATCGCCACGAAAAGCCGCCCGAGAGGAAATCGTCACAATTCTCCCTTGATTATGGGTTTTTGCCTGATCAACAAATTCTTTGCAGAGAATTCCCACAGCAGTGGCATTTACGGCCATGGTTTTTTCCCAAATTTTCAACCAATCGGAAGTGGAAAGCGAATCTGGAGCGGCAGGTGAAATTCCAGCATTATTTACCAATCCCGTTAAAGGACCATATTGTTGTGTCAATTTGGGGATAAAGCCGACGACCTCTTGAGCTAAAGCAAGGTCACATGACTCAATAAAAGCCGGGTTTTTTAATTGACCCAAAAGCGTTTCTGCCTCATAGCGGTTAGAATTGTAGTGAATAATCACCTCAGCTCCAGAATCAGATAGCTGTCGGGCGATGGCTCTGCCTATTCCACGTGATGCTCCAGTAACTAAAATCCGCTGATTTTTTAGAGAAATTTGCATAAGAAAATGAGCTTACTGAGTCAACCAGTTGTTCCGAAGGGCCAAGTGCTGAATATGCGCCAAATGATGAATTCCATGCCAACTATATAAATGGGTAACTTCAGAAAGTGTGGGCGAGTTATTGTTTTCAGGATGATAGTAGGTCCGATCAAAGTCTTTAGCACTCATATTTTCCAAAAGGAAGGTCCATTTAAAATGAGTGCATTTCACGATTTCCAAACTGGGTAGAATTTGAAGCTGACTATCTGGCAAACTCGCCCAAGCTGCTTCATTATACGGTTTGATTTGGGGATTTTCTTCTGTGAGTGCAAGTTTAAATCTGATGTAGGCATTCATATGACTGTCTGCCAAATGATGAACTACCTGTCTGACAGTCCATCCTCCGGGTCGGTAGGGGGTATCCAATTTTGAATCGTCCAAAGCAATGACCGCTTCTTCAAGTAAATTGGGTAGGGTCTGAATCGTCTCTATGGCTTCCTTGAGCGTCTCATCGGTGGGATGGGTGGGAAGCTTAAATTTTCCGATGGGGTATTTTAGAAATTCGATATCTGTCATAATTCTATTCGATTCGCTAACAACGACGATGATGATCAAATCTACGTTTTTTGCTCCATAAGCCAAAAGGATATTTCCCCCAGTGTAAAGCCTCATTTTCGTCGAATCTTACCCATTTACTCAAAGAATATGTTTTTTCCAAATAGAATTCTTAGCCTAAATATCAAATTTTTATGAGCTAGAAATCAATTGATCCAATGGGAATAATTGAATTAAAACAAAGCATATAGTCAACCGCTAAATTCAGATTTTGGTTGGGGCCTTTACTAATTTGTCCAATTAAAATCACAGGCCAGTAGCTTCCTTTTCATTTCATAAAACAGATCCGGTTTTCATTTTTGCCCAAAGCCTGCCTACGCAGAGATGAACTAAAACGATTACCGTACACGATTCCCAGGTCTGGTCAAATTCTACCCTTGAGCAACAGGCAACTTTCTGAGTTTGATTTAAAATAAAGCTCATCGTCTTTGGGCTGGAAATAATGACGGGTAACGGGAAAAATTCCATGGCAGACCGTACAGAGCGAATCCTCAAAATCCAAAAGCGCAGCTTGACCAAGGCGACGTTCGACAGGAAAGATTAAATCCAAAAAATCTTTCAGCAAAAGTAAACGCATAGCCTAAATTATCTGTTATTCAATCTGCTGGTTTTTAAGCAGTATATTTGCACCAACTATTTCCTAAACAATTATATTGATGAATTCAATTGCCAAGTTCAACGATTACAGAACCAAGATGAATGAAAAAATCATGGCTGCTGACAATAAGGTCATTAAGCGTTTTTTCAACCTAGACACCAACGCTTATGCTGAGGGTGAATTGGATGTTAAAAGCAAGGAAATGATTGGCTTAGCTTGCTCCATGGTTTTGCGCTGTGATGATTGCATTAAGTATCACTTAGGCAAATGCTACGAAGTGGGTTTGACTAGCAAAGAAATTTATGAAGTATTTTCCATCGCCACTTTGATCGGAGGATCAATTGTCATTCCACATCTAAGAAGAGCTGCAGAATACTGGGAAGAGCTTGAAAATCAATAGGCCATCATGTTTAAAAGAGATCTGGAGCTAGAGAAGCGATGGGGCCGATTATTGGAAGGTCTGGAAGAAACCATTGGAAAAAAACCAAAGGATCTAAATGGCGTATTGTTTCTTATTGGGGTACAGGAACTTGGAAAAGGAATCAAGACATTTTCCAAAGAACAAAAACAAGATTTAATGCATATTGCCATTTGCAAAGTATTGAGCTTGGCAGGATTCTATGAGTTGGAATACATTGATCAAGAGGGATGGCCCCATTGGAAACTCATTGATGAGCTTCCTCACTTTGATATTCTGGAACAGGAGAAATTATTAAAAATCCAAATCTTAGAATATTTTGAAAAAGAATACCAAATAGAGATAAATTAATTCATGAAAATCATTTCATATAATGTCAATGGAATCCGGGCAGCCATCAACAAAGGTTTTGTAGATTGGCTTCAAAAAGAAAGCCCTGATATCATTGGTATTCAAGAACTTAAAGCAGATATTTCACAAATAGATCGTACCTTATTTGAAGACTTAGGTTATGAATTACATTGGTTTCCAGCGGTGAAAAAAGGTTACTCAGGAGTGGCAATCTTCACCAAAATCAAACCAAAATCCATCAAAGTAGGGATGGGCCTTTCCAAATATGACGACGAAGGCCGACTTATTCAAGCTGATTTTGATGGGTTTTCTTTTTTATCTGCCTATTTTCCATCCGGTACCACGGGGGATATCAGACAGGATTTCAAATATGAATTTTTGGATGATATGTATGGGTACATGCAAGATTTGAGAAAAACAAATCCCCATTTAATCCTAAGCGGAGATTACAATATTTGCCACAAACCAATCGATATTCATAATCCGGTATCCAATAAAAATTCTTCTGGATTTTTACCCGAAGAACGAGCGTGGATGGACAAGTTTACTGAATCAGGATTTATCGATACGTTTCGACATTTTAATCCAGAGCTTCCACACCAATATTCTTGGTGGAGCTATCGTGCCAATGCCCGGACAAAAAATCTCGGCTGGAGAATCGATTATCACATGGCTACATCAACCATGAAGGATAAATTAAAAAGTGCTTTAATTTTGCCTGATGTGATTCATTCGGATCATTGCCCCATCGTTTTAGATATCCATGAATAAAGACAAATGCATCTGACCCATAGATAATAATACTAATGAATTCTATAAAAATTTCTATTCCTTCCTTGATCGAGAATATAAAAATCATTGAAAGCTTCATCGACAATGCACGTGAGAAGTTTGAGATCAATGATGACATCTATGGGAATATTATGATTTCTGTAACAGAATGCATCAGCAACGCCATTATTCACGGAAATAAAAATGATAAGGAAAAACTGGTGCATTTGGAATTAAGGGCCGAAAAAGACCAATTACAATTTGTCATCGAGGATGAAGGATCAGGCTTTGATTTGGAGCGCTTACCGGATCCAACGGCTCCAGAAAACATATCCAACCCTGGAGGAAGAGGAATTTTCCTGATCAAACATTTGACTGACGAAGTCAAATTTGAAAACGATGGAAAAAAAACCATCCTGTCATTTTACATGGATTAATCATGGCCATTCTTTTCTTTGTCGAAGATTGCAAGTTTGATCTCAGCAAAAAGCTCAAACGTAAAAAATGGCTGAATACCATTGCCGAAGCGGAAGGATTTAAAATAAAAGAGTTGAATTTTATCTTTTGCTCCGATGAATACCTTTACCAGATCAACGTCAACTATCTCCAACACGATACCTATACGGATATCATCACCTTCGACAATTCGGAAAAAGAAAACGAAATAGAAGGAGACATATTCATCAGCATAGATCGGGTTCAAGAAAATGCTGCTCAATTTAACATTTCGGAAGAAGAGGAATTAAACCGCGTATTGAGTCACGGATTATTTCACCTTCTGGGATATCAGGATAAGAAAAAAACTGATGCTAAAATCATGCGAAGCAAAGAGCAATTAGCAATAAATTTATTTGAACAACTGTAATGTTCCACGTGGAACAGCAAATCAAGCATTCTTGATTCAAGCAAAGTTTCACGTGGAACATCTAAAAAAAATAATCATGTTTCCAAAATATGATGTCATTGTAGTAGGAGCAGGACATGCAGGTTGTGAAGCCGCCCACGCAGCAGCGAAAATGGGTTCATCGGTTTTACTATGCACAATGAATATGAATACCATTGCGCAGATGTCTTGTAATCCAGCCATGGGTGGCGTAGCCAAAGGCCAAATCGTACGAGAAATCGATGCCCTAGGAGGGATGTCTGGAATTATTTCTGATAAATCCATGATTCAATTCAGAATGCTCAATCGATCCAAAGGACCGGCAATGTGGTCTCCACGCTCCCAGAACGATCGAATGCGGTTTGCTGAGGAATGGCGTTTGGCTCTAGAAGAAACACCTAAAGTCGATTTTTGGCAAGAAATGATTACCGGACTTCTCATTAAAGACAAGCGGGTGATGGGAGTCAAGACAGGAATTGGGATAGAAATAGCAGCAGAAACAGTTGTGCTAACCAATGGAACCTTTCTAAATGGAATCATACACATAGGTGAAAAACAATTCGGAGGTGGGAGAACAGGAGAATCAGCATCCAAAGGAATTACCGAAGAATTGGTTTCAGCAGGATTTGAAGCAGGACGAATGAAAACGGGTACTCCACCACGGGTTGATGGAAGAAGTTTGGATTATTCAAAAATGGAAATCCAATACGGAGATGAGAACCCGGAGAAATTCAGCTATTCAGAGAAAACAAAGCCATTAACCGAACAACGGACCTGTTGGATTACCTATACCAATAAAGAAGTTCATGAGACATTAGAAACTGGATTCGACCGATCACCTATGTTTAATGGACGAATTCAAGGTCTAGGGCCTCGTTATTGTCCTTCAATCGAAGATAAAATCAATCGATTTGCAGAACGGGAACGTCATCAAATTTTTGTTGAACCCGAAGGATGGAATACAGTCGAGATTTATGTTAATGGTTTCTCTACTTCGCTACCAGAAGATGTACAATATAAAGCCATCCGAAAGATCGCAGGTTTTGAAAACGCAAAAATGTTTAGGCCGGGCTATGCTATTGAATACGATTATTTTCCACCAACCCAACTCAAACCAACCTTAGAAACCCAACTGGTGGAGAACTTGTATTTCGCAGGTCAAATCAACGGAACCACTGGATACGAAGAAGCCGCATCGCAGGGTTTAGTGGCAGGCATCAATGCTAGCTTGAAAGTACAGGAGAAAGAACCCTTTCTGCTGAAACGTTCTGATGCATACATCGGTGTTTTAATTGATGATTTAATCAATAAAGGTACCGAAGAACCTTACCGAATGTTTACATCCCGAGCGGAGTTTAGACTGCTTCTTCGTCAAGATAATGCCGATATCCGATTAACCGAATTAGGTTATCAAATAGGATTAGCAGATGAAAAAAGACTACAAAACGTACGCTACAAAAAAGAACAAACCGCACGTTTAATCAATGATTTAAAACAGAAAAAACTAGAACCTGACCAAATCAATAAAGGATTGGAAAAAATTCAAACCGCTCCAATCAAGGAAAAAATCACGATAGAAAAACTTTTGAAAAGACCACAAATAACTCTGGAAGTGATCAAGACTTTGGATGTTGAACTTGGCAACTATTTGGATCAGTACCAAGCAGACCAATTAGAGCAAGCTGAAATCCAAATAAAATACGAGAGCTACATCGAAAAAGAACAACAGATGGTGGAGAAATTATCCAATATGGAAAATTATAAAATCCCACAGCGATTTGATTATTTGGCTATACCGGCCTTATCTGCCGAAGGAAAACAAAAGCTTCATAAAATCCGCCCTGAGACATTAGGACAGGCATCGAGAATAAGTGGAGTCTCACCTGCAGACTTATCCATTTTAACCGTTTATTTAGGAAGGTAAAATGTTAGAAAGACTAAATAAATGCCCACTTTGCAAAAGTGGGCATTTTCTTAATGATCGAGAAATTACTGACCACGCCGTGAGTAAGGAAAATTTTATCATTTGCAAGTGTACCCAATGTCAGTTACTTTTTACCAATCCACGACCGACACAGGAAGAAATTGAACCCTATTATGAATTCCCAGAATACTATTCGCACCAAAACTCAACCACTACCTTTACTGAAAAAATATATAATCGTGTACGAAAAATCAATATTCATAAAAAAATAAAACTTATTGAATCTTTGGTACCTAAAGGAAGCATCCTGGATTACGGTTGCGGAACAGGATCACTTCTATTCGCATTTAAAACTCGAGGATGGGTTGTAGAAGGTATTGAGCCCAATAAATCTGCCAGGAAATTGGCTTCAAAAACTACTGGACAAAAAATTAATAAATCCCTTGATCCAAAACACTACAACTCAACCTTTGATATTATTACATTATTTCATGTACTCGAACATATTCACGAATTACGAAAAGGGATCAAAGGAATAAAAAAGTCTCTCAAAAAAAACGGATACCTTCTTTTAGCTGTACCCAATCATCAAAGCTATGAAGCAAAAAAATACAAGGACTTTTGGGCTGGATGGGACGTGCCCAGACATCTTTATCATTTTTCACAAACTTCCATGCAGAATTTAGCAGAGGAATTCGGCTTTACCATCGTAGAGACCAAACCCATGATTTTTGACAGTTATTATGTTTCCTTACTGTCTGAAAAGTATCAAAAACCAAACGGAAACTTGGCTTCCCATTATTTAAAGGCCTTGACCACTGGTTGGAAATCGAACCAGGGGGCAAAAGAAACCCAGGAATATTCTAGTCTATTATACCTTTTAAAGAAGAAGTGAAATACTTATTTAAAATATTGATATTCAGTTGTTTAATTCTATTTTGGAGTTGTGCAAAACAAAGCGCACCTACTGGAGGGCCACGGGATGAAGATCCGCCAAAACTTCTATCCATGAACCCGGAAGATCAAAGCCTAAATACAAAACCTGAAGTAATCACCCTGGAATTTGATGAATTTGTCAAATTGGACAATCCAAATAAAAATATCATCATCACTCCCAGAATCAATAAAGACGAATTGTTGGTTGAAGCTTTAAAGAATCAAGTTACTCTTGAACTTAACCAAGAATTAGAAGAGAACACGACGTATGTGTTTAATTTTCAAAAGTCCATACAAGACCTATCGGAAGGAAATCCTGCTGAAAACCTTAAATTGGTTTTTTCCACAGGCGATCAAATAGATAGTTTATCATTATCAGGGAGAGTAAATACCTACTTTCCAACCGGACGAGATGACTTTGAAGACATCTTGATTGGACTCTATCCGATAGGTGACACCACAGACTTATTTAGCGGACCCCCTTATTACATTTCACAATCTGATAGCCTAGGAAACTATAGTATAAACAACATCAAGCAGGGAGATTACAAGGCCTTCGTATGGAAAGATCAAAACAATAGCTTAAAAGCAGAATTCAAATCAGAAAAATACGATTTTTTACCAGATACCATTTCCATCGAAAAAAATCTAACTGATTTAATCTTTAATTTATCAGCATCAGATCTTACTGAATTCAGACTTCAGCGATCTTCATCGAGCACCGAGAGTTATGATTTGATTTTTAATAAAAACCCATTGGAAATCGAATTGACACATGAACAACTCGGTAAAAGCTTATTTTACACCACCGAAGACAAAAAAATTAAATTATATTCCACAGAAACTATTTCGGACAGCACCGCTGTAAAACTCCAACTGGCAGACTCAATTGGCTTTACAATAGACACAACCATTTGGGCGAAATTCCCGGAATCTGATCGGAAACCGGAAGAATTAACGTTTAGCGCCAATTCAGGAAAATCATTTCTAGAACGCTTAAAAGCAGAATTAACCTTCAATAAACCCCTCCGACAAATCAATTACGATTCACTGTACATTCCCCTTGACAGTGCCAAAAGAATTCAAATACAACCGGAAATGGTATCTTTCAAGGATTCTTTACGTCGAGATATTCTGCTGTTTGACATTCCAATTGCCGATACTTTGGAACTACAAATCTTTCCATTAACGCTAGCAGATTCCACATTTCAAGATTTCGAAGGTCAATTTAATGCAGAACCCCTTGTAGCTAATTACCGAAAAATAGACCCTGAAACACTCGCAGATCAGATTTCAGGGCGAATAAACTCACAAAATACACCTTTCATTGTTCGACTTAGGAATTCAAAGGAGGAAATCTACCGAGAAATCTATTTAGAAAATGAATCAGACTTTTCCTTTGAACGAATTGAAGCAGGCACCTATACGATTCAAGTAATTGAAGATAAAAATGGAAATCAAAGATGGGATCCATCAAATTATTACCAAAATAAACTTGCTGAAAAAGTCTACTATTATCAAAATCCAGAGAATCAAACCAAAGAAATCATCTTAAAAAGTGGCTGGACTACCGAAGATTTAATCATCGAACCTACACAATCCACAGGATTGGCAGAAAAAAAACCTGTGGATAAGCAAGAAATACAAGTGGATAAATAAAGGGAACATTGTTTACAAAAATGACTTATCCCCAGAGTCCATCAAACCTACTAAGGGTTTTTGGATCTATGGGGAAAAGTGCCAAGATCTACACATACACAAACAAACTAATCCACAGCAAACTTTCACACCAAGATAATAACTCCCTTAATCCACAAAAAAACCTCAATTCCATTAAATACCTCATAATCAATAGTAAAAATGTGAATAACATATGGATAAGCCGTAGATAAGGAAATAAAAAGGACCACTAACTTGTGGATCAAAACAAAATTGACTTTTATCCACATATTCACAGCCTTAATAACCTTAATAGTTTTTTTTAATTAAATAAAATAGTAAAGATATAGGGGTGTTGATGGTGTGAATAAGCCTTTGTCATTCAGTTTAATTTTTGACTATATTAGATGCAGTCAACTCAAAAAACTTGAAATGAATATCGATCGTCTTTTTGATTTAATTCCGTATCAGCTGAGCAAGTTTGATAAATCGGTTGCCCTTTCAAGAAAGGAAGCTGGAACATGGAAAAATTATTCCAGTCGTCAGTTCAAAGAAGTGGTAGACAATATGAGTTTGGCTTTCCTTGGGCAAGGAATTTTGGCTGGTGAAAAAATTGCCATTATTTCTGAAAACCGTCCAGAATGGAATTTCGTCGATTTGGCGCTTCAGCAAATTGGTGCGATTTCCGTTCCGATGTATCCGACAATTACCAGTGATGATTATGCCTATATTTTTGAACATGCTGAAGTCAAACTAATTTTTGTAGGTGATCGCATCATTTATGACAAAGCAGCCGATGTGGCAGGAGATCGAAAAATTTACAGTTTTGACCAACTCGAAGGAGTGGAGCATTGGACTTCACTTATGGAGGAGGGATTGACTGGGGATTTGGCGAATCTTGAAGCTGCCAAGGAAAGGGTAAAACCAAGCGATTTATTCACCATTATTTATACCTCGGGAACTACCGGACGGCCAAAAGGGGTCATGCTCAGTCATCACAATGTGCTCTCCAATGTCCTTTCTGTTTCCCATATCATGAGTCCTCCAGAAGGGGAATCAAAAGTATTGAGCTTTTTACCGCTTTGCCATATTTATGAGCGCACAGCTTCCTTTTGTTTTATGTATTTGGGTTATACGGTGTATTATGCAGAGAATTTGGAAACTATCGGCGACAACTTAAAAGAAGTACAGCCACATGTTTTCAATACCGTTCCCAGACTTTTGGAAAAAGTTTATGATAAAATAGTGGCAAAAGGCTATGAATTAACTGGAGTGAAGAAACAGCTATTTTTTTGGGCACTTAAGTTAGGATTGACCTATGATCCGGCTCAGGATATGGGTGCTTGGTACAATTTTCAACTTAGGCTGGCAAATAAACTTGTTTTTTCGAAATGGAGAGAGGCTCTTGGCGGAAATATCATGCAGATCAACTCCGGAGCTTCCGCTTTACAGCCTAGATTGGCTCGGGTATTTTGGGCAGCAGGAATTAAAGTTTGCGAAGGCTATGGATTAACTGAAACCTCTCCAGTGGTCACCGCTTCCATGAGCAACCAGGAGGAAATCCGCATTGGTTGGGTAGGAAAAATTGTCAAAGATGTCCAAGTTAAAATTGCAGAGGATGGTGAGATTCTTGTCAAAGGACCCAATGTGATGCTGGGATATTATAAACAGCCCGACATGACCTCTGAGGTACTTAAAAATGGCTGGTTTCATACCGGAGATATTGGTGAACTAGATGGCCATTTCCTCCGAATTACCGATCGGAAAAAGGAGATGTTTAAAACTTCCGGTGGAAAATACATTGCACCGCAGGCCATGGAGAATAAATTCAAGGAATCACCTTTGATTGAGCAATTAATTGTAGTCGGAGAGGGTAAAAGTTATCCATCCGCTTTGATTGTTCCCAGTTTTGAGGTGCTCCGCGAATACTGTAAGCGTAAAGATATCCCCTACACAAGCGATGAAGAGATGATAAAGCGACCGGATATTCTGGAAAAGTATCAGCAAGAAGTTGATTCCCTGAATAAATATTTTGGAAAATGGGAACAAATCAAACGATTTAAATTACTCGATCAAGCATGGGGTATCGAAACCGGAGAGTTAACCCCCACCATGAAATTGAAGCGGAAGGTTATTCATCAAAAATACGCCCGAACGATTGAAGAAATTTATACTGCTTAATCGCTTTGATTTGAATCAAAAAGTAGCTTTACCTCATTTACTTCCACCCGTCATTTTTTTCAAAACAAAATTCGGATAATAGCTTTTTACCTTTATTTTATTTTTTATATTCTTCATTAGATCTAATTTTTAGAATAATATTCTATTTATTAACTATTAACCAATAATAATTTGTGATGCATGCCTAATTAATTTTTGAAAATAGTATGCATGCCTACCATATTTTTTGTACCTTATTTCTCGAAATTTTACGAGTAGATCAATGAAACGAGAAGAGACGGTAGATTATCATATCAAGAGTGCCTGGCATGCAATTTCGCGCATGTACAATCAACACGCAGCTCAGGAAGGCTTCACGACAGCCATCGGTTTTGTATTAATTAACATCAATTCCAAAGAAGGAACACCTGCGACCAAAATCGCACCCATGATTGGATTGGAGACACGAAGCCTGACTCGAATGTTGAAGACTATGGAGGAAAAAGGATTAATCTTTAAAAAACCGGATCCACAGGACCGGCGGTCAGTTCGAATTTTCCTCACTGAGGAAGGAAAGCAAAAAAAGGAAGTCTCTGTCCGTACAATTAAAGAATTCAACGAACAAATCAGAGAGGTCATTGATGAGCAAGACTTGAATACGTTTTTTGCGGTATTTGAAAAAGTTCAAATGGTCATTGATCAATTTAGCGGAGCCGAAGCCAATAAGCCGATTTTCGAATTATAAAAAAATGCTCTGCGTAGACTGAAACCTACTAAAAACCCAAAAAAATGAATAAAACCATTAAAAAAGTAGCCGTATTAGGTTCAGGAGTAATGGGATCCCGAATAGCCTGTCATTTTGCCAATATAGGCGTACAGGTCCTTTTGCTGGATATTGTCCCATTCGAACTGACGGATGAAGAACAAAAAAAAGGATTGACCAAAGAAGATCCGATGGTAAGAAACCGCTTGGTTTCTCAAGCTCTGCAAAGCACCCTAAAATCCAATCCTTCTGCGATCTATGATAAAGCTTTGGCAGCTCGGATCAGCATCGGAAATTTTGAGGATGATTTGTCCAAAATCAAAGAAGTTGACTGGATTATTGAAGTGATAGTTGAGCGACTTGACCTAAAGCAACAACTTTTTGAAAAGGTAGAAAAATACCGGAAGCCCGGTACGCTGATTACCTCCAACACTTCGGGAATTCCCATGCACATGATGTGTGAAGGACGAAGCGAGGATTTTCAGCAAAATTTTGCCGGTACCCACTTTTTCAATCCTCCCAGATATTTGAGACTGTTGGAAATTATACCTGGACCTAAGACTAATCCTGAAATCATTGATTTTTTAATGGATTATGGTGATCGTTTTTTGGGAAAGGAAACAGTCCTATGTAAAGATACCCCAGCCTTTATTGCCAACCGGATTGGGGTTTATGCAATTATTTCAGGCATGCATACCATTGAAAAAATGGGTTTGGGCGTGTCTGAAGTAGATAAATTGACTGGGACGGTAATTGGTCGAGCAAAATCGGCCACTTTCCGAACGATGGATGTCGTTGGTCTGGATACAACGGTTAATGTGGCTAATAATTTATACCAAGCCCTTCCCGAAGATGAGTCGAGAGAAAAATTCAAACTGCCCAAAATTGTCCAGGTTCTTTATGAAAATAAATGGTTTGGGGACAAGACAGGTCAGGGATATTTCAAAATGATTCGACACCAAGATGGACGAAAAGAGCTAAAGGAAATTGATTTCAATTCCTTTGAATACAAGGATGTTGAAAAGCCTAAATTCAAAGCGATGGAATCCGCTAAGGATATTGAGGATCTGAAAAAGCGAATCAAGCATTTAGTCAATTTTGATGATCGAGCCGGTGAGTTTTATCGGGCTACTTTTTACGATTTATTCCGCTATTGTTCATTTCGAATTCCGGAGATTTCAGATGAACTCTATCGGATCGACCAGGCTGTCTGTGCAGGATTTGGATGGGACTATGGACCCTTTGAAAACTGGGATATTCTCGGAGTGAGAGAGACAGTTAAAAACATGATAGCAGCAGGTGAAAAGCCTGCCGATTGGGTCTCTGAAATGCTCGATGCTGGAAATGATTCCTTTTATACCATACAAAATGGTAAAAAACTGTATTACGACATGACCAGTAAGTCCTATAAGGAAATTCCCGGCATGGATGAATTTATCATTTTGGATACCTTAAAAGCCGCTGGAAAGAAAATTTGGGGAAATCTCGGATCTACCGTTTACGATATAGGTGATGATGTGATAGGATTGGAGTTTCACACTAAAATGAATTCCATGGGTCAAGAAGTGATCGAAGGAATAAACACCGCTATTGGAATGGCTGAAAAATCCCACAAAGGATTGGTGATCGGAAATGAAGGGGCAAATTTTTCTGCAGGTGCCAATTTATCAATGCTGTTCATGTTTGCTGGAGACCAGGATTTTGATGAGATCAATCTGATGATTGCCCAATTTCAAAATACAATGATGAGAGCTCGATATTCATCCATTCCTGTGGTCGTCGCTCCCCACAATATGGCTTTGGGTGGGGGCTGTGAGCTTTCACTTCATGCCGATCATATTCAGGCACATGCAGAATTGTATATGGGTTTAGTAGAAGTCGGTGTGGGACTGATTCCTGCAGGAGGCGGTACCAAAGAAATGATTCGTCGATTTGCCAATTCGGTCGTGGAAGGAGATGTGGAGCTCAATCAGTTGCAAGAATATTTTATGAATATCGCCCTAGCGAAAGTTTCCACCTCTGCTTTAGAGGCCCGAAATCTCGGTTATCTCAGAGCGCAGGACGGAATCACTTTAAATCGAAAACGTCAATTGGCTGAAGCGAAAGCCAAAGTACTCGATCTTTCTGCTGCGGGCTATTCCCAGCCTATTCAACAAACAAATATCAAAGTACTCGGCAAAACCTCACTTGCTCTTTTCGAAGCAGGAATTACCGGAATGAGATATGGTGCTTACATCTCTGAGCATGATGCTAAAATCGCCCGGAAGCTCGCTTGGGTAATGTCTGGAGGAGATTTGTCTTCTCCCACAGAAGTGAGTGAGCAGTATCTCCTTGACTTAGAACGAGAAGCCTTCTTAAGCTTAACGGGTGAGAAAAAGACACTGGAACGAATTCACAGCATTTTGTTTAAAGGCAAACCGCTGAGAAACTAGTCAGAATAAATAAGAATCCAGAAACAAGAACTGCGAAAAAAGGAGAGTAATCTAAATTCTTACAACCAGTCTCTTGGTTTTCTTTTAACCTCGAATTCAACTTTAAACTCAATTAAATGGACGCATACATAATAAATGGATATAGATCAGCGGTAGGGAAAGCTAAAAAAGGAGGGTTTCGGTTTTATCGGCCGGATGATCTCGCTGCTGATGTGATCAAGCATTTGGTGGCTCAAACACCGGGATTGGAAGCCAAAATGGTAGATGATCTGATCGTCGGAAATGCCGTGCCGGAGGCCGACCAAGGCATGCAAATGGGTCGGATGATTTCCCTTTTGGCTTTGGGAATCGACAATCCGGGTTTTGTTATGAACAGATATTGTGGCTCCGGAATCGAAGCGATCGCTTTGGCGGTAGGAAAAATCAAAGCAGGAATGGCCGATTGCATCATTGCAGGCGGAACTGAATCCATGTCGCTGGTCCCAATGATGGGCTATAAAACGGCCTTAAATTATAAAATTGCTACTGAAACCCCTTCTTATTACTTAAGTATGGGTTTAACGGCAGAAGAATTGGCCAAGGATTACAACATCACTCGAGAAGATTCAGATGCGTTTTCCGTTCGCTCTCATGATCGTGCCTTGGCTGCAATTTCAGAAGGTAAATTCAAAGACGAAATCGTTCCCATTGAAGTTACCGAAACCTATTTGGATGAAAAGGGAAAACGGAAAAATCGAACATTCACAGTAGATACCGATGAAGGCCCTCGCCCGGGCACCAGCATGGAAGTGCTTTCCAATTTAAAACCAGCTTTTAAAAACGGAGGTCAAGTAACTGCAGGCAATTCATCCCAAACTTCCGATGGAGCTGCATTTGTGGTTGTTATGTCAGAGCAATTGATGCTATCCTTAGGCTTAGCTCCGATCGCACGCATGATGTCCTATTCGGTTGCAGGGGTTGACCCGAGAATCATGGGAATCGGTCCTAAAGAAGCTGTCCCAAAAGCACTCAAGCAAGCTGGACTTTCCCTGAATGATATTGGATTGATTGAATTGAATGAAGCTTTTGCCACTCAAGCTTTGGCAGTAATCAGAGCCTTGGATATGGATGAGGAAATCGTCAATGTCAACGGAGGGGCGGTTGCTTTGGGTCATCCACTGGGTTGCACCGGAGCAAAACTTTCTGTCCAACTTTTCAATGAAATGAGACGCAGAAAGCAAAAATACGGAATGGTCACCGCCTGCGTAGGTGGTGGTCAAGGTGTAGCCGGAATTTATGAATTGTTCAAATAAACAGTAAAAGTCCAAAATCTTAAGTCAGAAAAAACTATGGCAACATTGTCAAAATCAATACAAGGAGGAGAATTCCTTATTCGGGAAACTCAGGCACAGGATGTCTTCATTCCCGAGCAGTTTAGCGAAGAGCAGAAAATGATGGCTCAAGCTTGTCAGGATTTTATCGATACGGAAATCACCCCAAATATTGAGGAGATTGACAGCATGAAAAATCCCGATTTGGTCCCCTCTATTTTTAAAAAAGCGGGAGAACTGGGTCTGCTGGGTATTTCGGTTCCCGAGCAATACGGAGGCATGGGAATGAGTTTCAATACGTCCATGTTGATTGCCGATATAATCGGTGCGGCAGGCTCCTTTTCGACGACTTATGGAGCTCATACGGGAATCGGAACTTTGCCAATTCTTTACTATGGTACCGAGGAACAAAAACAAAAATACCTACCCAAACTCGCAACTGGAGAATGGGCAGCCTGCTACTGTCTGACCGAACCTGACGCCGGATCCGATGCCAATAGCGGTAAAACCAGAGCCACGCTATCTGAAGATGGAAAATATTACCTGATAAACGGGCAAAAAATGTGGATTTCGAATGCGGGTTTTGCTGATTTGTTTATTGTCTTTGCCAAGATCGAAAACGACAAAAATCTCACTGCCTTCATCGTGGAAAAAACATTTGGTGGAATCACCATGAATGAGGAAGAGAAAAAGATGGGAATCAAAGGCTCTTCCACCCGTCAAGTATTTTTCAATGACTGCA
The DNA here is from genome assembly GCF_024305035.1 of Algoriphagus sp. Taxonomy (GTDB): domain Bacteria; phylum Bacteroidota; class Bacteroidia; order Cytophagales; family Cyclobacteriaceae; genus Algoriphagus. The sequence continues at coordinate 39,470 of NZ_JAMWZB010000012.1, forward strand.
AAGTTCCGGTCGAGAACATGCTTTCTGACCGTCAAAATGGATTTAAAATAGCTGTGAATATTCTCAACATTGGTCGCGTAAAACTAGGTGCCGGTGTTTTGGGAGGAGTGCGTACAGTCACTTCACTTGCCATTAAATACTCCACCGAGCGGAAGCAATTTGGGGTGAGTATCAATACATTCGGTGCAGTGAAGCGGATGCTGGCCGAAATGGCAACCCGGACCTTTGTTTCCGAATCTCTTTGCTACCGTGCCGGTCAGGATATTGAAGACCGAATGGCGGCATTGGTTGAAGAGGGCATGCCAGATGCGGAGGCAAAATTAAAAGCCCTGGAGCAATTTGCCATCGAGGCAGCTATTGCTAAAGTGCATGGGTCAGAAGTATTGGATTTTGTGGTGGATCAAGGCGTTCAGGTTTACGGGGGAATGGGGTATTCGGCAGATGCACCCATGGAGCGTGCCTATCGCGATGCTCGGATTTCTCGAATTTATGAAGGAACCAACGAAATTAACCGAATGCTGATGGTAGGGATGTTGCTCAAGCGGGCAATGAAAGGAGAAATTAATTTATTCGAGCCGGCCATGGCCGTTTCTGATGAATTGACCTCGGTCCCCTCTTTTGAAACAGTGGATACTTCTGAGCTGTTTGCAGCAGAAAAAGAGCTAATTAAAAAACTCAAGAAAGTATTCCTTATGGTTGGTGGAAAAGCGGCCATGGCACTGCAAGACCGAATCGAAGAGGAGCAGGAAATCATGATGAATTTGGCTGATGTGATGATCGAAATTTATGCAGCGGAATCTGCCCTTTTGAGAACCGAAAAACTAGTTAGTATTCAAGGAGAAGAAGCTTGCAAACATCAAATTGCCATGTCTCAGATTTATCTGACCGAGGCAGTGGATAAAATCAACTCCGCGGCCAAAGAAGCAATTGCCTCGTTTACGAAAGGAGACGAGCAGAAGGTGATGATGATGGGATTGAAACGCTACACCAAGATGGATTTGATCAATACAAAAGTCCTTCGACGACAGGTAGCAGACTATATGATCGAAGCGGGAAAATATCCTTTTTAATCCTTTGTATTGAAATTAAAAAACCCCTGAGTTGGCTAATTCAGGGGTTTTTGGATTCAATCAAATTCAGTTATTTCCCTTCTGGCTGGTATCGGGCTCGGTTTTCTTTGGTTTTATCAGATTACGAAGCATGGTTTTGGCTTCATTGACTACTTCGCTTTTTGCACCTTGAGTTTTTTTCTCCAACATTTTTTTGATACTATCCTGAGCGGATTCAGCTTTCAGCTTCAATTGTTGTTTGATACTGTCTTGAGCGGCTAGAAACTCCGCAGCTGCCTTTTCTTCTAGATTTTCTTTTTCTCCCTGAAGTCGAGATTTTAAAGCATTGCTAAGCAGCGATTCCATGCTGTTTCCTCCAGCAAGACTGACTTTGGGTTGATTGTAGGTCCCCGAGAGATTTAAGGCAATAGGAATTAAAGTCGATTCAGTGGCTTCCGTACCTGAAAGGCTTGCCAAAATCGAATTGGCCTGTGCTCCAAACTCCCCTGCAGGAACCTGCATATTAAGCAAATAATTGATCGATCCGTCAAATCCCGCTGTACCCTGAATTGTCGTTTCGTAATCCCAAAGTTTCAAAGTGAAGGGCTGCACATCCATTCGACCGTCTTGGATCTGAACGGGAATGGATAAATTTTTTAACTCAACCGTACTGGCATCTTTGAGTTTGGTCAAGCTCGTCACTCCTTCGAGTAGTTTACTTTCCCGAAGAGCAGCTTCTGCAATGTTCAAAATCCCATTCACGTCAATGGAGGAAAGCAAGGGCATCATATCCTGTCCTAATAAGCCAGAAAATGAGAAATTGGAATTGAAACGGCCAGTAATATCCTGGGCAATCGGAGCAAAAGCTCTTACACTACTGAATTTTTGAAAAGCTTCGGCAATGCTTAATTCCGCTACAGAAAGCGCAAAGTCAAATTTAGGCGCACTCAAATCCCTCGGATCATAGGCTCCATTAAGCTGAATCTGTCCTCCCAATGTTTCCATTCCTGCATCAAAAAATCGTAAAATGCCCTCACTTAGGGTCATTTTTCCTTGAGCTTGTGTTAGGGATAAGTTATCATACAGTACTTCATCAGCTTTAAAATCCATAGCAAAATTCACATTTTTAGGCAATGGAACTACCTCAAGCGCAGATTCTACTGAGTCGGCTGGATTTTCGGTCAACCATTCGTTGACATTAAATCTTGAGCTGCGCAAACTTAATTGCCCATTCAGCACCCCACTCTGGGAAAGCAAATATTCCATATAGTTGCTTAGGCTACCGGATGCTTGAACTGGACTTGTGCCTAAAACAGCATCAAACTCACTTAGATTCGCTTGTCGAGGATTGAAATCAAGCCTACTTTTTTTGATGGCTACCCCTTGCGGATATTCCCCGGAAACAAAATAAAATTCGGTAATTCCCATGGTTCCCGAGGCTTTAATGGCAGAATAGTTTTTAGTTGTCACCGCTTCGTAGGATCCGGAACTGCTCAAATCAGCTTGAATTTTTCCCCTCAATTCGGTGTCTTCTATCGGAATGATTTGAGTCAATTTTTCCAAATCTACTGCTCCAGCAAGCTTACCTTCCCAGTTGAGCTTTTCAAAATCCTGAATTTGGAATTTCCCTTCAATTCGTTCCTCCTCGAGCTCAAACCCGAAGGATTTCATGTCGACTAGAAAGTCTTGCATCGTCCCCTGTTTGTTGCTCAGTTTTGCCTGAGCATGGATATCTTCCAATGCGCTGGGAAATTCTTCGTTTCGAACCCTACCATTTTGAAAGTCAAATGTGGACTGAATAATAGGAAAGGTTTTGAGTGTGGAATCATAAGTTCCTCTAGCACTTGCATCAAATGAGAGATTTCCGGCCAATTCAGTTCCTTCAATAGGGAAAATAGAAGTGAGTTCAGCCAAATCTAATTTTCCTTGGAGTGTTCCCTCCATCAAATAATCGCGAAGATTTTCGAGTTGGAAATTCCCCGAAATTGGATTGCTCCCGACCAAAAGGGAAAAATCAGGAATCAAAACTTGGGTATTTTCCAAGTTGGAGGTTTCATTTTTTGCTCGAAAGTCTAGATTGATGGATTTGATCGGAGTGGGCAGATCGGGATATTGAAATTCTCCGTCGGTAATTTTTAGCTTGAGATCAAAACTTGGATACTGATCCTCAGCGTAAAGACCTTTGACAAAACCTCCAAAAGCCAATTCGCCTTCTGCACGAATCGCTGAAAACTGCTCCGAATACATGCCGGGAACTAGGGAAAGCACTTGCTTAAAATCTGTATCTGAACTTCCAAAATTCAGATCAAATTGAATCCCTTCTTCGGGTAATCCAATTAGCCCATTTAGATCAAACAAAAAATCATTCAGCGCAAAACGGCCTTCTGACAAAACAAAATCCATTTTCTCCAAGTCTACTTGCAAAATGGTTTCACCTTTGAAATTCTTGTTGCTTAGGTAATGGACATCTTCGTAAATGATATCCGCAATTAAAGCTTCAGCTTCCAAGGGCAAATCATACACGTCCAGTGTAAACTCTCCGCTTCCTTGAGCGGAAATATCCGCCAAGGCCAGCGTAAAATCCAAAGATCGATCATCATAGATTAAGTTGACCTTATCGGCAGTGATTTCCTTTATACCCAGCTTAAACTCGCTTTCTTGCTGTGCGGATTCTTCCCCACTTTCTTGGAGGATATCATAGTTTGCAGTCCCGTTTTCCAAAACCTTGATCAATACATCCCCGCCATTGATATGTAAAGCGGTTAGAGATGGATAGTCATCGAAAATGACTGATTTTAGGCTGAAATCCATTTCCAACTGATCGACTTGCATCAGCGTATCACCCTCAAATTCTTTCAAACCAACTATTCCAAAATCAGCAATTCCTGCACTTACGGATGGAAAATGGCGAAATAAACTGAGTGAAATTTTATCCGCATCAAAATAGACGTTGGCTTCGAGCTGCTCATCCAATTCTTGCTGGATTCGCGCTACGATTTGATCTTTAAAAAGATAAGGAACAGCCAAAGCAGTCCCGATTAACAACACAAAAATGCTGACAACGATACTAAGAGCCTTTTTCATTCTGAAGGTTGGTTTACCTAATCAAAACGAAGGAAGGTTATAATTGATTCATTCTAGTTAGGTTTGTTCAAATTCCGGGAAATGAAATTCCTTTAACTCTTCGGTAGAGATTCAAGGCATACTTGTCAGTCATTCCGGAAATGAAATCAATCAGCGATCGTAGAAGTGGATAAGGATTGACTTCTGCCCCCCAGCCTTTGAGCGGGAAGTCTTCAGGAAGCAAGCGAAGGATACTTTTGTCTTGTCCGGAAAATTGCTCGGTTTGGTAAAATTGATGATAAAGAGCCTGCCCAAAAACCGAGAGTAAGCCCTCCAATACCTGAAATCCAGCAGCTTCTTTTTCCAATACGATTTTCGAGCGGTAAATTTTTTGCACCGAAATCTCAGTGATTTGTTGAAGGGCTTTAGCTGAAGGAATGATATCCGTCAGCGCTTTATCAAAATTTCCCTTGCACATACTTTCCTCATAGTGGATAAAAGCCGCTACCGTTTCCTCAATGAGTTCACCTATTGCTAAAGCACGCAAAGCACCCAAATTTTGGGATTGACTCCGATTTTTGAGCTTTTCTGGATCAAATTTGTCTTTAAGTATTGGAGCCAAAAGCCTCACGGTCGTATCAAAATCCACCAATCCCATCGTGCAGCCATCTTCTAAATCAATGATGCTGTAGCAAATATCATCGGCCGCTTCAACCAAAAAAGCCAGGGGATGCCGAAACCAACATTCCTCACTGGATTGGCCGATTCCCAAAAAAGAACAAAGTTGTTCAAAATCAGCAAGTTGATTGATAAAAAAACCAAATTTCTTCTGACTTCTTCGAGCCACATCCCGATGACTGATCATGCTGGGTCGTGGATATTTGGTGAAAGCTGCAAGCGTAGCATAAGTCAGTTTTAGCCCAAATTGCTTGGAAACTAACATACGGAAACCCTGAGCATTTCCCTCAAAATTGCACAGATCAATCCATTGCTCAGGACGCACATGAGATTCCCAGACTTTTCCAGCAGGGTGGAATTTAAAAAAATCCGAGATCGCCTCCTCTCCCGCATGGCCAAAAGGAGGGTTTCCTATATCATGAGTCAATGCAGCTGCGGCTACTATACTTCCGATCTCCGAAGATGAAATCCCAGTTTTTTCCAGATTGGGATATTTTTCCAATAAATAGGAACCTGCAGCTTTACCCAGCGAGCGACCCACTGAGGAAACTTCCAGACTATGGGTTAATCGAGTATGGACAAAAGCTTGCTCTGGAAGCGGAAAAACTTGGGTTTTGTCCTGAAGATTTCGGAATGGAGCCGAAAAGATGATTCGATCGTAATCGACTTCAAATTCACTGCGTGCCGCCTGCGTGGCTATAAATCCCGGTTTGTCTCCAAATCGACCCCGGGCGAGGAGTCTTTCCCATTTCATCATGCCCAAAAATAAGAAGGGATTTATTCATAGCCTTGGATCAGTGGATAAGATTCTGGCATGGTGCTTGAAAATGTATGGGCTACACTAAACCAAAAACTCTTATGAAGAAGTATATTTCTTATTTGATGACTGCTCTGATTGCGGCGCTTACTTTTGGCTGCGACTTCAATGACTCCCCCAGCTTAGAGGAAGGTCAAGCCCGGGTGAATTTTTATTTAGTCGATGCTCCGGGAGACTTTGATGAAGTTTGGGTCGAGGTACTTGCCCTACGGGTCAAAGCCGGTGAGATTGATCTGGTCAACCAGGAGGATGAGGAAGATGAATCCGCTTGGGAAGAAATTCCCTTTGAAAATGAAAGCCAGATGATCAATTTGTTGGATTTGACGGGGAATAATTCCCAATTGCTTGGGGATGCTAATCTGCAAGCAGGTTCCATTCAGCAGCTGAGATTGATTCTCGGTGAAAATAACTATGTGGTCAAAGATGGGGAGGAATTCCCCCTCAAAACCCCAAGTGCTCAGCAGAGCGGGTTAAAAATTAAATTGAATGAGGAGATCGAAGCCGGAAGTTCTTACGATTTGGTGATTGATTTTGATGTGGCAAAATCCATCGTAGTAGCCGGAAATTCTGGAAATATTATTCTAAAGCCAGTTCTTCGGGCTTACCTGGATGAAACCGCTGGAATAATGGGTCAGGTACTTCCTCAAGAAGCCATGCCGATAGCTGTTTCGACCACAGTGGATGGCGAAGCGGTGACTACCTTTACCGACGAAGATGGAAACTTTAAAATTCAAGGACTTGATCCGGGAACGTATGCTGTTTTAATAACACCCAATGAAGGATTTGTGCCCGTGACCATAGAGGGAATCTTGGTTGATGAGGGAGAAATTACCCAAATTGATCCTGTGGTGCTGGAAGAACAGCAATAAGAAAATTTGAAAAGCCGGTTCGCCGGCTTTTTTTATGCTCCTAGAAATCAGCCTTTGTCAAAATTGGACTAAATTTACATCGTGAAATTTCTTCAAATCATCTTTCTGTCGGTTTTTTCTCTCGGTTTTTTGGCTTCTTGTTCGCCAAGCGACTCAAGCCCACAATCCTTACTTAATGTGGTTTTGGTAGATGCACCGCCAGCTTACGATTCAGTTTTTGTTGAGATTCTTGGAGTTGATGTGACCGTCAATGTTGCAGGAAGGGACACCGAGGCACAAACTATTTTTATTCCTTACGATTTGGGGGATAAGGAAATCAAAGTTTCGGATTTAGTGGCAGGAGAGGTATTGCTTTTGGGCAGGAGTGCTTTGCCACCCGGTCAATTGGTGGAAATGAAGTTGATTTTGGGTGATAGACATTTTTTGTGGGAGGATGAGGATCGTTATCCCATACCCTTTACTGATGGCTTCTCCAGGGAAATTCCCCTAGCTGTAAATTTGATTTTGGAGCCTGGGTTTTCTTACGACGTGATCGTGGATTTTGATTTGGAAAAATCCATTCAGACGATCCAGTCTGATCCACTTACTTTGCTTTTTACCCCGACTGTATCGGCCTTAATTCCTGGAACCTTCGGGGAAATTTCCGGAAACCTTGCTCCCAATACCTTGAGTCCTGCCCTAGTCGCAGCCAGTGAATCCGACACAGTAAGTACCCATACCAATGATTCAGGGAATTTTCTCTTGAGACTTCCTGCGGGGATATACGATCTTTTCATTGACCCGAAGAATGCGGATTATTTACCCGATACCCTCCAAAATGTGGAGGTGAAAAAGGGTGAATCCCTTTCCCTTGATCCCATTACACTGAGCCCTATTCCTGCTGAAGATGACTAAGGATGAGCACTACATGCGGCGTGCTTTGGAGCTGGCTGAGTGGGGAAAGGGTCATGTCAGTCCCAACCCATTGGTTGGCTGTGTCCTAGTTTATCAGGACAAAATCATCGGCGAGGGATACCATCAGCGATATGGCGAAGCGCATGCTGAGGTCAACGCCATCGCTTCGGTAGAGAATCAGGAATTACTCACCGAATCCACCGTTTATGTGACCTTAGAACCTTGTGCACATTTTGGGAAAACCCCGCCTTGTGCCCATCTTTTGGTTGAAAAAAAGGTCAAGAAAGTCGTGATTGCTGCGATGGACTCTAATCCTTTGGTAGGTGGAAAAGGGGTAGAAATTCTTAAAAATGCTGGAATAGAGGTGCATACAGGAATTTTGGAAAAAGCAGCACGTTGGCAAAATCGACGTTTTTTCACTCAGATCGAAAAAAACCGTCCTTACATTATCCTCAAATGGGCGCAAACCCAGGATGGATTTGTGGCCCGAAGTGATTTTTCGTCCAAGTGGATTTCCAATTCTCAAAGTCGACAATTGGTACACAAATGGCGCTCGGAAGAAGCTGCTATTTTGGTAGGGAAGAATACGGCCCTTTATGATGACCCTTCACTTGATGTGCGAGATTGGGTCGGGAAGAATCCGATTCGCCTGGTAATTGACCAAGACTTATCCCTGCGGTCAAGCTTGAAACTTTTTGACCAAACTAACCCCACCATTTGTTACAATGTAAAAAAGGATGAGCTCAAGAAAAATTTAGAATTCAAAAAGCTTTCTCCTCAATTTTCCTTGTCAGAACTAGTAGCTGATCTTCATGAGCGTAAAATTCAAAGCCTCATCGTCGAAGGTGGAGCCTTTGTTTTGAATCAATTTTTGCAAGCCGAACTTTGGGATGAGGCTCGTGTGTTTACTAGTCAAAATAAATTTACTGCAGGGATCAAAGCTCCTGCGCTTAGCTACGCTCCTTCAGAGCAAATTTGCATTCAAAACGATAATTTAGCCATTTACTATCATGTCTGAAAATTTATATATCCCCGAAACATCAACTAAATCTGAAACATACCAAGCGATTATTCCACAAATCGAGTCCTTGATAAGTGGGGAACCGGATCTTTACGCAAACCTTTCAAATATTGCAGCTGCCTTAAAGCAGAGTTTTAACTTTTTTTGGGTAGGATTTTACCTGGTTAAAGAAAATCAGTTGGTTTTGGGGCCATTTCAAGGACCGATTGCCTGCACTCGGATTTCTTATGGAGCCGGAGTTTGCGGGACTGCTTGGTCGGAGGGCAAAACCCAGCTTGTACCTGATGTGGATGCTTTTCCAGGACATATTGCCTGTAGTGCCGCCAGTAAATCAGAGATCGTGGTACCCGTTTTTAAGGACAGTCAGGTAGCGATGGTTTTGGATGTGGACAGTGATCAGCTCAATGATTTTGATGAGACAGATCAATTGTACTTGGAAAGGTTAATGGGAATTTTGGCTTCAAAAATTTAAAGGCTCTCCCCTATCCAAAATATGGATGAGGCTCGAAATTCTGTGATTCCTTCAGGCACTTCAACCATTGTGGCGTAGTGGATAGGCAAAATCAAATTTCCGTTCGAATTTTCGATTTCGATCGGCATGCCCTCCTTTCCATAAATTTCAATGGTCCCTGCAGCCAACCATTTTTTGAAAGGAGTTGATTTTATGGGATAAAAACGCCACTGGTTCTCGAAAACAGTCAAATCCATCCACTGAATAAAAGGATCGAGTTCAGATACGTGTTGATGAGCAAACCCAACTAAATGCGCCCCAGAATGCCCTGATGCATGAAGGTAATGAAGACCCTCTGCTAAAAATTCCTGCGGGTTGCAAGTTAGAAATCGAAGGGGGTACTGCTGTTCAAGGAGAGAAAGGTTTTTACGCTGAAATTCTTCCGTAGCTAGAATAACGTCTATTTTTACCCCCCAGCTCAAAACTTCATCTACACTTTCTTGGCAAACCAGCAGGGTGGGAACCCATTCCAAAAGTGAAGCCACTTGATCAAATTTGATCAGGTGGGTGTTCAGTATAAAAACCGCCGGCTCTTGCTGCTCTTTGACAAAATGATGTGAGGACATTAGAAATGGAGTTTTTGATAAAAGCGGAAAGCATTTTCGGATGCCAACTTTTGGAGTTGATTTTCAGTGAGTTGTTTTCCCAATTCCTTTAAAATCAAAGGGTATTTGGAAGCGTCTTCTGCTAAGGGGAAATAGAAGGGATGTCGGCTTTTGTCGGGGAAATCGGAAGTGTAGAAGAAATCAGCCCCAAAGCATTGCGCATTTTCTCCTCCGATCTTAATCCCGTGAAGCAGATGGTCAAAGAGTCGATTAGGGACTTCATTATCTAAAAAAGCCCGAAGAAAATTGACCCCGATGATTCCCCCTTCCTTGATGATTTCTTGAGCAAACTCATCACTCAGGTTTCGTTTATGATTCCAAATTGAACGAAAATTGGAATGACTGGCGATTACCGGAATTTTTAAATTTTGGTTGTTGATATGGGTTAAAATTCCTTCAGCTAAAAGGTCAGAGGTATGGGAAAGGTCAATCGGGATATTTTTCCCGGACATGTAATCCAAAAGCCTTTTTCCATCATCTTTCAATCCGATGCCCTCTGTATAATTGCCTCCTCCAAAACGATTTTCGGTATGATGGGTCAGGCTGATGTAGGCAAGACGACCCACTTTTTCTAAAATTAAATCAAATTGACGATAGATTTCTGTCCAGCTGGCGGCTTCATTGCCGATTCCAGCCGCATTTTCTATTGCTGCAAAAATTCCGATTTTGGTGGGATGAAAATCTGAACTCGGCTGATAGGCATAAAAAGTATCAGGGTATTTTTCGCTTAGCTCCCTGAATAAATCTGCCTGTTTAAGCCCTAACTGCATGGATTCGGTACGGACATCGGTATAAATTGCCGTGACTTGGACTTTGACATTTCCCTGCTTAAGAAAAGGGACTGCACAGGCAATTTCCTTTGGATTGAAAGGATCCCCGAAGGGATATTTTGCTAAATAGGAAAGCAAATCACAATGAAGATCAAAGACTGGAAAGGACATGGGAGGGCTTTTGGGCAAAGTAAACCAAAAAAATGGGTGTTTTTTAATACTTTTAGGTCGAAATTTGGTTTAATCACTGAGTACAACAAACTAGTTAAAAACAAAAATTATGGCTTTGACCCCTCCTTTTAATTTCAAAAAATGGATTGATGAAAACCGGCATTTGCTCAAGCCTCCTGTTGGAAATCAGCAGGTCTTCAAAGGCAATGATGATTTTATTGTCATGGTAGTCGGTGGTCCAAATTCTAGAAAGGATTATCACTATGACGAGGGAGAAGAATTTTTTTATCAGTTGGAAGGGGATATCTTGCTGAAAGTCATCGATGAGGGTCAACCTAAAGATATTGAAATCAAAGAAGGCGAAATATTTCTCCTACCTCCCAAAGTTCCACATTCCCCCCGAAGACCAGCAAACACGGTAGGCTTGGTAGTGGAACGATACCGAAGGGCTGGAGAGAAGGACGGTTTTATTTGGCATTGCGAAAACTGCGGAAATCTGCTTTATGAAGAATACGTCGAGCTGACTGATATCGTCAATCAATTGCCTCCGATCATGGATCGTTTTTGGAGTAATATGGAGCACCGAACCTGCAAAAAATGTGGGACGGTTATGGAAAAGTAGTGGCAATATCTGTTTCTGCATGTGGGAAAGCAATTTAATGCCCACCTTTAGGCCTTGGTCTAAGAATAATTGACCTCAAAAATTATGAACTTAAAAACAGTTGAATTCTCTGAGTCTTTTGCCAGAGAGATGGACTTCAAAGATTCGCTTGCACAGTTTAGATCCCGTTTTTACTTTCCCAAAGTAAAGGGTCAAGAAGCAATCTATTTTTGTGGGAATTCACTTGGTCTTCAACCCAAAATGGTTAAAGATTACCTAGACCAAGAGTTAAAAAACTGGGCAGAATTGGCAGTAGACGGTCATTTTCAGGGAGAGGATGCCTGGTATCATATTCGGAAAAAATCCAAACCGGCATTGGCCGAAATTCTCGGCGCTCAGGAACATGAGGTAGTGGCAATGAATAATTTGAGCGTAAACCTGCACTTGTTGATGGTATCCTTTTATCGCCCAACGGCTGAGCGATTTAAAATCATCATTGAAAAGGGAGCCTTTCCTTCCGATCAGTACATGCTGGAAAGTCAAGTCAAATTCCATGGTTTGAACCCCGATGAGGTGATCGTTGAGTTGGGCCCGAGAGCTGGAGAGTATACGCTTCGAACCGAAGACATTTTAGCTGAAATTCGAAATCAAGGGGATCAGCTCGCTTTGGTCAATATGGCAGGACTGCAATATTATACCGGACAACTTTTTGATATGAAAGCCATTACTGCTGCCGCACATGAGGTAGGTGCTTTAGCAGGTTTTGATTTGGCTCATGCGGTGGGAAATGTTCCTCTTCAGCTTCATGACTGGGAGGTAGACTTTGCAACTTGGTGTAGCTATAAGTATTTGAATTCTGGTCCGGGAAATGTTTCCGGAATTTTTGTTCATGAGCGATTTGCCGAACGACCTGACTTGCCGCGCTTTGCAGGCTGGTGGGGCCATGACGAAGGACAGCGATTTGCCATGGAAAAAGGGTTTTTGCCCATGTTTGGTGCCGATGGTTGGCAGCTCGCTAATTCTAATGTACTCGCTCTGGCTGCCCATCAAGCGTCTTTGGATATCTTTCAGGAAGCTGGAATTCAAAGATTGCGTGAGAAAAGTGAACAATTAACGGGCTATTTGGAGTTTTTAATAAATAAAATCAGTGGTGAATCTGGGATTTTAGAAATAATTACGCCTGAAAATCGAAGTCAAAGAGGCTGTCAGTTATCTTTGCTCATTCATCGCGGCGGTAAGACTGTTTTCGATGAGTGGTATCAGCAAGGGGTAGTGGGCGACTGGAGACATCCCAATGTTATTCGTTTGGCCCCTACGCCACTTTACAACAGTTTCATGGATGTGTTTCGCTTTGGCAAGATTCTGGAACAATCCCTTAAAAAATTCGCTTAACAAAGCGTGGGAAAAAAACTCCTCATGGAAAAAAACGAAATTACCATATTGGGCGCTGGTTTGATCGGCACCCTAATGGCCATATATCTCAAAAAACAAGGACTTGGCGTAACCGTTTACGACAAGCGTCCAGACAAGCGAAAAACGCTCGTCGACGAAGGGGGAAGATCCATCAATATGGCACTTAGCCATCGAGGATGGAAAAGCCTTGAGCAGGTGGGCCTAAAAGACAAAGTTTTACCTTTGGCCATTCCGATGTTTGGACGAAAAGTTCACGATGAACACGGCGGAACGGCTTTTATTTCCTATGGAAAAGAGGATCAGGCAATTTATTCTATTTCCAGGGGAAAATTCAATCAGCTGCTAGCCGAAGAGGCTGAGCGTTTAGGTGCTGAGATTCGTTTTGAGCATAAATTTTTGGATGTAAATTTTGAAAATCAGGAAATCATTTTTGAAACCAAGGAGGGAAAACTAAAGCAGACAGTTCCGGTAATCATTGGGGCAGATGGAGCATATTCTGCACTCAGAACGGCGATGCAAAAGCAAATTCGCTTTAACTATCGCCAAGAATATATTTCACATGGCTACAAAGAACTGACCATCCCTCCTACTGCAGAGGGAGAATTTGCGATGGATCCCAATGCGCTGCACATCTGGCCGAGGGGGAAGTTTATGCTGATCGCCTTACCTAATCCCGATCAATCTTTTACCTGCACCTTGTTTCTTCCTTTTGAAGGTACTAAAGTATGCTTTGAAAAAATCAATGATGAATTCGATTTGGAGCAGGTTTTTCGGTCCTACTTTGATGACGCCTATCATTTGATGCCGGATTTGAAAAAGGAATACTTTAAGAACCCGACTTCCGCCTTGATTAATGTAGAGTGCTATCCCTGGGTCAAAGGGCATAGTTTACTTCTTGGAGACGCTTCCCATGCGATGGTTCCTTTTTATGGTCAGGGAATGAATTGTGGCTTTGAGGATTGCTTTGTCCTGAATCAATTGATTGAGAAGTATGGGTTAAATTCTTGGGATTTGGTTTTTGAAAAATTCCAGAAAAAGAGAAAACCTGATACGGATGCGATCTGTCAGTTGGCCATGGAGAATTTTATTGAGATGCGGGATTCAGTAGCTGATCCGAAATTTATAATCCGAAAAAAGATCGAGGCCAAACTTCATGAGCTTTATCCCAAAGAATGGATTCCGCTTTATTCCATGGTTACTTTTTCGGATATGGGCTATGCCGAGGCCTATGCACAGGGAAAATTGCAAGAAGCCATCATGGATAAAGTCATGGCTGATCCTTTGATAACTGAAAATTGGGATAAGCTGGATTACTTAGATATCATAGACAAAATGGAAACGGCTAAGGCTGTTTAAACACCAAAAATTTTATGGAAAAACCTGATTTCAATACCAAAGAAGTAACTAAAATCATCCGTGGTCGACGCTCGATGTTTGTGGCTCAATTTAAGGAAAATGACCCGGTGGATGATGCGATTATAGAAGAAATGCTCGAAAACGCGAATTGGGCACCGACACATAAGTTAACTCAGCCTTGGCGCTTTATTGTGTACACCGGGGAAGGAATCAAAAAATTTGCGGACTATCAGGCGGATCTCTATAAATTGCGGGCAGAGAAAAATGGGACTCCATTTCTTGAGGCAACGTATCAGAAATTCAAAGAAAACCCGCTAAAAGCCTCTCATATTATTGCCATTTTGATGAAGCGAACAGAAGGTTCGGGGATTCCTGTGATGGAAGAAATTGCGGCGGTTTCCATGGCAGTACAAAATATGTATTTGACCGCATCTGCACATGGTCTTGCTGCCTATTGGGGAACAGGTGGACCTACTTTTTGGCCAGAGGCTCGAGAGGATTTCGGATTGGATGGAGAGGATTTGCTGATGGGATTTTTCTACGTAGCAAAACCGGCCACTGATCGCTGGCCGGAAGGAAAAAGAGCAGCCCTCTCCGAAAAAGTCGCTTGGATAAGAGAATAAAAAAAGGCTAGTCGAAAATTTTCGACTAGCCTTTTTTTAGGACTTGAGACTATAATTTGGAGCTTCCCTGGTCACACTGACATCATGGGGATGAGATTCTTTCACTCCAGCTGCGGTAATTTTCACAAACTTTCCGTTTTTCTGTAAGTCTTCGATAGTTTTTGTTCCGCAGTAGCCCATTCCAGCCTGCAATCCTCCCACAAGTTGATAAAGAACTTCGGCAACTAATCCTTTGTAAGGAACTCTGCCCACGATTCCTTCAGGGACCAGTTTTTTGATATTATCCTCTGCATCTTGGAAATAGCGGTCTTTTGATCCGGATTCCATGGCTTCTAGAGAACCCATTCCCCGGTAGGATTTGAATTTTCTTCCCTCGAAAATAATCATTTCGCCCGGAGCTTCCTCAGTTCCTGCTAGCAAAGAGCCGATCATAATGGAGCTTCCTCCCGCCGCCACAGCCTTTACCAGGTCTCCGGAGTAGCGAATACCTCCATCTGCAATTACTGGGACATTTCGATCTTTTAATGCCTCTGCACATTCAAATACGGCTGAAAGTTGGGGAACCCCAACGCCAGCGATAATTCGTGTAGTACAAATCGAACCAGGCCCTACTCCTACTTTGACGGCATCTGCTCCTGCATCGGCAAGGGCAATCGCAGCTTCGGGGGTAGCAATATTTCCGACGATGACTTCCAATTCAGGAAATGCCGCTTTGATTTTTTTACAAGTTTCGATCACACCTTTGGAGTGACCATGTGCGGTATCAATGGAAACCACATCCACGCCTGCATTTTTTAGCGCTTCGACACGCTCGACGATGTCTGAGGTGACTCCCACTGCAGCTCCGACACGAAGTCTGCCATATTCATCCTTACAGGCATGAGGTTTATCTTTTCTCTTGAGGATATCTTTATAGGTGATTAGCCCGGTCAACTTATTTTCATCATCGACTATTGGAAGCTTTTCGATTTTATATTCTTGCAGGATTTCTTCTGCTTGCTCCAAAGAAACCCCTGCTTTGGCAGTGATCAGATTCTCAATCGTCATGATTTCTTTGATCGGACGGTTGGGTTCTTTAATAAATCGAAGATCTCGATTGGTGATGATTCCTTTGAGCACTCGATTTTCGTCTACCACAGGAATACCTCCGATGTGATAATCACGCATGATATTCTCGGCATCTTTGACTTTTGCGTCGATATGCAGCGTGATCGGGTCTAAAATCATCCCTGCTTGCGAGCGCTTTACTTTTCGTACTTGTGCAGCTTGCTTTTCAATGGACATATTTTTGTGAATAAACCCTAGCCCACCTTCCAAAGCAATGGCAATGGCAAGTTCAGCCTCTGTGACAGTATCCATTGCCGCAGAAACTAAAGGAATATTCAGTCTGATTTTTTTGGTGAGTTGGGTGGAGGTATTGGTCTCGCGTGGGAGCACCTCAGAATAACCCGGAACGAGAAGCACATCATCATAGGTGAGTGCTTCAAAGAGAAACTTATCGGAATTTCGATTCATAGCAAATATTGGTTATAGGTAACCCTATTTGCCCGTCAAAGTTACAAACAAAAACTAATGCAAAACCACAACTTGAAAAAAAATCTATCGATTTACTCTTGAAATCTTTTCCTCTTTAGAATAAGATTCTATCATCCAGCTGAATTTTTGAATTAGAATTCACTGCAACTGCGCTAGCATTTACTTTTCTGGAAGAAGCAATTCGTAACTTTTTCCCCGAGGAATTCGAATGCTTCGCTCCCGAAGCCAAGGATTGTAAATTTTCAATTCTTTATACGTATACCCCCTGTCTTTGGCCCAACTTGCCAAATCCTTAATATTTTCACTTATCCGAACAGATTTTAAGGGGGGGTTTTGGTAAAAGTCTTCCGGGCCGAGGTTGAATCCATAGTCTTCTGGATTTTCAAAAATCACTTTGAAGGCTAATACCCGAAACAGGTATCGGCTGGTTTCATCATTGAGCAAAAGGTCATAATAATCGTCCTGTAGTTGTTCGCGTTGTCTTCTGGAAAATCCGCTTTGTCCCATGTTGTAACTTGCCGCCACCGCGGTCCAAGACCCAAAACGCAGATACGATTTGTTTAGATAGGCGGTGGCAGCATGGGTGGATTTTCGCCAATGATAGCGCTCATCCACGTCCCGACTTACCTCCAGACCGTATTCTTTTGCAGTGGCCGGCATAAACTGCCAAAATCCCTTGGCCCCTGCGGGGGAGGAAACATTCATCAAGGCGGACTCTGCGATCGCTACATATTTAAAATCATCGGGGATTCCATTGGCTTTCAAAATTGCAGACATTTCTTCCAAATATTTCCCCGATCGCTTCATCAGCAAAATCATATTGGATTGCCAATAGGCGTTGACGTAGATTTCCCGCTCCAATCGCTCAAAAATTTCCTGATCATCCAATGGCACTTTTTCGCCCGCAAAATCAAGTTGCTCTGGAATAGGAAAAATTCGAATTGAATCCACCCCCATACCCAATTGGGCCCCTTTTTCTTGGCCCGATAAGGGTATGACGGTTTGGTTGTCTGACTTGGAATTCCATCGTACCAAGCATAAAATCAAAGCCAATAGACTGAGTGAATACAGGACAATAAGGTGGATTCGCTGCATCAGAAATTAGGGCTGAGTAAATATTTGCTGTAGAAATCATCAATAACCTGAACGGCTTCGGTGGCATTTTCTACGACAGAAAATAGGTCCAAATCCTCTTCATTGATGTTATTATGCAAAAGAATGGTTTTTTTGATCCAATCAACCAGTCCGGACCAATAGTCCTTTCCGACTAAAACGATTGGAAATCTTCCAATTTTATTGGTCTGAATTAATGTTAAAGCTTCAAAGAGTTCGTCCATCGTACCAAACCCACCAGGCAAAACCACAAATCCCTGAGAATATCGGACAAACATCACCTTTCGAACAAAGAAGTAGTCAAAGGTGATGAGTTTGTCCCGATCGATGTAAATATTATTGAACTGCTCAAAAGGCAAAACGATATTTAGCCCGACGGATTTCCCTCCTTCAGCATGCGCACCTTTATTTCCCGCTTCCATGATACCTGGCCCACCGCCGGTGATCACCCCATACCCGTGACGAACCAGTTTGGCTGCGATTTCTTCCGCTGTTTTATAGTGTGCATGGTCTCTGGGAGTCCTGGCTGAGCCAAAAATCGAAACACAAGGACCAATTTTGGCAAGCTTTTCGAAGCCCTCAACAAATTCGGACATGACCTTAAAAATGGCCCAGGAGTCAGCACTTTTGATTTCGCTCCAGTCTCGCTCTTTAAAGGCTCTCCTGATTTTTTCCTCTTGATTTTTTTCTTCTGAATTACTCATATTTGTTCATTTATCTCTAGAAAACGATTCCCTGATCAAATCGTCCATACTTCTGGCTAAATCCCAAAACTCGGGGTTTTAACTGATTGATTTTCAATAAAAAAATTATTTGACAATGGAGAACCATTCATTCAATCTTGGTGTAATTTTGTACTGCATTTGACATAATTAATGAATCTATTCGAGAAATCTCAGGCGGTACTGGAAATTTTTGGTCTGTTTGAGCAGTCAAACGAGGCTCTGGCTAGCCAAGGAGGCTTAAGTTGCATAGCCGGATGTGGGCGTTGCTGTTCTAGTCCAAAGGTCAGTGCTACTCCAATGGAGTTTTTGCCCTTGGCATTTGACTTTTACCATCGAGGAATCGCCGAACAGGCATTGGAGCTTTTGGAAAGCTTGGATGAATCCGAGGCCTGCATGAATTATAGAAAGACGGCAGAAGATGGGAGTTCCGGTTACTGTTCCAATTATACCAATCGGGGCTTGATTTGTAGGGTCTTTGGGAGTGCTGCGAGGCGAAACAAAAATGGCATCAAGGAATTGATTACTTGCAAAATTTTAAAGGAAAATAAAAAAGAAGCTTTCGAGGAACTTACTGTCCAAATCAATCAAGGACTGCCCATTCCCATGGCTACTGAATATTATAGTCAACTGAATGATTTGGATCAATACCTTTCCGAATCTTATCCGATTAATGTTGCGATCCGCAAAGCGGTAGAGGCGGTGATTCGGTTTCAGTATTACCGCCTGGAAGAGGAAGCCATAAGCGCATGATTTTTTTGCTCAAGGCATTTCAAGTATATTCGAACTCAATTTATCTTTCACCTGTTTTTTAGAGTATGCTAAATGTCAGCGAAATCGTCCAAACAGTCAAAAGTCTCATAGAGACTCGCGTGAACCTAGTCAAATCCGAGATACAGGATGAAATCATGGGGATGGTCAGCCGGATAATTCTCCTGATGGCGATGGTGATTCTTGTACTTTTGGTTTTTTTATTTTTGAGCCTTTCCTTGGCTTTTTTTCTAAGTAGTGTTACCGAATCACCCTTTATGGGGTTTTTGCTGGTGAGTTTGTTGTATCTGCTGATGTTGTTGATCTTATACCTTAGCCGATACAATCAGGGAATTCAGCAAAAAGTACAAAATGGCATCAAGAGTTTTATTTTTGACAAACTCAAAGGACAGGATTCTGATGAAAAATGAATTGGAAAATAAGGCTGAAGAATTAGAGCAAACGCTTCAAAAGCAGCTCGATTTACTGAAAAAAGACTCTGAGGATTGGCTCAAAGTCGGTGGTGCTGTCTTGGTCGGTGGGCTTCTAGCCTACACGATCGTGAAGGCCAGTAAACGAAAAAAAAGTACCAAATCCCAGCGAGCCATCGAAGTTCTGGAGCGGGAAGGACTGCTTGACGATGAACTTCGCAAAAAAATCACCAAGCCAAAGAAATCCCGCTTTTGGCCAAGTATGAGTCAGCGTCTATTGATTTTGGGTTTGGCACTGGCAAAAGAGAATTTTTTTAAAGACTTAACCAACCCCGCTGGTGACCATGAGCAAAAATCAAAACCGGGTCGCTAAGACGCTAAGGCAACTCCAAAAAAGTCAACAAAAGGGGATCGCATGGTTAATTGATCCGGAGAAGGTTACCGAAAAAACTTGGGCTCATTTTTCTGAATTTGAAAAAGAGCGGTTAAATCCAGATTTAATTTTCCTAGGAGGAAGTACCTATTGTGGAAGCGATCTGAGGGGATTGATTCAGGAAATCAAAAGCCGATGTCCGCACATTCCATTGGTTTTATTCCCGGGTTCTCGGTTTCAGTTTTCCAATGAGGCAGATGCCATTTTATTCCTATCCCTGATCTCGGGACGGAATCCTGAATTTTTAATTGATCAGCAAGTCGAAGCGGCACTTTCGGTATCGCGATCAGGGCTGGAAGTGTTGCCTACCGGCTATATTTTGGTTAACAATGGGGAAATTTTGAGTGTACATCAGCGTAGCCAAACTCTTCCACTTTTACCTTCCGAAAAGCAGAAAATCCTTCAAACTGCATGGGCAGGGAAGCTTTTAGGCATGAAGTACATTTTTTTAGATGCAGGAAGCGGAGCTCAAGCTCCAGTGGCTTCTCAAATAATAGAACTGGTCAAAACCGAAATCCCATCCACTCCTTTATTGGTAGGAGGAGGAATGGACAATCTTCAGAAAGTACATCATTCATTTTCTGCAGGAGCGGATCTGTTGGTCATTGGCAACAGCATAGAAAAAAACCCCGGTTTTCTTTCCGAGGTTTTAAACTATCGCAACTGGTTTAATATCAGTCTAATAAGCAATTAAGGATTGATGAGGGATTCTCTTCTGCGCATTTTTCCAGCAGGAACCCCATACATCATTTTAAATCTTCTGCAAAAATAGGCCGTGTCTTTATATCCTACCTCTTTACCGATATCCCGGATGGATTTTTTGGTAGTTCTCAAAAGCTCTACTGCGGCTTCCATTCGCTGATATTCGATGTAATCCTGCGGATTTATTCCTGTCAACATTTTAAAATATTGCCCGACATAATCTTCGGATACATTGGCAATCTTTGCCAAGACCTTATTGGACAGGTCTCCGTTGAGATTAGTTTTTATAAACTTAAACAACTCGATCAGTCTTGGATCTTTGAAGTAGGTGACATTGGTAGATATTTCTTCTACAAAAAGGCGGTTTTTTAAAATATGCCGCAACAATTCGATGACCAGTAGCTCCGTGAGTGCTCTCAGGGATCGTTCCTTACCTACAGAACTCACTTCCTGTTCCTTCATCAGGTCCTCGATAAGCATCGCAAGGCGATCATTGAATCGGATGATGAACGGGGGAATGTCCAGAGAGTTAAAAAAATTGACCACGTCAAAGACCTTGGATTCAAAGCTCACCGCAGAGATGCAGTCATTTTCAGCATTTTTAATATCGCGAAAACTAATTGTTTGTAAGTATTTTCGCTTGGTATCCCGAAAATCTTCCATATCAATTTCGGAGATTTTAGGACTGTTGCCAAAAGTTAAAGAGGTTGATTTCTCCCCTGGTAAAAATAAAATTTCACCTTCATTGAGGACTTCTTGTTCTTCTCCAAATTTCAGGCTCCCATGATGGAGCAAGATCAACATATTATCAAATTCCTTGTGATCAGAAATGGTCACCGGCTTTTCAATTTGATAATTAAATCCGCGTAAAAATCGGATATTTACCGATTCGATTACCTTGTTGTAATATTCCATTAAATTTTTGGATAAATCTGAATGCTCAAAAATATAACTTTTCCAATTTACTAACCGTAAAAAAGGGAATAAAAAATTAATAAAAGTTAAAAAGGGCATAATTTTTTGTAATTAGGCCCTTCCTCTATACCATTTTCTTATCTCAAGAGGCTTCTTGATATCACTATTTTTTGAATTTCTGAAGTGCCTTCATAGATCTGTGTGATTTTGGCATCCCGCATGAGTCGTTCGACATGATATTCTCTTACGTACCCATAACCCCCATGGATTTGAACCGCTTCGGTGGTCACGTTCATGGCCACTTCTGAGGCATATAACTTCGCCATTGCCGAAGCGTGTGCATAATCTTCTCCTTGATCCTTAAGCACTGCAGCCTTGTACACCAGCAACCGTGCGGCTTCAATTTGAGTAGCCATGTCGGCTAGTTTAAATTGGATGGCTTGATGCTGACTAATCGGTTTCCCAAATGCCTTTCTTTCCTTGGAGTATGCGAGCGAAAACTCGTAGGCACCGGCTGCAATTCCCAAAGCTTGGGCAGCAATCCCGATTCGACCTCCATTCAGGGTTTCCATAGCAAAATTGAATCCAAATCCTTCTTCTCCGATTCGATTCTCCACAGGTACTTTGACGTCAGTAAACATCAAGGAATGCGTATCAGAACCTCGAATGCCCATTTTGTCTTCCTTTTTTCCGATCACAAACCCATCCCAGCCTTTTTCTACGATAAAAGCTGAGATCCCTTTGTGACCTTTGCTGTGATCGGTCTGGGCAATGACCAAATAAACCGAAGCGGAGGATCCATTGGTGATCCAATTTTTAGTCCCATTTAGAATGTAGAAATTTCCCTCGCGAACGGCTTCGGTCCGCTGAGAGGTTGCATCAGAGCCTGCTTCTGGTTCAGAAAGACAAAATGCACCTAAAATTTGTCCAGAGGCTAAGGGCTTTAAATAGTTTTCTTTCTGTTGTTCGGTTCCGTATTTTTCCAATCCCCAACAAACCAAGGAATTATTAACAGACATAGCTACGGAAGCAGAGGCGTCGATTTTGGACAATTCCTCCATGGCAATTACATAGGACAGAGTATCCATACCTCCTCCATGGTAGTTGGGATCGACCATCATTCCGAGAAAGCCCAATTCGGCCATTTTCTGAACTTGTTCTGCCGGGAACCTTGCCTCGATATCTCGGTCAATTACTCCTGGCAACAACTCTTTCTGTGCAAACTCTCTAGCCGCTTCCTGAACAGCCAAATGCTCTTCTGTTAATTGAAAATTCATATCCTTTTTTTGGGTTTACTTTCTCGTTGGGAATTTATGTTAAAAAAAGAAAAGGGGCAAAATGTTGCCCCTTTCCGAATTTTATTTTGATTTGAATCAATCTCGATTCCCAAAGAAAACAAAAATGTAATAAGCTAAAGTAGCAAGTGATGCAAGCGCTGCAACTACATAAGTCATCGCGGCCCATTTCAAAGCGTCTTTTGACATGGCATACTCTGAAGCGGTTACAATGTTTCGGTTTTGTACCCAGGTAAGAGCCCGATTGGATGCATCAAATTCAACCGGTAAGGTGACCAACGTAAATAAGGTCATGACCGAGTAAGATCCTACGACAATGTATCCAATCAACGGAACGGGCAATCCGAGCGCAAATCCACCAAATAGAGATGCGATCAAAACCACATTTAGAATTTTACCGGAGATATTCTGAATGGGGACCAGGGTCGAACGTAGGTTGAGCCAAGCATAATTTTTGGCATGCTGAACGGCGTGACCGCATTCATGTGCAGCTACCGCTGCGGCTGCAGCATTTCGGCCATAATACACATCCGGACTCAGGTTGACTGTTCTATTCATCGGATTGTAATGGTCAGTCAACTGTCCTTCAACTGAGAGCACCTGTACATCGTGGATGTTGTGGTCAGCCAGCATCAGTTTGGCTATTTCTGCTCCGGATAGGTTCGCCTCCAAAGCGGTTTGCGAATATTTTTTAAATTTACTTTTTAGTCGGCTACTGACGACAAAGCCTAGTATTGCAAAGACGACTACGATTAGGATGATCATATTATTATTAGGGTTTGCAGGATTGAATACGAAGTTAGGGTTTGACGGGTTTTATCCAAGCTTCTTTTTTCATCACGATGGCCCAGCTAATCAATCCGCCTAAGAGAATTAGAATCACTTGGGTGCCGTGAATAATAGCTGCGAATATTTTCCCGTCTTCTTCTGCTATTCCGAACTGTATCAAAATGAAGGCCACTAGTGCATGAAAGGTTCCTATGCCCCCCTGTACGGGCGCGACCATGCCAATACTGCCCATCACCATGACCAGAAGTACTTCACCTACCGACAAATTGGCAGTACTTTGGATTCCAAGCGAAACGGTATACATGGTCAGAAAGTAAATGATCCAAATGACCACGGAGCTGATCCAGAATCCGGAAGGGTTTTTTAATTCTCCGATCCGTTTGATGCCTCCAATAAGTTCCCTTAAAAACTGTTGGAGCTTTTGGATGAGGCTATGCTGTCTAAATCGTCTGAGTAAAACCCAAAAAAACACAACTAGGCTTAGAGCAATAGTTAGGAAAAGCGGTAAGTTTTTGATCAACGTTGACCCCAAAGAATCTAAGTCCACCAGTTGCCCAGCTAACCTAAGAAAAAGCTCTCGCTCTACTGTAAAAGCCAAAAATATTGTACCCATTAAAAAAAGTAAATCAATGGATCGCTCCAAAATGACTGTTCCGATCAAATGTCCCATGGAAATGCCATTGCTTCTCACCAAAACCCCACATCGAGCAACCTCTCCCGCTCTTGGCACAACCAGGTTCGCCAAATAACCAGCCATCACTGCATGATAGGCATCCCCGGAGCTGACTTTCTTTCCCTCATCCTCGCGAATTAGCAAGGTCCATCTCCATCCTCTAATCCAGAAGCCCAACAAGGAGATCGTCAGCGAAAGCCCAATCCAAAACCAATTGCTGCTTTGAACCTGACCAAGGAGTTCTTCAATTTCAATGTCCTTGTAAAGAAACCAAAATATCCAGCCTGCTAAAGCCAAGGATACAGTTACTTGTATAATTTGCTTTAGCCTTTTGTTCATGATCAAATCAATTGGTTCTGATCATCTGGAAAAATGACCATCGGCTTAAATTTTTTTGCTTCTTCGAGGTCCATACTGGCATAGGAAATAATGATCACGATATCACCCACTGCCACTTTTCGCGCAGCCGGACCATTGAGGCAAATTTGTCCGCTTCCCCGCTCTCCTTTGATTACATACGTTTCCAGGCGTTCGCCATTGTTGACGTTGACGATTTGGACTTTCTCATTTTCGATTAAATGAGCCGCATCCATCAAGTCCTCATCGATCGTGATGGATCCCACGTAGTGAAGCTCCGCCTGAGTGACTTTCACCCGGTGGATTTTTGACTTCATGATTTGAATATGCATTGGCTTAGTTTTTCAGGCCGCAAAATTAAGCATTTATTGGCAGGTTATCGATCAAACGAATTTCTCCTACAAAAGCTGCTATGCAGAGCGAAGATTTTTTGGCTGGATCATAGGCATCCAATAGTTCAAATTTTTCCTGGTCAACCAAAGCAAAATAGTCAAGGGTCACTCCCTCTTCTTTCTCAAAAAGAGTTTCTGCGGATTTTTTCACCTTTTCCCAAGCATGCCCTTTGATTAACAGGTCTTTGGCGTCTGAAAGGCTTTCATACAAAAGCAAAGCTTGCTTTCGCTCGGATTCACTGAGCCTTCTATTTCTGGAGGACATCGCTAAGCCATCAAGCTCCCTTCTAGTGGGAACGATTTCCAGCTGGACCGGAAATGAAAGTTCCCGCACCAAGCTTTGAATTATGGCAACTTGCTGTAAATCCTTTTGTCCAAAAAAAGCAATATCCGGCTGGATCATGTGAAAAAGCTTGGAAACAATAATTCCCACTCCATTGAAATGTCCAGGTCGAGATGCCCCTTCCAAAATCTGCTCCAAAGAACCAAAGTCCAATTTAATTCTTGGTTTTGAAGGATACATGGTTTCAACTGTGGGCAGAAAAACCGCATCCACACCCGCTTTTTCCAAGAGCTTTAAATCCTGCTCTAGGCTTTGTGGGTACTTGGCAAAATCTTCAGGATTATTGAATTGGGTTGGATTGACAAATATGGAAACGAGGGTATAATCACACTTTTCCAATGATCTGCTGACCAGATCCAGGTGTCCCTGATGCAAGGCACCCATGGTAGGCACTAAACCGAGGGTTTGGTCAGAATGAATCAACTGGAGGCGGATTGCTTGCCACTGGGCGGGCCTAGGGATTACTTGCACAGATTTGGAGATACTTTTGGGTAAATAGAGGCAAAACTAGATTAATATCCAGAAAAACAAGGCCTTTTAGGGTTTTTTTATTATCTTTGTGCCGTTGTTTATCACTTTACATCAAAATTTAATAACATGTCTAAATTACGTATCCTCTACGTTGCCAGTGAAATCAACCCTTTTCTCCAAACTTCAGAAGTCGCCAATTTCCTAAGATCCCTTCCCCAAGCTATGCAAGAGCGAGGAATGGAAATCCGTATTTTGGTACCGCGGTTTGGATTGATCAACGAGCGGAAGAACCGACTCCATGAAGTGGTTCGACTATCTGGGATCAATATTGCTGTAGGGGAAGAAGAAAAGCCACTTGTCATCAAAGTTGCTTCCATTCCCAATGCCAAATTACAGGTTTATTTCATAGATAACGAGGACTATTTCCAGCGTAAAAGTGTATTTCACGATAAGCAACAGAAGTTTTACGAAGACAACGATGAGCGAGCGATCTTTTTCTGCAAAGGCGTCATCGAAACGGTAAAAAAACTTGGCTGGGCTCCAGATATCGTCCATTGCAATGATTGGATGACCTCCTTGATTCCGATGTATTTGAAAACGACCTACAAAAACGAGCCACTTTTTAAAGATACCAAATCAGTTTTTGCGATCTATAACAATGGATTTTCCCATACCTTTGGGGATGATTTGTTAAACAAGGTTAAGATGGTGGACATAGATGACGCTATTTTAGCACCTTTGAAGAGCAAAGACTTTACGGGCTTTATCCGAATGGGCATGGAGTATGCCGATTTGGTCGTAAAGGGCAGCGAAGTCTCTGCCGAATTAAACCAACTAATTGAGGATTTCTCTAAAGATAAGAAGTTTGACATCAGCATTGAAGAAGAGGAGCAAGCTCATGAAGAGCTATACGGCATTTACACTAATCTCGCCGGTTAAGTGGGCCCTTTCGGCCCTTACATCAATTATTCTAGTTACATCTTGTTCTGATCCGGCTACGGTTGGGATTGAATTGGCCCCGGGCAACAATCAAGTAGGAGTTTCCTTTGCCGAGTTCAATTTACCAGCCGAGGTAGTGTTGCTTGACTCGTTTAGTACGACGAATCAACGTATACTTATTGTGGGTGAAGAAGAGGATGATTTTTTTGGTAAAACATCGGGCACAGGATATACCCGTATGTACATCAATTCTGGCGAAGACAGACCTGAAACAGAAGCAATTTTGGATTCTATTTTCTTTACTCTGGATGTAGTCAGTGTGAATGGTCAAAATTTGGATGAACCCAAATATTATAGTGTTCATAGATTGACCGAACCCATTTTGGATACGCTGTATTACAATTTTAATTCTTTGGCATTTGAAGCAGATCCCATAGCCTTTGAAGAGATTATTTTTGGAGAAACCAAAGACACCACGGTCAATTTGCAAGTGGAGGAGGAGTTTGCCGAGGAAATTTTTGGGAAAATGAAGCGAGGTCCTGAGTTTGAAAATCTCTTTTCCTTCCGAGATTATTTTCCAGGTGTGGCCTTAAAAGCCCGGGAGGGAGATAATACGACTTCTGGTATCAGTCTAGGGTCAAATACAGCTATCGTAGCTTATTTTCATTATCCGGGAGATACCATTGCTGAAAGCTATCGAATCAGTACGCTTTCTTCTCGAAGTTTTAATGGCGTAGAAAATGATCGAACGGGAACGCCTCTTGAGCAAGTTATTGAAAAAGGAGAAAATTACGATGTTGGAGCCATTGTGGGGGCTAAGGCAAATTTAGGGCTAATGATTAAATTAGATACCAGTCCCATTGATGCGTTTTTGGACTCCCTATCTGGTGTGGTTTTCAATCAAGTAATGGTGGAGTTTGAAGAAATTGAGGAGTACCCTGAAACTCAAGTGCCTCTTTTTTCAGGTTATTTTTATTTTACCGATGATCAAAACCAATTTATTTTTCAAAATGAAGCCGTCACTCCGTTGACTGTACAGCGTACAGGGCAGCCACAGGTTACCGAAGACGAAGAGGGAAATGTTTTACCAGGAAACCAAGCCCCTGCTCAGATTCTTTTTGATGAAACTACAGACACGTATAGGGTAGATGTTACCTCATATGCCAATGCGGTTTTCCAAAAAGAACTAATAAACAATGATTGGTTGTTCTATGGAGGGATCTTTTCGAAACGCGGGACGATAGAAGACGACTTTAAACGTTCCTTTAGACAGTTTAAAGTCAATCAGAATAATATTAAGGTGAAAGCGATCTACTCCAAAACGCGGTAAAATTCCCATTTTAAAAATCTTTCCAAATCCACTTTCAAATTTTAAGAAAGTGGATTCTTTTTTTTGGCATGAAAGCTGTTTATTTGTGGAAGTTCTAACTACCTAAAAGAATTTTTCAATATGTGTGGAATTGTAGCATACGTGGGACAGCAAGAAGCGCTGCCCATTATTATCAAAGGCCTTCGCAGATTAGAGTATAGAGGATATGACTCAGCGGGAGTGGCGCTCTTAGATGCCATAGGCTTGAGTATTTACAAGAAAAAGGGCAAAGTTTCTGAATTAGAAAAGCACTTACAGTCTAATGGTGAAATTCGCTCCAAAATCGGAATCGGACATACCCGATGGGCGACACATGGAGAGCCGAATGATACGAATGCGCATCCACATTATTCTTCCTCAGAAAAGCTCGCAATGATTCACAATGGGATCATTGAAAACTATGAGGTATTGAAAAAGGACTTGATCCAAAAAGGGTATCAATTCCAATCCGAAACAGACACGGAAGTTTTTATAAAGTTCATCGAGGATATTCAGCTGCATAACCAATGTTCCCTGGAGGAGGCACTTCGACTTGCTCTTCACAAAGTGGTTGGAGCGTATGCGATTGTTTTGATCAACAAGGAAGAGCCGGACACCCTAATTGCTGCCAGAAAAGGATCTCCCTTAGTCATTGGGGTGGGTGAAGATGAATATTTCTTGGCATCCGATGCAACTCCGATCATTGAATATACCAACAAAGTGGTCTATCTTGATGACTATGAAATTGCTGTAATTCGGAACAACCGCCTCCAAGTCAAAACTATTGAAAACGTCGAAACCAATCCCTACATCAACCAGCTGGAAATGGAACTGGAAGCGATTGAAAAGGGTGGCTTTGAGCATTTCATGCTTAAAGAGATTTACGAACAGCCCAAATCAATTGCGGATTGCCTGAGAGGAAGACTGGATGCTAAATCGGGTCGTTTGGTTTTGGGTGGACTTCGGGATTACATGAATAAATTCCAAAATGCAGAACGGATTATCATTACTGCCTGTGGAACTTCTTGGCATGCCGGGTTGGTCGCTGAATACTTATTTGAGGAGTTTGCCCGAGTTCCTGTGGAAGTGGAATATGCATCAGAATTTCGCTATCGAAACCCGGTCATTAATGACAAGGATTTTGTGATTGCAATCTCTCAATCCGGAGAAACTGCTGACACGCTCGCTGCAATTGAATTGGCCAAATCCAAAGGTGCAACGATCTTTGGGGTTTGTAATGTCGTGGGTTCCTCCATTCCGAGAATGACCCATGCCGGCTCCTATACCCATGCTGGACCTGAAATCGGCGTGGCTTCGACCAAAGCATTCACCGCCCAAATCTCCGTTTTGGCAATGATGGCCTTGAAACTTGGTTATCAGCGAGGTACCCTTCCAGAAAGCAGATACATTCAGCTTCTTCATGAGCTAGAGGCAATTCCATCTAAGGTTGAAAAGGCGCTC
Source organism: Algoriphagus sp. (assembly GCF_024305035.1). Taxonomy (GTDB): domain Bacteria; phylum Bacteroidota; class Bacteroidia; order Cytophagales; family Cyclobacteriaceae; genus Algoriphagus. The sequence goes on from NZ_JAMWZB010000012.1 coordinate 68,581, forward strand.
AAAAGCAATGAGGTAATCCAATACATAGCTGGAGAATACAAAGAGGTTAGAAATGCACTTTACCTGGGAAGAGGATATAATTTTCCGGTAGCGTTGGAAGGGGCTTTAAAGCTGAAAGAAATTTCTTACATCCATGCCGAAGGCTATCCTGCCGCAGAGATGAAACATGGACCGATTGCACTCATTGACGAAGAAATGCCGGTAATTTTTATTGCCACACAGGATAGTTCTTATGAAAAAGTGGTCAGCAATATTCAAGAAGTAAAAGCAAGAAAGGGAAAAGTAATTGCAGTAGTAACTGAAGGAGATACGCAAGTCAGAAGAATGGCTGATCATGTAATTGAAATTCCAGAAACGCATGAAGCTTTTGCTCCCTTGGTGGCCGTAGTACCTTTGCAATTACTCTCCTATCACATTGCCGTGATGCGGGGATGTAATGTGGACCAACCCAGAAACTTGGCAAAATCAGTAACGGTGGAATAATCCTTAATTAAGGCCTCAGATCGAGGCCTTAATTTTTTTCACTACAAGCGCCAACTGTAAATGCAGTCACCCCTGCATTTTGAGCATAACAATCATTGGAATAGGTCTTCCCGTCACAGCCACATACCGGAGCGTAGATTTCATAGCAGGCGGCTGTTTGATTAATTTTAGATTCATCAATGCAGTCGTGAAGATTTTGCTCTTCGGCACATTGGATCCAAAGCAAGGAAGCCAAACCAAGCAGGATAATTTTAAAGATTTTCATTTTCTTTCGCCTTTGATGTATAAACGGTAAAATAACCCAAAACGCTACCAATCAGGTACGTTTTAGGAATTTGATTTTAATTCTCAGGCCATAGCTGAGCAGTGTTTACCGCTGCAAATTAATCCTTACTTTTGCAAAGCGAACGAAAACATCATGCTGGACAAATTACAAGCACTTAAAGATCGATTTGAAGAAGTAGGACAGTTGATTATTCTACCGGAGTCCATGTCAGACATGAGTAAATATGCCAAACTGACCAAAGAATATAAAGACCTGGAGAAGGTGGTTGAAGCCTACGATGAATATAAGCTCATCCTTGAAAATATTGATAGCTCTAAGCAAATCTTAGACAAAGAGAAAGACCCTGATTTTCGGGAAATGGCCAAGGCTGAACTTGATGAATTGCGGGAGCGAAAGACTCGGTTGGAGGAAGAGCTCAAGCAGCTTCTCATCCCCAAAGACCCCAATGATTCCAAGGACTGTATTTTAGAAATCCGGGGTGGGACTGGAGGCGATGAAGCGGCTATTTTTGCCGGAGATTTATTCCGGATGTATGAGCGATTTTGCGAGATGAAGGGATGGAAGTTAACCGTACTTGATTTGACCTTTGGATCTGCTGGAGGCTATAAGGAAATCATTGCGACGGTATCGGGAGCGGATGTGTATGGTATGCTCAAATACGAATCCGGAGTTCATCGGGTACAACGTGTGCCCGCTACAGAATCTCAGGGCCGCGTACATACTTCAGCGGCTTCGGTAGCGGTTTTGCCGGAAATGGACGAAGTAGAGGTACACCTTGACATGAACGATATCCGAAAGGATACCTATTGCTCTTCAGGTCCCGGAGGCCAATCGGTTAATACGACCTATTCGGCAGTACGACTAACTCACAATCCTACCGGTTTGGTTGTGACCTGTCAGGACGAAAAGTCTCAAATCAAAAACTTTGAAAAGGCGCTTAAGGTGCTTCGTTCCCGACTGTATGAAATCGAGCTGGCCAAGCACAATGAAACCGTAGGAGCTCAGCGAAAATCAATGGTCGGAAGTGGTGATCGATCAGATAAAATCCGAACCTACAATTATCCCCAATCTAGGGTCACTGATCATCGGATCAATAAAACGGTTTATAATTTGCCAGATGTGATGGAAGGAAACATCGAGGAATTCATTTCTGCGCTCCGGTTTGCAGAAAATCTTGAAAAAATGAATACTTCGGGCTTAGAGGAGTAAAAAAACGCGTGAATAAATTTTTCGGCATCATTGGTGTTTGTAAATGAAGCCTTGTATCTTGAATAATTAACCATCAACCCTTTATGATCATTGCCGGAGAACGATCCATTAGTCTTGTCACTTGGAATGAAGCCCACTTTCATCAGCTTTATCCCCTTGCCAACAATCCCAAAATTGCGATGAATCTCAGGGACAGTTATCCTCAGCCCTATACCATTCATGACGCCAGACATTGGATAGAGCATAATCAAAAGTTTAATCCCCCTCAAAATTTTGCCATCGAATTCGAAGGGAAACTAGCCGGAGCAATAGGATCCGAACGGGGGAAAGATGAACTGCGAACCAATATGGAAATTGGTTTTTGGGTAGGGGAATCCTATTGGGGAAAAGGAATCGCCACCGAGGCAGTCAAACTGTTTACCAGTTATTTATTTGAAAAATTTGACGTGCAACGGGTTTTTGCTCAGATATATGACTTTAACGTTGAATCGATGAATGTTTTGGAAAAAGCAGGGTATATCCCCGAAGCTATTTTGAAAAAAGCTTTTATCAAAAGAGGCGTGATCGGTGACCTTTTCCAGTATGTGAAAATTCGGGACGAAGAATAACGCTCACCCTATTCCACCACTATTTTTTTGACCACTACCCCCGACCGGCCTTTTAATCGGACGAGTAGCACACCTTTTGGCAAATCCTGAAAAATAACTAGGGTTTGACCACTTAAAATTGGTGTGGAAACGATGGATTGACCCAATTGATTGATGACTTCTGCTGAATTCCATTGAGAAAGATTTTCGGACTCAAGAAAAATTTGACCCGAACTTGGATTGGGATAAACCAAAAGAGAAAGCTTTCTATCAGGTTCTAAGGAAGTGATAAAACTTACCGTCACGGGCAAATGACTTGATTCACTAAATCCACAGGAGTTTTGGGCTCTGACGCTGAGGGTAAACTCTCCCTCATTTTGCCAAATTACCCGGATGGATGCAGTGCCCTGTCCTTCCAGGATTGAAGCTCCTTCCCCTTCGATCGTCCACTGATAGCTAAGGTCGCCGACGGGAAGAATTTCATAAACTTTTTCTCCTGGTGCAGTGATTCCTTCACCAGTGATAGGGCCAGGAGTTTCTGCTTGGGCTTTGACCAGAATCGGTTTTGATACAGCTGTTCCTTTCCCACAGGAATTATTCGGAACAACTGAAATGGAATGATCTCCTGCTTCCTCCCAAATCACCAAAACCGAAGCCGTTCCTTGACCATTGAGGATTTCACCGCCGCTGACTGTCCAATTGTAGTCCACGCCGGATTGATTGTTGACCGAGTAGGAATATTCCTGCTCTATACAAACCGATCCCTCTCCCTCTATTGGTTCCGAAACTGTAGGAATATCATTGACAATTACTTCCAGGTAGGAAGTTTCTCCTGCACCGCAGAAATTTTGTCGGCTAACAAAAACTCCATTCCTGCCGGGAAAAGTCCATACTATTTCCACTTCATTACTACCCTGTCCGGCTATAATTTCTCCCCCGTCCACTCTCCAAAAGATTTGAGAACCTTCAAGGATATCGTCAGTAATGGAATACCGTTCTGCGCGTAGGCATGAGGTCTCCGGTCCTGAGATAGGACTTAGGTTTCCAGTGGGAGGCACGCAGGAATAGCTTAAGATTGTCCCGTCATCTCCCACTGCGTAGGCAATAAGTGGATTTCCAGCACTGATTCCAGTTAAATCGCGACTGGTCCCAGAGGGAATGACCACCCACGTTTCTCCTCCATCGCCGGTTTGCATGGTCAGCCCATTTTTTCCAGAGATAAACCCGACCTCACTTCCAAAAAAATCTACATCCAACAGGTCTTCATCGGTTTGAATTTCAATTTGTCGCCAAGTAAGAGCCTTGTCAGTAGTTTTGAAAATGCTTCCATTTTCTCCGACGACAACAGCAGTCGTTTCGTCTAGCTTAGCAAGGCCATGGAAGTTATTATCCGTCAAGGATGGAAGGGTTGTCCAGACCGCACCACCGTTGGAATAGGAAATCTGCCCGTTTTCGCCCACCGCAATTCCAAATTGAAAATCAAAAAACATGATTTCTTTGAGGTCATTCTGGGTATCCGATTGAATTTCAGTATTCCAAGCTCCTCCAGAATTAAATGAGGAAGTCACTCTACCCTCATTTCCAGAGGCATAAATTACAGAGGTGGCGAAAAGATAAAACCCGTTGATCGACTGTGGGAAAGGAGGTGTCAGGTCTATCCAAGCCGAACCGGCATTGGAGGTGCGCAGGAGTTTTCCGCTTGAAGTGGTCAAAAAGCCATAACTGTTATTCCAAAAGTTCATTCCGACCACATCCGAATTTTCCGGCAAAGGTCGGCTGATGATACTTTGGCCGGCATTGGAAGTAACATAGAATGCGCCATTTTCTCCTCCAATAAACCCGTATCGATCGGTTTTAAAATCTGCAGCTTTAAAATTATTCCGAACTCCAGCCATTCGCTGTGTAAATGTGGATCCGGCATTGGTAGAGGAAATCAGATAACCATCCTGACCGACAGCATATAATGTATTCGTGTGGGGGACGAAATCTAGATCATAGACGTTTCGAGTATTGGTCGCCCCGAGGTTGGCTTTGGCAAAACTACCCCCTGAATTAATGGATCGAAGTGCAGTGGCATTTTCTCCTACCACGCTGAGGATTTTGCTATCGAGTGGGCTGATTTCGATTTTTTTCAAATTGCTGTTTACCCCAGAAACCAGGGCAGTCCAAGTTTGGCCTGCATCTTCTGTTTTTAGGATCGTTCCTGCATCTCCTACTACATAGCCAACCAAAGCAGAGGAAAATGCCACTCCATGGAAATCGGTAGTTTGGCCAAGTTCCAATTTTTCCCAAGCATTTCCCCCGTTTTGAGAACGAAGCAAAGTACCGGAATCCCCTGCCAAATACAGGGTATCTGGGTTCCATTTAAAAAAACCATTGAGGGACAGAGTTTGTCCAGAAGCGACCGTAGTCCAGGATTCTCCTTGGTCCGTACTTTTGAATATATTTCCACCCTCTCCTACGATTATCCATTCTAGTTCGGAAACTTGGCTTATCTGTTTTAGGTTCACCTCTGTTTCCAAGGTAATTTCTTTCCAGGTTTGTCCAGAATCTGTCGTTTTGAGCAGAAGGCCATTTTCACCGACAGCCAACCCAAGCATTTCATCATCAAAGGCAATAGACAAAACTCTTCCTTCAAACCGGTAAGGTAATTCTTGCCAACTTTGGGCTCTATTATGAGTTCGAATGAGTAAATTTTCACCTCCAGAGAAAGCGACGGAATCATTGACCCAAAAGATGGTCTCTAAATCCAATCCCCAGCCCTGAAGTCTAGTCCAGGTTTGCGCCAGACTATCTGCCAAAGATATCAGGCACATTAGGGGAATAAGGAAGAAAAGTTTTTTCATCGCCAATCTCAAGATCAAAACAAAAATAAGTTATTTACGCACTTCTCAAAGCTCTTGGCAGGTTTGAATTATCCAAGATCAATAAATTCTATTAAACAATTCTACTATGGATGGAAGTTTTTAGATTTATTGGAATAAACGCTACTTACTATGAAATTTACATTTCCTGCCATTTTAGTATTCCTATTTATGTCCTCTTGCGGCTCTGGAGAGCGGGTTTCTAAGGAAGTTTTTGAAGAGGTAAATGAGTCGATGGAGGTCAAAAAATTAAATGAGGCAGAAATCTTTGAAGCGGCAATGGTTTGGGGCGACTCCATCAGCACAGAGGCGCAACAGCAACTCCTCGGACAACTCCAAGAAGCAATTGCGGAAAAAGGCGTTCCTGGGGCGATTGAGTTTTGTAATGTCCAGGCTTTGCCCATTTTGGATCAGGTGAGTAAAAAGTATGAGGTAGAAATTAGGCGTGTGTCTAATCGATATAGAAATCCAGTCGATCAACCTTCAGAAATGGAAGAGCGAATTTTGGAAACGTATGAATATAATGTAGAAAATGGGCTAGAGTCTACACCCAACTTGCAGAAAATCGATGAGGGGAAAGCCTATTTATATTCCAAAGCGATCGTGATCCCTGGGGGTCTTTGTCTGAATTGCCATGGTGACCCACAAAAAGATATCAGTGCCCAAACTCTAGAAAAGATTAATGCGCTGTATCCCCAAGACAAAGCTACCGGACATAAAGTGGGAGATTTAAGGGGAATGTGGTCGATTAAAATTCAAAAACGTGAAGTCGTTAAACGGATGTAATTTTTAAAAGGAAATCAAGCTATCAATTGGGACCGATGATTGTTTTCATCTGTTTATCATTGATTTTCAGGGGTCAGATGGAATCTTCGCATTTATTATGATCATCCCTCTGTGTGTCGCTTTAGTCATGCTCGATTTCATCTGTTTATAATTGTTTTTTAGCGGTCATATGGAATCTCGCAATTCTAATCATCCCGGTGTGTGACGGGTACGTCATGCTCGATTTCATCTGTTTATAATTTGTTTTTGAACGGTCAGATGGAATACCCTGGATAATCATTCTCCTGTGTGTCGACTATTCGACATGGGTATTTCATCTGTTTATCATTGATTTTCAGAGGTCATATGGAATCTCGCGGTTCTAATCATCCCGGTGTGTGACCGGTATGTCATGCTCGATTTCATCGGTTTATTTTTACCCTTAAAAAAGTGGAAAATTCGTTTTTATCGCATCAATGCTAACCTTTTATTTTGCATATTCTAATTTTAAACGTTAAGAATTCTTTATAAATGTCATAAAACAGTCAGGATTTAAATGAATTCAGTAAGAAAATGTTGGGGCTAAAGTTGAACTTTATTGTACAATTTTCATTAACCCAAAATTTCATTATATGAAGAAATTTAACTCTGTTAAGCTTTTTTATTTAAGCTTATTGTTGGTTCTGGGCCTAACGTCCTCAGCCATAGCACAGACCCGGGAGGTGTCTGGAACAGTTTTGTCAGGAGAGGATAATCTCCCCTTGCCGGGAGTTTCTGTCCTAGTCAAGGGTACTTCGTCTGGTACGGTTACCGACATAGATGGTAAATATACCGTGTCAGTTAGCAGTGATGATGCGGTTTTGGTCTTTTCATTTATTGGATTTACTACTGTGGAGATTCCGGTAGGAAATCAAAGTGACATTGAAATCACCCTTAACCCCGATACACAGTCATTGGAGGAAGTGATCATTGTAGGATATGGCGAGCAAAAAAAGGAGACCATCACGGGCTCTGTGGCCAGCGTTAAAGGGGGTGAGTTGGCCAAATCTCCTACGCTTAATCTGACCAATTCCCTAGCCGGAAGAATGGCCGGTGTGGTCGCTGTCAATAGAAGTGGGGAGCCAGGGTACGATGGATCTGGCATCCGTATTCGAGGCTCCAATACCCTAGGAAACAATGATGCTTTGATCGTCATAGATGGGATTCCTGCACGATCCGGAGGGCTAGACCGGATTAATCCAAATGATATTGAGAGTATTTCAGTCTTAAAAGATGCTTCAGCAGCTATTTACGGAGCACGTGCGGCCAATGGAGTTATTTTGGTGACAACCAAAAGAGGTCTCGATGGAAAGCCAGAATTGACCTTCCAGGTCAATCAGGGTTTTGCTCAACCCACGGTAATTCCTGAATTAGCGAATGCGGCTCAATATGCCGAGATGCTCAATGACTTGGATATTTACGGATTGCCGGTAAGTGAGTGGGATGCGGCTAATCAAGCCTATCAAACGTCAGGGGAATATACCCGTCCAAATGGTCAGGTAAGAAATGCGCCCTATACTCCTGAAGATTTGGAATTGTATAGAAACGGAAGCGACCCTTGGGGTCACCCTAATACTGACTGGTATAGGGAAACACTCAAAACCTGGTCTCCTCAATCCCGCTACAATCTCCAACTTGTGGGTGGAAGTGAAAATGTAAAATACCTGACATCATTGGGCTACCAAAATCAGGATGCTTACTATAAAAACTCCGCGACTGGATATAAGCAATATGATTTCCGAGTCAACCTGGATGCAAAAATCAACGAGTACATCAATGTCACCCTGGGTGTACTTGGAAGAGAGGAGTTTAGATTTTTCCCTACTCGTGGGGCAGGTTCTATATTCCGAATGCAAATGCGAGGAAAGCCCAATCAACCGGCTTATTGGCCAAATGGCCTACCGGGTCCAGATATCGAAAATGGAGAAAACCCAGTGGTCATCACCACCAACCAGACCGGATACGATCACGATACGCGAGATTACTTCCAATCCAATGGTTCGATTGTATTTAAAATCCCAGGAGTTGAAGGCCTAAAAATCACCGGAACGGCCGCTGTGGATAAAACCATGCGGAATTTAAAAAGATGGGAGATTCCGTGGACTCTTTATGAAATGGGAAGTGGATTTGAAGAGGATGGCGTAACCCCAGTATTGGTACCCAGTAAGCGAGGACCAGCCGAACCCAGACTTCGTCAGGAAAATATCAATCAATTAAACATTCTGGTCGGTACTACCGCTACCTACGATAAAGTAATTGCAGAAAAGCATTCGATCAACCTTTTGGCAGGATTCAATAAAGAAACGGTGGAGGGGAATAATTTCAATGCTTTTAGAAGGTACTTTATTTCCACCGCGATTGATCAGATGTTTGCAGGTGGTGACTTGGAGAAAAACAACGGTGGGGGTGCATTTGAGCAGGCACGAATGAATTATTTTGGACGTGCGGCTTATAATTACAATGAAAAATACTTGGCCGAGTTCCTATGGAGATATGATGGTTCCTATATCTTCCCTAAAGAAACGCGATTTGGCTTTTTTCCTGGGATCATGCTGGGTTGGGTAGTTTCGGAAGAAAATTTCTGGAAAACCGCCATTGGGGAGAAATTTGACTTCTTCAAAATCCGGGGTTCTTGGGGACAAATGGGTAATGACCAAGTAGGAGCATATCAGTTTCTTTCCACCTATGGATTTAACTCCTATATCATAGGAGGTGTTGAAACCAAAACCCTGTTCGAAACTCGAGTACCCAACCGTGGCATTACTTGGGAAATTGCGAATAACTCTAATCTAGGATTTGAAGGACAATTGCTTCAGGGTAAAGTTTTCTTTGAATTTGACCTGTTCTATAATAAGCGAACCAATATTCTTTGGCAAAAAAATGCTTCAATTCCGCAGAGTACCGGGATCAATTTACCACAGGAAAATATCGGAGAGGTGGAGAACAAAGGGTTTGATCTGAACATGGGTACTCGCGGGAATTTTGGAGAATTCCAATACTCATTCAGCATCAACGGGGGTTATGCCAAAAACAAAATTCTGTTTTGGGATGAAGCTCCCGGAGCTCCTGAATGGCAACAATCTACCGGTAAGCCGATGAATACCTTTTTGGTCTACCAATACGATGGCGTCTTTAGAAGTCAAGAAGAAATCGACTCCGAAACGTTGGACTACACAGCGCTGACCAATAATCTACGGCCTGGCGATATGAGATATGTGGATTACGATGGAGATGGCAAAATCACTCCAGATGATCGTGTTCGGATGGACAATAACGATATTCCGCTTTTCCAAGGGGGAGCCAATATCAACGCCAGCTGGAAGAATCTGGATATTGCCATTCTTTTTCAGGGAGCACTCGGAGCAAGACAGTATGTGAGTGCAGGGGAATCCGGAAATATCGGAAACTTCCTTTTGGATATTTATGAAAACCGCTGGACCATTGATAATCCAAGCAGCGTGCATCCAAGAATCGCAAACCGAAGCGACCAGTATTATTCCAATGGAAACACCTATTGGTTTAGAAGCACAGATTACCTGAGACTGAAAAATGTCGAAATCGGCTATAATCTACCCCAGGCAATGGCCGATCGAATTGGGGTAGGCAATCTGAGGGTATACCTAAACGGTCTCAATCTACTGACTTGGGACAAGTTAAAAGTGTATGATCCGGAATCTAACAATTCCACCGGTCAGTACTATCCACAAGCTAGAATTATTAGCACCGGTCTTTCTGTCACTTTCTAATCTAAGCGAATCATGAAACTAATTAATAAAACGTTCCTATTTATATTCATTGCAGGGCTGATTTCGGTTTCTTGTAATCATGACTTTCTGGATACGCGGCCTCTTGGTGAGGTGTCCGAATCTTCCGTTTGGGCTGATCCAGCTCTTGCGGATGCCTTTGTAACGGGCATTTACCAGGGATTTGGAAATGGAGGCTTTGACGAGCAAATGCTCGCTTCGCTCACTGATGAAGCAATCTTTACCCATCCTGGAAGAGGAATCAACACCATTACTGAATCCCGATCCAATCCTGCAGATATCGGTTGGGTAAACAATACCATTTGGTGGGGAAATATGTATAGCCGAATCAGGGCTGCCAATATTGCCATCTCCAAATTAAGCGAACCGGAATTTACCGATCAGGATGCGGCAGATCGATTAATGGGTGAAGCCAAATTTCTTCGTGCCTACTATTACCATCAGCTGATGCGTTATTATGGGGGTGTGCCCATTGTGGATCGACCCTACGAACTAGGCGAGGAAACCTATTCCGCTCCCCGAAATACCTTTGAGGAAGTGGTGGATTTTATTGTTTCTGACTTGGATGAATCAGCCACCTTGCTAGCCGGTAGAGCGATGGCCAATGGGCGTGCTTCCCAGGCTGCTGCTTTGGCCTTGAAGTCACGGGTCTTGCTCTATGCGGCCAGTGATTTGCATGATGCCCCTACCGCACAGGCAAAATCGCCGGATATGGCCGCTTATGGCAATATTGAATTGTTGGCTTACACCTCCGGAAGTCGGGCAGAGCGCTGGCAACGGGCACAGGCAGCTGCTAAAGCGGTATTGGACTTGACTACAGGTAATGGAATGGGCTTAACTGAACCCGTTTCTCATGAAGAAGGAATTCAAAATTACATGAACAATTCTTTGGCTAGAAATGGAGGAGAAAGTGAGATCATTTTGGGTCGCTATTTTATCAATGCCAAACAGGAAAATGGCGGTCGTCAGGGTCTTTTCAACGGTCCAAATGGCTATAACAACTGGGCAGGAAATACCCCCGTTCAGCTTTTGGTGGATGACTATGAAATGATGGATGGAACCGAGTTTTCATGGGAAGATGAAGAACATTCCAGCAATCCGTACGAAAATCGTGACCCCAGATTCTATGCATCCATCTTATACGATGGGGCACAGTGGAAACCCCGCTCTTCTGCCAATCAGCCTAGGGATCCACTTGGTCAGATTCAAACAGGAACTTACGAGGTGACCAATTCCTCTGGAGAGGTTGAAACTCATTTTGGATTGGACACCAGAAATTCACCGATCGAAGACTGGAATGGAAGTTATACCGGATATTACATCCGCAAGTTTATCGATCCGGATCCGGCCATTGTGGATCAAAACACTTGGCAGGAGGTCCCCTGGCCGATTTTAAGATATACCGAGGCGGTATTGAATTATGTGGAGGCTTCGATCGAATTGGGACAGGAAGAGGAGGCCCGCAACTGGCTAAACCAGATTCGATTCAGAGTAGGCATGCCTGCAATCACAGATTCTGGGGATGCACTGCGAGATCGGTATCGCAATGAGAGGCGAGTAGAAATGGCCTATGAAGAACAGCGTTATCATGATGTGAGGCGATGGATGATCGCTCCGGAGACACTAGGAAGACAGGCTAATGGAATTAACATTACGGGGACACTGAAGCCCGGAAAAAGCGTTTCTGTTTATCGCTATGATCCGGAATCCTATGACTATGTCTATGAGGTCATTGATATGGATCCAGGAAAAGAAAACCGAACTTGGTTGGATAAGATGTATTACTTACCCATTCATCGGGATGAAATCAACAGAAATGAAAACCTGATCCAAAACCCGGGCTATTAATCGAATAAATTCTGTTTAAATTAGACTCAGCCATTTCACAGTGAAGTGGCTGAGTTTCTTAATTTCCAAATGCGTAGAATTACCTTCTCTTTTTATTTTGCCTTGATTTTGCTTTTAATTTCCTGCCAAAAGAATGCTTCGGAAATAAAAAGCAGCCCAGAAGCTAGCCCAAAACCCCTTTTTGAGCTTCTCGAGCCAGGCGTTTCTGGAGTGAACTTTACTAATCGAATTGAAGAATCTTTGAATCTCAATGTACTCATGTATGAATACCTCTATAATGGGGCAGGGGTAGCTGTAGGAGATCTTAATGGGGACGGCTTGGACGATCTTTATTTTTCCGCCAATGTCAGTGGACCAAAACTATACCTCAATCAGGGAAATTTGATTTTTAAAGACATCACGGAAACGGCAAAAGTTCAAGGAATCCCGGGCCCATGGAATACTGGGGTGGTTTTTGCAGATGTCAATGGGGATGGTTTATTAGATATTTACCAGTGTCGATCGGGGGCACTGCCTCCGGGAAAGCGAAAAAATCTACTTTTCATCAATCAAGGTTCCGATGAAACCGGCACTCCAATATTTGAAGAAAAAGGAGCTGAATTTGGAATAGACTCCAGCTCTCCCAGTACTTCGGCAAGCTTTTTTGATTTTGATCGGGATGGAGATTTGGATCTTTTTTTACTAAATCATAACACACGTTCCATCCAAAATCAGGACGTTTCACGGACGATGAAGCTTTTAAAAGAAAAGAATGAAGCGGGATCGCAGCTTTTCGAAAACCGAAATGGAGTTTTTGTTGAAATCACAACAGAGGCAGGGATTTCCAGTTCTGTTTTTTCCTACGGTTTGGGCATTTCAACAGCCGATATCAATAAGGATGGGTGGCCTGATATTTACATCGGAAATGATTATGCCATGCCTGATTACCTTTACATCAACCAAAAGGACGGCACCTTCAACGATGAGCTGAGCGAAAGACTCGGGCACATTTCCAACTTTTCCATGGGCAATGACATCGCCGATATCAACAACGACGGACTGCCGGATATTTTTACACTAGACATGCTGCCAGAGGATAATTATCGCCAAAAACTTCTGTTGGCTCCTGACAACTACGAGGTCTTTCAGCTAAACCTTGATAAAGGCTGGCATCATCAGTACATGAGAAATATGTTACATGTCAACGATGGCACGGGGAAATTTCAAGAAGTTGGTCAATTTTCTGGTCTTTCCAATACTGATTGGAGCTGGGCAGCGTTATTTGCTGATTTTGACAATGATGGTTGGAAGGACCTCTTTGTCAGCAATGGGTATTTGAGGGACTATAATAACCAGGATTTTTTGATGTACATGGAAAATTACGTGCAGACATCCGGAGGGAAACTCAAACGCGAAGATTTACTGGACCTGGTGAAAACCATGCCCTCGACTGGACTTTCCAATTACATCTTTCAAAATCAACAAGATCTGCAATTTGAAAATAAAACCGGGGAGTGGGGATTCGATATTCCACTCACCAGCAATGGAGCTGCGTATTCGGACCTAGACAATGACGGAGACCTAGACTTGATCGTAAATAACATTAATTCCCCAGCTTCTATTTTTGAAAATAAGAGCAATGAGCTCCAAGCCCAAAACTATCTCAAAATCAAACTGCTTGGAGAGAATAAAAATACCTTTGCCCTAGGCACTCAAGTTAGCGCCTATTCAGGTCATGAGGTCCAGTATCTGGAGCAAAATCCTTACAGGGGTTTTCAGTCCTCTGTTAGTCCTGTTTTACATTTGGGTTTGGGCGAGGAGAGTTCCATTGACTCGCTGGTGATATCCTGGCCTGAGGGTAGCGTTAAAATTCTTCGATCAGTTTCTGCCAATCAGACCTTAGAAATCGATCCAACTACCGGAGAAGAGTATAAAAGGGAATCCCCTAAAAAACGATCGATTTTATCCAAGCAATTTGAGGTTCACCTCAAAAAGGGAATTCAGTCTAATGATTTTAAAAGACAGCCGATGCTTTTGCATCCCATTTCCAATCAGCAGCAAGCTTGGACGATGGCTGATTTTGACCAAGACGGTCATCCCGATTTATTCGTCGGAGGAGAACGAGGCGTTTCAGGGGGGATTATCTATCACCTGACCAGTTTCCAGTCCAAAGCCCTCGATTCTGCTTCCTTTGAGAGAGAATCCCCTGCCGAAGATAGCCATGCAGTGGCTTTTGATGCCAATGGAGATGGAAAAACGGATCTTTTGGTAGCCGGTGGTGGTCTGCACCAATTTCAATCCGGGGCTAAGGAGTGGGAACCTCGACTTTACCTCAATGAAGGAAACAGGCGATTTATGCGAGTTGAAAATGCATTCCAAGGATTTTCCTGTCCAGTGAGTACCATTCTCACTTATGATTTTAATGGTGATGGAGCTGAGGATGTCCTTTTGGCTTCGCGGGTCACGCCGGACCAATATCCTTTATCCTCTGGAGCCCAGATTTGGATCAATGACCGTGCAGGGAAGTTTACCGAAGAAACCCAAAAGTATGCTCCCGAATTATTCGAGTTGGGAATGATTACCGATGCAAAGTTTGTGGATTTGGACCAGAATGGCTCCGATGAATTAATTCTTGTCGGGGAGGCAATGCCCATTTCTATTTTTGAAAATCAGGGTAAACTCTGGGAAGAAGCTACTGAGCGGTACTTTGAAACTCCACTAATTGGTTTTTGGAATCATATCCAATCTGCAGACTGGGATCAAAACGGAAACATGGAATTGATTGTCGGAAATCTTGGGAGAAATACCCAACTCCGAGCTTCAAATGAAAATCCTATGGAGTTGATTTTCAAGGATTTCGATGAAAATGGATCGATGGATGCGGTATATGGGTTTCCGGTTCAGGGAGAAATTTATCCTTTGGTCAGCCGAGGTGAATTACTGAGTCAAATGCCGCTGTTGAAAAAACGCTACTTGGATTTCAAAAGTTATGCTTCCCTAAAATTTGAAGATCTCTTTTCCCAATCCGAGCGATCAGATGCGGAAATAATCCAAATCAACGAACTGGAAACCGTTTATCTGAGAATCAACAGTTTAGGAAAATTTGAAAAAAAACCATTACCCCAAGAGGTACAGTTCAGTCCTGTCTTTGCCTCTCATGCCATGGATTTGAATGATGATGGAAATCTTGACCTGATTCTCGGAGGAAATATGGATTTTGGTAAAATTAGTCTCGGAAAATATGATGCTTCCAGAGGATTGATTTTGCTTGGTGATGGAACAGGAAAGTTTCAAGCACTTAGTCCAGAACAATCGGGAATCTCTGTGCTAGGAGATACTCGTGGAATTACCAAAACCGAGGATTATCTGATCTGGATCGAAAAAAGCAAAGCCGTTCATTTTTATAAGCAAAATCTAACACCCAACTGATAAACTCAAATGATTAAAAAGACTGTATTTCTTTTATTCTTTACGCTTGCCGCTAGGTATTGGGAGGATTCCAATTTTGAGCCCTATACTCAACAAATTCCAGGAACCGAGGTGCAATTTGATTTGGTTCCTATTCCAGAGGGAAGTTTTCTTATGGGTTCGGATGAAAGTCCATTTGAAGACGAGAAGCCAACCCATGCGGTAAAAATCGACGCATTTTGGATGGGTACCCATGAAATCACCTGGGATATTTTTGAGCTTTTCCTAGACAAAAATTATGAACTTGCCCTTACCGAAGAACCGATTAGTGAATTGGTGGATGGCTTAACCCGGCCCAGTATTCCCTATTTGGATATGACTTTTGGAATGGGAAAGGAAGCAAAACCTGCTGTGGGCATGACCCAATACGGAGCGATTCAATTTTGCCATTGGTTGTATTTGAAAACAGGGATTTTTTACCGGCTCCCTACCGAAGCCGAATGGGAATATGCCGCTAAAGCAGGATCTGAGACCCAATATTTTTATGGAGATGATCCGGAGCTTCTGGGTGAATATGCTTGGACGGCAGAAAACTCACCGGAATCCACTCAAAAAGTGGGACAGAAAAAACCCAATCCTTGGGGGCTTTATGACATTTACGGGAATGTCATGGAATGGACATCGGATCAATATGATCCAAATTTTTACCAAAACTCTCCCAAAGAAAATCCAGCAAATCCTGCCGAGAAACTTTATCCCCGTGTGATACGGGGAGGGAGTTTTAAACATAATTCCGAAGAAATCAGCTCCACTAAACGGTACGTCAGTGATCCAAAATGGAAGCAAATTGATCCTCAGATTCCCAAAAGTCAATGGTGGTTTCCTGAGGCGCCTTTTTTGGGTTTGCGGGTAGTCAGACCGCTCATCCCTCCAAGTCCAGAAGAAATTCAAGCCTATTATACTCAGGCACCTATATCCGATTATTAACCTAAAATAACCTTGCCATGAAAAATCAAAACACCAGAAGAGATTTTATTAAAACATCTGCTTTGGTCACAGGAGGTGTTCTCGCCTCTCCATTTGTCCTTCCAGGGGCGTATGCTGCTACTGAAAACCACCTCAAACTTGCCGTTATTGGTTGTGGAGGAAGAGGTACCGGTGCGGTATTCCAAGCTTTGGAAACCGGTCATCCCATCAAGCTGGTGGCCATGGCGGATGCATTCCGTGATCGGTTGGACACTAGTCTAAAGCCGATGTTGGACAAGTATGGCACAGAAAAAATCGATGTTCCCGAAGAGCGAAAATTTGTGGGGTTCGATGCTTACAAACATGCGATTGCGGAAGCTGATGTCGTAATTTTGGCTTCTCCTCCAGGATTTAGACCTTCCCATTTTGAAGAGGCTGTGAAGCAGGGGAAGCAGATTTTTATGGAAAAACCCGTGGCGACTGATGCCGCAGGGATACGAAAAGTATTGGCCTCAGCTGAAGAAGCTAAAGCGAAAAAACTCAATGTGGTCGTAGGCTTGCAGCGCCACTATCAAAACAATTACCGGGAAACCATCAAGCGGATTCATGATGGTGCCGTAGGAGATATTGTAGGGGGTCAGGTCTATTGGAATGACGGAGGTGTATGGGTACGTGAACGGCAACCGGGACAAAGCGAAATGGAATATCAAATGCGAAATTGGTATTATTTCAATTGGCTCTGCGGAGATCATATTACCGAGCAGCACGTACACAATATTGACATTGCCAACTGGGTCAAGCAGTCCTATCCAGTCAAAGCAGAAGGCACCGGAGGTCGTGCGGTTCGTACAGGAAAAGATCATGGAGAAATCTTTGATCACCATGTGCTTACCTTTACTTATGAAGACGGGTCAGTGATTCACAGTGAGTGTCGGCATTTCCCTGGAGCTGCCAACCGGGTAGATGAATCTTTCCAAGGAACCAAAGGGAAAGTTTATCTCAGTGCCGGAAACCATGGGGTCTTGACAGATTGGAAGGGAAATTCAATTTATACCCATGATCGAGAAAACAATCCAAACCCCTATCAGCAAGAGCATGATGAGCTTTGGGCAGCAATCGTCAAGGGGGAATACAAATTTGCCGACGCTGAAAATGCCGCCAAAAGTACAATGACCTCCATCATGGGTAGATATGCTACTTACTCTGGTAAGGTGATGACTTGGGATGAAGCGTTGAATGGAACGGTGGATTTATTCCCAGAGGAACTTTCCTGGGATGCGCTGCCAAAAATCCTTCCCGGAGATGATGGCTATTATCCACATGCAGTACCTGGTAAAACCAAAGTGATTTAAGCCATGGAAAGACGAGGATTTATCAAAAAATTGGGCTTGGGAAGTACAGTTTTAAGCCTTTCTGGAGGCTTAAGTATGGGTGCCTTGGCTAAAAATCAGAAAGCCGCCACGTTCAACATGGATTTTGCGCCGCATTTTGGAATGTTTCGAAATTCTGCCCCGGGAGGAATTGAGGATGAATTACGATTCATGGCCGATCAGGGTTTTCGCTCGCTGGAAGATAATGGTCTTCTCGGTAGGTCGGTGGCGGATCAGGAAATGATCGGAAAATTACTTTCTGAGTTAAACATGCGCATGGGGGTTTTTGTCATTGACGGTGGAGATAACTGGAAGGTATCCTTGGCTACTGGAAAGCAAGAGTTTTTGGATACCTTTTTGGCAACTTGTCGAAAATCCGTTGAAGTTGCCAAGCGGGTCAATGCCAAATGGATGACGGTTGTGCCCGGATATTTTGAGCGAAATCTTCCTCTTGGTATTCAAACCGCCAATGTTGTGGAGGCGCTCAAAAGAGGCTCTGAAATCCTTGAGCCCCATGGGTTGACGATGGTATTGGAGCCTCTGAGTGATAATCCTGACCTCTTCCTTCGTCATGCAGATCAAACATTTATGATCTGTAAAGCGGTGGATAGTCCAGCATGTAAGATTCTATACGATGTTTATCATATGCAGCGAAACGAAGGCAACCTCATTGCCACGATGGAGAAAACCTGGGATGAGATTGCTTACATCCAAATTGGAGATAATCCGGGCCGAAAGGAACCAGGTACTGGAGAAATTCATTATGGAAATGTCTTTAAGTATATTCATGAAAAGGGGTTTGATGGAATCCTTGGGATGGAGCATGGCAATGCCTTTCCTGGAAAAGAAGGGGAAGAAGCCTTGATTGAAGCGTATCGAAAAGTGGATATTTCCTAAAAAAATTACTATGTTGAAAAAAAGTATCGGAGCGCTGTTGATTTCAACAGCGCTTTTTTCCTGCCAACCCAATTCAAAAGAAGTAGTTGTAAAAGAACCAAACGGCTGGGAAATTATGGATACTCCCGTAAAATCATCTTTACGGGGGCTCTCTGTGGTAACCGAAGATATCATTTGGGCAAGCGGGAGTGGAGGAGTTTGGCTTAAGTCCCTGGATGGTGGACAAACTTGGACTCACGGAATCATCGGCTCGTTGGATAGCGTGGATTTTAGATCCATTTACGCCTTTAATGCTGAAAAGGCGATTGCAGTTGCTGCCGGTCAGCCCGCCGTTATTTATAAAACTGAAGATGGAGGAGAAACATGGTCGAAAAAACACCAAGAACCGGAAGATGCATTTCTGGATGGAGTTAGTTTTGCTGATTTTAATCGAGGATATGTCTTTGGAGATCCGGTTGAAGGAAGGTGGACCATTTTGGAAACCAAAGATCAGGGAGAGTCTTGGAACTTGATTGACTCGCTTCCTTTAGCTGAATCGGGGGAAGCGGGTTTTGCTGCTAGTGCATCTTCACTTTTAGCACGAGGAGATGAGCTTTGGCTGGGAAGCGGAGGAACAGTGTCCAACCTTTATTATTCTCCCAATCGTGGAGGAACCTGGGAAAAGTATAAAAGCAATCTATCACAAGGGAATGCCTCGCAGGGGATTTTTTCATTGACCCAAGCTGGAAATGGCGAAATTATCGCAGTTGGAGGGGATTATTCCCAAGAGGATGAAATCAAGGGTAATGCTGGATTATTTTTGATACCGGATCAGAAGTGGATTCAACCCTCCACCCCACCGGCTGGATACCGATCAGGAATTGCGTATTTTCCGCATTTTCATTGGGTCATTGCCACCGGACCATCGGGGAGTGATTTCTCTTCAGATGGAGGAAAAAATTGGACATCGTTTAGCTCAGAAGGTTTTCACGCAGTAAGCCGTGCGCATGCCGGCGGAGCAATTTGGGCCTCAGGTGCGGGAGGAAAAATCGGACGATTAACCTATTGAGAAAAAACCTGGGTATTCTTTGCAAGAGGCCGTTAAAGACGATTTAAAATTTGAATTTTGGAAAAGAATCCACCCTTTTCAGCGTGCAGAAAGGCCTGAAGTATTATATTTAGGGACAAGTTTTTAAACTGCCCAGTTCAATCCTTCGAATAACTTAACACCATGTTTGAAATTATTCCGTCTATTTGGCTCATCAATGGAAAATGCGTTCGCCTGAAAAGAGGTGATTTTACGACCGAAGAAGTGATTTCCAACAATCCCCTGTCTATTGCTCAGGAGTTTGAATCCATCGGTCTAAAACGACTCCATTTGGTAGATTTGGATGGGGCTCGAAGAGGAGAGCCTAAAAATTATCATATTCTAGAAGCTATTGCCGGCTATACCGATTTATTGATTGATTTCACCGGGGGCATCACCACGGATGGAGACGTGATCAAATGTTTTGAGTTTGGTGCAAAAACGGTTACTATATCTTCGGCAGCGGCCAACCATCCAGAGCGATTCGGGCAATTTATCCTTTCCTACGGAAGGGAAAAAATTAACTTGGCTGCTGATAGTAATCCAGTAGATAATAAAATTAAAATCCGCGGTTGGTTAAAGAAAACCAGCATTGATTTATATGATCATATTGAGTTCTTCTACGAGAGAGGACTAAAATACCTCAAATGCTCTGATGTTAGTCGTGATGGAGTGATGGAAGGGCCTAATTTAGAACTTTATAAAAAGATCATTGCTCGCTTCCCAAATATTCATGTAGCAGCTAGTGGAGGGGTGCGTGGAATTGATGATTTTAAAGCCCTCAAAGATATCGGGGTCAAAGCTTCCGTTTTTGGGAGGGCATACTACGAAGGAAAAATCACCTTGAAAGATCTTGAAAAATTCATATCGGAATCCTAAAAAAAAGAGACTCAAACGAGTCTCTTTTTTAGCTATTAAGAAAACACAAATTAGTCTGCTTTGAATTTGTCCACCACATAAAGAAAAATATTAAATGATAGCGTGGACGAAACAGGTTCCGGAGTTTTTTTTCCTTCTTCGCCAAGTATTAGTTCTCTTCGGATGGGAGTATTTTGAGTAGGAAGATTTTTTGTTTTTTGGGTAACCACCACTTTGGGAATGATAACTTCTTGAGAAGTAGCATGATCCTCTACAATCGGCCGATCCAAAGGTTTTAAAGGCTCCATTTCTACCTTCTCTTGTTCAGTTTGAGCAGAAGACTCTTTGGCAAATACACAAATTCCCAGCAAAATCGTTGCGAGTAAACTCACTTTTTTGAAAGGAAATATTGTAAAATTGAACATAATTAATATTAGATTACTAATGATTAACTTACAGGTTTGATAAAAGGTTTCTAAAAATAAGAAAAATTTCTTCTATGCAAACGATTGACTTCGAAGAATTCGCCAAAATTGATATCCGAGTAGGCACCATAGTACAAGTTGAAAATTTCGAAAAAGCACGAAAACCAGCGTATAAAATTTGGGTGGACTTTGGTCCGGAGCTAGGGGTGAAAAAATCCTCCGCTCAAATAACGGCCCTTTATTCAAAGGAAAGTTTGATTGGTCGTCAAGTTATCGCGGTGGTTAACTTTAAACCACGACAGATTGCTGATTTTATGTCAGAAGTCTTGATCACAGGGTTTTCGGATCTGGATGGAAATATTGTGCTGAGTAGTACGGAACGCCCCGTTTCCAACGGGTCAAAACTTCATTAAATTCACTGATCAATTTTGTAGCTAAGCTTCCTCTTTGAGCAGTTCTAAAAGCTCCTCCAGATAGCCCCTGTCATTGGACAATCTCGGGACTTTGTGCTGCCCTCCCAATTTTCCCTTTTTGCCCAGCCAATTCTCAAAAAGACCCGGTGAGGCAAAGTGAACCACAGGGGGCTTTAATGCCAAATCTTTGTATCGCTTCGCATCGTAATCCGAGTTGATTTGCCGTAACTGATTATCTAGTAGCTGAATGAATTCCGTTTTGTTTTTAGGTGCTTTTTTGAATTCGATGATCCACTCATGTGCGCCTTTATTTTCCTCGGAACTAAAATAAATTGGGGCTGCCGTAAAATTCAAAATGGTTGACTCGGTTTTTTCAGCCGCAAAGGAGATGGCATTTTCTGCATTTTCTACGATCACTTCTTCTCCGAAGGCATTGATAAAATGCTTGGTTCTTCCTGAGATCTTGAATCGAAAGGGTTGGGTAGAGGTAAACCGAATCGTGTCTCCAATTTTGTACCGCCATAATCCTCCATTGGTTGAAATCACTACGGCATAATTTTTTCCTATTTCAACTTCTTGTAGGGGTATGATATGGGGGTTTTCTTGGCCCCATTCGTCCATGGGAATAAATTCATAAAAAATCCCATAGTCCAATAATAGGAGCATTTCCTCTGAATTGGGCTGATCTTGAATCCCAAAAAATCCTTCAGAAGCATTGTAAGTCTCCATGTAGCGCATTTTTTCCGATGGAATCAATTCCTTAAAAAGACTGCGATAGGGACCAAATGCTACCGCACCATGGAAAAACACCTCCAGGTTTGGCCAGACTTCGAGAATATGAGTAGCTTTTTTGAGCTCTAAAATCCTTCGAAGCAAAACCACTGTCCAGGTAGGAACCCCTGCAATACTCACCACATTTTCATTCATGGTTTCCCTGGCCATTTTTTCTATTTTAGCCTCCCATTCACTCATCAGCGCTGTTTCCAGGTTTGGTGTACGAACCAGTTGTGCCCAGATGGGTAAGTTTTTCATAATTACCGCAGAGATATCGCCTGCTTTGGCTGTGCCCTGAGGATTCAATGGGTTTTTTTCAAGCGTACCTCCAATGGTCAGATTCTTTCCCGAAAAAAGCTTCGAATTGGGATAGTTTGACAAATAAAGCGAAAGCATATCTTTGCCGCCTTTATAGTGGCATTCCTCTAAACTTTCGTCTGTGACCGGAATATATTTGCTGCGGCTAGAGGTCGTGCCCGAGGATTTGGAAAACCATTCGATTTTTGAATTCCAAATTACCCCTTGCTTGCCTTCCATTGTCCGGTCGATGTAGGGTTTAAAACTATCGTAATCAAAAAGGGGAACGCGAAGAGCAAAATCCTGATAATTTTTGATTTCGGAGAAATGATATTTCCTGCCAAATTCAGTTTTACGTCCCGCATCGAGAAGTTCAAATAAAACCGTCTTTTGGGTTTGGATCGGATTTTTCTTAAAGTTTTCGATTTGTCCGAGTCGTGTTTTAAAAACCCAAGACATGAAGCTGTTCAATACTTCCATTAGTTAAAAATTTTTCGCTTTAGCTCAAACTGACTTCCCAAATATACTTTTCTGACCTGTTCGTCAGCGGCGAGCTCTTCAGCAGTTCCGGCCTTCAATAGTTTTCCTTCAAACATCAAATAAGCCCGATCAGTGATTGAAAGCGTTTCGTTGACATTATGATCGGTAATCAAAATACCAATATTCTTGGTTTTAAGCTTGGCTACAATGGTTTGGATTTCTTCAACAGCAATGGGGTCTACTCCAGCAAAAGGCTCATCTAGCAATACAAATTTAGGATCCACGGCTAAGGCACGTGCAATTTCAGTTCTTCTCCGCTCCCCTCCCGAAAGCACCATTCCGAGGTTTTTTCTAACATGGGTGAGACTAAACTCCTCCAATAGACTTTCCACTTTTTCTTTTTGCGCTTGCTTGGAAAGCTTGGTCATCTCCAAAACTGCCATGATATTTTCTTCTACGCTTAATTTCCTGAAGACCGAGGCTTCCTGGGCAAGGTAACCGATGCCCAGTTTGGCCCGCTTATACATGGGGAGTTCCGTGATATTTTCCTCTTCTAAAAAGATATTTCCTTCATTGGGCTTTACCAAACCCACGATCATATAAAACGAGGTGGTTTTTCCTGCTCCATTTGGCCCCAATAATCCCACAATTTCGCCTTGCTTGACTTCCACGGATATGTCATTGACGACCCGTCGACCTTTATATATTTTAATTAAATGCTCAGCTCGAAGTTTCATATTCGTGCATTTTTATTTAGGGTAGAACTGATTGACTTGGCCAGTTGCTCAATCAAGTGGCCCGAAAAATTAGGTTTAAAAAGCTTTAGGGAAAAGGTTTTCATTTTAATCAAATTTGATGTCTTTAACATACAATTGCAAACTGCTTTTATCTCTAAAAAAGTTTTCCCGCATTTCAGCAACAATATCGAAGCGCATTCTACCTCTTAACATATTTACTGTGGTCAAATCCGGGTCTTTTGTACGGTCAGCCATCCCAAATGCTAAGCAAACTGGCGTGGTGACTTGACCGTCCTGTACGATTTTAAAGCGAAGATGTTTTTCTTTCAACACGGCCACATCCTCGGCATACACATTGGAGATTCTAAAAACAGGTTCAGGATTTCCCGGACCAAATGGAGCCATCTGTTTTAGAATATTATAAAATTTGTAGTTGATTTGATCCAAAAGCAATTCGTCATCGATTTCAATCACAGGCTTGCGATGAATCTCTTCAATTCTGCTTTTGACCACTGATTCAAATTTAGCTTGAAATGCCGGAACCCGGTCTACAGGAAGCGTCAAACCTGCCGCATACTTATGTCCACCAAACTGATCCAAGAGGTCACTGCACTCAGCAATGGCCTCATAAATATTGAAATCAACCACCGAGCGGGCACTTCCGGTAGCCTTAGCATTAGACTCGGTGAGAATGATAGTCGGCCGATAGTATTTTTCGATACATCGGCTGGCTACGATCCCGATGACCCCTTTGTGCCA
Organism: Algoriphagus sp.; assembly: GCF_024305035.1. Classification (GTDB taxonomy): domain Bacteria; phylum Bacteroidota; class Bacteroidia; order Cytophagales; family Cyclobacteriaceae; genus Algoriphagus. The sequence goes on from NZ_JAMWZB010000012.1 coordinate 92,855, forward strand.
ATCCTCCTTGAAAAGAACAGTACTGCTCCATTCTTGGTCTGATTCCCGAGCAGCGATCATTTCAAAGGCTTCTTTAGTGATATTTTCATCAAAATTTCGACGAGTGGCATTGACTTCATCGACAACTTTAGCCCGCTCCATGGCCGACTCTAAGTCTGCTGAGATCAAAAGTTCCACCGAGGCTTTGGCATGTTCGAGTCTGCCTGAGGCATTGATCCGGGGACCTATTTTAAATACAATATCAGAGATGCCAATTTCTTTTTCGATTTTACTTCGCAGAATCAAGGCTTTAAAACCTGGGCGGGGCGTATTGTTAATTCGATCCAAACCGTAATAGGCTAGAATTCTGTTTTCTCCCGTGATCGGTACGATGTCTGCGGCTATACTGACCACCAGCAAATCCAAATAGCTGTATAAAACAGACTCATCCATTCCCCGATGCTTAGCAAAAGCTTGAATCAATTTAAATCCTACGCCGCAACCGCTGAGCTCCTTGTAGGGATAGGCACAATCACTGCGCTTGGCATCCAAAACTGCCACCGCATTTGGTAATTGCTCTCCAGGAGTATGATGATCACAAATGATAAAATCCACTCCCAGCCTTTTGGCCAAATCTACTTTGTCTATGGCTTTGATGCCGCAGTCTAAGGCAATGACTAAAGCAAAACCTTGTTCTGCAGCGTAGTGAACACCCCGTTCGGAAATACCATAGCCCTCCTTATAGCGATCGGGAATATAAAACTCCAAGTGGGGGTAGAAGCCAATCAAAAAACTATAAACCAATGCTACGGCCGTAGTTCCATCCACATCATAATCCCCATAAATCAAGATTTTTTGATTTTGAGTCATCGCTTCTTCGATTCGATCTACGGCGACACGCATATCCTGCATTAAAAAGGGATCGTGAAGCTGACTTAAGCTGGGGCGGAAATAGTCTTTGGCTTGTTCGAAATTCTCAACCCCGCGATTGATCAACATATTCGCCAAGGTGGGATTGACATTGATTTCTTTTCCCAGTTTTTCGACGATTGCTTGTGTTGCTTTGGGTTTTTGTTTCCAGACGTACTCCATGTGGCTAAATTACGAAAGTATTTGGGATGAAGTCTTGACCGATTATGCCCAAAAAGGAGGAATTACTAAAATTAACTACGCAATCGTGCTGATGGCTTTGTGCTCATTGACTTAGCTTCTTGTACTCAAACCAATAATATGCAGGAAATATAAGAGCCTTTAATTTCCAGTCATTTTTTTGGCGGAGCGAAAGAGTGGAATTCTCATGAACTTTTCGGTACATTTTTCCTGCTAGGAGCGTATGTCCGATTAGCATCAAAAAAAGAACTGCATAAATGCTCAATTCCTGCATGATTAGCCTTTTTTCATAACCAAAGCCGCCCAATTTTCCTTGCTTTCCTGAGAAAGAAGGTGTAAATCCAAAGGCTTGCAGTGATCCACCAAATCCTGAATATCTTCGGTATAAAAGCCGCTAAGGAGTAAATAGCCCTCGTTCTTCAGCAAACTTGCATAAATATCCAATTCGTCAAGCAAAACATTTTTGTTGATATTGGCTAAAATAATATCAAAAGGTCCTATTGGCTGAACCGAACGGATGGTCCCCAATCCCATTTGGATAGGCAGGCTATTCAAGACAAAGTTTTCATTCCCATTGTCCACACACCAATCGTCGATATCAAAAGCCTGAATTTCATCAGCACCTAGTAAATGAGCCATGATCGCTAGGATTCCCGTTCCGGAGCCTACGTCTAGTACACGCTTGCCCCGATGATCAATTCTGCCTTGGAGTCTCAGCATTTGAAAAGTCGTCGCATGATGCCCTGTGCCAAAGGACATCTTTGGATTGATGATAATCTCATGCTGGAACCCACTTTGCGAAGGATGAAAAGAAGCTCGGACATAGACCAAATCATCCACGGCAATGGGGTCATAGTTTTTTTCCCATTCTTCATTCCAATTGGTTTTCTGAACGGTATTTTCTTGCAAGCGGATTGCTGCAACTTCTCGATACCGATTCAGGATTTCTTCAAAAACCTGCCGATCAAACTGATCAATTTCGGCATAAGTATCAAAACCTTCTTCTGTCTCCAAAAAAGAATCATAGCCGATCTCAGAAAGCTCGGCTATGAGGATCTCTCGGAATTCCTCCCGACAGGTAATTTTTAATTCCAAGTAATCCATTGGTTGAAATTAATAGGATTTGGCGATGGTGATGAAGTCTCTTGACTTTAAAGATGCCCCGCCAATCAAACCCCCGTCCACATCAGGTTTGGAAAGAAGGTCTGTGGCATTTCCGGCATTCATACTTCCTCCATAAAGAATGGATATTGAGTTTGCCACCTCTTGTCCATATTTGCTCGCGATGTGTTTTCTTAGCGAAAGGTGCATTTGTTGCGCTTCATCGGAAGTTGCAGTTTTCCCGGTACCAATGGCCCAAATTGGCTCATAAGCAATGATCACCTTGGAAATTTCTTCAGCAGTAAGTCCAAAAAGACTATCGGTCAACTGAAACTTGACATTGGATTCATGCGTGCCTGCTTCACGGATTTCCAAGGATTCACCACAGCAAAAAATTGGAGTCAAGCCGTTGGCTAGAGCTTGTTTCAGCTTTTCGGTCAGTATGGCATTATCTTCTTTGAAATATTCTCGACGCTCTGAATGACCTAAAATCACATGGCTTACCCCAAAGGAGGCTAAAATTTTAGCTGATACCTCACCGGTATATGCGCCTGACTCTTTGTCTGAACAGTTTTGAGCACCAAGAAAGACATTGGGGGTATCACCAATTAGTTTTTTTACCGGGTGGAGATGAGGAAAGGGTGGATTGATGACAAGTTGTACGTCAGAAATATTTTCATCTTTAAACATGTTGACGATTTCAGAAGTCAATTTTTGACCTTCGTCGAAAGTCATGTTCATTTTCCAGTTGCCAGCTATGATTTTCTTACGCATTTGCTTTTAAAATTTTGTTAGGTTTGAGAAAACTAAAAGGTATAATTTTCAATAAAATTACGCAAAATGTCCGGTTGGGGAAAAAAATACCCACATGAGCAACAAAAAAAGCCCTGGTCTTTTGAAGAGGCTAAGGAAAAGCTGCAGGCTTTCTGCGCCTATCAAGAGCGTTGTATTTGGGAAGTTCGCCGAAAAATGTACGAGAAAGGAGTCAAGGAAGAAGACAGGGATGAATTGATTGATATTTTAATTGCCGAAAAATTTTTAGACGAAGAGCGCTTTGCCCCAGCCTTTGCCCGAGGTAAGTTTAGGATGAAAAAATGGGGAAAAACTCGGATCCGGCAGGAATTAAAAATGCGGCAAATTCCGGAATCCTTAATCCGAAAAGCGTTAAATGAAATTGATCCGCAGGAATACTTTGATACCTTGGCTAGGGAGACTGAAAAGAAATGGGAGAAAACATCAGAAGCAGATTTGTACAAAAAGCGCTTTAAAGTCATCGGCTACCTGATGCAGCGGGGATTTGAACAGGATTTGGTGCAGGAGGCGATAGCGAGTTTAATTGATTAGATTCCAAAAATTGATTTTTATTATATCGAGCTTGAATTAATTCTAATATTTCATCCGAGTCAGATTCGAGATCATGTGATATTCTCAAGCTGTTTTTAGTCAATAAATTACAAATATTTTTTGTGATTAAATTTCCAGTATTGAGATAAATAATTTTGGGAGGAGTCCCGTAAATTCCATTCAGATCAATAAAATCAGAGTCAAAAGAAACAATGGCAAAGTTGTTTTTCCTTGAATAGTGAAAATCTCCAAGTCAGAAGAGTTTTTTAGTCCACAAACCTCACTTGAGTACTTCCAGAAAATTGCTGGGGAAGGATTTTTAAAATTTTTGGTGAAATATTCTGGTCAAAAAGTAAATTCAGATCGCTGAAATCAACCGACGTTCTTTGTCGGCAGCAAAGGCTAAACAAGCATCAATCATTTCATCTGTTTATAATTGTTTTTTAGCGGTCATATGGAATCTCGCAATTCTAATCCTCCCGGTGTGTGACGAGTATGTCATGCTCGATTTCATCTGTTATTTCCTCAAAATCAGTTTTAATTTCCTCACGACTCATTCCATTTGCATCCAATTTAAAATGTCATAGACCGAAATTCTAGTGCCTTTCAGACAAGGCTTGCCAAATCTTTTTTCAGGTCGATTTCTAGATATTTTTTAAAGTCCATTAATGAAATTATGAAAAACTTTCGGATAAAATCGGAGAGATCTGATCCTTTTTTTGTTTTACTATTCTGAAACAAACCCCATCATAATTTTTGCCGAAAGCAAGGAAAGCGGAATGCCTCCTCCCGGATGGACCGAACCTCCGCAGAAGTAGAGGTTTTTGATATCGGAGGAGTAGTTGGCGTGACGGAGAAAAGCCGCAAAGCGATTATTGGAGCTATTGCCATAAAGGGCACCATTTGAACTGGAAGTCTTGGATTCGATGGTCCGGGGTTCGAGAATTTCCTCTACCTCGATCAAAGGTTCCAGATCGGTTTTCAACACCCGATTGACCTTTTTGATGATATTTTTTCTTGCTTCTGCAATTAGCTGATCCCAATCTTGTCCCTGATTATTGGGCACATTGATCATCGTAAACCAATTCATACAGCCCTCAGGCGCATCATCGGGCTTTTGCGTAGAAGTAATGTTGATATAGACCGTAGGATCTTCGTAGATGCTCCCTTTCTTAAAAATATGCTCAAATTCTGTTTTGTAATCTTCAGAAAAGAGAATGTTATGAAGCCCTAGCTCCTTGAATTCCTTTTTTACTCCCCAATAGAAAATCAACGCCGAGCTGGATTTCGGTTGCTCCAGCAGCTTTTTAGGTTGCTTTTGCTTACGCAAAATCGTTTTGTAGGCATTGACCATGTCCATGTTATTCACCACTACGTCAGCGGGAAAAGTTTTTTCCTGGACTTTGATTCCGATGGCTTTCCCTTTTTCCACCACGATTTCATCTACCTTAGCATTAAAGTGAAATTTGGCTCCAAGGTCCAAGCCAAGTTTGTATAAACTCTGGGTGATATCGTGCATGCCTTTTTTGGGAAAATAGGCTCCGATATTAAATTCTAGGTGGGGAATGATATTGAGCGTGGCCGGAGTCTGATAGGGGTCAGAGCCATTGTAGGTGGCATATCGATTGAAAAGCTGCACAAGCTTTGGATTGGAAAAACGCTTCGCATTTGCCTCGTGCATAGTGGAGAAAATGCCCAATTTCCCCATTTTCAGGTAAGACTTCATCGCTTGGGTATTGGTCCAAGTGCTGACTTGATGGAGGGAGCGATGCATAAATAGCGGCGCTAGATGATCATAAATATATGCGGAGCTCTTCAAGGCTTCTCTGACATGTTGAGCAGGTTCGCCGAGTTTGGTTTCTACTTCTTCTGCAAATCGATTGATATCTGCCCAGGCTTTGATCTGCTTGCCATCTTCCCAAAAATAATGACAGGCCACTTCCAGTTTTTCGTAATCAAAGTGCGCTTTCGGGTTTTTGCCTACTAGACGAAAAAGCTCTTCTACTTGCTCAGGTAGGGTAAAAAGAGAGGGCCCAGCATCGAATCGGTAGCCCTTAATTTCAATTTCGGAAAGCTTTCCGCCCGGGTAGGAATTGGCTTCGAAGACTTCCACAGAAAACCCCGCATGGGCTAAGCGGATGGATGAAGCTATTCCTGCTATTCCTGATCCAATGACTAGTGCTTTTTTTGGCATAGACAAAAATAACAGAAATCCGCTTTCGAAGGTTTCGGATACTAGTTAAGTAATTTTATTCTAAAATTCCGTAAAATACATTTTTTAACACATAAAATACTTTTATATTTATGTAAACCAAATCAAATAACATGAAAACTATTTTTACCCGAAGCTTTTTGGGATTAGTGATCTCAGGGCTTTTATTCAGCGCATGTAGCCAAATGGCTAGCTATGAAAATGAAGATTTGCAATTGGAACAAGCCAAAGTCGATAAAGATGGCGGGTTTGTATTGACGCCTTTGGGTGGTGGTAATGAGAATGCTAGTCTTTCAACTTGTGGAGAGTGCGTGGCAGAACCTGCAATTCAAGATTTTAAGACCACAATAAATAACAACGACAATTATGCTGATGTAGAAGTGTGGAATGATATGGAAAATTGGTATATCAAGGTTACAGCAAATGAATCCAATACAATGGAGGAAATTCAATTATCTTATCCTTTTTCCTCGTCTTTGAATGGACCAAATCAAAATTGCAATTACGTGGTAGATTACAACATTTCCTTCGATAATAATGGCGTACCTTTTACAACTCATACTTTTGAATTTCCACTTGGTACATTCGAGGAAGATTGGAATAAGTGTGATTTGGAATCTTTTGCGCTAAGAGTTGCAGGAATTTCCGGTCAACCAGTATTTCTCCAGGGTCCAGATGACACAGTTAACGGTACTTATCAGCAAGGACAGAATACCGAAACATTTTCTTGCGAAGAAGTCCCTACTCCTGTTAGTTACGCATTGCATGAAATTTGTTCTGAGTGTGACGAAGCTTTATTTAGTTACCAAACTGAGGATAATCAAAATATCACTTTCAGTTATAATCACGGAGAAGAGGTTGAAAGTCTAACTATAGCCTTTACATTCCCTCAAGTGTTGGATTTGGAGCTTAATGAAAACGGTGAATACGTTGCCCCTGATGGCAAAGTGTACGGCGTAAATAACCCAACCAACCAGACTGTATTTACTTGGACAGGAGCTGTAAGCTGCAAAGCAACTGAGTCAGAAACTTTTGAATTCTCCATGATTGCTGATTGCAGTGCTCCGCAATCAAATGATGGCAAAGCAAATATTTGGACTGATGCCAAAATTATCGGAATTAATGGAGAGGCATTAGTAGATGATCCCGAAACCTTAGAAATTGATGAAAGTGAAATCGACCTAAAGGAGGACCTTTCCAATATTGTTTTCGAAGGTTGTCCAGTTAACTGAATAAGATCGGAATAATTCCAAAAAACTCCCTCTTCCTCACCGAAGGGGGATTTTTTTGCTTAGGCTCCTTAGAATTTGCAACCCGAAAGAAAACTAAGGCTTTTGAAATTGAAGATTGATCAAATCCCGAACAGTACCGAATTCCTTTTCTTGATCCAATTCTATTATTTTTAGGCATCCAACCTATTCTACTATGAAATCAAGCCTGTTCTCCGTATTCATAATCTTCTCACTGGCCTGCTCCCCGAAAACGGAAATCCAGAATCCTCCTTCTCAACTCTCCGGAAACCCTATTTTCGAAGGCTGGTATGCTGATCCGGAGGGAGTGGTTTTTGGGGATGAATACTGGATTTACCCTACTTTTTCGGCCCGATATGAAGATCAGCTCCATTTTGATGCTTTTTCGTCTAAAGACCTCGTGACTTGGGAAAAACATGAACGGATTCTCGATACTGCAGCCATCAAATGGGCCCGACAAGCGATGTGGGCACCCGCGGCTATTGAAAAGGATGGAAAATACTTTCTCTTTTTCTCTGCCAATGATATTCAAACCCCCGAACGTCCTGGTTATGATCCCAATAATGACATCAATCACTTTGGAGGAATCGGAATTGCCGTTGCGGACAATCCTGGGGGGCCATTTCAAGATTACCTGGGCGAGCCACTGCTATCGGATTTTTACCATGGCGCACAGCCGATTGATCAGTTTGTATTCAAAGATGTGGACGGAACCCATTATTTCTTTTATGGAGGCTGGGGACATTGCAATTTGGGAAAACTCAATGCGGATTTTACCGGGTTTGAGCCTTGGGAAGATGGTGAGCTTTTTCATGAAATTACCCCAGAAGGATATGTAGAAGGTCCTTTTATGTTTTTAAGAAAAGGGATCTACTATTTGATGTGGTCCGAAGGCGGCTGGACCAATGAGAGCTACAAAGTGGCCTATGCAATGGCTGATAAACCGACTGGACCTTTTGAGCGGATCGGAACGATCTTGGAAAAGGACAGCATCGCAACTGGAGCCGGCCATAATTCCGCCATTCAGAAGCCCGATTCGGATGATTGGTATATGATCTATCATCGCCGACCCATTCCCAATGAAGACCGGGATCATCGGGTGACGTGCATTGATGTGATGGAATTCAACCAAGATGGGACGATCAAGCCCATCCAAATGACTTTTGAGGGTGTCGCTGCTAATCCGATCGACTGAAAATCTGAAGGCTAAAGTTTGGTTCTTCGGAATTTATAATTCTTAGGTTTTATCGTAGGATTTCCAATCTGAAAATACCTGAGCCATATCAACAAAAAAGCCCTGAGAAATTAAATCTCAAGGCTTTTTTCATCGGTTATCAAATCCGCATTATATCTTCTCAAAAATTCGTCTAAAACTCGTTGCTTCCGCAATTCGGCCATGTAAATCGGCAATAGCCACACGCTCCTGCTCAGTGGTATCCCGATGACGAATGGTGACGGTATTGTCTTCCAAAGTCTGATGATCCACCGCGATACAGAATGGCGTACCAATCAAATCTTGTCTGGCATAACGTTTTCCGATAGAGGCGGCATCTTCATAGATAATGTTGAAATCGTACTTGAGCAGGTCCACGATTTCCTTGGCCTTTTCAGGTAGTCCGTCCTTTTTGGTCAAAGGCAAAATCGCAGCCTTTACCGGTGCAATGGCCGGGTGGAATTTCAAATACGTTCTGCTTTTCTCCTCTGCTTTTTCTTCCGTGTAGGCATTGCAAAGCGTCAACAAAAACAGGCGGTCTGCTCCGATCGAAGTTTCGATAACATAAGGAATGTAATTTTGATTGACCTCAGGATCGAAGTATTGCTGTTTCTTTTTAGAAAATTCCTGATGGGATTTCAGATCAAAGTCTGTTCTAGAGTGAATTCCTTCGACTTCTTTGAAACCAAATGGGAATTCATATTCAATATCCATGGCCGCATTGGCATAGTGCGCCAACTTTTCATGGTCATGTTTTCTTAGTTTTTCCGCTGGCGTACCCAAAGCCAAATGCCAGTTCATTCGGGTTTCTGACCACTGCTTATACCAATCGAGTTCGGTACCGGGACGCACGAAAAACTGCATCTCCATTTGCTCAAATTCCCGCATACGGAAGATAAACTGACGGGCTACGATTTCATTCCGAAAGGCTTTTCCGATTTGGGCAATGCCAAAAGGAACCTTCATCCGGGCTGTCTTCTGCACATTCAGAAAATTCACAAAAATCCCCTGCGCAGTTTCTGGGCGCAGGTAAATGGTAGAGGCATCTTCGGCCACCGAACCTACTTGTGTAGAAAACATCAGGTTGAACTGACGCACATCGGTCCAGTTGGGGGTGCCGCTGATAGGACAGGTAATCCCTGTATTGACAATCAAATCTCGAACTCCCGCCAAATCTTCAGCCTCTAGCAATCTCGCCAGAGCTGCAGTGAGTTGCTTGGCTTCTTCTGCTTTCCCCTCTTTTTCCAACTTGGCAGCATGTTCTTCAACCAGCACGTCGGCACGGTAACGCTTCTTGCTGTCCTTATTGTCGATCATAGGGTCATTGAAGGAATCCACATGACCAGATGCCTTCCAGGTGGTCGGATGCATAAAAATAGCCGCATCAATTCCCACAATGTTTTCGTGAACGCGCGTCATGGTTTCCCACCACAGTCGCTTGAGGTTATTTTTCAGTTCGACCCCATAAGCTCCGTAGTCGTAAACTGCCTGCAGTCCGTCGTAGATTTCTGAACTGGGGTACACAAAGCCATACTCTTTGGCATGGGAAATAATATCTTTTAGTTGGGCGTTTTCCGCCGGTGTTGCTGTCTTTGCCATAGGATGCAAAATTAAGGAAACAAATTGATTTGGGGGAGGATGGGAGGGAAATTGATGGACCAAGTTTAAGGTGGGACAAAATGAAAAACCCAAATCTTTCGACTTGGGCTTTTTTCAAACTTTTGATAGTAGACTTCTTCCCTTATTTCTTACTCTCTGCCACTGCATGATGCGCTGCTCTTGCTGCAAAGGCCATATAGGTCAGTGAAGGGTTTTGAGTCGAAGTAGAAGTCATGGATGCGCCGTCAGTCACATAGACATTAGGTACGGCATGCAATTGATGGTTGGCATTGAGCAGGGAAGTTTTGGGGTCCTTGCCCATTCGTACTCCGCCCATCTCATGAATATCCAAACCAGGAGCCTGCTTGCTGTCACTGGATCGGATATTGGTAAAGCCAGCCTTGGTAAACATCTCGGTCATCTGCTCGATGTAATCTTTGACCATTTTCTCATCATTGTCATCGTAATCCACAGATATTTTGAGCTGCGGCATTCCCCACTCATCTTTAAGATTGGGATCAAGGGCGACATAGTTGCTTTCTTTTGGAATCGTCTCTCCCATCATATGCGATCCCACATACCATGGGCCGTATTGGTCTGGGTTAAGCAAATTGTTTTTCAGTTCCAATCCGACGCCTTCTGTATTCGCTCGAGCACCTCTTCCTGCTGAAAAACCAGCAGCATAGCCTCGGAGGAAGTCCGTCTCTTGCTTGTACACGTTTCGGAATCTGGGGAAATACCCGCTGGTCGGACGCCCTCCGGCAGTAGTGTATTCATCAAAGCCCTCGTACTCTCCAGAAACACGTGCTCGGTAATTGTGAAAGGCCACATATTTTCCCAATAGGCCGTTGTCATTGCCAAGCCCATTGGGGAATCGGTTGGAGGTAGAGTTCAGTAAAATGGCATTGGTATTCAACGCTGCTGCGTTTACAAAGATCACATCGGCAAAAAATTCCTCCATTTCTTTAGTCAAGCGGTCGATGATTCGTACGCCAGTAGCCTTTCCCTTTTCCTCATCATAGATGATGGAATGCACGACCGCATCCGGTCTGAGTGTGAGATTTCCGGTCTTCAAAGCCCAAGGAATAGTCGATGAATTGGAAGAAAAATATCCTCCAAAAGGACAACCCCGCTGACAAAGGTTTCGATTTTGACATTGAGCCCGGCCTTGCTGCGCAAAAAAGTCCAAATTTCCGTTGATGTGAGCGCAACGGGCTGAAATCATGTGCCGCTCTCCACCGTAATTCTTTTTCAGCTGTTCGGCAAAGTATTTTTCGACCACATTCAATTCATATCCGGGCAAAAATTCCCCATCAGGAAGTGTCGCCAAACCATCCCTATTTCCGGAAACTCCGGCAAATTTTTCTACATGGCTATACCATTTTTCCAGATCCTTGTAGCGAATCGGCCAATCCACTGCAAAGCCATCGCGAGCGGGCCCTTCAAAGTCAAAGTCGGACCAGCGCTGCACCTGTCTGGCCCAAAGTAGGGATTTTCCTCCCACTTGATAGCCTCGAATCCAATCAAATGGCTTTTCCTGCACATAAGGATGCTCTTTGTCTTTTACAAAAAAGTGCATGGCATCCTCTCGGAATGCATAGCACTTGCTTATGACCGGGTTTTCATTTTTGATATCCTCAGGAACTTGTCCTCGGTGCTCAAATTCGTAGGGAAGCTTATTGGTCGTCGGATAATCTTTGATATGCTCCACGTTTCGACCGCGCTCGAGCATCAGGGTTTTAACCCCAAGGTCGCAAAATTCCTTAGCGGCCCAAGCCCCACTGATACCTGAACCAATGACGATGGCTTGATAAGTTCGTTCTTTTTTGCTTCTGAGATTCAGATTAGCCATTGATTCGTGGTTTTTGGATGTCTGCAATTAATACTTTCCCTTGGTAAGCTCCGGGAATGAGTGAGTAGGGAATTACTTCAGTTTGGATGTATTCGGAAGCCATATAGCCTTGAATGGTGAGTCGTTTGGTTGTGGAAAGGAAAAAATTTACATCGTTCAATTTTTGGTCTTCCGGAGCATTTTCACCCTCCAGGTGTAGTCCTTCCAGGACTTTTTCTTCTCTTTCTTTGGTGGAAAGCTTTGAGAAATTCTTACCTGCAAAACTCGGAAATGCGCGTAATCCATTCATAAATCGAGCTTGAGTAGACTCCTCCATGCAGTCATTGACCATGACGAGAATAAAATCAGGAACAGCAATTTCTAAAGCGCCTCTGATTTCTCCAGAGGGAATGATGGTATCAGAGATGATGCCCAAGAGTTCCTTTTCAGAGGTGGTGACCTTTAATTTTTCGTAAGCGGTTAGGATATCATCCGAGCTGAAATCGCAAGAGGGAATCAGGGCGAGCCCACCCGATATCAGGGCGATATGCCGCAATGCGTGTCTTCTATTCATGGCTTATTGGGTTTTAAAGCAATTGACTCAAAAAGTAGGGATTTTTCAATCAAAATCCCAGCTCAACAAGCCAATCGGAAAGAATCCATTTTAATCGGTTTAGATCAATTTGATTTTGGCCAGCCCTTTTCAATTACTTGGTCAAAATCCCTAGTTCGGCAGCCGTCGCAGCATTTCCATCTGCGGTTTGTAGGGCTTTTAATTTGATATATTTAGCTTCTTTGGCTTGAAAGCGAACAACTTGTTCAATCGGACTATTGACCACATTGGAAAATTCTCCTTCGGAGACCGGCACCCAATTTCTTCCGTCTTGACTGATCTCGAATAAATAGCGGGTGATATGGCCACTCGGATATCGAGACTGCATCGGAAAATAAGTGAATCCTGTCAGCTTAATTTTTTCGCCTAAATCCACGGATATTTCATTGTTTTGAGCTGTGAAATAGGAAGTTGGATTTTCATCTATAGCCTGTTCTGCTTCACTAATCCATTTTGTTTTTGCCTGTTCTAATATCTTTTGTAACACCTCACTTTGGTTTCCGTTTCTTACATCTTTGGAAACCACCTTTAGCATGCTGGCTTGATTGACCATAAAGGGTTTGGAGTAAGGCTGGGATGGCTCCCGATGGTCTAAGCTGTACCAGATCTCAATACCCTCATCCGGAGGAGTTAACGTTACGTTGCCTGATTTTTCCCGGGAAATTGCTGGAGGCAAAAGTAATTTTGGAGCGTTGAAAACGCCAATCTCAGCGATCACCGGAATTGCTTTTCCTTCTTCAAACACAATCCTGATTTTTTGTGCTGTCTGATCGGCAAACCGCAAGATCCGCTTATAGCCTATGGTGGTCCCCGCTGTGATTTTTTCCCAACTTCCATTGACTTCCTTTTCCAAAGAAAATGCCTTCACCCGCTGACCCAAAGGCGTATATTCCTGTAAAAGCAGGCGATTGAAGCGTATCTCTTGTCCGAAATCGACTTCCAAAAAAGCCTCATCTTCTCCATCCGGTACTGTCCAATAGGTTTGGTAATTTCCATCTGCTGCCAAATCCGCTTCATATCCGGTTCCGCGTTCGGTATTTGCAGAAATCCGAGCGCTTTTGACCAAATTATCGGCAAAATCTTCCCGGATTTTATCAGCCATTTTCAGGATGGCTTTTTCATCATTTTCATGGATCAGCCCTCGGGTATCTACCGGAAAATTGATCAGAAGGGAAGAATTTCTCCCGATGCTTTTGTAGTAGATTTCCATCAGCTCGGGAAGGCTTTTCACCTTGTGATCTTCATAGCGATGATAATACCAGCCTGGACGAATACTCACATCGGATTCTGCCGGCACCCAATGCGTTCCATTCTCCTGTCCGGTGGCCCATTCACTCGCATACTCAGGCATTCCCGCATAGATGGAATCCCGCATGAGATTGGACCAAGTGGTTTCATAGGCAAAGCCATGCTCGTTGCCTACCCAGCGCACATCCGGACCTGCATCTGAAAAGAGCATGGCGTGGGGTTGCAGCTCTCTGACCAAAGCATGGGTGTTTTCCCAATCGTAATAGGTCAACTTATCCACTTTACGTTCTTCATTGGCCCCACCGTACCAGCCATCACCTCCATTGGCCCCATCAAACCAAACCTCGAATATTTCCCCGTAATTGCTCAGCAATTCAGTCAACTGATTCCGCATGTAAGTGATGTATTCCGGCTTACCGTAGTCGGGATGATTCCGGTCCCAAGGGGAGTAATAAATTCCTACTTTCAACCCATATTCTCGGCAGGCATCCACAAATTCCTGAATCAAATCCCCTTTTCCATCCCTCCAAGGACTGTTTTTAACCGAGTGTTCGGTATACTCTGAGGGCCATAGCACAAAACCGTCATGATGCTTGGCAGTGATGATTAAGCCCTTCATTCCAGCTTCTTTTGCAATTCTTGCCCATTGTCTCGCATCGAGTGCGCTGGGGTTAAATTGCTCAGGTTTTTCATCTCCAAACCCCCATTCCCTGTCTGAAAAGGTGTTCATGTTAAAGTGGACAAAGCCGTAAAACTCCAGTTCCTGCCAAGCAATCTGCCGCTCGTGCGGAATAGGAAAAACCGGTTCGGGCGGGGCAGCTTTTTCTTGACAAAAAGTAAAAAGAAATAAAAGTGAAACAGGAATAAGCTTTTTCATAGTGCGGTTTTGAAGCTGCATTCTATGAAAAATGAATGGTTTTGAAAAGGAAAAAATGACCGAGCTCAGGGATAATATTTCCCACCAATCAAAGAGTTCAAAACAAAACAGGAGAAAGCATGTATTTTCGGGGTATGAAAAAATTATTACTGCTTTTAGCTCTTTTGCCTAGCCTAGAAATCTTTGCTCAAAGCAAAATTCTTATTCAGGATGGAATCAGCTTTAAACCCCTTTCGGAAGTAGTAGTCCGAGTCGATGATCGGGAGTATTTTTCTGACCAAAATGGTTTGGCTACGATACCCGATGAGGGTATTTTCAAAGCTCTATTTTTTAAGGAGGGCTATGCTTCTATAGAACAAGAAATCCGGTCAAGCAAAACTGAGATTTATCTTTTTCCGCTGAGTGTTTCGCTCTCTGGGGTGACGGTCAGTGCCTTCGAAACGGATCGACCGCTTCTTCAGCAATCGGCCTCCATTAGTTTGATCGGAGAGCAGGATTTTAACCGGTTTAATGAAACTTCCATCGTCAACTCTTTCAATACCAAACCGGGCATACGAATCGAAGAGCGTGCTCCGGCAAGCTACCGGGTTTCTATCCGTGGGAGTTCACTTCGGGCGCCTTTTGGAGTCAGAAATGTCAAAGTGTATTGGAATGAAGTGCCCCTTACCGCCCCGGATGGTACCACAGCCTTAAATCTTTTGGACTTAAGCAATATACGAACAGCAGAAGTCATCAAAGGCCCATCGGGAAGTATTTATGGAGCTGGAAACGGAGGCGTGATCAATCTTAAAAATTCAGCTAATCCCGGCGTAGGAACTGCTAGCTCTGAGTTTGCTTCGGGATCCTTTGGACTCAGTCGGGGCAGACTAGCGATCTCTCAGCCTATCGGAAAGGGAGGAATTGAAGCGGCTTTGGTGACCCAAGAAAGTGATGGCTACCGGGAACATTCAGCGATGAAGCGAAGGGTGTTTCAGTTGGGAGGATTCTTCCCTGTGAACCAAAAGCAGGAAGTCCGCACGCAACTTTTGGTTTCTGACTTGGATTATCAGATACCCGGTGCGCTTAATTCGGAGCAATTAGCAGAAGATCCCACGCAAGCCCGGCCGGGTTCGGTCAATCAGAACAGTTCCATTTCTCAGCAGTCTATTTTGGTCACCTTTGGGCATTTATATCAGATTTCAGACAAAATTGAAAACAATACGACACTGTATCTGAATACCAATGACTTTGAAAATCCCTTTATTCTGGATTATAAAAAGGAATTGGGCTTCGGCTATGGGGGAAGATCCCGCTTCACCTTTGATTGGAATTTGGCCGGAAGGCCTTTTCGCCTGATTGCGGGAGGAGAATATCAGCAAAGCCTGACCGATGCGCAGAATTTTGGTAATCGAGATGGAGTGGCGGATACGGTTCGATTTGCCGATAAATTAAAAGCCACTCAAGGCTTTTTGTTTCAGCAAGCTGAATGGGAGATTTCGAATCAGTTTTTGCTAACGCTCGGGTTAAGCCAAAACTTTTCTTCCTTTGAAATCGACCGACAAATCGACGCCAGCGGCGGGGCCACGGGAGTTCAAACACGAAGATTTGATCCGCTGTTGATTCCAAGACTTGCGGTCAATTACAGTTTGAATGAGTTTTCAGCATTGCGCGCTTCGGTGAGTAGTGGCTTTTCTCCGCCGACAATTGACGAAGTCAGAACCAACGAGGGGAGCTTGAATCTGGACTTGGAAGCTGAGCGAGGGACCAATTATGAACTAGGATACCGACTGGGTAAAAATCGGCTTAACTTGGATTTGACGGCATTTTATTTCCGGCTAAACGAAACGATCACCACCTTCACCAATGAGCAGGGTGTGGTGCTTTTCCGCAATGCAGGTTCCACGGATCAGAAGGGGATCGAGGCATCGGTGGATTATTCTATTATCCAAAACTCAACGGGTTTCGTGCGAAATCTGAAAATGGGTTCGGCCTTTACCGGACATTATTTTACATTCAAAAATTATCGGCAACAGGAAAATGACTTCTCAGGAAATGACCTGACAGGCGTCGCGCCAAATACGCTGGTGAACACGCTGGATGCCCGATTTTCCGGGTCTACTTACCTCAATTTTACCCATCAATTTACGGACGAAATCCCTCTCAATGATGCCAATACGGTCTATCAGGACGCCTATAATTTGATTGGGATTCGGCTGGGATTTATTGAGCAGGTCGGAAGAAGGACAGATTTAGAAATCTATTCTGGCGTGGATAATTTGCTGAATGAAAGTTATTCTTTAGGAAACGATCTTAATCCATTTGGAGGCCGATATTATCAGCCTGCACCAACCCGCAACTTCTATTTTGGGATGAAGGTAAATCTCCGTTATTGAGTGAAAACCAGAAGCCCTTCCTCAGTTAGTTGAGTTTGAAAAACCTTCAAATCTCCACAAAACCCCATTTTGAGCATTCCTGTTTTCAGGTCAAATCGGTATTGATGTAGGGGACAGATAATTTCGCCTTGGCCATTGATATGAGCTTGGATGAGCGAGGCTCCTCGATGTGGACAGCTGCTTTGGAAGGCAAAAAAAGTATTTCCAATTCTCAAAACACCGATTTCTTCCTCATCCAATAGCAGACGTTGGATTACCCGATCGGGAAACAACTCCTGGACCGATTCCAGGGAATTACCAAATAAGAATTGCTTCATGGTGCAGAGGGGTTCAATCCGATCAAAACATGACCATTCGAAAGAAAAGACTGGCAAAGCCAAAATTGTTT
This sequence comes from Algoriphagus sp., assembly GCF_024305035.1. Lineage (GTDB taxonomy): Bacteria > Bacteroidota > Bacteroidia > Cytophagales > Cyclobacteriaceae > Algoriphagus. The sequence goes on from NZ_JAMWZB010000012.1 coordinate 109,992, forward strand.
TGGTAATTTTCTGAAAACAGTCATTACTCCCATGAAAAAATATCTCTTTATTCCACTTTCTCTGCTTCTCTGCTGGGCAAACGCCCAGTCTCTGGAGGGTGCTTGGAAACTTACTCATCAAAACGGAGAAGAAGTTACCGATGCCGAGTACATCAAAATCTATCAAGATGATTACTTTGCCTTTGGTGCCAAACAAGTCTCCGATAATCACTTTCTGGGTGCTGGTGGAGGTCCATTTAGCTATTCGGATGGCAATTATTCGGAAACGCTTGACTTCTACACCAAGAACCCGGAATGGGTGGGGAATACCAACGAATTCAATTTGGACTGGGCTTCAGAAGACAAGATCGTCATATCTACCCGAGCCAATGGAAGCTCTATGATTGAAATCTGGGAACGAATTTCTTCCAATACGGATGAACTCACCCGCAACTGGGTCATCACCGGAAGAAAACGAGGTGAGGAAGTGGCAAGAAGTACACCCGGTGCTCGGCGGACTATCAAAATTTTATCCGGAGGCCGATTCCAATGGGTGGCCTTTAACTCCGAAACCGCAGAATTCTCCGGAACAGGTGGAGGAACCTACACCGCAGAAAACGGTAAATACGTGGAAAACATCACCTTTTTCTCCCGGGATGATTCCCGTGTTGGGGCAAGTTTAAATTTCAACTATGAAGTGATCGATGGAGAATGGCATCACAGCGGGATGAGTTCCACCGGAAATCCCATCTATGAAATCTGGACGCCGTATGCTATTGGATATCCTGGAGCAAGAAAATAATCGAGCTGAATTTCAGTGAAAAAGAGGCTGTCTCAAAAGTAAAACTTGTCACATTGAGCGAAGTCGAAATGTAGCCCAGGGTGCTGGAAACGGCTTTCGATTTCTAGCCTCTCGTCTCTCAAGTGCTCAAGTTGACAAAAAAAACTATTTATGAGACAGCCTAATTTTATTGAAACAGGAATTACTGTAACGGCTGTTCCAATAATTGACTTGGCCGGGAAAAAACTAATATTCAAAAGGATGTAAGTGAGAGTCGATCTTCATTTTGAAAAAATGGACTTTGACTTTCTTTCGGACAGGTAGCTTTACCAATTGATTGATTTGGGTTGCAGGCAAGCTGAGCGGAGTCGAAGCACTACCTCCATAAACTTCGAAACATATCAACTCGATTTGGAGATTTCCAGCTAGGTGCTCAGTATAACCCTGACCAGGCTTAGGGACAACTTCCTATCTTACTTATGCTTCCACCGCATACAGCTCCTTCAGCTTTCCGACAGTATAATCCACCTCCTCAATCGTATTGAATCGGCTGAAGGAAAAACGGACCGAATCCCGCTCGGGCTGATGGTTTAGGGCGCGTAATACATGTGAACCAACTGTCGCTCCCGAGCTGCAAGCGGAACCTCCTGAAGCTGAAATTCCCTCCAAATCCAAATTGAACAACAACATTCCTGCGTTTGCTTCAGATGGAGGAAGACTTACATTCAAAACGGTGTAAAGTGATCGATCCAAATCTTCAGAAAGCCCATTAAATTCCACGCCAGGAATATCAGCTTTCAATTTTTCGATAAAATGCTTTTTCAGGGCTTTCACATGGACCTCATGCGAACTCATATCTTCGTAGGCGATTTCGAGTGCCTTTGCTATTCCGATGATTCCGATCACATTTTCAGTTCCTCCGCGCATATTTCGCTCTTGCGCCCCTCCGTGAATGAAGGGGTGGATTTTTTTGTCTTTTCGAACGTATAGAAATCCTGAGCCTTTGGGACCATGAAATTTATGCCCCCCAGCTACGATGGCGTCCACGGGCAAATTTTTCAAATCATGCACATAATGCCCCATCGTCTGTACGGTATCGGAATGAAAAAATGCCCCGTATTCTTTGGCCAAGCTTCCGATTCGATTCAAGTCATTGAGGTTGCCAATTTCATTATTGGCATGCATCAAAGAGATCAAACTATTGGGATTGGCTTTTAGTAAAATTTCCAATTGATCCAAATCGACTTCACCTTTGTCATTCACATCCAGCATACTCAATTGAATGTGGCCTTTTTGCTCACAAACCTCCAAGGTATGCAATACCGCATGATGCTCGATCGGAGAGCTGATGGCATGGTTAATCCCATGCGTCTCAATTCCACAAACCAAAGCCGTATTGTCCGCTTCTGTGCCTCCGGAAGTAAAAAAAATTTCAGATGGAGTCGTATTGAGCAACTCGGCCACTTTTTTACGGGATTTTTCGATCGCAGTACGAACTTCCCTTCCGTGACTGTGCACCGAAGAGGGGTTTCCGTAATGGTTTTTCATAAAAGGCAGCATGGCTTCGATCACTCGATCGTCCATGGCTGTCGTGGCGGCGTTGTCAAAATAAACTTTCATCTTACTGGGTTGGGTTTTTATCAGATCAGGGAGGCACTCACCACCTCTTTGATGTCTTGCATGATTTTTTTGGCCAAATGTTCTGCAGTAGCCTCTGATTCAGACTCCGAATAGATTCGGATGATGGGCTCGGTGTTTGACTTTCTCAAGTGAACCCATTCTTTTTCAAACTCGATTTTTACCCCGTCAATGGTATTGATGGGATGTTTTTTATATTTCTCCTGAATGGCTTCTAGGATTTTATCCACATTGATCTCCGGAGTGAGTTCGATTTTATTCTTCGAAATATAATAATTCGGATAGGTGGCTCTCAACCTGGAAATGCTCTTCCCAAAATTAGCCAAATGGGTCAAAAACAAACCGATTCCCACTAATGCATCCCGTCCATAATGGGAGGTAGGATAAATAATTCCTCCATTTCCTTCCCCACCGATCACTGCCTCGACCGTTTTCATCTGATTGACTACATTGACTTCTCCTACTGCTGCAGCAGTATAGGTTCCGCCTCTTTTTTCGGTCACGTCACGAAGTGCCCGCGTAGAGGAAAGGTTAGAAACGGTATTTCCAGGTGTTTTCGAAAGCACATAATCCGCTACGGCCACTAAGGTATATTCCTCGCCGAAAGCAGAACCATCCTCATTGATAAAGGCCAAGCGATCCACGTCCGGATCTACGACGATTCCCAGATCAAAATTTCCTTTTTCCAATTTCTGAGAAATATCTCGCAAGTTTTCAGGAAGTGGTTCTGGATTGTGTGGGAAATGACCATCAGGAGTACAATACATTTCCTCGATGACTTCCACTCCGAGGGCTCTAAGTAGTTTGGGCACTACGATTCCACCAGTGGAGTTAACCGCATCTACGACGATTTTGAAGTTACGGGCTTTAATTGCTTCTACATCCACCAGCTCCAAATCCAACACATGCTGAATATGGCGATCCATGTAATCATTGATGGCGGTATAAGCGCCCAGTTTTTTAACCTCCGCAAAGGTAAAATCCTCCTGCTCTGCTTTGTCGAGGATATCTTTTCCTTCAGCATCAGAAATAAATTCACCTTTACTATTGAGTAATTTTAAGGCATTCCACTGAATGGGATTATGGCTGGCAGTGAGGATGATTCCTCCTCCGGCTTTTTCCAAGGGAACAGCAAACTCAACTGTAGGAGTCGTGCTCAGTCCCAGGTCTAGGACATGAATACCCAAGCCCTGCAAAGTGGCAGAAACCAGTCTGGAAACCATATCTCCAGACAATCGTGCATCTCGGCCGATGACTACCTTGGCATTCCCGGTTTTCTCCAGGACCCAAGCGCCATAAGCGGCAGTAAATTTGACAACATCAATTGGAGTGAGACCCTCTCCAGCTTTCCCTCCAATGGTTCCCCGGATCCCGGAAATTGATTTGATTAGTGACACGTACAGATAATATTTAGGTGAAAAACTGCAAAAAATCCCGCCTTTTGGCAGGATTAAAATTATTTGAATTTAGCAAGAACTTTATCTACTTCATTGTCAGGATTGCCGCAACTGCTGTTGGCATCCACGGTTTTACCGCAGTAGCCGCAGGTTCCACCGTCCTTATTTAAATATGGATTTTGAGAGGCACAGGTGCCTTTGAATTCCCCGTTTTTCAAGAATAAAAGCCTTACAGACATCAAAACGAAGAATAATGCCACAAAGCCTACTGTAATTAATACTGTTGCCATAACGGATAAATTTGCGCAAATTTAAAGCTTTACTTCGAAACGACCACAATTCAAACTTAGTTTCCCAAAACATGTCTAATTTGAGTAACCGTGCAGAGCAACTAGCTGCCTTTGATCGGCTATTGACCATCATGGATGAACTGCGTGCCCAATGCCCTTGGGACAAAAAGCAAACTACAGAAAGCCTCAGACATCTGACCATTGAGGAGACCTTTGAGCTTTCGGATGCCATTTTGGAAGGAAATCCTGAAGAGATCAAAAAGGAGCTAGGAGACATTTTGTTACACCTTGTTTTTTATGCCAAAATCGGATCCGAAGAAGGTAATTTTGACATGGCTTCCCTAATTCATACGCTTTGTGAAAAACTAATCCGAAGGCACCCTCACATTTATGGAGATACTCAAGCCAAAGATGCCCAGACGGTCAGTCAGAACTGGGAAAAGATCAAACTTCAGGAAAAAGGCAATACCTCTGTTTTGGGTGGTGTTCCAAAATCCCTTCCCGCTTTGATCAAGGCGATGCGGATTCAGGAGAAGGCCCGAGGAGTGGGTTTTGACTGGGAGGAAAAGCAACAAGTTTGGGAAAAGGTAGAGGAGGAAATGCAGGAGTTCAAAAATGAATTTAATGCGGCAGAGGAATCTCAAATTGACAAGGTAAAAGCCACTGCCGAATTTGGAGATGTGCTATTTTCCTTGATTAATTATGCCCGGTTTATCGATATCAATCCTGAAGAAGCCCTGGAGCGGACCAACCTGAAATTTATCAAGCGATTTCAATACTTGGAAAATGCAGCCAAAGAAGCCGGCAAAAATCTCAGTGAAATGACCTTGGCCGAAATGGATGTCTTTTGGAATGAAGCCAAGAAGCTGTAAAACACAGTAGGCCTAGTCAAAGGGTGGAGTTGAAATTAAATTAAAATGAAATCGAGCATGACAAATATTCACACCCTGCGATGACTATCCCTCTTAAAAATTCCCTGTGACCCTTGAAATTATGCCTGGAAAAAATCGAAGTTTGAATGGGTAAATTCTCTCCTTTGATCAACTAACTTTACGTCCCTAAAAATAATTAATATCAATGGCTAATTCTATTATTTATACCTCAGAAGCTCCTGCTCCAATCGGGCCCTATTCCCAAGCAGTTTTGGCGGGAAATACGCTATATGTATCCGGACAGATTCCTTTGGACTCTGAAACGGGCGAACTCATCAATGAAAACATCACCGAGGAAACCCATGCGGTGATGAAAAATCTGGAAGCTGTCTTAAGGAAAGCAGGATTTGGATTTTCTGACGTGGTTAAATGTACCATTTTCATCAAATCCATGGATCAGTTTGGTACGATCAACGAGGCCTATGGACAGTATTTCAAAAGTAATCCTCCGGCCCGAGAGACCGTCGAGGTTAGCCGATTGCCCAAAGATGTCCATGTGGAAATCTCCTGTATCGCAGTAAAATAATTCTTCCCGGCCTGTTCATTTGCCTTTAGCGATTGTTTGGCCCAGGTGCCAAAAAATCAGGCGGTGGGCAGGCTGCATTCCATACCAATATACTTTTCCCCAGATTCCAGCTGGATAAAATTGAATTCGTTGGATTAGTTTGTTTCCTTCGATCTTCCATTCTAAACACACTTTTCCCGGCAACTTCATTTCAGCTTCAAGTTGAACGTAAAAAGGCTGCTCTTTTCTTTCTTTAAGCCGCCAAAAATCCAAAACTTCTCCTTTCTGCAGTTCCCCAAGTGTTTTATCTCCTCCACGAAAACCAACACCACCCAAAAGCTTGTCCAATCCGCCCCGAATTTTCCAAAGCCAGGTACTTCCATACCAACCCGTTCTCCCACCAATTCCCAGAAGCTTGTATTGAACCTGGGAAATGTCTTTCAGCGGAAAAATCATTTCTTCTAGGATTGGTTTAGTATTCAAGGGAAAAGGAGTTAATTTCGTTACCTTATTCAAACAGACCTTGACCAGAATAGTTAGTAAACTGTGAATCTTTTGCCCTTCCATAGTGAAACACTCGTCAGTGCACTCTCCAAAACGGAGGTATTGGAGCAGCTTTCGAGAAAAACCCGGGAGGTCAATTTTTTGGATAAGCGAAGTCATCTTCAGCAGGGACTTGAGTTCAATGGTTATGTAGGACGAAGTAGCTTCCGGATTTCGAAAGTTGTCCAAAAAAGCGATACGTTCCTGCCCTTGATTTTAGGAAATGTGGAAGATACTGCCAGAGGATCGATTTTATTTTTAACCTATCGATTATTTCCTGGCGCCTTGTTTTTTATTCTGTTTTGGTCTATCATTTTGGTGGGCTTTTCCCTGTTTTATTTCTTGCTTGTCAAAAGCCCAGTTAATGGTGGGATATGCTTGGGATTGGGTGTGATCAACTATGTTTTTGCACTTTTCTTCTTTCATCGACAAGTCAAATCCTCCCGTACCAAATTTCATGAACTCATTAATCTTCAAGTGAAGGATTAACTGTGGGCTTTTTAGGGAAAAAGGCCTTTTGAGATTAATTTAGCGACTCCAAAATCAAATACAAACTCCAATACCATGAGCATTCGAATCGAAAAAGACACCATGGGGCCGGTTGAGGTTCCCGCTGACAAATACTGGGGCGCACAGACGCAGCGATCCATCAATAATTTCAAAATTGGTGGCGAAAAAAATCGCATGCCCATCGAGATTATTAAGGCCTTTGCCATTCTAAAAAAAGCTGCAGCTCAAACCAATGCTGAGCTGGGTGTACTTTCTGAGGAAAAAGCCGATATCATTTCTACGGTTTGTGATGAAATTCTGGAAGGAAAACACGATGATCAATTTCCGTTAGTGGTTTGGCAGACCGGCTCTGGAACCCAGTCCAATATGAATTCTAACGAAGTCATCGCTTATCGTGCACACGTGCTAATGGGAGGCTCTTTAGAGGATGAGAAGAAAAAAATTCACCCCAACGATGACGTCAATAAATCCCAATCCTCCAACGATACCTATCCCACAGCCATGCACATCGCCGCTTACAAAATGGTGGTAGAGACGACTATTCCGGGTATTCAAAAATTAAGGGATACACTAGATGCAAAGGCAAAAGCCTTTAAAGATGTCGTCAAAATCGGAAGAACGCACTTTATGGATGCGACACCTTTGACTTTGGGACAGGAATTTAGCGGCTATGTGGCCCAACTTGATCACGGTTTGCGAGCGATTAAAAATACGCTGGCTCACCTTTCTGAACTTGCACTTGGCGGGACAGCAGTAGGTACAGGATTGAATACGCCAAAGGGCTACTCTGAATTAGTGGCCCAAAAAATCGCGGAATACTCCGGTCAGCCTTTTGTTACTGCACCAAATAAATTTGAAGCATTGGCAGCTCATGACGGCATGGTCGAAGCACATGGAGCCTTGAAACAAGTAGCGGTATCCCTGATGAAAATCGCCAATGATATCCGAATGCTTTCATCTGGACCGCGCTCTGGTATTGGAGAGATTTTGATCCCAGAAAATGAGCCCGGTTCTTCCATTATGCCAGGAAAAGTTAATCCAACACAAGTGGAGGCCATGACTATGGTTGCTGCTCAAGTAATGGGAAATGACGTGGCCATCTCCATCGGCGGATCTAACGGACACTTTGAATTGAATGTCTTCAAACCCTTGATCGCTGCCAACTTTTTACAGTCGGCTCGCTTAATTGGTGATGCCTGCGTTTCTTTCAATGATAACTGCGCTATCGGCATTGAGCCGAATACCCCTATGATTCAGCGTCATTTGGAAAATTCATTGATGTTAGTCACCGCCTTGAATACTCATATTGGCTACGAAAATGCAGCAGCCATCGCCAAAAAAGCCCATAAGGAAGGTTCTAGCTTACGGGAGGCTGCCATTGGGTTGGGATTGTTGACATCTGAGCAGTTTGACCAGTGGGTAAAGCCTGAGGATATGATTGGGAGCTTGAAATAAAGCAGCTTTCTTAGAGAACGATTTTACCCTGAGACATCGGTGTTTCTGTTTAAGGATCAACCTGAAAAGCCCTTTCATATTAATGGGAGGGCATTTTTATTTCAGAAAAATCCAGTTTATAGATTCATACCTTAAGTTTCAACTGTGTTTTCGGCACCAATTTGAGGTATCCGATTCCCATTAGAAATCTCCTATTTTGATTTGCTCCCTATGATCAAAAAACCATCTTCGCAAGAGAAAAAATGGAATATTACCCTTTTCATTTATAGCCTTTTAGATTGAAATTTTTTAATTGAACATTAAAAGGTAAGTTTGAAGGAATAGAGAAACCTGAACAGTTGGGTTCTGAGAATTTTGCCATTTCCGAAATTACTTTGGCCGAACCGGTACTAGGTGTTGAAAACAATAGTAACTCGTAAAAACATCTTGATTTAATTGACGTTTTGCCAATCAGGTCATTAACCTTTCGGGTTTTTGGGTTATTTACCTGTATGGAAAGGTAAAAACCCGATTAAGATCTCTCATTGGCTTGCCTATTTGTGATTTTGACTTGTGGATAGGGTGCATGGCAGTAGAAATAGAGCTCCTAAGGGTTCAAGGCTTGAAAGGATTCCAAAGAATCTCGAGTATTCGATGTGAAAATTAGATAAAAGATAACAAACAACTTTCGCAAACATCATTTGGAGTATAGCGGGCAGTTCCGAATAACTATGAAAATCAGCATCTTTACGAATGTTGGAGTACGCTTGATACGGCTCAGAAGGCCCAGCGCCCCCTCGAGTTGAGTCACCTTACCCCTTTCTATAAAACCAACGGATATGAAATACCTTCTCTTTTTTTGCTTTGCCCTATTATTTTCCTCTTGCCAGGGAGATCAATCACCCACTCGAACGGATCAAAACTTATCACAAAGCCTGGTCGAGAGATCCTGGCTGATTAGCGTCTTTGAAGTCGAGGGAGTCAATCGAACGGGAGATTTTGAAGGAGTAAATTTTAATTTTTTACCCAGTGGCCAAGTGGAGGTATTTCGAGGAAGCCAATTACTAAACGAAGGAACTTGGAGTACAACAGTGGAGGAAGGGCGTGTAGTCCTTGAATTTTATTTTTCAGAAAAATCAAACTATGAAGGATTTAATAGAAAGTGGTACCAAACCCTTTTGGGATTTGGTCGAATTACCTTTAGAGTGGATGATGGTCTTTTAGAGGACCGATTGATTCTACAAAGTACGTATTAACAGGTTAATCTTCCGAGCTCAACCACGCATTTTATGAAATCCAGCTATTTTCCTTCCATTCTAGTTCTTTTAGTCTACGTGTCTTCAAGCTGTCAGCCTTCGAATAAAACAGCACAATCCGAACCTAGTTCTGAGCTTTTGATGGAGTCGTTTACCTCTTGGAATGGGGACTCGCTACCAGCATATCCCAGTGGAAAACCCAAAATTTCCATTGTTAGAGTCACGATTCCTCCCCATTCAGAATTGCCGCGACATTATCATCCGGTCATCAACGCGGGGATTTTGCTTAAAGGAGAATTGACTGTGGTGGATACCGAGGGTAATGAATTGTGCATGAAAGCCGGAGATCCAATTGTCGAGCTGGTTAATCAAATTCATTTTGGGAAAAATGAAGGAAATGAGCCCGCGGAAATTGTGGTGTTCTATGCCGGAACCAAGGATGAAGAGATCGTAGTGAAGGAAGGGGATTGAGTCAAGGAATTAACTGGTGATTTCCCGTGAGTGGAGGCACTCACGGGATAGTAAAAAGCCATCTTTTGTTTTTTGTTTACCTCCGGATCTGGCGGAAAGGAAATACCACTGCAGATTCATTGCCATCCTTGCCTACAGCGGCCACTCCAAAGTAGTAATTGTCAATGACGATTCCTTCCAGCGTGTGCTCATTTACCCCTGAAACATAGATAAAGTTATCCCAAGTCGGGGAAGTGGTGAGTCGGAAATAAATCTTATATCCAGCAATATTGGGATCATTACTTTCTTCCCAAGCTAAAGTGGTAGATGGACGAACTGCTCCGCCTATTCGTACGTCTTTTGGGGCCGGCGGTGCCCAAGCTAAACCTGCAAGCGAAATCGCATTGACCGCAGTGAGTTTTTCGGCATAATCAAAATTAACACCCTCGATCACATCCCCGTATTCAATTCCATCTTCCACTCGAATATCCTGATGCTGTCGATTGTAATTTTCATGGGCTTCCATAATTCTCACTCCGGCAAAGCCCAAGTCGTTAAAAGGACGGTGATGACCTCCCCGACCAAATCGATCTAAGCGATAAATCATCATAGGATTCATCTCAGGCATGTAAGTTTTTACCTGATGGTGGATATAACGCGCCAATTGTCTGGAGATGCCGTCGACTTCTCCACCAGTAAATCGTCTGGCTCTTCTTTCTTGTTCGGTTTCATTGGCTGGGGTTGGTTCTGAGAAAATCCGAAAGGTTCGATTGTCAATTACTCCATCCACGCCCTCAATATTTCCAATCATATCATTATTCAGAATCCCAACAATATCCCATCCGTTTTCTTGAGCGTATCTTGCCAGGCCAGCTCCCCCAAATAGTCCTTGCTCCTCACCGGACAAGCCGACGAAAGCAATGCTGTGCTTAAACTTATATTTAGAAAGCACCCGAGCTGCTTCTAGGGTACCCGCCATTCCTGATGCATTGTCATTGGCTCCGGGGGCGTCGATCTCAAAATCCATTGTATTGGAAGCCCTCGAGTCAATATCTCCCGACATAATCACATGTGAATTTGGGTAATCAGTGCCTCGTAAAATGGCCACCACATTCACGACATAAGCATCTTTGGGTACTCGGGCATTTCCTTCTTTGGTTACCAAATCTTTTTGATAAAAAACCTCTAAACAGCCTCCACAGGCTGCGGAAATCTTTTCAAATTCCGCTTTGATCCACCTGCGGGCTGCTCCTATGCCGCGCGTAGAAGAAACCGTATCCGAAAAAGTGTTTCGGGTTCCAAATCCTGCCAAAGTACGAATATCTCCTTCAATGCGCTCTGCGGAGGTATTTTCGATAATCTCATAAATCCGAGGATCGAGTTGAGGAGGAGCTTGCTGTGAATAGCTAAGACCGATGACTGCAAAAAACAAAATGGGAATTAAGATGCGGAGTGATTTCATGCTTTGGTGATTTTAGAATGGAAAGATCAGAAAAAGAGTAGTCCAGAAAAAAATAAATCTATATAAGCGGATAAAAATGGATTTCCTAAGAAGCTAAATCCTCAAAAAGGGAGTGAAATATCCTCAACTTCTCCACAAATAAGGAAACAAAATGTAACCCGCAGCGGCCACAATTGCATTAATTGCCAAAAGACTAAGCAACTTATCGGTACTTACCGACCAATCCAATCCATCCAAGGCATTTTTCGATATTCGAATGGCCATCAGTAATATTGGGATAATCACCGGAAAGCTTAAAATAGCCATCAAAGTTGCATTATTTCCAGCTTTGGCGGCAATTCCTGAGACCATGGTCAAGCTTGCCGAGAAACCCATTGCTCCCAAAATTAGATTCAATAAAAATAAGCCTTGGTCCTGAACGGGATTGCCCAAAATGACCGAAAAAACACCGTATCCCAATAAGGCTAAAATTAGGGTCAATCCAGTATTGTAAATCATTTTGGATAAAATAATTGCTTCTGGCGAGGCAATCATGTAATAATAAAGTTGCCTTCCGGTATGCTCCTGTACAAAACTCTTAGCCACGGCATTGACCGCTGAGAAAAGAATGATAATCCAGTAAAGTGCATTCCAAGTTGGGATGGCTAAATTTCCCATTTTGGCTCCTACACTCAAGTAGGTGATAAAAACTGCCGATACCACATAGAGCAAAATGCCATTCAGGGCATATTTTTGCCTCCACTCGAGCGTGATTTCTTTTCGGATCAGAATTCCGATTTCCTTTAGCATGGCTCAAAGATAGGACTTCCCAACTTATTTTGGTGACCTGCGGTGATTGGTGCCCTGCTCATAAGAATAAGTCAAGCGAATCAAAGTCCCTTCATCAAACATTCGGCCTAGAAATTGTAAACCTGCGGGTAAATTTCCTGAAACAAATCCCATGGGAACGGTAAAGGCTGGCTGTCCTGTATGCGGAGCGATGATTTGAGAATTATCCCCCCGATATTCCTGCTGAAAGCGATCAATTTTTGCTGCCGGATGATTCCAACTCGGATAAACCAATGCATCCAAATTCAAAGAATCCATGGTTTTTTCGATGGCTTGGCGAAAAGCAATTCTCCTTGGATCGGTAAAGGCATCTCCACACGGATCTTCCTGTTCTTGTCTTTGGTTTGAGGAAAACTGCTGCAGTCTGGATTTTGCAAATTCGGAGCGGGTACCCACCCGAATCACATCTTCTAACCTGGACATCGAGTCCCGCTTGACGTAAGTTTGCAGAAAATCTTCCAAATCCTGCTTAAAAGTTCCACACCATTGATTTTGACGGAGTTCAGCAAAATTTTCCACTTCAACAGAATCAAGGATCTCCGCTCCTAATTTTCCCAAGTCTTCTAGTGCTTGATTAAATAGATTAGAAATTTCCGGATGAGGATCATTTTCACTCAAGGTCCGGAAAACCCCAATTCGAGCACCCTTCAATCCATTTTCATCCAAAAAAGTCTGATAGCTGGCCGGAATTTTTCCATTTGAATTTGCCGTGATTGGGTCTTTTTCATCGTAGCCAGCAATAACATCCAGCATTCGAACAGCATCCTCCACTGTCCGAGTCATCGGTCCGACGACGTCATTTCTGAGGTAAAGTGGTACAATTCCTTCGCGGCTGATCAGGCCCAGTGTGGTTCTAAAGCCTACCAAAGCATTATGGGAGGATGGCCCACGGATCGAATTTCCGGTATCTGTTCCCAGTCCAATTGTTCCAAAGTTTGCGGCAATTCCAGCTCCTGTACCACCACTGGATCCTGCGGGTACATGGTCTAGGTTATAGGGGTTTCGGGTAGTCCCTTGAGTCGAGCTTTCCGAATGCATGGGACTAAATGCCCACTCGGCCATATTAGTTTTGGCTAAAACAATTGCTCCGGCCTCTTCGAGCTCTTTGATGATGAATGAATCTGTTTTTGGAATAAAATCCGCCAAAGCCAAAGCTCCTGCCGTAGTGGGGAGTCCGAGGGTATTGATATTGTCTTTGACCAAAACAGGAATGCCATGCAGGGGTCTCAATTTACCGGTTTTGACAAATTCTTGATCCAGTTGCCGAGCTCGAATGATTGCCGCTGGATTGATGACAGAAATGGCATTGAGTAGTGAATCGGATTCCTCAATTCGCAAAATGTAGGCTTCGACCAGTTCCTCAGCGGTATATTTCTTGGTAAGAAAAGCCTGATGAATTTCCGAAATACTTAGCTCTTCTACCGAGAGCGGGGATTTTTCGGTTGCGCAAGCCCCTAATATCCAGCTTGTGAAAACGAGGTAACAGAAATTTTTCATTCTTGAATTAAAAAAGAAATCATGACAATTTTTGATTAACCCCCTGATTTGAGAAAAAATTTCAAGCAGAAGGCTTATGCGGGTCCCAAAAACGCTCTTTATCCGGTAAATTTTCCAAATAACTCACCGTCTGTTCATAACCTCGTTCTTGGATTTGCTTCCATTTTTTGTCATCCATAAACCCAATTCCTTTCAGGTTTAGTTCAAAATAATGGGATACCTTCGATTTGGTCACTTCCTGCTTTTGAAGGCTATTTAAAGTAAGTGAATTGATAATCAGTGAGCCAATTCCTGGAATTTTATAGCGCTTTTTGCCTCGTATTTTGTCCCAAAAAAGTGTCCATCCCGAAGGAGCTTCTTGATAGCTCACTTTGCGATCGGGCAAACCCGATAAGGATACGGCAATGATTTTTGAAACTGGAAACCGGTACATGGGTTCTATGGGTAAATTATCCATGACCGCACCGTCCACATGGAGGTAATTATCAATCACTACCGGAGGGAATACCCCTGGAATGGCGATACTGGCCAGGATTTTTTTCCAAAGTAGTCCACGATCATGAACTCGCGGACTGGCTTTGGAGAAATTGGTGGAAACGCAATAGGAATTGACCCAAATGTCTTCCATCATATATTCTTTGAAAAGCTCCTTGACAAAGCGCTTCATTTTCCTTCCGGTCAAAAAGGAGACCATGGGTAAATCCATATCCTTTGAGGTTAGTTTTGACTTGGCGGAATGGGAACTGGTGCGTTCGATTTTGTCGAAATCAAAATCAAAATAACTCATCGTGATTCCATAAATCGCTCCGGCACTCGTACCGCCCAAAAAGTCAATTTCTACTCCTTTTTCCCGTAGGGCTTTGACCACTCCAATATGGGCATAGCCTTTTGTTCCTCCTCCTCCCAATACCAACCCTACTGCCTGATGGGTGATTATCCGACAAAATCGGCGAATATCACCTTGGTTTCCCTGTCGAATATGAAGGTGTAAATCAATTTGCCGCGTATCGAGCCAATCGGAAGTATAGGAGGGCATGGGAGCATCTGCCCGGTGTAGCAGAAGGAGGTAAACTTTCTTGTTGAGAATGCTTTTGGAGTAGAGATCGAGCTCCCGCTCTATGGGATATAGTGACCTGTCTGCTTGAAAATCAGTCACCAGAATGACCAAATCTGCATAGACCAAACACTGATGGGACCAGGTTTTTTCCGAGGCATCACAAACCAAAATATTAAGTCCTTCGTGTTGCTCCAATGAATCAAAAAATGTCTCATCGACATGGTCTTTTTGGGATTCAAAATTGTAGACCTGCACGGGAGTTTCCCGCTCCAAAAAGTAAGCCATCATATCATCAGTCCACGGACTCAAATCATGATCTGCCTGAAGATTGATCAGGGCGATATTTTTTGGGGGCGTTGTTCGGTTTTGCTGAAAGGTATTTCGCCTGAGGCGATGGATCACAAATTGGGTCAATGAAGTGGCCAAGGATGGATCTTTGGCGACAAGGCTGTGGTATTCCTCCCGGGTAAATTCCAACACAATGGATTTACGAATGGCCAAAACCGAGGCCATTCGAGGCTCATTGGTAAATAAGGCAAACTCCCCCACCGGCTCTCCTTCTCCGATATCTCCCAAAATCCGAATTCCTTTAGGTCCTTCCGAAATAGCCCGGAGCCTTCCAGACAAAACGATATAAAGTACGTTTTCATTGGCCCCCTGGTGAAATAAATACTCCCCAGTGTTTAGTTTTTTCTGTTGACCAATTTCAAAAATCTGATCTAAGGTTTCTTCACTCATTCCACCAAAAAGTTTGCTAAAAAGTTGATGGTAATGCGCGTTAAAATTTGGCATGAATAAAAGGTTGGGTTTCTATCTAAAATTTCCAGAAGCTGGTCTTACTCCAAAAGAAGACTAGGTATTTGTGGTAAAACCTATGAAAAATTAGGTGAAATACCAAGGGTTTTTTACGTTCAAAATACATTCGTATAGTCACATGCTGTGGTTATTGAGTTGCTTGTTGAATCCAATCCAAGACCTGTTCTTTTGGCAAAGCTTCCACTCGATGCCCTTCCTTTCCGATCATGGTTTCTGCTGCAAAAAGCGAATTGATGATCGCCTCCTCGGTGGCTTCAATCGTGGCCAAAAACAACCCAGTCATGTCATCATTTCTCAAAGAAGCTGAAGTTTCAAGTTTGCCGCTCTCTGATCGATAGGGGATTCTCAACCCTTTTGCAGTAGAAAAAGCAATCACATAATCACCGGATCCATTGGAGGCAATTCCTCCAGTTTTGGCCAATCCCATCATCGCTCGCTGAGCAATTCGCTCGAGATTTCGATCCAAAACCGGTGCATCGGTAGCCACTACGATCATGCAGCTTCCATCGGATTTTTCCAAAGTATCTTTAAAAGGATATTTTCCCAATTTTTCCCCTACTGAAACTCCGGCAATCTGCAGATTCCCGCCGAAGTTAGTCTGCACCAAAACACCGACCGTGTAACCGCCCATGGATTCGGGAAGCTTTCGGGAGGCTGTTCCGATTCCTCCTTTCCACCCAAAACAAACTGTGCCTGTCCCAGCACCGACATTTCCTTCCTTGACTGGGCCAGTTTTTGCCGCTTGAATCGCTTGGATAACTTCATCTGCGCTGAGGTGCATTCCTCGGATATCATTGAGAAAACCGTCGTTGGTTTCTCCAACGAGGGCATTGACCGACTGTATGGATTCGTTGCCAGGTTGACTCAGGGAGTAGCGCACAATACCCTCAATTCCCGCAGCTATATTGAGTGTATTGGTGAGTACGATGGGGGATTCGATATTTCCGAGTTCTTGGACCTGAGTGACTCCGGCCAATTTCCCAAAACCATTCCCCACAAAGAGGGCTGCGGGTACTTTTTCTTGAAAAAGATTTCCTCCATGAGGGAGAATTGCTGTTACACCTGTTCGGATGTCTTTGCCTTCAATTTTGGTTAACTGGCCAACCATTACCCCTTCTACATCCGTAATCGCATTCATAGGTCCAGTGGGTAACACCCCAAAAGGGACTCCTAGTTCTCGGGGCTTTTTTTGCGCCAAAACTACCTGGGAGAAGCCAAAAAGAACTCCAATCAAAAAGAAAAGGGATTTTTGTCTCATGGGGTAAATGGTTAAACCAGCGAAGATTTTTAAATTTTCAATTCCTTCAATCCTGTAATTATACCTATCTTAAGGTCTTCATCCAAGAATTTTCATCCATGCTTAAAAAAGAGCGATACCAAGCTTTTATCGATCACTTTGCCGAAAATATGCCCATTGCAGAAACCGAGCTGCAATACGAAGATCCCTTTCAGCTTCTGGTAGCAGTAGTGCTCTCGGCCCAATGCACCGATAAGCGTATCAATCAAGTTACCCCGGCACTTTTCCGTGATTTTCCAACTCCGGCTCATTTGGCAGCGGCTCATTTTGATGAGCTGTTCCCCTACATCAAAACTGTTTCTTATCCCAATAATAAAACGAAGCATTTGCTGGGTTTGGGAAAAATGCTGATTGAGGATTTTGGTGGAAAAGTGCCTGAGACTGTAGCCGAGCTCGTGAAGCTTCCTGGGGTAGGTCGGAAAACCGCCAATGTGATTACTTCGGTGGTTTGGAATCAACCCAATATGGCGGTCGATACGCACGTTTTTCGAGTGTCAAGAAGACTGGGTTTGGTGCCGATGACCGCAAAGACCCCATTGGAAGTAGAGAAACAGTTGATTCGACATATTCCAAAGCAATATATTCATAAAGCCCATCATTGGCTTATTTTACACGGGCGCTATACCTGCCTGGCTCGAAAACCCAAGTGCGAGGAATGCAAGATCACCCATTTTTGTCGCTATTTTGAAAAAACGCATGGGAACGAAGTAAAACCTACAGAAAGTTAATTCATGTGCGGAATTCATCTGATCTGGGGTAAAGGCGCAAATCAAGAAGCCATCCATTCGCTCATGGAGCGTGCCCAGCACCGTGGGCCTGATCAATCAGCTACCTATAGTCCTTGGCCAGGAATGTGGGTAGGGGTAAATCGGCTTAAAATCCTTCATCCTGGACCAGAAGCAGATCAACCGTTTTGGAGTCCTGACGGTAGCGCTTTTTTGATTTGGAACGGAGAGCTTTACAATTACCAAGATCTTCGAAACTTATTGCTGCGAATGGGAGTGGAATTCTTTACTCAGTCAGACACCGAAGTCCTGTTGCATTGGCTAAGAATTTTTGGAGCAAAGGGGTTGGAAAAAATTCAGGGAATGTTTGCCTTGATTTATGTGGACCTGAGTATACAGCAAGCGCTGGTTGCACGAGATAAAAATGGGGAAAAACCGCTTTATTTTCATCAAAATCAAGACAGCCTCATCATTTCATCAGAAAACCGGGGGATTGCAGCACTGGTAAATGCAAAACTGGATCAAAATCAGTTGGATTATTTTTTCTACCTGCGTACTCCTCAGCCGGGCCGAACTTTTTTCAAGGGGGTAAAGGAGTGGAAATCCTCACGATTCAGCGAAATCAAACAGCATTCGGCTTTCCGTTGGGACAACATTCAGATTTTGCCTCAAAAGGAAATTCCAAAAACCGCGACCACATTCAAAGGCCTTCTTTTGGATGCGATTTTAAAGCAGTTTCATGCAGATGCCCCCGTAGGAATGATGCTCAGCGGAGGGGCAGACAGCAGCTTACTCTATGCCCTTTGGTATCGGCAAACGGGCATTCCACTTCCAAGCTATACGATTCAAACTGAACAAAAATACAGTTCCAAATACGCTGATGGGACCTTTTCCTCAAAATTCTCCCAACAGTTTCCTATGGATCATCAGTTGGTGAAGGTGGATCAGAAGGTTTTTTTGGATCATTTGGCCGAGTATGTAGTTTCCTTGGATTATCCGGTGGGGGATTCGGCGAGTTTTTTGACTTGGTTGATCGGTCAGGAAGCACAAATGAAAGTAAAAGTGCTGATTTCCGGTGCTGGTGCAGATGAACTTTGGGGAGGGTATCAGCGTCATCAAGCCTTTGATCGCTATCTCCAGTACCAAAAATTGCTGTTAGCCGTAAAACCGTGGGTAAAATTCCTCCCATGGAGTCGCAGGAGAAAAAAATTCTTTGCTGGAATCGATCCTGACCCAAACAGGACTTTCTTAAATTTTTCGGCGCTGCAGGCTATTCCAGGTGATTTGTTTTCCGATTATGAGCGGGTTTTTAACAAAAATCTTTCGCCCTATACCCGTATGTTGGACTTTGATCGGCAAGTATATTTGGTTCAGGATGTGTTAAAAATCCAGGATAATGCACTCATGGCCCATGGCATCGAAGGGAGATCTCCTTATTTGGATGAAAACCTAATCCAATTTTGGCGATCGATAGCCGATGAAGAACTCCTTAAGAATAAACGCTGGATTAAAGAACTTTTGGAAGAATTGGACCTTTCTTGGGTAGCCAAGCGTTCTAAATTTGGTTTTGGTTTGCCACTTCAGGAATGGTTTAGCGAAAACGGGCCATTTTCCGAGCGAGTAGTTGATGGTTTAGCTGAGCTATACCGAAATTATGGGTCCTTATTCAATTTGGAAGCCAAAGCCCTGCTAGTCCATCCAAAAAAGTTTAGGAACAGTCATTTTTTGACACTCTACAATTTATTCATTCTTGGAGAATGGCTGAAATTACACAAGCTATGAAGATCATTTACATCCACCAATATTTCCGAACTCCTGAGGAAGGAGGGGCCGTCCGCTCCTATCATCTTGCCATGGGTTTGATCCGTGCTGGAATGGAAGTAGAAATGATTACCGCAGGCAATCAGCCCTATTATGATCAGCGGTGGATTAACGGGCTGAAAGTTCATTATTTACCCATTGCCTACGAGCAATCGTTTGGATTTTTAAAACGCGTAAAGGCATTTTTGCAGTTTTCCCAAAAAAGTAAAACCCTGCTTAAGAAACTGCAGCGGCCTGATCTGCTTTACATCAGTTCCACCCCTTTGACGACAGGTTTAATTGGGCTTTGGGCTAAAAAAAGGTTGGCTTTGCCATACGTGTTTGAAGTGCGGGACCTTTGGCCAGAAGCGCCGGTTCAAGTAGGAGTAATCCGAAACGCCCTTGTAAAGAAATACCTGTACCGCTTAGAGTCAAAAATCTACCAGGAGGCCTTGAAAATTGTGGCACTTTCTCCGGGAATCGCCAGCTATATCCGGAATCTTAATCCAACACTTCCCCTATCCATCATTCCTAATTTTGCTGATTTGGAGCGATTTTTCCCCCAAGAGAAATCTCCGGCTTCCTTATTAAAATACGGGTTGACCAATGAACTTACCATTGCCTATGCCGGAGCTATCGGTCAGGTCAACGCCGTGGAGGAGCTGATTTTTTTGGCTCAATTGGCTCAGGAGAATGAGAAACCCTGGCAATTTCTGATCATGGGAACGGGTAGCCAAAAAGAAGAAATTGCTCAGCTGGTTCAAAAACTTAAACTTGGCAATGTCTTTTTTATTCCATTTGGTTCGAGAGGGACTGTCCATGAGGTGCTTAGTTTGGCCGATTTTGCTTGGGTTTCTTTTGCGCACCTTCCGGTTTTAAAGACCAATAGCCCCAATAAATTTTTTGATGCCATCAGTGCTGGAAAAGCGATCATTGTCAATCACAAAGGTTGGGTCTATCAGCTGGTCAAGAAGTTTGACTTGGGAATCTCTTGTCTTCCCGGCAACATGCAGGATTGTTTTGCTCAGCTAGAGAGGCTTGAAGAAAACCCGGATCAACTACAAATCATGCAGAAAAATGCGAGAAGATTAGCCGAGCAAAATTTTTCCAAAGAGCAGGCACAGCGTAGACTCGCTCAACTTTTGGATTCCGGGCAGTATCCTCCTATTGCGGGGGACGAGGCCTATATCCTGACTGCCTAAAAATCTGTTCTGCATCTGGATTAGCCATCAATTCGTCTAGGCTCACTTCCTGATTGAAGCGGAAATCATCCACAATATTCCACCCCAGCCAACGCCCCAGCCTTCCGGGAGCTTTGGTACTGATCGCATCGGTAAATGGAGCTTCCCCGATGTATTTTCGGATTTCAAAGGGATTGGTTTCGTAAAGCAATTCATTTTCCACAAAGTGGGACCAGATAAATTCCTCATTGGAAAACGTCTCGGCAATCACCTCCGGAGTGTAGCCAATAATAAACTGATCGGAAGTGCAGGGCATGATGGATTTGGTGAAATGATAGGCTTTTCCGTAGTAAATCATTTCGGCCAACAGCGTATGGTCCTCAGGATTGGTTTCATTGAAAAAGGAGGAGATCGCTGTCACAATCATGGGGACAATGTAGCGTCTGTCATAGCGCTCAGCCATGTACCGGGCAAGATCCGGCTGAAAGGTATGATCAATCGGCAGGTAATAGTCCAACCCGATCACGATCAGGTCTTCGGTGACCATCAGGTCAGAATTAAAACCTGAAACGAAGGTATACACCTTGGGCACCTGAAATTCCGGAAAGTAATGTTTAATGTATTTAAAAGCCTGTTCCAACTCCTTTTCCACATCCGAAAAATCAGAAAATGCCACCTGAACCGAGTCATGTAGCACCCGAAGTGCAGAGTCCTGATGCACCTGAAGCAAGTCCTCAGAAAGGGTAATTAGATCCGGATACAAGTCTGCTTGTAGGTATTGGGAAGTGAATTCGGGATGTTCTTCCAGCAAATAGAGAAAGTCTTCTGTGCTTTCGGCACCAAAAAACGCCTCTTCCAAGCGCACCACTTCCACGGCCAAGTCTTGACTTAAAATTTCATCATCCAGTTCGCAGGAATCTTCCTTTTTGCCACAGGCAATTAAAACCATCAAAAAAAGAACAGGGAATACAGAATGATATTTATTCATAAGCGTGGGGATTGAATAATCAAAAGTACAGATTCCTTTGGAATTGGGCTAAAAACGATAAAACTCGGTTTTTGGATATAAAGATTGTTGAAATGGATTCGAATGTCTTACTTTCCAGGGTGAAAAACCAATTCATTCTCGGCTGGGCATTTGTCCGAATGTTGACGATTCAAAAGATCTTCAACCTGGTGGTATTGCGCCTTTCGTTTTGGCTGAGTCAAAGACTGGGAAAGGTGATTCTCTGGGGAAAACCCACAACGCTAAGCATCGAACCCACAACCAGTTGTAACCTGCGATGTCCGGAATGCCCTTCGGGATTGCGAGCGTTTACACGACCCACTGGGATGTTACAGGAGGATTTATATCGAAAAATAATCGACCAAACTAAAACTAATCTCACTTGGCTCCATCTCTATTTCCAAGGAGAGCCTTTCTTACATCCCAAATTCTTAGCCTTGGTCGCTTATGCCAATTCAAAAAAAATTTTTACCGCCACTTCCACCAATGCCCATTATTTGACTGCCCACGCCAATCAACAAATTTTAGATTCTGGTCTCAAGCAATTGATTGTTTCCATGGATGGAGTCACTCAGGAATCCTATGAAAAATACCGGGTGGGTGGAAACTTGGAAAAAGTACAAAATGGGTTGCAAGAATTACTGAAACTGAGAAAAGAAAGGGGGCGTATTTTTCCACGAATCATTGTCCAATTTTTAGTGACTGGACAAAATGAGCAGGAAATTCCCCGGTTGAAACGTTGGGCAAAAGCTACGGGTGTGGACGAGCTTCAGCTCAAAAGCATTCAAATTTATGATTATCAAAATGGCTCGGAATTGATTCCCTCTGATTTGGGGTATTCGCGCTACATTCCAGATAAAAATGGAACTTGGAAGCTCAAGAAAAAAATCGAAAACAAGTGCTGGCGGATGTGGCAAGGATCGGTGGTCACTTGGGATGGAAAGGTCGTTCCTTGCTGCTTTGACAAGGATTCAAAGTATGTCATGGGAGATTTTAACTCCCATCCGCTTCCCCAAATCTGGAAATCAGCTTCCTATACAGGTTTTAGAAAACAGTTGCTTTTAGACCGAAATCAAATCGAGATTTGCAGAAATTGTACGGAGTGAACCATGATTTGAGAGGGGAAGAAATCAGGGAAATCGCTTTTGAATTTTTTTTAAATCAAATTTTTTTTGGTATTTTAGGT
>NZ_JAMWZB010000013.1 GCF_024305035.1 Algoriphagus sp.
ATTTTTGGTGCATTCCTAATTACTATTTTTGGTGCATATTCAATTACCGACTACAGAAAGCAATTGACCAATGCCAATACCTGGAGTTCTGCTACATTATTATCCTGATACTGAATTAAAAAGCAAAAAAATAACCCCGCCTCAGACTAAAGCGGGGTTTAATTCTAGTTGGTTTGTCCAATTAAAGGGCTGTCAAGTATTTGTTGAATCCACCTGCGGTCGAAACTCGGAAACTGATTTCAGAGGACGGCCTTTTGATGGAATAAATCTTGTGCAATCCCTGCTCATCTGATACTCGTTCAGTGTGAATCAATTCATCTCCATCATAGATAGAAACGGTGATTTCGCTTGCTTCAAGGTTACTAACTAGTAAACGATATTTGTTATCATCTATTTTAGCTACTCTTGAATAAACAGAAGGAGTTTCGGCAATGAAGTTTTCAAAGGTTGCTGTTCTCAAAACCCCTGACTGATCCATTACTTCTACTGAATAGGTTCCCTTAGGAAGGGCTTCCAAATCGTAACGCTTGGCAAAAGCCTCATCTTTAGTAATGCGGTCTCTAAGCACCAAATGGTTGTCTGCATCCTTAATCTTGACGATAACTGTTCCTTCAGGCGCTTCGCTTACAGCGACGACTACTTTGGAAGCTTCACTTTTTCTGATTTCTACTGTTTTTTCATTGCCTGCGGCAAAGGCTCCAGTCGCCATCCCGGCAACAAAAAGCATCGTGAATAATTTTTTCATTTTAATAATTGGTTTAATAGGTTCTTCTTAAAATTTGCAACCCGGAACGGCTGATCCGCTCTCGGAGGTATTTTGGGCTACAGGGTCCATCGAGTCTGATGGGGATCGAAATTGTCTGTTGACTCTACAAAGATACCAAACGGTAGTGAAATTGAAAATGTTTCAATAAAAATATCTATTTATTTGATAATCCTTAATAATATTAATCTTTTATTAAAAATATCATAAAATTATCCCGCAATCGATAGCGAAAGCCCTCTAATTAGGCCAATTTAAGAGATACCAAAATTATATACCGTTTTTATAATTTTTACAGAATATTGTCATTATATCAAATTAAAAATATACTGCTTCGCAATCGTTTGTATGGGGAGAAAAAAATTTCACTTTTTTTTCTAAGAATTTTAAAAATCTCTTAAAATGGAGTTAGTTTTAGATAAAAGGGGCCTTTTTATCAAGATTTTGCTTGAAAACGTCAGGCCTGCCTGTCAGGCATTCGTAGAGGTCCCCTTGCAGCCTACTCCTAATTTTTTTAATCGTACCGCCAGCTGTATCCAAGGTGATGTTATAGCGCGTACTCCCCTTTTTCAGAGTTCTATTGAAATTTTCACTTTTCCCCCTAAACCCTTTTCTACAATTTCAAAAAGTGTTTTTAGCGTCATGTTGCTCCCATTATTTTCAACTCTTGATATGTAAGTTCTTTTTTTATCAACTAATTCCGCTAATTGCTCTTGGGTTAGATTCCTTCCCTCTCGTGCCTTCTTTAATAGCAGACCAATTTTGAAAGATTCAAAATCTCTTTCCAATTCATCCCTTCGTTCGGTTCCTTTGACGCCGTACACATCGTCTTTAATTTCCTTCCAACTCTTCGTATTCATTTCTTTTTCTTTTTTTCTTTTTGAACTTCCTTATCAACATAATATTTATCCATCAGTTTAGCAGCCTTTTCTATTTCTTTGGGTGGTGTTTTTTGAGTTTTCTTCTGAAAGCCATTGAGCAAAATCACAAGTTTTCCTTCATCAAAAAAACAAAACACCCTCCATATATTAGATGCCAACTGAACCCTTGCTTCATATAGCCCTTTCTTTGTTTTGATGGGTTTCAAATAAGTCTCCGGAACTCTTTCCAAAGTTTCAATCGCTTCAATGACCTTAAAAATCTTGTTTTGAACTTTTTCAGTTTGGGCTAATAAAAAGTTTTTAAAATGGTCCTGATAAGCAATAACCTCCCTTACTTTTTCCACAATACAAATGTAACTTAAAAGTTACTATTTTCAAAATTTAAAAACTTATTGTCTTAGGTTTGAAATTCTTAATATGCGCTGCAACTTAGAGATTTCAGTAGGAAAGTAAAAAAATAACCCGGCAACTAGTCAAGTCACCGGGCCAAAACTTGGATCCAATAAGGCTTTTTAGTTCTTTTCAGCTAAGGCTTTCTCAACCATTTCCTGGGCAAAGCTTCCTTTGAGCTCGACAACCATCAGGTCCCCCTCATCGCCACCGACCAGGACCACCAAGTCAGAAATCGTCCGGGCTCCTTTGGAGTAAACCATAACACCACTTTTACCTTCGGCGGCTTCCATCAACAAATCATATCGCTCCTTTTGAAGGCCTTTTTGCAGCGCTTTAAATTCCGAATGATTGGCATCGGATCCTTCAGGCAACTTGAAGAAATTCATTTTTTCAAGGGATTTTGCCACCGTAGCCATATCATCCTCATCCAAATCAATTTTAAAGCCCTCGGCAAAGTTGAGGAAATTACCTCCCAATTCCATGTTGAAGAAATCCTCATGGCCCTGATATTTTTCCTTAAGCTGGGCAACAGATTTGCTTTGAGCAGAAACTTGGAGTACAAGACCTAAGAAGGCCAAGGTGAATAATAGCTTTTTCATGTGTAGGTTTAGTTTAATACGTTATTTAATTCAACTTTGAGATTTTGGTGATTTTTCATTGACTCTGGGGAGTAGGTAAAATGAAGCAATTCTGCCTGTTTGCGGTTTCCGACAAGCAAATAGACTTCCTTAGGCTGATTTATTTCTGTCTTGGAATACATCAAACAAAAGTCTTCGGATCCGACTTTGGAGAAGTCTTCCTTAAATCCCGAAGGAATTCCTGCCGTAAATCCTTGGACCAAGTCCTTAGCGTTCAACTTTGATAAATCGTACACGCTGCTCTCAAGCTTTTCGAATTGACTGAAATTAAAGGCTAGCTCAGAACCCTCAGATAGAAAAGGGAAGGTATACTTCAATTTCATAGCCTCATCCTTGACCGGTATTCCTTCCAAATCCATGGGCCAAAGTTGACTGGGCTTTTGGGCTTGGTTAGCCAATTTTTCATTGATGGAGGAATAAGGATCTTGCTGAGCCATAGCAGAAAAAGCTAAAGCCATAATCCCAACTAGTAAAAAGATAGATTTTTTCATATTCTCAATTATTTCCTGTTCTATGTTGCATATTTTTCAGTTCATACCCTCCGGAAAATCAGAAGCGGATAAAGGGTTTAAATTCCATTAAAACACTTAATTAACCTCCAACAGGGCTACTTTATTCCTTTCGGCCCCTTTGATCCTTTTCCGTATTGATCCATTCCTGGCAGGGAGGTTTTTTCGGCCAGGAGATTTAGATCCTCGTAGGTGAAGCTCCCGATAAGGGAAATCAGAGAAAATTCCTTTCCGCTACCCGATACCATCATCAATTCCTGAATCAGGCCATTTTTCTCCCGAATCATAAATTTCAAACTACTCCCCTTGTCCTGCACATCCATCAACTCTTCGTATTGGTTTTTGGTCAGGGTACCCATCGCCTCTTTATACAGCGTCATCCCGTCCACTTCCTCGGAAGACAAAATCCGAATCCCCTTTATCTTGGAGATCAAGCTGCCCATCTCCTCCGCATCTTCATCCTCTCCTGCGTTATTTTTCAGAAAGCCACCGGCCATCTGCATCATTTTGGGCGAAATGTACACCCGGCTGAAGCGGTCATCCTCCATGTATTTGGAGAAAAATCGTTGGATTGCATCGTCTTGGGCAAAACTCTGGGAGAGTATTCCCAAGAAGAAAATCAGTAATACTAATGTCTTTTTCATGTGTTTATAATTGTCTTTTAGCGGTCACATGGAATCTCGCAATTCTAATCATCCCGGTGTGTGACGGGTAGGTTATGCTCGATTTCATATTTTTATTGGTCTATATCAAATAGCTCCTGAGGCTTGTTCAGGTGCTGCAATTCTTTTAAGGGTTCCAATTGACCTCTTCCCTTTTCCAAGTTACCCTGAACTAAGGCCAAGGCCTGCATGACTTCCCTGTACGCAGCCTCCTCGGCACGGCTTTGGGCATTTTCCTGATACATCCAAGTCCCCGCCAAACTCATCAAAATCACCGCTGCCCAGCCGATCCATTGGATTCGGATCGTCTTGGAAGACTTACTTTGAGGTAAGATTAACCTCTCAGGCTCTTCGTCTTTGGCTTGATCCAATCCCGCAAAAAGCAAGTTGAGCTCATCAAACCCATCCGCACTTTTAAGCAAATCTTTCAGTTCCTCCTCCTCTTGCAGGCTGGTTTTGGCTTGCCAATATTTTTCAAGCAATTCTTCGATTCTCGAATTCATTAATTTGGTTTGATTAATTGGTTCCTAATGGCTTGGCGGGCACGGAAAAGGTTGACTTTAACCTGTTCCAAGCTGATTTTCAAGTATTCTGCGATCTCTTCATAAGTCAAGCCTTCCATTTCCCGGAGCT
Organism: Algoriphagus sp.; assembly: GCF_024305035.1. Lineage (GTDB taxonomy): Bacteria > Bacteroidota > Bacteroidia > Cytophagales > Cyclobacteriaceae > Algoriphagus. The sequence continues at coordinate 4,480 of NZ_JAMWZB010000013.1, forward strand.
GAAAAACCTCCAGTTGCTTTTCTGGAAGAGATTTGAGCATCACATAAACTTTTTCCAACTTTTCGGCGGTCGCATTCTCCGGTTTTCCTTCGATTGGCAAATCATCAAGCTCTTCTAAGCCCGTGATTTTGGATTCTTTTCGGAAGTGCATCAAGGCTTCATTTTTTAGCGAACGAACCAGCCATCCGTTTAGATTGGGATGTTTTTCCAATTGATCCTGTCTTTGAAAAGAACGCTCGAAGACATTTTGAAGCAGATCCTCAGCCAAGCTCCTGTCTCGTACCCATAGGTAAACCAGGCGGTAGAGACGACTGCGCAAGGGCCAGATATGTGCTTCAAAAAATGACTTCATTCAGGTAGATGATGCATGGGTTTTTAAAAAGTTACAGCTTTATCAGAATTTTTTTCATCTTTTTTCTCTGTTCCAAAATTCAATGGGCTCAACAGTTTCCGCTCCAAACTGTTAATTTCACAATTGGGAATGCTCTAATTTTAGATTTAATTTAAATTAGGTAAAAAATGGTATGCATGCAGACTATTTTATATTTTGCAAGCGATAAGGAAAAACAAATGAAAGGACCGAAAAACCCCTTAGGCATAAAAAAAGCCCCAAATTGCTTTGGGGCTGGTGGTGATGAGTGGACTCGAACCACCGACTCACGGATTTTCAGTCCGATGCTCTACCAACTGAGCTACATCACCGTTTTGTAAAGTGATGCAAAGGTAGGTATTTGGCATTTTGATACAAATCATTTGAGAAAAAAATATTTATATAAACCCGAATAACAGACTAAATTAATCACTATGAGCTTTTTACCTCAACTCCTATTTTTGATCATTTTGGGCGTGGCAGGCTATTCTCTGAGCAAAAGGATCCAATTTCTGAAAAGAAATATCCTGCTCGGCAAGGCCGAAACCCGGAATGACCAAACCGATGCTCGATGGAAAACCATGTTTCTTGTTGCCTTTGGCCAGCAGAAAATGTTCAAGCGATTCATCCCCGCATTTCTTCACCTCCTGATCTATGTGGGCTTTGTGGTCATCAATTTGGAAGTACTTGAGTTTATCCTCGATGGGATCCTAGGTACCCACCGCCTTTTTGCTCCCCTACTCGGGAACGCCTATACCGTGGCCATGAATATCTTTGAGTTTCTGGCTGTAGCCGTGCTTTTCTCCTGTGTGGTATTTTTGATCCGAAGAAATGTCACCCGTGTGGAACGATTCCAAAAACCCGAATTGAAAGGTTGGCCGGCTTTAGACGCCAATTTGATTTTGGTCATTGAAATTATTTTGATGGTTGCGATTTTGACCATGAATGCTACCGATCAGATTTTGGCAAATAGAGGAGATGAGCATTACCTTGCGCTGGGCACCTTATTTTTCAGCAGTCTGATTCAGCCGCTCTTCGAAGGGTTTTCCAATGGAACACTGGTTCTATTGGAGCGATTCGCTTGGTGGTTCCATATTGCCGGAATCTTAGCTTTTGCCATTTACGTGACGTATTCAAAACACCTACATATTTTCTTGGCTTTCCCCAATACCTGGTATTCCAATCTAAAACCTAAAGGAGAAATGATCAACATGCCTGAGGTGACCAATGAGGTCAATATGATGCTAGGAATTCCTACGGAAAATGCTTCCGACCCTCCTGCTGAGATAGGCCGGTTTGGCGCCAAGGACATCAATGACCTTTCTTGGGTCAACCTACTTAACGCCTATTCCTGCACCGAATGCGGACGCTGTTCTGCAGAGTGTCCTGCAAACCTGACCGGAAAAAAATTATCCCCAAGAAAAATTATGATGGATGTCCGTGATCGCACTGAGGAAGTAGGAAAAAGTCTGGATGCAGGTGGACCCGGTTTGGAAGATGGCAAATCTCTTCTAGGCGATTACATTTCCCAAGAGGAAATCAATGCCTGCACTTCCTGCAATGCCTGCGTGGAAGCCTGCCCGGTCAACATCGATCCACTTGCAATCATTTTGCAGCTGAGACGCTACACGGCCATGGAGGAGTCAGGTTCCCCTGCTCAATGGAATGCCATGTTCCAAAACATGGAAACAAGTTTTTCCCCTTGGAAATTCAGTCCTCAAGATCGCTTCAATTGGGCCGAGAGCCTCAAAGAAGAGGAAGTGAAATAAGGCTCCGGTTTGTTTCAATTATCTAATTTCTAAACGTCTAAAAAATGTCAACCTATAAAGTACCCACCATGGCCGAAATGGCCGCAAATGGCCAGGAGCCTGAAGTCCTTTTTTGGGTAGGCTGTGCCGGTTCATTTGATGACCGATACAAAGCCGTAACCCAGGCTTTTGTCAAAATATTGAACAAGGTAGGAGTTTCATTTGCTGTTTTGGGCCCAGAGGAAGCCTGTACTGGAGATCCTGCCCGACGTGCAGGAAATGAATTCCTGTTTCAAATGCAGGCCGTAGCCAATATACAAGTACTCAATGGATACAACATCAAAAAGGTAGTCACTGCTTGCCCGCATTGCTTTAACACGATCAAAAATGAATACCCTGCACTAGGTGGCGAATACGAAGTAATTCATCATTCCCAGTTTCTCCAGCAATTGATTAATGCAGGAAAAGTTGCCTTAAAAGGCGGTGGTGAATTCAAAGGAAAGAAAATTACCTTTCACGACTCCTGCTTCCTTGGCCGCGCCAACAACGTCTATGAAGCCCCTCGGGAAGTCATCAAGGCCTTGGACGTGGAGTTGGTCGAAATGAAGCGCTGCCGCACCAAAGGGCTTTGCTGTGGGGCAGGAGGCGGACAAATGTTTAAAGAACCTGAACCGGGCAAAAAAGACATCAATATCGAGCGGACTGAAGAAGCCTTGGCCACCGGAGCGAGCACTATTGCCGTAGGATGTCCTTTCTGCTTGACCATGATGAGCGATGGAGTTAAAAACAAAGAGCAGGAAGAAAAGGTCAAAGTCTATGACCTTGCCGAAATGATTGCCAAAGATATGGGGATTTGAACACCCCGAATTGAATCAATTTCACCCTTTTTACCGTTAGGTAGGAAGGGTTTTTCAATTTAAACGAAAATAAAAAATGTATATCCCATTTGCACAGATGCCAGAAAATTCCCGAGTGTGGGTTTATCAAGCCGAGCGGGAGTTTTCAGATAAGGAATTACAGCAAATTCATCATCGACTCAGTCAGTTTTGTGAGGGATGGAATGTGCACGGCAATCCATTGCCCACCTCCTATACAATAATTGATAACCAACTCCTTGTTTTGGCTGCGGACGAAAGCGGTCTCGGTGCCAGTGGCTGCTCGATCGATAGCTCGGTCCGAGCGCTGAAAGAACTGGAAAGCCAACTCCAAGTAAATTTGACAGACAGCGGAAAAGTCAGCTTTAAACCCCAGTTGGGAGGTAAAATTCAAGTCACCAGTGCTTTAGGCATCAAATCAAAAATCCAAGCCGGCGAGATCCAAGCTGATACGTTGATCATAAATCCCCAGGTAAATTCTAAAATGGATCTGGAAAATGTTTGGATTTCAGCAGAGAATAGCTGGTTAAACAAATACTTTCCAAATTAATTAGTAATATTCAACTCTGATCATCAAAGAACCCTCCGATGAAAAACCATTTTTTGTGGACACTCTTTCTAGGCTTGATTTTACTCAATGCCTGCAAAAGCCTTCAGGAAAAAGGTACCGAACAGTACCTTTCCGGGGAATATCAGTATGCGATTAACACCTTCAAGCAGATTCTGGAAGAGGATCCAGAAAATCAAGAGGCCAATCAAATCGTTGCCGAAAGTTACCGCTTATCCAATCGGGTAGAGCTAGCGGCTCCCTACTATGAAAAGCTAGTTGAAGAAGATCCAAACTTTGAGAATTACTTTTTTCTCGGACAAAGTTTAAAAGCCCAGCAAGAAGACGAAAAGGCAAAAGAAGCCTTTGAAAAAGCCCGGGAATACACTCAGGATGAAAGTCTTTTGGCCCGAGTAAACCAAGAGCTCTCCGGAATTGAATTTGCCGAAGGAATCGAAAACTACTGGCCTTACCATGAATTGGTCAACTATCGCGAACTGAATACTTCCGGTCCGGATTATGCCCCGATTGTCAGCGAGCAGTTTTTATACTTTACCAGTGCTAGACAGGCTTCTGGCATTTATCCGGCTACGGGAACACCTTATACCAAGCTCTTCCGTACGCGAGCCGAAGACCTCCGAGTGGATGTCAGTGGGATTCAACCGCTTCCCGAATTCCAAAATGAGGAAGGATTGAATCAAGCCGCAGCGGCAATCAGTCCAGATGGAAATACCATTATTTATGCCCGAGGTAATTCAACTTCCCCACGCGACCTTCCTGAAACCGCCCTTTTTGCTTCTTATTTTCGTGGATCCGGATTTTCTCAGCCGATTTGGATGCCGGTAAATGAAGATGAATATTGGTGGAATTCCACCCCTTCTTTTAGTCCCGATGGAGAGGAACTTTTTTTTGCTTCCAATCGTCCCGGGGGATTTGGGGGAATTGACCTATACAAAGCCACTAAACTGGCTAATGGAGATTTTGGAAATGCAGTGAATCTCGGCCCCAACATCAATACCGCCGGCAATGAGCTTTTCCCAAGAATGGCTCCCGACGGTAAATTTTTCTTTGCTTCCGACGGGCATCCCGGATTCGGAAAACTTGATCTTTTCGTAGCCGAATCCAATGAAGATGGTGAACAAATCATCAAAAATCTTGGAGAAAATATCAATAGTTCGGCAGATGATTTCGCCATTTTCTTTACGGATTACCCCAAAGAGGGCTTCCTTTCTTCCAACCGTGAAGACGGAGTTGGAGACGATGACATTTATTATTTTGAGGACAAAACCCCTACCCCAAAAATCGTTAATGTCTTGCTGGATGTCACGACCAAAGAGCGGGTAGCCGGAGAGGAAGATCAAATTCTGGAACAGGCCCGAGTCGTGCTCTATGATGAAGAAAACAAACAAATCGGCGGAGACTTCTCCAACTCCCGAGGTCAGGTTCGCTTTACCATGGAGCCGGAATCAGACTACACGATCATTACCTCCAAAAACGGCTATTTCTCCAAATCCATCGCCTACTCTACCCGAGGCAAAACCCCGGATCCAAGTACCTTGGTGCAGGACGTGACCAACGTCAGTCTTGACACGACTATAGTTTTGGATCAATTGATTTTGGATAAATCCATCATTTTGGAAAATATTTACTATGACTTGGATAAAGCCGAAATCCGGGCGGATGCTGCAGTGGAATTGGATAAATTGGTGCAGATTCTCAAAGATAATCCTGCTATCCGAATTGAGTTAAGTTCGCATACTGACGCGCGATCTTCGGATCAATACAACCTAGACCTTTCGCAGCGTAGGGCCCAATCAGCTGTAGATTACATCGTCTCTCAGGGAATTGATGAAGATCGTTTGGTGGCCAAAGGCTATGGAGAAACCCAACTCATCATTGAAAACGCGCAAACCGAAGAAGAGCATCAAGTCAACCGGCGTACCGAGTTTAAGGTGATTGAAATTAAGGAATAGTTGTTTTTGCTTCCAAGAATAGCTGAATAGGAATCGCATTGAGGACGAAGAACCTATTCCAAAAAGTCAAGGAGTCGGGGGGATCCTCCCCCTGAAAAATAATTGAAAAAAGTGACTGATTCCCACAGGCAACCTACCTGGTAGCATTAGGGTAAACCAATTGCGGAACAGCCTAGCTCTGCATGGCACCTATTTGCTACGCGATGGAAGGCTTTATCCTTGGAGTAAATTCGAAACTGGCTATTCCTTCTATCCGGACGGCTTTAGGCTATTTTCGTTCGAGGCAGGGATGTTGATTTTTCAGCGGGCAACAACTCAGGAATACCTTTTCCTGATTTCAGCTTTTTGCTTTTGCCGCTCCCAAAGGGCTTTGGCTAAATCTAGGGAGATTTGGTCCGGCTCGGATTCATGTAGAATTCTCCGCAGCTGTGCTTCTCCCAAATCTATCCGATAGCAAATCTGAAGCAAGCGCTCAAAATCCCGATCGAGCAGTTGACTAATTGCTTGGGAAAGCAAAATCACCACTTCAGCTTCAGAAATAGGATGGGCTAGGCTGGGCAAGTCCCAATCCGCTTTAACCAAATCTAAGGCAATTTTCTCGATCTCAGTGAGCGGCGCAGTCATGGCATCAAAAAAGCCCGGAGAACCGGGCTGGGTTAGTTTACGATTCAGATTCTTCTTGGCCTGATTCGGCAGCGTCCTCCTCGCTGGCCGGCTCCAAAACCTCAGGAGCTTGGACTCGAATGAGTCTATACCAAGAAATCAATTTTTTGATATCGGAAGTATATACTCGGGATTCATCCACTTCCGGAAGGATATGCTTCATAAAGGCTCTCAGTTCGGCATCATCCGGATTGGCATCCAAGCCCAAATCCCCTTGAAATTCTGCCTCGATTTTCTGCATCACCGCTTGCAGCGGTTCGGCGCCTTCTTCAGTCAGGGTGTAAATCGAAATATCTGAAAGAATGGAAACCCGCTGGGACATCCCTGCCACCAATTTGGCCTTCTTTTCATCCATACTCTCCAAAATCACCCCCGAGCGGGAAGGCTTCAAAACTTTATACAAGCCGGGCTTGCCGGCAACGGTAGCAATGTCTTTAAAATTCATCAGTTATCATTTTGAGCTTGCAAATATAGAAATGACATCAATTGTTCACACCACTTTCGTACTCTTTGACCAAATCATCGATAAAATTGAGCAATTCCTCGGATCCTTGGCCTGTCTCGGCACTCGTAACGAAATAATCCGGGGCTTCTTCGAAAATCTCTTCCGTCTTCTTGAGAAACTGCTGGACATGTTGAGCCGTCTTACTTTTGGACTGCTTGTCTGATTTGGTAAATACGATCGCTGCGGGCACTCCTTCTGTGCCACACCAAAGCAAGAATTCCAAGTCAATCTTCTGCGGTTCAAGCCGGCTGTCAATCAATACAAATACCCCACAGAGATTCTCCCGTTTCAGCAGGTAGGTCTGAATCATGCTCTCCCAACCTTTTTTCACTTTCACATTGACTTTGGCAAAACCATAACCCGGCAAATCCACCATATACCAGCGGTCGTTGATCATAAAGTGATTAATCAACTGGGTTTTTCCGGGCTTTTGTGAAGTTTTAGCCAGATCTTTTTTTCCCGTCAGCGCATTGATCAGGGAACTTTTACCCACGTTGGACCTACCGATAAAGGCGATTTCAGCCCGGTCAGGGTTGGGGCACTTCCCCGGGTCAGCATTAGAAATGACAAATTCGGCTTTCTTGATCATGATTTTTATTTTCGCTGTAAAAATAAGGGATTATTATTTTGGAAGAGAATACTTCTCAATTTCAACATTTTTCCAATCCTCGGGTTTCTTTGGTAATATTGCAATCCATTAGCTCGATACGAAATGTCCGTAGTCCCTTACAAAGATAAAGAAGACCCCAAAAAAGCACAGGTCGCTGAAATGTTTAACAATATCAGCCCCAAATATGACTTGCTCAATCATGTCCTGAGCTTGGGAATTGATATTATTTGGAGAAAAAAAGCGATCAAGATGCTGAAAAAAGATCAGCCCAAACTGATTTTGGATATCGCAACCGGAACGGGCGATTTTGCCATTGAAGCATTGGCTCTGAATCCAGATAAAATCATCGGGGTGGATATTTCCGAAGGAATGCTTGACGAAGGCCGAAAGAAAATGAAAAAGCGGGGGCTGGAGGACAAGATCGAAATGCAACTCGGGGATTCAGAAGGTTTGCTTTTCGAAGATAATAAGTTTGATGCGGTCATCGTTTCATTTGGAGTTAGGAACTTCGAAAACCTGGAAAAAGGACTTGCGGATATGTATCGGGTTTTGAAGCCGGGAGGCAAGACTGTTATCCTGGAATTTAGCAAGCCACGTGCTTTCCCCATGAAGCAAGCTTATGCCTTTTATTCCAATGCCGTGCTCCCTCAAATAGGAAAGATTGTATCCAAAGACAATTCTGCGTATACTTATCTTCCCGAGTCGGTACAGGCTTTTCCGGATGGACAGGATTTTCTGGCCGTACTTAAAAAAGTTGGATTTCACAGCACCGTATGCAAACCACTCACTTTTGGAATAAGCTCGATTTACATCGGAGAAAAATAATATCCGGTTCCATCCTTATTCTTTTTATTCTTCTTCACCAGCTACCCGTCCAAGCTCAGGGGATGTTTGGGCTGACGAGTTCTTCAGGTTCTGATGAAAAGTTAATTTCCTACGGCTTTTTCCTAGCCGGACACCATAGCACCTTTCGGGTCAACTATTCCGATGCCTTCGTCGATCCCAATGCCAATGTCTCCCCTGAGGTACGAGCAATCTTTCCAAGATACTCCCCTGGGTTTTCCCTTGGGTTTATAGGAATGCTCCGTTTCCATGATCAGGTGCAGATGCTTTTTACGCCAAAAGTCGGTTTTTATGAATACAAAACCGAGGTTCACTATTTTAACGATCAAATCGACACAGAGTTAATAGGTGGAGATGTTATTGTAACCGGAGAAAATAGGGGAGAAATTATCACCTATAACTCAGAAGCTACCATGGTAGAGCTTCCCTTACTTTTCAAATATCGATCCCAGCGATTCAACAATACCCGAATGTATTTTCTAGGTGGTGCCAGCTATCAATTCCGCACCAAAACCCAAGAGGAAGCCAATTTGGAGGAGCTAGTGACTACCGGACAAGATTATACCATCGAATTGGGAATGGGCTTCGAGATCTATTTCAAATACTTCAAATTTGCTCCCGAAATCCGCTTTTCTCATGGCTTAAACAATCTTTATCAGGTCGAAAATACGCAGGCTGATTTTCGGGATGCCATTTCTTCAATCAAGCGAAAGAACATTACCATCTATCTGAATTTTCAGTAGGCCAGGAAATCCTTTAAATTTTTAGCGAATAATCCTACATTTAACCATGGAACGAAAAATTGCTTTAGTCACCGGAGCTACCTCCGGAATCGGAAAAGCTTGCGCCTTAATTTTGGCAAAAAACGGCTATCATCTTATTGTGACCGGTCGCCGAACTGATCGATTGGAGCAAGTTCAACAGGAAGTGCCTGAGGGAATCGAGGTGTTACCGCTCACTTTTGATGTTCGGGACAAGGAGGCTGTTTTTACACTGTTGGGAAATCTACCTGAACCTTGGAAAAACATCGATATTCTCATCAATAATGCTGGAAATGCACATGGTCTTGACCCGATTCAAACCGGGAATACGGATGATTGGGATGCCATGTTGGACATCAATGTCAAAGGGCTGCTCTATGTCTCCAAAGCCATTATCCCCGGTATGTGCGAACGGAAATCGGGAACCATCATCAATATCGGTTCGATCGCCGGAAAAGAAGTTTATCCCAACGGAAACGTGTATTGTGGTTCCAAGCATGCTGTGGACGCGATAACCAAAGGCATGCGAATAGACCTCAATTCTTTTGGCATCAAAGTAATTGGAATTCATCCGGGTTTGGTTGAAACCGAATTCTCTTTGGTCCGGTTCAAGGGAGACGAAGACCGCGCCGAAAAAATATACCAGGGATACGAACCGCTTTTGGCCCAGGATATTGCCGAGATCGTGGAGTTTTGTATCAATCGTCCCCCACATGTGGTTTTGGCCGATATCGTCGTACTGCCAACCGCTCAGGCTTCCGCTACGTTAGTCCATAAAAACAACTAAGCTTTGAAATACCACTATTTCATTCTTTGCATCCTGCTCATTTCCTGTTCTGCACCGAAAAGTGAGCAGGAAAAATTTTCTGAGGATCAACTCAAAAATGCACGACCAATCGCCGAATTGAATCCGGCTCCACTTCCTGAACTCGAGCAAAAACTCATCGACCAAGGGCTGGAAAATGTTGAAGTAGAAATTCCAGGAATTCGCGTGGAATTGAAGTATTCGACTACGGATAATTTCTTTGGAGAAGATGTCTATGGAGACCTGACCCGAGCTTATTTACAACCTGAGGCGGTAGCGCGTCTTAAAAAAGCCCAAGAATTACTTCAAGCTGACTATCCCCACTTTACCCTTCATGTGTACGATGGCGTAAGGCCCAGGTCTGTTCAGCAGATTCTTTGGGACAACTTGGACAAACCCGACAGTGTCAAGCCGCTGTATGTAGCCGATCCAAAAGTCGGCAGCCTTCACAATTTCGGTGTGGCTGTGGATTTGACCATTTTTGATTCCGAGGCCGATTCGGTGTTGGATATGGGAACGGACTATGATTTCTTTGGCTATGCGGCCTATCCCGACCGGGAAGAACAAATGCTCGAAGAAGGGATCATCACCCCAGCTCAAATCACAAATCGGAAAATCCTTCGAAAAGTGATGAACCAAGCAGGTTTTACAGGAATAGGCTCCGAATGGTGGCACTTCAACGCCTACAGCAGAAAAGAGGCTGGGGAAAAATTTAAAATCGTTGAATAATTCTTTTTACTCCTACTCATTCATGAAGATAAGCTTACTATTTTTCTTTTGGATCATTTCCTTCTCGGTTTCCTACAGCCAAGAGTACAATCTTGCTAATCCATCAGAGCTCAAAGAATACATTGAAGTCGTCAAAAAATCTACAGAAGGCCCAGAAATTGGCTCGAGGTTTCCTGACTTTACAGCTTTCGAGTTTGATGGTAAAAAACTAAGTTATGAGGATCTCCAAGAAAAACTTATCGTAGTAAATATTTGGTATGTTGGCTGCACGGGATGTAAGCAAGAAGAACCATTTCTTAAAAAGCTTACTGATGAATTTTCCACAACTGAGAACGTAATTTTTTTGAATTTTTCCATGTCATCTCCAAAAAAAAATGAACGCTATTTCTCCAAAAGAGGAGACTTTGGCTATCAAACAGCCAGTGTCGAAAGGAGTTGGGTCAAAGAAAAATTAAATATCACACTTTCTCCCACACACTTCCCGATCAAAAATGGTGTTCTCGAGGAGAAAATATCTTTAGCCTCAGCTCAACCAGAATCCCTTAATTGGTTCAAATCAAGAATCCTTTCACTTTTAAATTAAATCCCTTTTGAAAAAGATTATCCCTTTTCTCTTCCTGATTTTTCTCCAATTTTCCTGTGCTTCCACCAAAATTTACCCCAGAATCAAGTGTCAAACTTGCGTTAGCAAATCGGACGGGATTCTCCTGATGCCTTTGCAGTGGGATCCGAGCTTTCGTCAGCTCAGCACCGCACAGATAAATGAATTGGAGCAACTGATTTTAGAAATTTTCAGAGAGGAGGGTTTTACCCAGGTAGAGCTTTATGATCGGATGGAGTATGAATTGCTCCATGCCGGCATCCGAGACGTCAATGATCCTATTCAACGAGCCAATATCAATTTGGAATTGGGAATCCCCTACCTCTTGGGTCTGAGTTTGGGCGAAAGCAACTGGTCGGGAAATTGGGAAGCCATTGATCCTGATTTTCCCGAGGCGGGTACCTATTGGGAGGAAGATACTCAGGTGAGTAGCATGCTCCGAATTGCCCTTTTTGAAACCGCTGCCGGAGACATCGTCTCTGACTACGCAGTGGAAGCCACAATTAATGGAATGCCTATCCCGATTGGAGATGGAGAAACACTTACCCTGAATTTCGGCTCAGTCATCAAAGCGGTCAGCATCGCCACCCGGAAAGGCATCAAAAATCTAGTCAGCGATTGCAGTTGCTCACCTTAAGAAAAGCACCGGATTTTTAAGGGGATTCTGTACATTTGTTCTGCCTACAAATTCCTTTGCCGTGTATAAAAAACTACTCAAACCCCTACTCTTTCATCTTCCTGCCGAAGCTGCTCATCATTTGACTTTTGACCTGACCAAACTCTCATTTAATCTTCCGGGAGCTAAGGGAATTTTAAAAAGCAATTATGCCTTTGAGCATCCATCTTTAGCCCGCAAGGTTTTTGGGTTGACCTTTAAAAACCCGATTGGACTTGCTGCAGGTTTTGACAAGGACGCCAAACTCATCGATGAAATGGCACAATTGGGTTTCGGATTTATCGAAATCGGAACTTTGACCCCAAAACCTCAACCTGGGAATCCTCTTCCCCGGCTTTTTCGCCTCCCCAAAGATCAAGCCCTGATTAATCGGATGGGGTTTAACAATGGTGGGGTTTTGGCTGCTGTAGAACGGTTGAAGAAGCGGAAATCAAACGTAATAATTGGGGGTAACATTGGGAAAAATAAGGTCACCCCCAATGAACAGGCAGTCCACGATTACCTCTATTGCTTGGAGGCTTTGCACGATTATGTGGATTATTTTGTGGTTAATGTCAGTTCACCCAACACACCCAATCTTCGGGATTTACAGGAAAAGGAACCGCTCAAAGCGTTGCTTTCGGCTGTAAAAAAAGCCAATGACGAAAAGGATAAACCCAAACCCATTTTGCTAAAAATCGCCCCGGATTTAACCCATGGGCAATTGGATGACATCATCGAAATCGTCAACGAAACACAAATTGATGGGGTAATCGCCACCAATACCACCATTGATCGGACACAATTGGAAACCTCTAGGCAAGAAGTCGAGGCAATCGGAGCAGGGGGAGTTAGTGGCAAAGTACTCCAATCGAGAAGCACGGAGGTGATTCGATACCTTCACCAAAAATCTGGCGGTTCATTTCCCATTGTCGGAGTGGGTGGAATTTTCTCTGCCGAGGACGCCATCGAAAAATTGGAAGCAGGAGCCAGCCTGGTTCAGGTGTACTCAGGCATGATTTATGAGGGACCTGGATTGATCAAAGAAATCAAAAAAGGCTTAACCGCTTATTTTTCGAAGTAATTTGTACATCTTAACCCTTAAATTCGGTTTTCAAACCCAGGACGCGATCGATATTCATGGCCACTAATTCACCCAGGACCAACACTTTTCGAAAAAAAGGAGAAAAATCCAAAAAGCCATCTTCCAGTACTGGAGGGTTCAAGTTTTCGTTGGGGACTTTCAAAGCTTCCAAACTTGTCTTGGCTTTGGGGATCACCTTGATGTCTGCCGGTATCTTCCTATTCATTGCCTTCATCAGCTATTTTTTAAATGGACCTACCGACCAAAGTGTGGTCATGAACTCGGATTCGGAGGCCATTCGGGAATCTGCCCGTGAAACTCAAAACTGGCTTGGGTATTTGGGTGCGCAGGCCGGGCATTGGATGATTTACCGCTGGTTTGGACTGGCCGCTTTTCTGTTTCCTCCCTTTCTTTTTCTAATTGGTTTTCGCTGGACCTTTCGATTTTCGCTGGTTTCGCTGACGCGATACTCGACATTTGCACTATTCTTTACCTTTTGGTTGGGTTTATTAACCGGATACGTGGTTATTTTAGTCAAAGGCTACTCCTACTGGAGTTTTCTCTCCGGAGGATTCGGCTATGAACTGGCCAAATTATCTTCAGATTTTTTAGGATGGGGCACGTTCATTCTCATCGGGGGAGCTCTTTTGATTTTTGTGATTTTCTTTTTTGATATTGACAAATTGGACTGGTTTAGCAGTAAATCAGGTGAGGATGAGCTAGAGGAGGATTCAGACTTAGTCACCACCGAAAAAGAGGATTTGAGCATCAAGCCTGCGGCTAAAAATGAAGATCCATTTAACCTGGAGGAAGAGGAAGAATTTGAGGATGATGGGACCGACTGGATCATCAAAGGGGGAGAGGAAAAGCCTTTTGAGGGTAAACCTAATGGGGAGGAAGATCCATTCGAAATCAATCAAGTCAATCTCTTGGATGAATCCGAGGAAAGGGCTGAATCCAAAAAAACGGAAGAAAAGCAGTTTTCTGTCACCAAAGCGGTCAATGAGGAAAAAACAGCGGAAGAAGTCGAAAACCTTGACCCCTATGACCCCACCTTGGATTTGCCCCGCTATCAGTATCCAACCCTGGATTTACTCAACGAATATGACCTTCAAAAGGTCACCGTCACCCGTCAAGAACTCGAGGAGAATAAAAACAAAATCGTCGAGACCCTTGAAAACTTTAAAATTGGCATACAGGAAATCAAGGCAACAATCGGCCCAACCGTAACCCTATATGAAATTGTTCCGGAACCCGGGGTGAAGATATCCAAAATCAAAAATCTGGAAGACGATATTGCCTTGAGTTTGGCTGCTTTGGGAATCCGTATCATCGCACCCATCCCAGGCAAAGGCACCATTGGGATCGAAGTGCCCAATAAAAACCGGGAGCTCGTTCCGGCACGTGCAGTTTTGGGTACTGAAAAATTTATGCGCTCGGATAAGGACTTGCCGATTGCCTTGGGTAAAACCATCTCCAATGAAGTCTTTGTCGGCGATTTGGCCAAAATGCCTCATTTGCTGATGGCCGGTGCCACAGGCCAGGGAAAATCTGTGGGATTGAACATGATTTTGGCTTCCCTGATCTACAAGAAGCACCCTTCCCAACTGAAATTTGTTTTAGTCGATCCCAAGAAGGTGGAATTGACCTTGTTTAACAAAATTGAGCGGCACTTTTTGGCCAAACTCCCCGGATCGGAAGAAGCGATCATCACCGATACCAAAAAGGTAATTTATACCTTAAATTCCTTGTGCATCGAAATGGACAATCGCTACAACCTGCTCAAAGATGCTGGGGCGCGAAATCTTAAAGAATACAACGCAAAATTCATTGCCCGAAAACTCAATCCTGAGAAAGGTCATCGATTCATGCCCTACATCGTTTTGGTGATTGATGAATTAGCCGACCTGATGATGACTGCAGGAAAAGAAATCGAGGGGCCCATTGCCCGGCTGGCCCAGCTCGCACGGGCCATTGGGATCCATTTGGTGGTAGCCACGCAGCGACCTTCTGTAAATGTAATCACAGGAATAATTAAAGCCAACTTCCCTGCACGGCTTTCCTTCCGAGTGACCTCCAAAATTGACTCCAGAACGATCCTGGATGCGGGTGGAGCTGACCAGTTGATTGGTATGGGGGACATGCTACTTTCTCAAGGGTCAGAAATGATCCGTTTGCAATGTGCTTTCCTAGATACCCCGGAAGTAGATGCCATCTGTGATTGGATCGGAGAGCAAAAAGGGTATTCGGACGCTTATCTTTTGCCGGAATTTGAAGGAGAAGACGGGGATAACTCCATCGGTGAAGTGGACCTTTCCGATCGAGACCCCTTGTTTGAGGATGCTGCTCGACTTATCGTTCTTCACCAGCAAGGGAGTACCTCGCTGATTCAACGAAAACTTAAGCTCGGATATAACCGGGCAGGCCGGATTATCGATCAACTTGAAGCGGCTGGAGTCGTGGGTTCCTTTGAAGGCTCCAAGGCACGGGAAGTATTGATTCAAGACGACGCTAGTTTGGAACAATTATTGAATAGTTTATAGTAGCCGAGTAGAACAGCAAACGGCTATAGATTCATGAAAAAATTTGCCCTATTCATCAGTATCCTTCACTTTTTCTTCTTTGCCCTATCAGCAGAAGCCCAAAAGCAACCGGAGGCAAAAAAGGTCTTGGACCAAATGAGTCAAAAATTCAGAAGCCTCAATGGCTTTACGGCAGAATTTGACTTTACTTATCAAGATGCGAGTGGAAGCTCAGAGCGACAAAGCGGGGAAATCGCAGTCAAAGGCGAACAATATCGACTCAAACTTCCTGAGCAAGAAATCTTCAACGATGGAAAAACGGTCTGGACCTACATTCAAGCAGATGGATACAAGGAAGTTACCATCAATGATGTCTCACAAATGGAAGGCGAATTGACACCCTCCAACATCTACCGAATGTATGAATCGGGATTTGATTACAAACTTTTGAAGGAAAAAGTATTCCAAGGCAAAGCTACCCAAGTGGTTGAACTGAATGCGACCAGTTCAGATGCTCCTTTTGAGCAAGTCAAATTAATGATCGACAAAAACAGTAAGGATTTGCTGGGTTGGGAGATGTTTGATGGACAGGGAGGGATGTTTTCCTACACCTTTAAAAACCTCAAGCAAAACGCCAATCTTCCGGCAACCTATTTTGCTTTTGATGCCAAAAAATACCCTGGCATTGAGGTGATAGATTTGAGGTAAAACCTTCTGGAAACCCGATTATCCTTTTCCTTCATGTGAGAAATTATCGAACAGTAAGCTTTAGGTTAAAGTAACCCCTTTTGTTTGTGGCTTCCTTTCCAATCCACTAGTTGTCCAGGATATCCAATTTTGAATCAAGCGTAACCCATACTCGGTGAGCAAAGCCTCGGGATGATATTGAATCCCTACAATCGGCAAATTCCGATGGACCATACCCATGATTTCATTCTCCTGTGTTTTCAATAGCGGAATCAGACATTCGGGCAATTCTGAAAGCTGGAGGGAATGATACCGGGTTACTGAAAATTTCTCAGGTATACCGGCTAATACCTCATGATTTTGGATCCGATAGACTGAATGAACTTTACCGTGCGTCGGCTTTTTGTTTTTAATTAGGCTGGCTCCAAAAAATTCACCAATCGCCTGATGCCCCAAACATACTCCCAAAATCGGAACTTGCCGATGATATTGCCTCAACATATTCATCAGATTTCCAGCTTTTGAGGGAGTCTCCGGTCCCGGAGAAAGGATCAATCCGTTGAACTCAAGGGCTTCGATTTCTTGATGAGTGCAATCATTTCTCAGCATTTTTAAATCCTGTCCCGTCTGCCGGATTAAATCCGCCAAAATATGGCTAAAGGAATCAAAATTATCGATTAATAGCAGCATCTTTTACTTTTTCGACCCATTCCTCCACGATTCCCTTTGTCGAATCTACCGGAGGGAAAAACGGTGCCACTACATCAATCACAAAAGGCGCCAAGGGTTCGATGTAAGAAACCAACTCGGACTGTCGCTCCCATTTTTTGGGATAATCCACTTCAAACTCCCGAACAAACCAATAAAACAAACTTAGAAAAAAACCCGCTTTAATTACCCCCAAAAATATCCCTGCAATGGAATCAAAGGTGCCCAAAATCGTTAAATCCATCAGCTTTTTCAGGGTCCATCCCACCACACGAATCAGAATCAAGCTCAAAACAAAAATGAGCAAAAACCCCATGACTGGATAAGAAAGGTTGACACTATCCATATTTTCCCCCAGCCATGCAGCTGCCGGTTCCATAAAATAAAATCCCAAAACCAGTGCCACCACAAAACCAATTAGTCCCAAGATCCCTAAGAGGAATCCTTGGCGGTATCCCTCATAGGCTCCTAGGACTAAAATCAAAACGATGACAATATCGATGTAGGACTGCGTTTCCAACTTAGCTATTCAATAACGTTTTCACTTTATCAGCGATTGCCTTTCCATCCGCTTTTCCGGCCAATTCTTTGGAGGCCACGCCCATCACTTTTCCCATATCTTTGGGCCCGCTTGCGCCGGTTTTAGCAATAATATCTTCAACCGCCTGAGTCAGTTCTTCATCGGTCAGTGCCTTGGGCAAAAACTCCTGAATTACTTTCAGTTCGGCCATTTCTACTTCGTGCAAATCAAATCTTCCTTGTTGCTCATAGATATCCGCGGAGTCTTTACGCTGTTTGGCCGCTTTAGTGAGCAATTTCATCTCTTCGTCGGCCGATAGATCTCCTTTAACACCCCCTTTGGTTTCTTCCAACAAAATCAAGGACTTAACCGCCCGTAAAGCCGTCAGTCGAGTTTTGTCCTTGGCGATCATGGCAGATTTAATTTCAGATTCTATGGTTTGTTTTAAACTCATTGCTAGTTAGATTATGTTGTAACTTTGTTTTCACTGCAAAAATACCCTTTTTAGAACGCGATATGACTAAGCTAAGTGTAAATATCAATAAGATTGCGACCCTTCGCAACGCCCGGGGAGCAAATAACCCCAATGTGGTTCTGGTGGCACAAGATGCCGAACGTTTTGGAGCGGAAGGAATTACAGTTCATCCGCGTCCCGATGAGCGCCACATTCGCTATCAGGATGTACTGGATTTAGCAGAAGTGGTGACCACTGAATTCAATATTGAAGGTTACCCAGACAAGCGCTATATGGAGCTAGTCAAGCGGGTGAAACCCACCCAAGCCACCCTAGTGCCCGATCCGCCGGATGCCATCACCTCCAATACCGGCTGGGATACGATTACCCATCAGAGCATGTTGAAAGATATCGTGTCCGAACTTAAAGAATCCGGCTGTCGGGTTTCTATTTTCATCAATCCGGAGGCAAAATATTTTGAACCGGCCCAACTCACCGGTACCGACCGCGTAGAGCTTTACACTGAACCCTATGCTTCTCACTACCTGGTAGACCGAGAAAAAGCTGTAGCTCCCTATGTGGAAGTGGCAAAAATCGCACAGGAACTCGGTCTAGGATTGAACGCTGGGCACGATTTGGATCTGCAGAATCTAGCTTTTCTGAAGCATAAAATTCCATTTTTGGATGAGGTTTCCATTGGCCATGCGCTCGTCTGCGATGCGCTTTACTATGGTCTGGAAAATACCATTCAGATGTACAGAAGAAGACTCGAAGAGAATAGTTAATTGTTCAACGTTAAAAGTTAATAGGTTTGAAATTAAATTTTAGAAAATCCGGAACCGGCCAACCCCTTGTAATCCTTCATGGACTTTTTGGATCGGCAGACAATTGGTTTTCCATCGCTCGTGAGCTAGAAAAAGACTTCACACTTTACCTAGTGGATCAAAGAAACCATGGGGATTCTCCGCATGCAGAAGAATGGAATTATCGAGTGATGGTCAAGGATCTTTTGGAGCTTTTTGATGATGAAGGGCTAAGTGAAGTGTTTCTGATGGGACATTCCATGGGTGGGAAAACAGCTATGAATTTTGCTTTGGCTCATCCTGATCGCGTAGAAAAGCTAATCGTTGCCGATATTGCTCCACGCTATTATTCGGTTCACCATCAAACGATTTTAGAAGGTCTCAATTCCATCCCCCTGGCTCAGATCAAATCCCGGAAAGAAGCCGATGAGCATCTTTCCAAGTATATCCACGAACCAGGAATCCGCCAGTTTCTACTCAAAAGCTTGGGAAGGGATGAAAATGGATTTGCTTGGAAAATCAACCTTCCGGTAATCACCAAAAACATTGAAGAGGTGGGAAAAGCCCTTCCTGAAAGTGGAAAATATCAAGGACCCACCCTATTCTTAGCTGGTGCCAATTCCAACTATATCCAACAAAGTGACTTACCGGATATTTTAAATCACTTTCCCAATTATGAGATTGAATTTATTTCCGATGCCGGACATTGGCTGCATGCCGAAAAACCAGAGGTGGTAATTCAGCAGGTAAGGAGATTTTTAAATTAAATTACCCGAATGAATCTATGCCCCAAGGAAAGCTTTTTTTAATCCCCAACATCCTCGCTGAGAATACAGCCGATCAGGTCATCACTCCTCAAGTGCGTGAGGTGATCGCTCATACCAAAGTATTTTTGGTCGAAAATCTACGGACTGCCCGTCGCTATATCTCCAGTCTGAAGCTGGGAGTGAACCTGGAGGAAGTCCACATGGAAATTTTAGATAAAAACACTCCGCCAGAATCCATCAACAGACTCCTTCAGCCGCTATTTAACGGTGCCGATGTAGGAATCCTATCTGAAGCAGGTTGTCCGGGAATCGCCGATCCGGGAGCTTTGGCCGTAGCCCACGCGCACACCCGGGGAATCCAAGTTGTACCTCTATCCGGTCCGAGTTCCATGTTTTTGGCCTTGATGGGCTCGGGTTTTTCGGGTCAGTCCTTTGCCTTTCACGGCTATTTACCCATTGATAAAAAAGAGCGGGCTGCTGCCTTGAAAAAATTGGAAGCAGAATCCCTTCGGGAAAAGCGGGCCCAGATTTTTATGGAGACGCCCTTTCGCAACAATCAGCTTTTAGAGGATTTGACCCGGACGCTTTCGTCTCAAACCAAGCTCTGTATCGCCAAAAATCTAACCGCATCAGACCAAGTCATCCAAACGAAAACCGTGCTTGATTGGAAGAAAAGCCCAATCGATCTGCATAAAATTCCCACCGTTTTTATCCTTCAAAGTTTCTAAGCAATGCTGACCATCGATGCCCATCTGGACCTGAGTATGAATGCCATGGAGTGGAACCGAGACCTGACCCGACCTGTCGCGGAGATCAATGCTCGGGAAAATGGGCTCAAAGACAAACCTGATCGAGGCAATGCAGTGGTTTCCCTTCCCGAACTCCGGAAAGGGAATATCGGCCTGGTTGTCGCCACTCAAATTGCCCGCTATGTCGCCCCCAACAATTCTCTCCCTGGCTGGCATTCTCCCGAGCAAGCCTGGGCCCAAACTCAAGGGCAGTTCGCTTGGTACCAAGCCATGACCGAAAGGGGGGAAATGCGGCAAATCAGAAATCGGCATGAACTGGAGGCACATTTGGCGATTTGGAATAAAGCAGAAGATAAGAGTAAAGAGGCTGTAGGTTTTATCCTCTCCCTGGAGGGAGCCGACTCAATTGTCAACCTCGATTACTTGGAAAAAGCATACGAGTATGGCTTGCGTGCATTAGGTCCTGCCCATTATGGTCCGGGACGCTATGCTCATGGAACCGATGCCTCAGCTCCTTTGAATGCGAAAGGAAAAGAACTCCTTCGCAAAATGGATGAGTTGGGGATTATTTTAGATGCAACGCACCTTTGCGATTTAGCCTTTTGGGATGCTTTAGAGATTTTTCAGGGGCCTATCTGGGCCAGTCATAACAATTGTCGGGCTTTGGTGGACCACAATCGGCAGTTTTCCGACGAGATGATCAAAGCCTTAATTGACAGGGGTGCGGTGATTGGTGGAGCTTTTGATGCCTGGATGCTCAGTCCGGATTGGGTGAGAGGAAAAAGTACTCCAAAAGAGCGAAATGTTACGATTTCTACGGTTTTAGACCACTTGGATCACATTTGTCAGATTGCGGGCAATGCCAATCACATTGGAATCGGATCGGATTTGGATGGAGCTTTTGGGTCTGAGCAATGCCCATGGGATTTGGAAACGATTGCCGATTTACAAAAAATTCCAGACTTATTTCTACAGCGAGGCTTTACCCAACCTGAAGTAGAAAACCTGATGTCAGGCAATTGGTTGAACTTTTTGAAGAATTCTTGGAGTTAAAGATGAGCGTTTTTAATTCTAGCAATTTTTAATTGGGGTTGCATAAGTTCTGTAGATTCAATTTCTTGCAGGAGAAATTGCCAACCCTTAAAATATGAATTACAGACATTTACTCACCCTTTTGGTGCTTGGAATGCTTATTATCCAAGCCCAAGGCCAAAAACTTCAAATTACCGCCAACCACACCGATGCTAAATTCATTCTTCTCAACGACTATGACAATTCCGAAAAACAGGAATTGGGTACAGGGAGCATCGAGTACAAGCTGGACAAAAACTCCAGAAATCGGATCAAAATCACCAAGCCCGGCTTCGATCCGGTTATCAAAGAATACAACAAAGATCTGAAGTGGGACAAAGATCAGCGGGTTTCCTTGGATACCCGTCGAGTCGACATCAGTGTAGAACCCTTTGATGCGGAGATTTTTGTTGATGGACGAAAAATCGGTACCAAAGCCATTTTTATGACTATCCCAAAAGATCGATCAGCGACTCTGGAAATCAAAAAACCAGGTTTTGCCCCGATCACCAAGACCTATTATAACTCTCCTGAGCGAGAAACTCCTCCGATCCGCGAGTTTTTTGAACTAAAAGACCGACAGGTTCGGCTGGAGGTTCAGCCTGCTGATGGAGAAGTCAGCTTAAACGGCGTACTCATGGGAAAAGGGAACCAGGATGTGGCAGTTCCCAATGGAGATTGTGTCACGGTCACCGTGAATAAAGAAGGTTTTGTAGAATATACCCGTGTATTTTGCAACAAACCGGGAGTTGACCCGGAGCCTCCTGTCCGGGAATCGGCTGTTTTGGATGAGCGTTTAGTCAAATTAAACACTGTTCCCAATGATGCGGCAATTGAAATCGCCGGACAGCGAGTCGGCATTGGCGCCTATGATTTGAAAGTTCCGAATGGACGATGCATATCGGTGGTAGTATCCAAAGATGGATTCGTTAAGTATTACAAAGATTATTGTAATCAGGCAGACCGAAATGCTCCTCCGGTAACAGAAACAATTGAAATGGCCCGTGATCAGGCTTATGACAACTCAGTTTCTTCTGACCTTGCCAATGTACGGATTACCGTTCCTGTAGATAGCGCCTATTCCGGTGAAGAAGCTTGGAGAATTCTTTCTTCCATCGTCACCCGTTATTTTGATATTTTGGAAACAGTAGATTACAACACTGGATATCTGACCACTTCTTGGCAAGTGGAGAATTTCAATTCCGCCGTGATCCGAACTCGGGTAATAGTTAGTTCCGGAGGAAATTCTGATCAATTGGCCTATGCTGTGAAATTAGTCAGTCAGGCTGCCGAACTTAATGATCCCAACAGGATTAAGGAAGTCATCACCGTAAAGGATGATGAATTATTTAAAGATTGGTCCCGTATTATGGTCAAGTATCAAGGCCTAGTGGAAGAAATTCAAGCGCGATTACAATAACACAATCGCACCAGAACCGAAAAACCTCGAGGATTGGATCTTCGAGGTTTTTTTTGAGTAGCCCCGCCAAGAATCGAACTTGGATCTAACGTTTAGGAAACGCTTGTTCTATCCGTTGAACTACGGGGCCAAGAAGCAGGTTTTGACCGAGTCTAGCGACCTCCACCCTTCAATCGTTCGCAAGTTAAGAGAAAAGCCCACTTTTAGTCAAATATTTCTCTCCCAACTTATGGCTTTACAGGGAATTACCCTATCTTTGCACTCCAAATTTAGGATGGACGGGTTCCATCCGCTTAACAAACACATAAAAAATTATGGCAGTAAAAATCAGATTAGCACGCAGAGGTAGAAAGAAAATGGCTATCTATGACGTGGTTATCGCAGATGCAAGAGCTCCACGAGATGGACGCTTCATCGAGAAAATCGGAACCTACAATCCGAACACCAACCCCGCATCCATCAACATCAACAATGAGCGCGCTCTCCAGTGGTTATTGAATGGGGCTCAGCCTACCGACACGGTAAAAGCCATGCTTTCTTACCGTGGTGTCATGCTGAAAAAACACCTTCAAATCGGTGTAATCAAAGGAGCGATTACTCAAGAGCAGGCCGATGCAAAATTTGATGCTTGGCTTCAAGACAAAGAGACCAAGATTGCAGGCAAGATGGATTCGATCGGTAAGGCTAAAGAAGAAGCTCGTAAGAAAGCTTTGGAAGCTGAAACCGCTAAAAACCAAGCTCGTCTTGATGCGATCAAAGCAAGAGAAGAGGAGGCAAAAGCAGCTGCTGCAGCCGCAGAAGCTCCTGCTGAAGAAGCAAGCGAAGAAGCTGCTGCTGAAGCTCCCGAGGCGTCTGCAGAAGGCGACGAAGCACAAGCTTAATATCATCTCCCCATGAACAAGGAGCAATGCTTTCAATTAGGCTATGTAGCCAAGGTTCATGGACTTCGTGGTGAAGTAGTAGTGATGCTCGATGTTGATTATCCAGAAGATTATGAAGACCTCAAGCATCTTTTCCTCTTACAAAAAGGCCGATTGGTTCCCTTCTTTCTGGAACACTTCGTTCTCCAACCCGGGAATCGGGTTTTGGCAAAATTTGAGGATCTTGACCGCATAGAGCAAGTAGAAGAACTCGTGGGTTCGGAGATATATCTCCCACTCACAGCCCTTCCCGAGCTAGATGAGGATCAATATTACTTCCACGAATTAATCGGGTTTGAAGTCATTGATGACACACACGGGGTCCTCGGACCGGTGGAAACCATCTACGATCTGGAGACCCAAGATCTCCTCGGGGTAAAACACCAAGAAAAAGAAGTGCTCATTCCCATACAGGACGGTATTATTCAAAAGGTGGACAAGGCAGCTAAAAAAGTTTACTGTCATTTGCCCGAAGGTTTACTTGACATTTATCTTCAAGACTGAGTATGCATATTGACATCATCAGCGTAGTACCTGGATTACTGGAAGGTCCTTTTTCCCATTCGATTCTCAAAAGAGCCGAGGATAAAGGGATTGCAAGGGTCCGGGTTCATAATCTACGCGATTATGCCACCGGCAAGCAAAAGCATGTCGATGATTATGCATTTGGTGGGGGAGCTGGCATGGTAATGATGATCGAACCCATTGCCCGCTGCATTGAGGCTTTACAACAAGAGCGAACCTATGATGAAATCATTTATGTCACTCCGGATGGTAAGACCTTCGATCAGCCCATGGCCAATACCCTGTCGATGAAGCAGAATATTCTGATTCTTTGTGGTCACTACAAGGGAGTGGATGAGCGAATTCGTCAGCGGTACATTACTCAGGAAATCAGTATCGGGGACTATGTCCTTTCGGGAGGCGAATTGGCCGCGGCAGTAATTACTGATGCAGTAATTCGATTGATTCCGGGAGTTCTCAATGACGAAACTTCGGCCTTGACTGATTCTTTTCAGGATCATTTATTGGCTCCTCCAGTGTACACCCGACCTGCCGAATGGCAAGGAATGGAAGTACCGGAAGTGCTGCTATCAGGTCATGAAGCCAAGATCAATGAATGGAGATTTGAAGCATCGGTGCGCCGAACCCAAGAACGAAGGCCGGATTTGTGGGCCAAGTCGGGATTGGAGAAAGGCGAATTGAAATCGAACAAAAAGTAATTGAATAAGCCACGCGTTGGCCAAACAGCGAAAGCATAAAATATAGAAGCTATGAGCGAACTAATGAAAATCGTAGAAGCGGAATACAACGAGGCGAGAGCCAAATTCCCTTCTTTCAAAGCTGGTGATACCATCAACGTACACGTACGAATCAAAGAAGGTAACAAGGAGCGTATCCAGCAGTTCCAAGGAACTGTAATCCAGCGTAAAAACCCGAATTCAAACGGCGAAACATTCACGGTAAGAAAAATCTCTAACGGTATTGGTGTGGAGCGTATTTTCCCTATCCTTTCTCCATCTATCGAGCAAATCGATCTATTGAGACAAGGTAGAGTGAGAAGAGCAAGATTGTTCTACTTGAGAGGACGTCAGGGTAAAGCTGCCCGTATCAAGGAAAAAATCCAGGTGAAACACTAAGGATGATCCTGCTCAACATAAAAAAAGGAATTCAGCAATGGATTCCTTTTTTTATTCCCTTTTAGCGAGTTTCTACAATTTAAATCTCCTGCTTCCGTTTTAATTCACCCTGTTGACTTTACTTGAATATTCCTTTAGCTTTATAGGTATGAATGCTTTTGATCAATCAGACCCAGCAAAAGACTTGGCATTAGTCTTGGTCACCGTGTTTCAAGTTCTCTGCGGATTGGCCTTTTGTGGTTCGATTTATTTGATTAACCTCGCTTCATTGGATTTACTCAACGATTGGACCCTTTCGATCAAAAGTGAATTTTTTCACTTTACCCAAGAGGAGAACTCTCCTTTTTGGGGTATGGCCTTTTTTGCTGTTCCGGCAATTGGGGCCCTGATTAGTTTTTTTGTCTTGGACTATTTGAAAAAAGTCATCCGACAAGAATAAGGACCGGGAGATTCCTTAGAATTATCTTTATCAAAAATCCCCCTTCCCTCACAAATTCCTATCTTTGCAGGCTTAATGATCAAACCATTGATCTGAGTGTTCGTTTTCATTTAGAAATTCCAAATCATGAGTCGAGAAGTTCGCGTTCGTTTTGCCCCATCTCCCACAGGCCCCCTGCATATTGGTGGAGTGAGAACCGCTCTATATAATTACCTTTTTGCCAAAAAACATCAGGGTACCTTTATCCTGCGAATTGAAGATACCGATCAGGCCCGCTATGTGCCCGGTGCAGAAGAATACATTAAAGAATCCTTGGATTGGCTGGGTATCACTCCTGACGAAAGCCCCTGGAATCCAGGAAATTTCGGTCCCTATCGACAGTCTGAGCGTAAGCCAGACTACATGCAATACGCCTTGGATTTAGTCGAAAAAGGTCATGCTTATTATGCCTTTGATACCGCAGAGGAACTGGAGGCCATGCGGGAACGACTCACTGCCGCCCGAGTGGTACAACCTCAATACAACAGTATCACGCGAACGCAGATGAAAAATTCGCTGACACTGTCCGCAGAAGAGGTAAAGGCGAGATTGGAATCTGGAGAACCTTATGTCATTCGAGTCAAAATTCCCAGAAAAGAGGAAGTTCGTCTCAATGATCTTATTCGAGGCTGGGTGATGGTGCATTCTTCTACTTTGGATGATAAGGTCTTAATGAAATCAGATGGCATGCCCACCTACCATTTGGCAAATATCGTCGATGATCATCTGATGAAAATCACCCATGTCATCCGCGGGGAAGAATGGCTTCCTTCCGCACCCTTGCATGTGCTCCTTTACCAGTTTTTTGGTTGGGAAGACAGCATGCCTGAATTTGCCCACTTGCCTCTCTTGCTCAAGCCAGACGGAAATGGTAAACTCTCCAAGCGGGACGGGGACCGATTGGGTTTTCCGGTTTTTCCCATAGACTGGAATAATCCAAGTTCTAGCGAAACGGCCATGGGTTTCCGTGAACAAGGGTACCTGCCCGAAGCTTTACTTAATTTCTTAGCCTTCCTGGGTTGGAATCCCGGTGACGAACGGGAGTTGTTCACCAAAGCGGAATTGGTGGAAGCATTTAGCATAGACCGAATCGGAAAGGCAGGAGCCAAGTTTGACATCGCCAAAGCCAAGTGGTACAATGAGCACTATTTGCGTGCTAAATCAGTGGATGAATTACAGCAATTTGTAATTCAAGATGCCCAAAAAGAGGGATTTGAAGTGAGCGAAGAAAAGGCTGCGGCAATGGTCCGATTGACCAAAGATCGGGTGACATTCCCTGCCGAACTTTGGCAGGAAAGTAAGTTTCTGATTGTAACTCCTTCAACTTTTGATGATCAGGTAGCTTCCAAAAGGTGGAATGCCGATGCGGTGAAGGTATTGACCCATTATGCCGAGCGCCTGCAAAATCATTCTGGCGAATTTGATGCGGAGACTGCAAAAAACCTACTGGCAGCGTCAGCAGATGCCGTGGAAGTAAAACTCGGCAAAGTCATGCAGGCTGTACGCCTAGCCGTGACTGGTGCAGGTGCAGGGCCGGATTTGATGGAGATATTTGCTATCTTAGGGGTAAAGGAGTTGGCCAATCGAATTCGATTTGCCCTCGACCAGCTTCCAGTTAATGGCTAATTTGAGCAACAATGAGCAAAAAAAAGAAGAAAAAACAACAAGAAGACCCGAAAGTCCATGGTGATTTGAAGGGTTTCAAAATGGAAATAGATTCGTTTGGAGAAATCTCCTCTTCCTTTCCGATCGATAAAATCAATGAATTCCTCAACAAGAATGTCGAGGACAAAAAACTGAAAGACCGGGAGGACCTCGAGGATATCAAACGAGGCCCGGAGGATGAATAATCGATCAAAAAGCTCCTGATTTTGGGAGCTTTTTTTGAACTTCCAAATGCCAAAATCACCTATGCGCTTTTTTCTTCTTCTGCTCTTGACCACCTTCACCTCGCTGCCTACGCTCGCCCAAACCAGTGTTGGAATTCGAGCCGGTTACACCACCTCCACCTATTCCTATCGCCCGGCAGCCAATTTCCGTGCCATCAGCACAGAGGCAGTGGGTAAGCCTACTGTTGCCTTGGTTATGGAGCATTTCAATTCCAAAAATGCAGGCATTGAACTCAATCTCCAACTCATTACACTTGGAATGAATCTTCCTAATCCCGATACGGATCCCGTACAGCGAAACATCACCGAGTTGGACTACTTGAAAATGCCCCTACTTGCGAGTTTCTTTGCAGGACGCTCCGGAAGATTTCAAATCAAAATCGGACCCCACGTAGGTTATCTGATGGATGCCCGGGATATTCAGCGAGACTTTACCAATTCGGCCAGCCCGGAAATCCCAACTTATGGCCGAGCTGATGACCAACCCAAAAAACTCATGTATGGGCTCACAGGAGGAGCAGGAATTTCTAAGCTCTTTGGAAAAAGTACACTGGCTGCCGAGGTACGCTTTGCTTATGATTTTACCAACCCTGAGGGACAGGATCGGATTTTTGATATGAACTCCACCAACCTGGAATTTACACTGGCCTACCTTTTTCGAATTCGGGAAAAAGATTGATCCCTAAAAAATCCCATGTTTTTTCCACCCTTGTCATATAAACACACATTTTCACGACTAAGGGTTGAATATGCAGCATAGCAAGCTTGAACATCTTCTCAAAACCCATCATCGGGAAGCCTTCCTCTGGGCTAGGCAATGTTGTTATTTCGATGATGAACTTGCAAAAGATGTCTTACAGCAGTGCTACCTGAAAATTCTCGAAGGAAAGGCCAAACTTCAGCATCCCGAAAAAATCAAATCCTGGCTTTTTTCCATTATCCGGTTTACGGCAATCGATGAACTTCGGAAGCTAGGAAAAACTGAATCCTTGGAAGAAAACTACGATCCGATCATTCTTGAGGATGAGTTGGATCAGCGCAATTATGAAGGAATCATTCAACGCCTTCCCTTGCGCCAACGAGAAGTAATCCTAGCAGTCTTTTACCATAATTTAACTATAGAGGAAGCAGCCGAAACGCTGCAAATTACCCTAGGAACTGCACGTACGCATTATGACCGAGGCAAAAAGAAATTGAAAGAATTAATCCTTAAATCTGAAACCCTGAATCAACATGGCTAATGACGAACTAATCCGGGACTTCTTCCTAAAAATGAAGGCCGGAGATCAGCGGATACCGACTCCGGAATTTCCCGAAGTAAAAACCGGGGGTTTCAATTGGTGGATTCCCCTAGGCATAGCAGCTACTTTGCTTTTGGGTGGATTTTTCCTGATGAACGAGCCTGTACCTGAGCCGCCAGCCGACCTGATTATCATCTCACTGCAAGAAAACGAAAACCAAGAACAACAATTGATCATCGAAGAAAAGGCCTTCATCGATACCTGGGAATCAACTACCTCCTCCCTTTTGACTGATTTCTAAACCAACGCTACCATGAAAAACCTAGTTGTAATCGGATTCCTCCTGCTCTCAAACCTTACCTTGGCCCAGGACATCTTCAAGAAGAATCTTTATTCTGCAGATCAAATCATGCAGGCTCGAGAAAAGATCAATCTAAGCGAAAGTCAAGCCGACAAAATCAAAAAAATCCATGCTGAAAATGCGGGCGACTTCTCCAGCCTCAAATGGGATTTGGACCAAGCGAATGACCGCCTGGAAAAACTCTTGGCCAGTCCAAAAACTGATCAGGCCGCTGTCATGAGTCAATTGGACCGAGTGCTCAATTTAGAAAATCAATTGAAGAGAAAACAAGTCGCTACTTTAGTTGCCATTAAAAATGAGCTCAGCGAAAGCCAAGTATTGGCCATGGATCGCCAATTCTTAGGCAAAAGCCAAACACTTTCCGGAAGGGTATCTGGATTGGGGAGGAGTGAAACTACCGGTTCCTCCAGGAGCACATCAGGAGCTAAAGTACGTATCGGATATCCCAGTCAGGGGGTTTCAATCGCAGTGGCAGGTGAAAATAAAGAAAATCAGCCTTTCTTCATTTTTAAAACTTCTGAAGGAAGTGTTGAAAAGTCATCCATGAGCAATCTGGATATCGACCCCAATGACATCGAAAGTATTTCTGTACTCAAAGACAAATCCGCTACAGAAGTTTATGGAGAAAAAGCCAAAAATGGCGTCATTATCATTACCCTCAAAGATGGGGTCAAGCTCAAATACAAAAATTAGGTGATGGTTTAAATTAGATGGAAAAAGGAGGCTGATTGGCCTCCTTTTTTAATTCTCCACCCTTGAAGGAGTTCGAATTCCTTGACGGGTAAACCCAATCAATCCAAAAACCGCCAACTCGCTTGATGATTTTTATCCAGTACTTGTCCCGTGACTTTGGCTCTCAGGATTTCCACCGGCATGGTGTTTTGCTGCATAATCAGGTCGTGAAAGGCTTTTTCTCCCATTTTCCCTGAGTCCACCATTTCCGCTCGAAGCGCATAAAACTCCAAAGCCCCAATCATATAGGCGATCTGATACAAAGGCCCATAGCTCCCCTCAAAGGATCTCCGAACTTCTGCTTCAGCATTTGCATACTCGTGTCCCACCCGATCCACCAAAAGATCGATGCATTCCTGTGGTGTCATTTTACCCAGGTGATAATTGAGCGAAAAGATGATCCGAGCACAGCGATGCATCCTCCAAAACAGCATCCCCACTTTGTCTTTCGCATCCCGGGGAAAGTCTCGATCCCAAAGTACAAATTCCCAGTACAAGGCCCAACCTTCGGTCCAGAATGGCGTACGGAAAAGCCGGCGGTGTGTCATGTAGCGCTGATTCAAAAATTGCTGCAAATGATGTCCGGGAATCAATTCGTGCTGAACGGTGGCTCGTGAAAAATGGGGGTTATTTCCCCGCATGGACATCATTTTTTCCTCATGGGTCATCTCCGAGGTTGGGTAAGAAATCTGAATCACTTCTCCACCCAGGAAGAAAGGACTGACGCGTTGTCTTTCAGCGGAAATCATCCGCGTTCGCCAAGTTTCTTTCGCCAATTCAGGTACGGTAATCCAGTCATTTTTCTCCATGATTCCGATAGCCTCTTCTCCAAGACGGGCTACTTCCTCAGGCCAGGCTCCTGCAGGCAGGTAAGTTTCCTTGACCATTTCCAGGGCTGCTTTCCAGTCATCCCCGAATCCCAGTTCATTGGAAGCTTTGAGCATCTCCTTTTCACACCATTCAAATTGACGTTCTGCTTCAGCAATCAGCTCCTCGGGAGAATAAGCGATCATTTCGAAGGCCAGCTGATTGAGCAAGGCTTCCCTTCCGATCGGTTTGCCAATGATACCACTTCCATCATCTTTCACCGAATTGGTATAGTGCTCGCGCAAAGCGGATGCATACGAATTCAGACTGGCATCCAAGGCCTTCCAAGGCTCAGGCATCCACCAGGTAAACTCCGGGTCATAATCCAGGTAAAAATCATAGGCTTCTTTGACTGTACGATGCAGGCTTTCTACTGTTGAAGCAGCCAAATCTGCCTTTTGCCAAGAATTGTATTGGGGAGTGGCCGGTATCGCTTCCTTTTGTTGGTCAATTTGCTTGGCCACCGCATTCCAACTTGCCGCCAACGCTTGAGCATCCGGTTCTTTGGCGCGGCGACGAGCAACTACAAAATCATGAAGCGGCTCGGAGAAAGCCACTACTGATTTCACCTCATCAAAGGCTTTTCTTTCCAAGGCCATCTGGGCGAGTTGGGTTTCCAGGTAATTTCGAAAAAGTACATAATCGATTTTCCCATCCTCTGAAAAGGAATCATAATTGGAATTTTGCAGCGCTTGCAAATATTCTTGATTAAACTCCTCCATTCGTTTGAAATATTCTTCGGAAAGCGAATTGGTGTACAAGCGGCTGAGGGCACCCCGATCGGCTTGATACGTTTGAATCATTTGGGCGAGTTCGGTGGCTTGAGCCAAGAAGGCAAAACCACAGAAAAGAAGAAAGAGGATGGCTTTTTTCATAAGAAAGCAAAGATTGATAATGAAGGACTTAATTAGAAAAAATTACTAAAAATCTGAATACCGCTTAAAAAAATCCTGCGACCATCCGTTAATTTCTTCACTCAACCCTCTGATTGATTGCGAATTAATTTTTAATCTGTATCTTCAAAAGTATAAAATTTTGAAATCTATCCTTTTAACAGAATTAATTATTCCCCCAACCCTCTTCACATTTAGTCACTATGGAACTACGTATCGAAAATTTATCTAAAACCTATCCAAATGGAGTTCAAGCACTCAAGCAGATTTCCCTGACCATCCCCCAGGGGATGTTTGGCCTACTCGGCCCCAACGGAGCTGGGAAATCCACCCTGATGCGGACTATCGCCACACTTCAAGAAGCAGATTCCGGCTCCATCACCTTAAATGGAATTGATGTGTTGAAAGACAAACAGGCGGTCAGAGAGCGACTGGGATATTTACCTCAGGATTTTGGACTTTATCCTCGGATCAATGCCGAGACGATGCTGGATCACATTGCACAGATGAAAGGGGTCGGAAATAAAGCTGAGCGAAAGGATCTCGTTGAAAATTTGCTCAATCGAGTTAACCTATATAAAGACCGGAAAAAAGGGTTGGGTACGTATTCAGGGGGAATGAGGCAGCGATTCGGCATTGCCCAGGCTTTGGTCGGAAATCCCTCGCTGATCATTGTGGACGAGCCAACTGCTGGTTTGGATCCTTCGGAGCGAAATCGCTTTTACAATTTGCTTTCTGAAATTGGCGAAAACACCATCGTCATTCTCTCCACTCATATTGTGGAAGATGTCAATACCCTTTGCTCCAATATGGCCATCATCTGTAAGGGAGAAGTCTTGATGCAGGGTACACCCAAAGAGGGTTTGGCGCAGGTCCATGGAAAAATCTACCAAAAATCCATCGAAAAATCAGAATTGGATCAATACCGGGAAAACTATCAAGTGATTTCTACCAAATTAATCTCCGGCAAGCTTAGCCTTCGGATAGAAAGTCAAACAGCTCCAGAAAACGGCTTCGAACCCAGTCCTGCAGACTTGGAGGACGTTTACTTCAGTTTTATTTCCCAAAAAGTAGATCCGATCACCATTTAATCTTCCCGGCTATGTTTAAGGACATCTTTCTATTTGAACTCAAATACCGATTTGGGCGACCGGCTACTTGGATCTATTTCGCTTTATTAATTATTGTTCCTTTTTTGCTCTTTGGCTTTGGGAATACTCCGGCCTCGGAGAAAGTCTATCACAATGCCCCGATCAACATTGCAAATTTTCTCATTCTTGTTTCTTTCTTCGGGATTCTGATCGCTTCTGCTGTCATGGGCGTGCCGCTTTATCGGGATCTAGAACATAAAACCGGCACTTTTCTTTTTTCCTACCCCATCAGCAAATTTGGCTACTTCATGGGTAGGTTTTGGGGCTCCTTTTTCACTTTGCTATTTATTTCTACAGGTGCTTTAATTGGGATTTATTTGGGTAGTCTTTTAGGACCCGCTTTTGGAACAGATGCCTTGCGTTACGGTCCAAACCCACTAGTCAACTACCTCTATCCCTGGCTGACCCTACTGCTGCCCAATCTTTGGTTGGCCAGCACGCTCTTCTTTGCATTGATTATTTTCACCCGAACTATCCGCTCTATTTATTCGGGAGGGATCATCATCTTTATCGGCTACCTACTGGCCAATTTTCTTTCCCAGGATATCGAAAACAAAGATTTGGTGCAGTTAATCGATCCTTTTGGAGTGAATTCATTTTCACTGCAGGTTCGCTACCTCACCCCTTTTGAGCAAAACACCTTTCTACTTCCCCTGGAAGGAAATCTGTTACTCAATCGGATAATCTGGACAAGCGTAGGATTGGTTTTTTTCCTTGCAGCCTATTTCCGCTTTAGTTTCAGCTATTTCTTTCAGACCATTCAGAAGAAAACAAAACTCAAAGTTGAAAAAGAACCTGCATTTGTACAGAAAAGTCTGACTGCGATCACTGATTTTTCTAAAAAATATCAATGGACTAGTTTGAAGACCTTGACCAAAATCGAGGTACAGAATATTTATAAAGACATTTACTTCAAATCCATTCTCTTGGGTGGATTGATTTTCCTGGTGTTGGATTTTTGGATCGGTCAGACCTATTACAGCGTCCCCAACTTTCCGGCTACTTCCTTTTTGATGGAGTACAAAACCTTGGACTATAACCTCTTCGTGTTTATCATCATTGTCTTTTTCACCGGAGAAAGCCTTCACCGGGATAAAAGTACGGGATACTCCGTAATCCATGATACCTTTCCGGTCAAAGACGGGGTGATTATCACTTCCAAATTTATGGGCATGGCCTTTATCTGCCTATTGCTGACTACCCTTCCCATTCTTATCGGTATTACTGTTCAGACCTTGAAAGGCTTTTTTGAATACGATCTCAAAGTTTATTTGATCGACTCTTACCTCATTAGCCTTCCAGACTACTTGCAAATGGTCATGTTGGTTTTTGCAGTTCATCTTTTGGTCAACAATAAATTTGCAGGACATGCGACGGCTATTGGGATTTGGTTAATCATGATCGTTCTTAGAAATTTTGCCGAGTACGATTTTAACTTGTTCTTTTACAGTTACAAGCCCGGCTATACCTGGAGCGACATGAATGGAATCGGTCATTTTGCCGAACCGCTATTCTGGTTTAATCTCTATTGGACGGCCTGGGGAATTTTCTTGGTTCTCTTTTTTAGCATTTTCTTCAGCCGAGGAACCGACAGTGCCTTTAAAAGCCGACTGGAAACCGCCAAAAGCAAGCTCTCCAGTCCGGCCATAAAGCTTTCTGTCGTGTTTCTTTTGATTGCCCTCTGCTCTGGAGCCTATATTTTTAAATCGGTGGTCTATGACAACACCTATCGTACAAGCGAAGAAGGAACAATTCGACTGGTAGCTTATGAAAAACAACTCAAAAAATATGAGGGAATTCCACAGCCTAAATATACCAAGATTCACATTCAGGCTGACCTTTATCCCAAGGAGCGTGATGCCTATTTTGTCGCACAGGTGGAGTTGGTCAATAAGACCGAAAGTCCCATCGATTCGGTTCATTTCAACTCCACATCCCTGAGTGATTTTAAGGTAGTTTGGCAAGGAGATACGCTTAGCCACCGATTTCCTCTGGAGTATGAAAAGGCAAAATTCCAACTCTTTGGCAAAAAACCGGAACGGGAATGGTACAAAATTACCGCCTTACCCCAGCCGATGATGCCCGGAGATACCTTGGAACTCACCATGATCAGCAAGGTTATTCATTCTGGATTTCCCAACAGCGGCTATGGAAGAGAATTGGTATACAATGGGAGCTTTATTGCAGCTGGAATTCCCGAAATAGGCTATGATGCGCGAGGAGAAATTTCCTCTGATGAGGATCGCAGAAAATATGATCTTCCTGAAAAACCGGAGGATCTTCCCCCTCATGATGATCCAAAAGGAAAGCGAACCCTTCTTTTTGCAGATGATGCGGATTTGATTCAATTTGAAGCGGTCGTTTCTACAGTCCCAGACCAAATCGCCATTGCCCCGGGATATCTACAGCGGGAGTGGCAGGAAAAGGGTCGCCGCTATTTCCATTACGTCCAGGATACCCCTATTCAGGCCTTTTTTAATTTTGTGTCGGCAGACTATGAGATCCTTCAGGAAAAAGCCTACCTCCCGGATGGGGAAGAAGTCAATATTGAGATTTTTTATGATGCCCGGCACCCCTACAACCTGGATCGCTTTCTTGAGTCGTATCAGGATGGGTTGACCTATTTTTCAGAAACCTATGGAGATTTTCAGTTTCGGCAGATGCGACTTCTTGAATTTCCGCGCTATGCTACTTTCGCCCAGTCTTTTCCCAATACCGTTCCTTTTGCCGAAAGCTTCGGTTGGGTGGCCAACTTCTCGGATCCCAATGATTTCGATTACGTTTATTATGTAACAGCCCACGAGCTTGCCCATCAATGGTGGGGACATCAAATCACCCCCAATTCTACCCGAGGTTCCAACTTGATTTCTGAAGCCTTGGCCGAATTTTCAGCTCTGATCCTTTCGGAAAGAAAGTATGGGAAAGATAATATGAAACGGTTTTTGAAGGACGAATTGGACAGTTATCTCCGAGGAAGAGCAAATGAAAGCAAAAAGGAGAATGTCTTCATCAACTGCAACCGAGCCTATCAATGGTATTACAAGGGAAGTTTGATCCTCTATGGGCTCCGAGATTTAATCGGTGCAGAGGCAATGGATTCGGCATTGTAT
The DNA here is from genome assembly GCF_024305035.1 of Algoriphagus sp. Taxonomy (GTDB): domain Bacteria; phylum Bacteroidota; class Bacteroidia; order Cytophagales; family Cyclobacteriaceae; genus Algoriphagus. Next base: position 40,232 of record NZ_JAMWZB010000013.1, read on the forward strand.
GCCTTTAACCAGGATTTCGGCTTGCAAGAAAGTCCTCCATTCCCCGGGAGTTCGGATCTGTATGGCTACCTGCAAGCGGCTACTCCGGATAGCTTGCAGTACTATTTGGTGGATACTTGGGAGAAAATTACCCTCTACGACAATCGAACAGAGTCAGTTACTGCCAAAAAACTATCCGGAGGGGAATATGAGGTCACGCTGGAAATTCAATCGCAGAAACGTTATGCCGATGAAACAGGCAGAGAATCCAATGCCGAATACGAGGCAGATTACCTAGATATTGGCGTCTTTGCCGCAGAGGATACAGATGAAAATGGGAGAACTCGCGTGAATCCCCTTTACCTTCAAAAACATAAAATCAAACCCGGACAAAGCATCATTACGGTAAAAGTGAAAGGATTGCCCGAAAAGGCAGGAATCGACCCCTACAATAAACTAATCGACCGAATCCCCGATGACAATACCCTTTCAGTAGAAATTGAGTAAAGCGCTAAATGACTAGGCGAGCTCTACCTGTTTTGGTCAGTCCGAAGGAGTTAACAAGTCCTCAATTTCCCTTGGATTGACCAAAACTCTCCCAGTCTAGTCAAATTTTGGGTCCGGATTGATTCCAACTAGAGGGAGTCTTTGCTGATCGATATTTACAGGTGCGGATAAAGAAGGTCTTAATGGATATCACAGACCACCTCAAAAAAAGGTAATGAAACAGGATCTACAATAAATCAGGAATTAAAACCGTTAAAAAAGTAAGGTTAGGCAAAAGTCGCCCGATTGCTTACCTTCAAAATCACCCTTAACAGCTTACTAATTAATTACATGAAGAAAACCACCCTCTTCTTCGTATTTGCTTTCTTCACACTTTTCTCTCTTGGCACCCTTGCCATGGTCACCTACCGACCGACGCTCAAAAAGCAACTCTCCGATGCCTACGCTATTCTCCTTGGAGATCCCACACCTAGAATAGCCGAACAGCCCATCGAAGTTCCAGAGCCCGTACCCGAGCCGGAAGAAATCTTTGTTGTCCCCGATCTAAAAGAATTCAAGGCCAAACTCCGCAGAGATCGCTATTCCAATCACCTTTCCGCTGCTGAAGAAAATAGTGTGGGTCCTATTTTGGATGAAAAGCAACTTTTTCAATTGGTGGAAGATGGATTACTGGAAGAAGTCAACTCAGGCATAGGCTATGAGGTGGAAGAATTAACCCATAGCCATCCCTTTCTCACCCCAGAATCAAAAAAGGTCTTAGAAGAACTTGGGCAAACTTTCCAGGCTTTGGTCGGGGACGAAGCCTTTTTCACCGTAACCTCAGGCACACGCACCATGGATCAGCAAAAGAAACTGAGCCGCAGAAACCGAAATGCGACCAAAGGAATATCCTCCCACTCCCATGGACGCTCCTTTGATATTTCTTACATCCGATTTAACGGGGTGAAGTCTTGGGATTACAAGAAACAGAAGCAACTGGAAAAAGTACTGAGTCACTTCCAAAAGGAAAATAAAATTTTTGTGATAAAGGAACGAAAGCAAAACTGCTTTCACATCACGGTTCGCTAAAAACGCTCCTCCCGTAATCCATACTAGGCTGGTACCAAATTTTTATAAAATCCCTAATGAAGTCTATCGTTTCTCCCCTTGGACTGGATTCTATCAGCCTACTCCGGTTTCTTGGGATCAGGAAAGAAAGATTTTTGAGACATCGCCGAATGGCTTCCACACTATTCTTTAATTGATTATTTTTAAAATCTTCAGGAAAGGTTTAGCACACCAAATCCCCTAGTTTCAATACCTCAAGTGATGATTTTTTTTCTCCATGTTGACAAAGATGGAAATTCGCTATTTATCAACTACTTAACTTAGCAACGCCTCAACAAACCAACCTGAGAAAAAATCTCCCAATAGTTATGCTAGTTGTTTGAAATCCCGAGGTGTCAAGCCCGTGATGTTTTTAAAGGTTCGGTTGAAATAGGAAAGATTTTCAAACCCCACCCGATAGGCAATCTCAGAAATCCCCAAATCGGTTTCCTGTAACAATTTCTGGGCTTCATTGATCCGAAGTTGCAACAGATACTGAGTGAAGGTCTTTCGCGTCCGTAATTTGAAAAAGCGACAAAAAGCCTCTTTGGAAAGATTGGCTACTGCAGCCGTCTCTTCCAGACTGATTTTTTCAAATCGATGCTGCAATAAATATTGCATCACTTGGTTCATTCTGTTTCCATCCTTCTCTGAAAGACCCTGAATTACTCCTCCATGATTGAGTTGTTTGAGCTCATTGCCCGCTTTTTCTAAAATAGTTAAAAACTGAATCGCCAATTGAAACCGATACAATCCTTCTGATTCTCCAAAATGACTCATCAGGCCTATCACTCTTTCTTGCGTTGATCCCGAAACCTGAAAACAAAGCCCAGCAAACTGATGAAACTTCTGTAAAGGGAGCAACTCATCCAATTCCCCTAAGGCTCGCTCCAAGGCTGCAAAGTCGAAAAACACCGTATTTCCAGCGGAACTTAAAGGGGTATTTTCCTCAAAATACTCTGGATCGCTTCGAAAGACATGAGGCACATGGGCACCCAAAAAAAAGACATCCCCTGCCGAAAATCTTCCTACGTAATCCCCACTTAAAAACTGTCCTCTTCCCTCCACGATTAGGGTCAATTGAAGCTGCGGATGCTGATGGAGTTTATCGTAAAAGTAACTACCCCTGTCCTCCTGGTAGCGGACAAATTCCTTTTGGGATTTGGGAACTTGAAAGGAAATAATTTTTGCCATGCTCTAAATTAATATAAAATTCACCGAAATAAATTCCCAACTATTCAAACTGATCAATATCGTATCAAAATGAATTAATCCTGTGATAGAAATCCAATTCGAGTAGGCCTACTTTTGAATGATTATCAACCGGCTGATTCAAGCCGATAAACTCAAAACCTATGAATTGGAAAGGCGTATTCCCAGCAGTTACCACGAAGTTTCACGCGGATGGAAGTTTGGATATGGACCTGTTTTTTAAAAATCTAGACGCTCAATTGGAATCCGGGGTTCACGGAATTATTCTTGGGGGTACTTTGGGCGAAAGCTCCGTGCTTTCCCAAGAAGAAAAGATCACCCTGACTCGTGAGACGGTGAATTACCTTGAGGGAAAGGTACCCGTGATTTTGAATATTGCCGAAGGGGCAACCCGAGATGCCTTATTTTGGGCAAAAAAAGCAGAAGAACTCGGAGCGTCCGGTCTGATGATTCTTCCTCCAATGCGCTATGCTGCAGATCCAAGGGAGGTGGTGACTTATTTCAAAACGGTGGCCAATTCCACTCCACTTCCCATCATGATTTATAATAATCCGGTGGATTACAAGACCCTGGTGACTGTGGATATGTTTGCCGAACTGGCAGCATGCAAAACTATTCAAGCCATCAAGGAATCTACGCGCGACATCTCCAATGTGACCCGCATGATCAACCGATTTGGAGATCGGTTCCACATCCTGTGTGGAGTGGATACCCTGGCTTTGGAAGAATTACTGATGGGTGCTGTCGGTTGGGTAGCAGGCTTAGTTTGTGCTTTTCCAAAGGAAACCGTCACCATTTATAACTTGGTACAACAGGGTGAAGTTGAAAAAGCACGGGAAATTTACCGTTGGTTTTTACCCTTGCTCGAATTGGACATTCATCCCAAACTGGTCCAATACATTAAGCTTGCCGAGCAGCACTGTGGAATCGGTTCTGAACATGTTAGAGCCCCAAGATTAACCCTCATCGGAGAAGAAAGGGAAAGAATTGAACAAATTATTGTGGAAGGCTTGGCAAAAAGACCGAAATTGTAAGAAAGCAGGAAAATGGGAGACCGAATACCCTGGTCAGTTACGCCACAGAGTCTTTCTCCCCAACTTCTCTTCTTAATCCAATTTACCATCGTTAAATTTCCAATTCCTATGAACCTAGACCAAATTTTCCATGCAGCCCAAGAAGCCTTTCTTTTTTATAAAAACCTTCCGGGAAAAGAAAAAGGTGAATTTTTGGAAGGCCTAGCAACCCTACTTGAGGAAAATCGGGCAGAAATCGTCCCCCTTGCTGTGGAAGAATCCAACCTCCCCGATGGACGAATTAATGGGGAATTAGGTCGTACCATCGGTCAAATCAGACTTTTTGCCAATTTGGTCAAAGAAGGTTCCTGGGTAGAGGCAACCCTCGACCCTGCCTTACCCGAGCGCAAGCCGCTTCCTCGAGCTGACCTTAGACGTTTCCTGACCCCGCTAGGTCCTGTGGTCGTTTTTGGGGCGAGCAATTTCCCCTTAGCTTTTTCTACTGCTGGTGGAGATACTGTTTCAGCCTTAGCGGCGGGGTGTCCGGTCATTTATAAAGCCCACCCTGCTCACCCGAAGACTTCTCAAAAAGTTGCAGAATGTATCCATCAGGCGATTTTAAAAGCTGGTTTACCCTCGGCTCTTTTCTCCCATATCGAAGGAGGGATTTCCGAAGGGCAGGCCCTGGTCAAGCACCCGCTGGCAAAAGCAGTCGCTTTTACGGGTTCCCATACCGGCGGGAAAGCCCTATTCGATCTGGCCAATCAACGGGAAGAGCCTATTCCCGTCTTTGCCGAAATGGGTTCGGTCAATCCCATCTTTTGCTTTCCTGAGAAACTCAAAAAGGAAAATGAGGCTTTGGCCAAAGCATTTGTGGGTTCACTAACCTTAGGAGTAGGTCAATTCTGTACCAACCCAGGCTTGATTTTCGTGCCAAAAGCACAAGCCCAAGACTTTGAAAAAGCCATTTCTGAGGAATTGAATGATATTGCTTCCGCACCCATGCTTCATCCGGGGATCGCAGAGGCCTATTACAATTCCCTTCAATTGCTTCAATCACGCCAAGAACTCCGTTGGGTAAAGGTCGCCGATCCGCAGCATCTGATCAATGGAAGTACGGCTTTGGCAGAAATTAAAGCAAGCGATTGGCTCAAAGACACGGTTTTTCAAAAAGAAGTTTTTGGTGCCTTTGCCATGATGGTAGTCTATGAGACCGAAGAGGAATTGCAGGAGATTGCCAAGCACCTTCATGGGCAGCTGACGATCACCGTGTGGGCTGAGCCTGAAGAGCTAAAAAACCAGTTGTATTTCATCAATTTATTAGAGGAAAAATGCGGCAGGTTGCTTTTCAAAGGTGTACCAACCGGTGTGGAAGTAGGACATGCCATGCAGCACGGGGGGCCTTATCCATCGACCACAGAGGCAAGAAGTACCTCAGTAGGGGCATATGCCATCAAGCGTTTTGCTCGTCCCATCGCCTTTCAAGACATGCCGGACGAATTACTACCTGATGCCTTGCGAAACGATAATCCACTTGGAATTTGGAGGCTAGTGAATGGAGAATACAAAAAATAGTAGGGAGTAGCACACCAGTGAAAAAAAGTATTCCTGCCTTGGTTGAAAAAAGTTGAACTCGAGTGGGGTAGAGATTGCGGATTGCTTGTAAGTCTCCTTCATTTCCTAGTCCTATATTTCTTATTCAGTTAATTTTCCAATTTTAATGACTTTCAAACATCCCATACGATTAAATGCCTTCTCGCCATACCTTCAGCTGCATTGATGCCCACACCTGTGGTAATCCCGTCCGGGTAGTTTCCGGAGGAGTTCCATTTCTCAAAGGAAACACCATGCTGGAAAAACGCCAGTATTTTCTGGAAAATCTAGATTGGATCCGAACCGGACTGATGTTTGAACCACGCGGTCATGATATGATGTCCGGATCCATGCTCTTCGCTCCACATGATCCTGAAAATGACTTTGCCATACTTTTTATTGAAACTTCCGGCTGCCTTCCCATGTGTGGTCATGGTACAATCGGCACGATCACAGTTGCCATCGAAGAAGGCCTGATTCATCCCAAAACTCCTGGCTTTCTGCGAATGGAAGCGCCTGCAGGATTGGTTTTGGTGGAATACAAGCAGGAGGGCAAAAAAGTTAAATCAGTGAGGCTGACCAATGTCAAAAGCTATTTGGCAGCAGAAAATCTGGAAATTGATATCGAAGAACTAGGTAAATTGACCGTAGATGTGGCTTACGGCGGCAACTTCTATTGCATCGTGGATCCTCAGGAGAATTTTCCCGGATTGGAGCATTTCAAAGCCGAGCAATTGATCGCTATGGCTAGAAATCTTCGGGCAAAAATGAACGAACGCTACAACTTTGTTCATCCTGAGCATGATCGGATTCGAGGACTTTCCCATATCATGTGGACCGGAAAAACGTTAGAGGAGAGCAGTACGGCTAGAAATGCGGTATTCTACGGAGACAAAGCCATCGACCGTTCACCTTGCGGTACGGGAACATCAGCTCGTATGGCGCAATGGTTTGCCAAAGGAAAACTTAAATCCGGGGATGAATTTATCCACGAGAGTTTTATCGGGTCAAAATTCATTGGAAGAATCGAGGAAGTAACCCAAATCGCAGGTAAACCAGCCATTGTCCCCAGCATCGAAGGTTGGGCCAAAGTCTATGGTTACAATACCCTTATTCTGGACGATGACGATCCTTATGTACATGGATTCCAAGTAATTTAACAGCAATCAAGCTATTCGATACGAAAAGAAAAACCACTACAATTAACCCTTATTGAATCTAATTCCTGGGTTCTAGTCTCTTGTCTCTAATTTCTTGATCTAGTCTACTAAAAATGAAGTCTACTCTAATTATCGGTGGCGGCATTGTCGGCCTATTTTCAGCCTATTTCCTTTCCAAAGCGGGAGTTGAGGTCACCATCGTCGACCGGACGGACCTAAGGGATAACTGCTCTACGGGCAACGCCGGCATGATTGTGCCCAGCCATATTATTCCGCTAGCTGCTCCCGGCATGATTGCTAAGGGTATTTCTTGGATGTTTTCTTCGAAAAGCCCCTTCTACATTCACCCTCGATTCGATTATAAGCTTTTGCAGTGGAGCCTGCTTTTTTACAAATCCGCCAATCAGAAGCACGTGGAAAAGGCCATCCCCTATCTAAAAAACATCAGTTTACTTTCCAAATCACTTTATTTGGCATTCCGTGAAACGCATCCTGAGGCGGCTTTGGCATTTCAGGAAAAGGGATTGATGATGGTCTATCAAACCGATGCCATGGAAAAAGAGGAAACCGAATTTGCGCACTTGGCCCGAAAGCACGGTTTGGAAGCAGAAATCCTAAATCCAGAAGATATTCGAAACATCGAACCCAACTTGGACCTCAAAGCAAAAGGGGCAGTATTGTTCCCCGGTGATGCCCACCTGGACCCCGGAGCATTGTACAGCTACTTGAAAAAATACTTAGAGGCAAAAGGGGTGAAATTTCTGACTGAAACTCAAGTGTTGGGTTTTGAAAAATCAGGTCAGAAGGTCCTAGCTGTCCTGACAGACCAAGGAAAAATCGAGGCCGAGAAGCTTTTACTTTGCGGAGGTTCTTGGTCTGGGGAACTGGCCAAAAAACTCGGGTTTAGCCTTCCGATGATGGGGGGAAAAGGCTATTCCTTTTTACAAGAAAATCAACCCGAAATCAAACAAGCCAGCATCCTAACCGAGATGAAAGTAGCGGTCAGTCCCTATGGTAAACACATTCGATTTGGGGGCACGATGGAAATCGCCGGAACCAACCAGAAAATAGACCTGAAGCGAGTGCAGGGCATCTTTGAATCCATCAATCGCTACTATCCTGACTTTCAGTCTAAATTTCCAAAAGAATCTGAAATTTGGAAAGGTTTGCGACCTTGTTCACCTGATGGCATGCCCTACATCGGCTATGCCCCTGGCTATTCCAATGTATTGGTGGGAAGCGGGCATTCCATGATGGGAATCTCTATGGCCCCGGCTACTGGGAAATTATTGGCTGAATTGCATCAGCAAAAAGATACGACAATGAATATCAATGAATTTGAGGTCGGAAGATTTGCTTGATCTGATCTAAACCCGGCATTCACAAGATAATAAAAACCACGCCTGAGCTTAGTGAAATGACAAATTAACCCCCCTTTGGCCAAACAAAGGCTCAAAACCAATCATCCGGCTTATCCAGAACTCGATAAAATTTAACTTTTGGCTAACCTTAACTCTCTTATTTTTGATCATGTAAACCTCTTTCACCCCTAAGTCTGCTTACCATGAGAAAATCCTTTGAAAAAAATCTAATTCTTCTAATTATCCGCCTAGGTGCTGGAGGAATGATGCTTACCCACGGCATACCAAAAATTGAACGAATCCTAGCCGACGAAGTTAAGTTTGCAGATCCTTTTGGTTTGGGCCCAACCATTTCCTTAGGCTTAGCCATTTTTGCCGAGGTGATTTGTTCGGTTTTAATCATGATAGGTTTTAAGGTTCGGCTTGCGACTATTCCCTTGATGATTACCATGCTAACGGCAGCTTTTTATGCGCATTGGGATGATCCATTTGGAAGAAAGGAACTGCCCTTACTTTATTTTCTGACCTTTTTAGGCTTAGTAGTTTTTGGTGGTGGAAAATTTTCCATCGATGGACTAACTGGAAAAAAGCGAAGAATCTAAGAAGCTTTACCCTTAGCTATAACTACCACTCAGGTGGGCACCTTTCCGCCGAACAGGGGAGATTGACCCACCCAACTCCCTTACTCTTCCAACTTGGCCCCCTTACTTTTAGTAGGTTACCAAAAGTGAGATTTAGAAGAGATGCGTGTACAGGGCACTGTACAAGACCACCAAATCGGTTTCCTCTTGTTCCCTTTGCGCCAAGAAACCACCCTTTCCCCTAAACTAGATTTGGTCTTAGCGGGAGGCACACAGGCAAAAGCACTTGGAATCCTGAGGTATCTAAAACATTCGAATCTTATTTTCCTTTTTTATAGGATATAACCTACTTCTTTAAACGATTGCACAACGGAAACCCATACAATTTTATGGGTCGATGCGGTCTCACCCAAAGCGGATGATTAAAAAGAAATGGGAAGGAAATTTTCTCCGGGTTAATTGCATATTAATACCTAAAAAACTTTAGTTCACCTTATAAAAATCAAAAAACCACAGCCCTTGCAAGCTGTGGTCCAGAAATATGGGTCTATTGGACTTTATTTTCCTCCCAGTGCATTGGCACCGGCTACAATTTCCAAAATCTCATTGGTAATGGCGGCCTGACGAGTACGGTTGTACATCAAGCGAAGTTCCTTCAGCAAATCTCCGGCGTTTTCTGTTGCCTTATCCATGGCAGTCATTCGAGCACCATGCTCAGAAGCATTACTTTCTAAAACAGCCTTGTAAAACTGAATCTTCAAGGAGGTAGGAACCAACTCTTCAATGATGTAGGCTCTGGATGGTTCTAGAATATAATCTACCTCGGCGGCTTTCACCTCATTTTGCTCTTCGTTGGCCATGGGTAAGAATTGCTCAGTTCGGATAATTTGGGTAGCCACGTTTTTAAATTCATTGTACACCAAAACCACCTGATCATATTCTCCCGCCACAAATCCATTCATGGCAAACTCCGCTGCGGACTTGACATTGTCAAAGGCAACTTCGGAAAAAACCTGATAAAACTGATCAATCAGCGTATAATCCGATTTTTTAAAATACTCGTACGCTTTCTTTCCCAAAGGCAGAACAGCGATATCCTTTCCTGCAAATTGCCCTTTGATGGCCACATTGGCTGCTTTGATGATATTGGAATTAAAGGCTCCGCAAAGCCCTTTATCCGAGGTCACCGGAACAATTAGCACCTTATTTACCTCCCGTTTTTGGGCATAGACTAAGTCTTCTGCCCCTTCGGCGGCCGCAGAAACGTTATTGAGGATATTGGTCAACTTCTGAGAATAAGGACGCATCTGCACGATTTTGTCCTGTGCTCTTCTGAGTTTTGCCGCAGAGACCATTTTCATAGCCTTGGTAATCTGCTGGGTAGAAACTACCGAGGTGATTCGCTGCTTTACTTCCTTAAGGTTAGCCATCAGTGCTTAATTGTACTTCTATCAACTAACCGGAGCCGAAGCCCCGGTCTTTGGTATATTACTTTGAAAACTTAGGTGCAAGTTCTGCTGCCGCCTTTTCGAGCAGTTCTCCGGCTGAATCAATATCACCGGCTAAGATTGCTTTCAAAGCATCGGGATAAGAGGAATCCAACAACAAGTAGAACTCCCGCTCAAATGCTCTTGCTTTCTCCACAGGCACTGAATCCATCAAGCCTCGGGTGGAAGCATAGATGATCGCCACCTGATGTTCAACTGCAACCGGAGCATATTGAGGTTGCTTTAGGATTTCCTGATTTCGACGACCTCTCTCGATCGTTCGTTTCGTAGTGGCATCCAAATCAGAGCCGAATTTAGAGAAAGCCTCCAATTCCCGGAACTGTGCCTGATCCAACTTCAAAGTACCCGCTACTTTTTTCATCGTTTTGATCTGAGCATTACCCCCCACCCGAGATACGGAGATACCCACGTTGATCGCAGGTCGAATGCCCGAGTTGAATAGGTTGGTTTCCAAGAAAATCTGACCATCGGTAATGGAGATCACGTTTGTTGGAATGTAAGCAGAAACGTCACCTGCCTGGGTTTCAATGATGGGAAGGGCGGTTAAAGATCCTCCCCCTTTGACCAAATGCTTGATCGAATCCGGGAGATCGTTCATCTGTTGCGCAATCGCATCAGACTTATTGATTTTAGCCGCTCTCTCGAGTAATCTGGAGTGCAAGTAGAATACATCACCTGGGTAAGCTTCCCGACCTGGAGGTCTTCTCAAAAGCAAAGAAACTTCACGATAAGCTACTGCCTGCTTGGAAAGGTCATCATAGACCACCAAGGCTGGACGTCCGGTGTCACGGAAAAATTCACCAATGGCCGCACCGGTAAATGGGGCAAAGAACTGCATCGGAGCAGGATCTGATGCACCAGCCAAAACGATTACCGTATAGGGCATTGCACCGCCTTTTTCAAGGGCAGCTACTACACCTGCTACCGTAGAAGCTTTTTGTCCGATCGCCACATAAATACAGAATACCGGCTCGCCTTTATCGTAAAATTCTTTTTGGTTCAAAATGGTATCAATCACAACCGCAGTCTTACCGGTCTGACGGTCTCCGATAACCAATTCCCGCTGTCCACGTCCGATAGGAATCATGGCATCGATAGATTTGATTCCGGTTTGAAGGGGTTCGGTAACCGGCTGACGATAGATAACCCCAGGTGCTTTACGCTCCAACGGCATTTCGTACAATTCACCAGCTATAGGACCTTTTCCATCAATTGGATTACCGAGTGTATCAACTACACGACCAAGCATTCCTTCGCCCACCTTGAGGGAAGCGATTTTCTTGGTACGCTTGACTGTATCTCCTTCTTTGATTTCTTTGGAATCTCCAAAAAGTACCGCACCGACATTGTCTTCTTCCAGGTTGAGCACCATGGCTTTCAGACCATTTTCAAATTCCAGCAATTCACCGGACTGTGCCTTGGAAAGTCCATAGATTCGGGCCACCCCGTCACCCACTTGGAGTACGGTACCCACTTCTTCAAGTTCGGCCTCTGTTCTGACACCGGAGAGTTGCTCTCTCAGGATTGCCGAAACTTCATCTGGTCTTACTTCTGCCATGATATAGATTGATTAATGCTTTTTAAATTAGATTTTACTTTCGTAATGGTTTTGGCTAAACTCAATTTTCAAGGCGTTTAGCTTACTTTTCAGCGACTCATCAAGAAGACGGTCATTAACCTTCAATACAAATCCACCGATCAATTCAGGATTCACTTTTTCAATAAACTGAACGGTTTTTTTTCCAGAGATTTCTTTGACTAGGTTTTCAAATACTGCCTTTTGAGCTGACTCTACCGGATAGGTAGTGGTAAGTTCGGCGACTTGAATCGACTGATGGAGATTATAAAGCTCTTGGAACGCTTTAGCCACCTCGATCAACACATCCGCTCTGTTTTTACGAGCTACAATCTCAAAAAATTTAACAGTCATTTCTTGAGTATCCTTCGCAAAAAGTGCCTGTAAAACCGTTAACTTTTTATCCGAAGAAACAATTGGGTTTTTGAGTATCAACCCAAATTCCCGGTTTTCTTCCGAAAAAGAAATCAGTTTTTTGAAATCCGCATATACCTCTTCAAGCAATCCTTTTTCCAAAGAAAGTTCTAGGATTGATTTGGCATAGCGAGAAGCAACTCGATGATTAGTCATGGAATTTGATTAGTTTAACTTCAGGTCTTTGACAAATTCATCCACCAACTCTTTTTGAGCAGCTTGATCGGACAAGTTCTTACGAAGAAGCTTTTCTGTCACTTCCAAGGTTAACACCGCTACCTGATTTTTTACTTCAGCCAAGGCTGCTTTTTTCTCATTTTCGATGACTGCTTTTGCGTTTTCAATAAGGATGGCCCCTTGCTTTGTTGCTTCTTCTTTGGCCTCTTCAATCATTCGCTTAGAAGCTTCCTGAGCTTTAGTCAAAATCGTATCACGCTCTACACGTGCTTCAGCCAAAAGCTTCTCGTTTTCGGCTTTGAGATTTGCCATTTCATTTCTCGCTTGTTCAGCCGCTTTCAACGCATTATCAATACTGCCTTCCCGCTCTTCCAAGGCAGCTAACATGGGCTTCCATGCAAACTTCACCAAAATGAAAAACAAGGCTAAGAAGCCAATCAATTGCCAGAATATCAGGCCCGAACTAGGTATAATCAGATCCATGGTAAATGGGATAAATTTCGTTTTTGTTCAAAAGGAAGGGATTGGCCAAGCGCCAATCCCTATTCATTGTTCTTAGAAGGCTACTCCACCTGCGTTCAATGCAATGAGTAGACAAACTACTACTGCAAACAGGGAAACCACCTCGATCAAAGCTGCAATGATCAACATCGCAGTCTGAACCTTACCAGCAGCCTCAGGCTGACGGGCGATAGATTCCATTGCCTGACCACCGATACGACCGATACCAAGTCCTGCGCCAATCGCAACAATACCTGCACCGATACCTGCACCCATAAGTGCCAATCCAGCAGACAATAAGATAGAAGTTAACATAAACGTTAGATTTATAAATTGAACAAAGAAATTCGATTAATGATGATCATCATGGGCATGCTCGGCAACCGCACCTCCGATGTACATCGCAGTAAACAGCGTGAACACGTAAGCCTGTATCGTTGCTACCAATAATTCGATCATATTGATAAAGGTAACCATCAGCGTAGAAACTACCCCGATCGCATAGGATTCAAAGATGAATACCAAAGCAATAAAAGCCAATATCACAATGTGACCGGCAGTAATGGCCACAAACAAACGGACCATCAAGGCAAAAGGCTTGGTAAATAGTCCAATAAATTCAACTACAACAATGATCGGAAGCAAAGCAACCGGAACGCCGGGAGTCGCAAATACGTGCTTCCAATACTCCTTGTTTCCATTGACATTGACAATAATGAAGGTCAACACCGCTAAGGTAAAGGTCACGGCAATGTTTCCAGTCAAGTTGGCGGCTCCTGGAAGCAATCCCAAAAGGTTACCAATCCAAATGAAGAAAAATAGAGTCAATAAATAAGGAACAAATTTTTTGTATTTAGGACCGATTGATTTCTCAGCAATCTCATCCCGAACGAAAACCACCACAGGCTCTACCCAGGAAGCAGCCCCTTTAGGCGCTACGGCTCCGTGCTTTTTATAGTGATTGGCGGCAGACAAAATCAAATACAACACCAAACCTATCACCAAGATCATCATTGCCACATTTTTGGTCAAGGAAAAATCGTAGATCGTCCCTCCGTCTACTCTTCCCAAATGTTCATGTTCATCGATGTATATCCCATCATGTGCGTACTCCTTCCCAAAAAGATGGGTTTCATGATTTTGAAAGTCGGTGGACATGTTAAACTCCAAACCACGGTCAGGAGCGTAGGTAATCACGGGCAGCGGAAGCGTGACATGGGTGTGCCCTACATTGAAAAAATGCCATTCATGCGAATCCTTGATGTGGTGCATGATAAAACCTGTCGGATCTTCTCCTCCTTCGGCTTCAGAACCTGCTGCGAAAGTCGCGCTGGTGAGGCTCAGTAACAATACTGAGAATAAAACACTTAAGGCCAGAATTTTGCGCGTCATCAACTCGTTTTTTTGAGGGCTACTTCGAAATCGGCCGCAAGTTAGAAATAAAGGTGTAGATATCAAAAATCAGGTAGAACAAAAAAATCAGGAAGAAATCCGCTATAAACAAAATAATATTCTCCATTCCCAAAAATACCATAATCCCAATAAAGCCCATGGCACTTAGGATACGAATCACCATCCCCAAAAGCTTGATTTGCAGAATATTTTCAGGAGACTTTTTATAGAGCCAAACAGCCAGACTCGTAATGAAATAGGATAAAAAAGTCAAAAACCCAAAAATCACCCAGATTTCCTGGTGGATTACCTGCGGTAAAACTTGCAATAAAATCAAGATGATCAGGCCTATGGAAAGACTCAATGCCAAAAAACTGAAGTGGAAATTTTTGAATGCCTTCATATGCGGTTGGATTGGTACAAAAATACGGGAAATTATTTATTTGTCCCGCTCATCCCCTTTCATGGAATTCCAAAGCTGATAAAACGCTAAGGCAATGGATAAAAATACGAAGAGTAAAATCCAAAGCGGAAATTTCATGTTGCTTTTCCCTTGGATCCACCATCCCAGCCAGGTTCCACCACCAATAACTGCAAAAAGCTGAAAAGATAATCCGAGGTATTTCACATAAATCGGCGGTTCAAAACGCGGTTTTTGAGGTTCTTTTTTGTTCATCACCGCAAATTAACCAATTTTAGGGCAGCGCTAATCAGCATAAATTTTCTTGGCAAAATAATTGAAAACACTTAAGCGTTCTTAAAGTAGGCTAAAAACCCTATTTTGGTACTCGGATTTCTTCTCCTCTCACATGCGGTTTTTCAAAATCATCCTTCTTATTTCAGTTATTTTTATCGGATCGTGTTCCTCTGAGCGAAATACCTTTACCAATCGGATGTTTCATAATCTCACTTCCCACTACAATGCCTATTACCTTTCGGATGTTAAAATCGAAGAAGTAGTAAGGGAAGTTCAGACCAATTACAAGGAAGACTACACCCAAGTTTTGCCTGTTTTTTACCCGATTGACTCGGCTACTATTCAAGCCAATAAAGAAAAACTGGAATCGGCCAGAGAACTCGCCTCCAAAGCAATCGAATGGCATCGGATTTCAAAATGGGTAGATGACTCATACTACCTTATCGGAAAAATCGATTACCTGCAAGGTCAATTTGATGATGCTCAAAATGCCTTCAAATATGTCAATGTCAACAGCAAAGATAAAGACATTCGTCATCAAGCCTTGATTTCCTTGCTCCGGTTGTATGTGGATTTGGAGGAAGTTGAAAATGCCAATTTCACCATCGATTACCTTTCCAAAGAAAGTGATATAACGGATGAAAACCGATACGAACTGTATCGGACCTTGGCTTATTATTACGAAAAGAGAGCGGATCAAAATGGCGTGATTGGGGCATTGGACCGGGCGCTTGAATATGTCAAAGACCCCAAAGAAAAATCCCGAATTAATTTTATCCTCGCCCAGCGCTATCAAAGGGAAGGATTGGATGCGTTGGCTTACGATTTTTATCAAAAAGCCCAAGAAGGAAATCCCCCTTATGAGCGGAGTTTTTATGCGCAGCTTTTTGCACAGCAAGTTGCCGAACTCAATGCCTCCAAAGACTTGCGAAAAGTGCGTAATTATTACGAATCCCTCTATAAAGATCCCAAAAACCGAGACTTAAAAGATGTGATTGTCTATGAACAGGCACTTTTTGAAGAAAAACAAGGAGATATCCCCTTGACCTTGGACCTGCTCCATCAAGCGGCAAAAGAGCCTGGCAGCAATGAGCGGATGAAGGGATATATTTATGAAAAGCTGGCAGCTATTCACCTTTCCGAATTTCGGGATTACCGAGCCACAAAGTATTATTTAGACAGTGCATTGACGCATATTCCGGAGGGAAGTTCGGCAGCCCTCCAAATTGCCAATCAAAAAGAAACCTTAGATCAGTTTGTATTTCACCTGGAGCGGATTCAGACTAATGACAGCTTGTTGGTCTTAAGTAAGCTTACCGAAGAGGATCAGCGAGTGATCGCAGAACGATTTATCCAATCCGAAGAGGAGCGGCTCATCGCCGAAGCCAAAGCTCAACAGGAGCCGGAAAGTGATGGGATTTTTGATAATCTGCTCGCTTTTGCCGATCGGGGTTCGGGATCTTCAACCTTTTATTTTGACAATGGGGTAGCCATGCAGCAAGGAGCCATTGATTTTTACCGAACCTGGGGGGACCGACCACTTCAGGATAATTGGCGAAGAAGAGCTGTCGTATTTGACAATAGCCAAACCGAGACGCTGGAAGAGGCAGAATCTGGAGAAGAAATCGAAGAGGAATCCAATCCCCTCAATCAACTTCCCAGCCTCGATGAGTTACTCGCTCAGATTCCATCCACTCAAGAAGCCCTATCGACTTTAAACCAGGAACTGGAGGAGTCTTATTTTGAATTGGGAAAATTGCTCTACTTTGACTTAAGTGAGGCCGAAAACAGCATCAAAAATCTGGAGGTCTTGGTCCGGGAATATCCCGAAAGTAATCGAAAACCAGAGGCCTACTACCTCCTTTACCTTGCACAAAAAGACCAAAGCGGGAATTTTCAGCAATACGTGAGTAGACTCAACCGGGAGTTCCCCGATTCCCAATACACCTATTTTGTTAACAATCCCGATGCGGCATCGGGAAACCTAGCCTACATTGAATCCTCCAAACGCTATGAGGAAGCTTACAATTCCTATTATTCAGGGGAATACCAACAAGCCGGAGCGCTAATTAAATCTACTTTGGAGGAATTTCCATTAACCCGAAATACCGAAAGGCTGCTGCTGCTTGACATCATGGTGAGCGGCAAACTCGAAAGCAAATCACGATATCGGGAAAGGCTGGAAAACTTCATTGAAAACTCAGATGAAGGGGACTTGAAAGAATTGGCAAGAAATATGCTAAAACCACTCTTGTCATCGGAGGAACTTGCTGCACTGAATCCCGTAGATTCCACTGCAACAGCATCAGATTCCACTAAGCTGGCTGAGAATGATTCAACGCAGATTACTAATCCTTTGCCAGACTCGCCCTATCAACTCAATGATTCCCAAACCCATATTGTGGTCTTAGTCATGAGTCCGGAAGAGGCAGAAAAAGCACAAGGGGTGGTAGGAGATCTCGAAAATTTCCACGCCAAAAACTTCTCCAATGCACGGTTAAGAACGGGCAATATGAATATGGATCGCGAGAATGCAATCTTTATCATCAGTCCATTTACTGACCGAGAAAAGGCAAAAAGCTATTTCGAGAAGTTTTTGAATGATTTTGAATCGGACCAAATTTCCGAACAGGTAAAAAACAATGCGTTTTTTATTTCCATTGAAAACTTTCAAGTCCTGAACCGTACGAAAAACATCGAAGAATACCGGGCCTTTTTTAAGGTCGCTTACCAATAAAATATGAGTAAAAATACCAGACCTGAGACAGCTCCTTGGGCTAAAAAAACCATCAAATATCTTTGGATTGCATTTGCAGCCGGAATTTTGGGTTTCATCCTATTCGTGTGGATGGTCAGCATCAACTTCCTTGGGCTTTTTGGCCCCCTGCCGGATTTCGAAACTTTAGAAAACCCCGAGAGTGAGGAAGCCTCTGAATTATATTCCTCAGACGGGGTATTGCTCGGAACCTATTACCGGGAAAATAGATCTCCGGTCAGCTATCAGGAATTATCTCCAAATCTGGTCCAGGCGCTCATCGCCACAGAAGATGTGCGATTTGAGGATCATTCAGGGATCGATTTAATTGCCATGATCCGCGTTTTTGTCAAATCCATCATCCTCCAACAAAGTGCAGGCGGAGGTTCCACCTTAAGTCAACAGACCGCCAAAAACCTCTTTAAAACCAGAAATGTGGATAATCAGGGGTATTTGAGCTCCGTGCCTGGACTGCGAATGCTGATCGTAAAAACCAAAGAATGGATTGTGGCTACTCAACTGGAAAAAGCCTATACCAAAAATGAAATTTTAACCCTGTATTTAAATACCTCTGAATTCGGCTCCAATGCCTACGGCATTAAAACTGCCGCTTCTACCTTTTTTGGGAAGGACCCTTCGGAGTTGAACGTACAAGAATCGGCAGTTTTAGTCGGCCTTTTCAAAGCACCCACGTATTACAGTCCGGTTTTTAATCCGGACAACTCCTTCCGAAGAAGAAATACGGTATTGGGACAAATGGTGAAAACCGACGCCATCACCCAGGCGGAATACGACTCAATATCCAAATTACCCATTGAATTGAATTACAATGTTTCCAATCATAATAAAGGATTGGCGACTTATTTTAGAGAAGTAATCAAAGCAGACTTGATTCGTTGGACCAATGAAAATATCAAATCGGATGGTTCCTCTTATGACCTGTTTGGGGATGGATTAAAAATATACGCAACCATAGATAGCCGCATGCAGCAATATGCCGAAGAAGCGGTAGAAGAACACATGCGTGCGCTCCAGGAAAAGTTTTTCAACGAAATGGGAAATCGGGATCCTTGGATAGATAGCGACGGCCGGGTAATTCCAAACTTTATCGAAAATGCGGTAAAAAGGACCGAAGCTTACCGCTTGCTGAAAATTCGGTACAAGGACAATACCGATTCGATCGAATATAAGCTCAATGAGAAGAAACCCATGAAGGTGTTTTCTTGGAATGGGGAAATTGACACCCTGATGAGCACGATGGACTCGATGCGGTATTACAAAAAATTCCTGCAAACAGGATTTATGAGCATGGACCCACACACCGGACACATCAAAGCCTGGGTTGGTGGCATCGACCACAAATACTTTAAGTTTGACCATGTCAAGCAAAGTAAACGACAACCCGGCTCGACCTTTAAGCCATTTGTCTATGCTGCGGCCATCGAAAACGGGTATAGTCCCTGCTATTCGGTGATTGATCAACCGGTAGAAGTCTATATTCCTGGGCAGCCTGCCTGGTCTCCATCCAACGCTGACGGGAAATTTACCTATGAAAAAATGAGCATTCGTAAGGCCATGGCCAAATCAGTTAATTCGGTAACGGCCTACATGATGAAAAAGCTCAGCCCTAAAATCGTGGTGGAGACCGCAAGACGATTGGGAGTTACCAGTGATTTGGAAGAGGTCCCAGCTTTGGCTCTGGGAGTAAATGACGTGTCTATCTTCGAAATGGTGGGGGCCTTCGGGACCTTTGTCAACAAAGGAGAACACACCACCCCATTTTACATTGATCGGATTGAGGACAAAAACGGAAATGTCATCCAGCAATTTACTCCTAAAAAGCGACCCGCTATGAGTGAGGAACATGCCTACCTGATGACTTACATGCTCCGAGGAGGATTCGAAGAAGAACAAGGCACCAGTCAGGGCGTCCCTTGGGCCTTACGGGAAGGCAATCAACTCGGCGGAAAAACTGGGACGACCCAAAATGCCTCCGATGGTTGGTACATCGGAATCACAAAAGACTTGGTTTCCGGAGTTTGGACCGGAGGCGATGACCGAGCGATTCACTTTAGAAGCTGGATTGATGGGCAAGGGGGACGAACCGCTCGCCCGATTTGGGTCAAATACATGGAAAAAGTGTATGCTGATCAGAGTTTGGGATATACCAAAGGACCTTTCCCTATGCCTGAACGGCCACTCAGTATTGAAATAGATTGTGATGTTTACGAAAAAGAAAGTCAACGTTTTGTAGAATTTGATTACGATTCGAGAAAAAATGATTTTTAAATTCCTTCCATTCCTTTCATTAAAACAGTCTCGTTTCGGGACTGTTTTTTAATTTAGTCCTATGCAATCTTCCTCATTCACACCCGAAGCCCACCTTCAACTCCCCGACCATCCTGGGGTGTATAAATACTTCAACGAGTCGGATGAGCTGATCTATGTGGGAAAAGCCAAAAGTCTGAAAAAACGCGTCAGCAGCTATTTTAATAAGAGTACTGGAGTCAATTTAAAAACCCGACGAATGGTGAAGGAAATCCGTCGGATTGAAATCACACTGGTTAATTCCGAGTTTGATGCCCTCTTGCTGGAAAATAATCTGATTAAAAAGTCTCAGCCCAAATACAATATTCTGCTTAGGGATGATAAAACCTATCCCTATTTACTGATTACCAAAGAACATTTTCCTAGGATTTTTCCAACTCGGAAATACATTCCCAAACGAGGAACCTACTTTGGGCCTTTTGCCAGTGTCAAAGCGATGAATAATGTATTGGACCTCATCCGGGAATTATTCACCATTCGCACCTGCAAGCTGGACTTGACACCCTATAAAATCAATGAAGGCAAATACAAAGTTTGTCTGGAATACCACATCGGTAACTGCCAAGGGCCCTGTGTGGGCAAGCAGGTTGAAAAGAATTACCTCGAAGATTTGGAGCAAGCCAGGCATATTTTAAAAGGTAATTTGGGACAGGCTAAAAGTATTTTCAAGCAGCAAATGCAGGAATATGCCGAGAATCTGGAATTTGAAAAAGCCCAACGAACCAAAGAAAAATTAGACTTACTCGAAAAATACCAAGCCAAGTCTTTGGTGGCCAATCCCAGCATCCACAATCACGATGTGTGTACCATCGTAGTCGATGAAAAACAGGCCTACGTGAATTACATGCGGGTAAAAAACGGTTCACTCATTGTTTCCAAAAATGTTGAATTGAAGAAAAAGCTCGACGAGTCGGAGGAAGAACTTCTGGTAGCCGCATTGATCCGGCTTCAGGATCAATTTAACAGTGACGCCGACGAAACACTCACCAACATCACCATCACCGATCCCATTGAAGGTCTCAACCTCATTCAACCCAAAATTGGAGACAAAAAGCAGTTAATTGAGTTGTCGGTGAAAAATGCGCTCTTCTATAAAAAAGAAAAAGCCTTGCTTCAAGGCTTGAATCAAGATAAAAAAGATCGGGTCATTCGTCAACTCCAGCAGGATTTAAGTTTGCCGGAGATACCTGACCACATCGAATGTTTTGATAACTCCAACATCCAAGGCACTAACCCAGTGGCTAGTATGGTTTGCTTTCTTCATGGAAAGCCTGCGGTGAAAGAGTATAGACATTACCACATCAAAACAGTAGAGGGGCCCAATGATTTTGCCAGTATGAAAGAAATCGTCGGAAGGCGATACAAGCGCTTAGTAGAGGAGGAGAAACCTTTACCCAAGCTCATTGTCATCGATGGGGGAAAAGGACAACTCTCCTCGGCTGTGGAAGCCTTACAGGAATTAGGGCTCTATGGCAAAATGCCAATCATCGGAATCGCAAAACGCTTGGAAGAGATTTATTTCCCTGGCGATTCCTACCCTATCCATATTGACAAAAAATCCGAAAGCCTAAGACTTTTACAACGGATCAGGGATGAGGCCCACCGATTTGCCATCACTTTTCACCGAAAAGTCAGAAGCAAAAATGCCTTTGGAACACAGTTGACCGCCATTCCTGGAATCGGGCCAAACACTGCGGACAAATTGCTATCCCATTTTAAATCGGTCAAGAAAATAAGTTTGGCAGGGGAGGAAGAACTTGCCGCAGTTATTGGAAAAAGCAAGGCGGCTGAATTAATCAAATGGAAAGAAAAAAATAAAGGGGCCTGAAGCCCCTTTTAAGTTTACCATTCCCAAAGGGAATTTTCAAATTCTAACAGATCGTATTCAAAAGCCAGCGCATCCAAATAGGCTTGCATATCCGGATCAGGATGATCCAAATCTACCATATCAGCAACTAAGGCTTCATCCGGATTGGTATATCTTCTCACCACAGATCTGAAGAGTCTGGATTCGAAAGCCTCATCATAGGTCAAACTTTTGGAAAGATTCTTAAAGTTGATCCATCTGGCTTCGGGATGATCTTTGAAATAGTTGAAGAAGTCCTTGTAGCGAATATACCCGATGGTCTTTTCCCCTGCGTTTGAATTAGTCGCAGAAGGCATCACCAAATGGATAAATTTGATATCAAACACCATATCGGAATGGTGTTTGTCAAAGACAAAATCCTCTTTAAAATCCAAGTAATACAACTGCTTGGAGAAAATACTATCCCCGGTAGCATTCAACCAGAAATTTTCCTGAAACTCTGCAATGGAAAGCGGCTGGGTGAAATCTTCATCACCGAATACTTCAAGCGCATTTTCTTCTACAATGGCATCGTAAATCTGATTAATGATTCCATTGTCTTTTGCATCTCCGGAACCATAGAGTGAAAGATTATACTTCTCCCTCAAATCTATTCTTCGCCAAACTCCAATCTGATACATTTTATCATCTTCGCGAATTTTTTTCGCAGAGAAAATGGTATCCATATCAAACTGTCGATCTCCAAATCCAGATGGATTGACACTTGTTGCTACTTGTGCCTGAGCAGTAAGTGGAGCAAAAAGTCCAAATACCAAGGCTGCAAGGATTAATTTTTGAAGGATAGTTTTCATCATCTTTTATTCTAGATTCTTATCGGAATATTATTTCACCCCGATCCGAATGATTTGATTCAATGTCGAAGGAATTTTATTTCCTCTGAAGTTGGTTCGAGTCACTTGATTGACCACGACTACAATATCATCACCCGGTCGGGCACTTTCTAATAACTGACGCATGGCGATAGTATTGCCACTTGCTATTTGAATGGTCTGTCTTGGCACATCATTTCTCAATAAGCGTACCTCGCCTCCAGTTACTTCAAAGTTTGCGTCCTTGGCCATGGTTCTTCCAAATGTCGGCTCAGGAACAGCTTTTACTTGAAGACCAGTCAACGAACCAATGGCTTGAGATTGACTTAGATCAACTTCATTGCCATTGCCCATGACAGGAACAATAGAAGGTGCAGGAACCGGTTTGATGTCAAATACCACATCATCGATTTTATTTCCTCCACTACTCACTCCGATGGTAACCTTACCTGAAGCTCCTGGAATGATGGTTACTTGCCCAGGAGAATTTCCTTTGATGGACTGACCATTGCTGATTGCAAATTCAGGAGCATAAGTGTTTCCAAGAGCAGGTACTTCGATTAATAATTCGTTTGCGCAATCTGCATACAATTGCTGTACCACTTCGGAAGAAACTTTTACCACAGGTTGGGCCACAAAATATTCGTACTCAACCGGAAGTACTTGATCTTCTCCTCCGATGTTGGTGATAATTTCACCCGATAAAACTCTACGGGCAAGGCCTCTATCATCGTATTCCGATGCTGGAGTAGCGGTAAATTCAATTCGTCCAAACCCTTTTTCATCCACTTCAACTGAGCGTCCATCCACATTCATAGTCGGACGGGCGGAAGAGGAGGAGGAAGCAATAAACATAGTACCTTCAAATTTGGTACCAGCTGCTACAATATTGGAGACTGCTGAAATTTGAGCCTCCGTGATATCTGCTTTGAAATAAAAGGATCCAATGGTATTGGCTATGGTAGCCAAAGCCTCACTTTCAATATTCAACACTTCGTTTTGGTATTGCGAAAGTAAAGCCAACACGGCTCCTACTGGGGATTTAACAAAGTTCAAATTGGTGAAGTCTTTATTTCGAGCTTCACTGTCATTTTTAAACAAGTCAATCTCAGCGGCATCTAAAGCGATCGGGTTAAAGGACTGATCGGTAATTCCAACCCCTTCCAAAATTTCTTGGACTTTTAGTGGAAAACCATTCAAGGTAGCTTTTAACTCTTCTCCTTTGCCATTGTTGACAAAAATATTACCCGCAACCTCGGTATTCTTCAACGAGGAATTGACGAAGTTTCCTTCTTCATTTTTCGCTCCAGATTGTTCGATCAATTGCTTTTTCAATTCCTCTAGGTAAGCCGTAATCTCTTTGCTTGCTTCACGGATTTCCTGAGCAGCTCCTACTTTGGGGACATCCTTTTCATTATTCCCTTGCTGTTCTACCGTGTATTCGATTGATTCAACGGTTGCTGCATTTTTGAGCATGTAGTTACGCGAGGTGCGCTCCATACCGTCGTTGATCAAGACGAACT
The DNA here is from genome assembly GCF_024305035.1 of Algoriphagus sp. Taxonomy (GTDB): domain Bacteria; phylum Bacteroidota; class Bacteroidia; order Cytophagales; family Cyclobacteriaceae; genus Algoriphagus. Next base: position 64,271 of record NZ_JAMWZB010000013.1, read on the forward strand.
TTTGAAGGATCTGATTACTTACCTGAAGTGCCAACAATGCGGTCAGCACCAGGTACATCATTCCGATCATCCGCTGTCTAGGTGTTTCTTTTACTCCTGCCATTTGTTCTTATCTAATGGTTTTTTGTGAATTGAAAAGAATTAACCTTTCATAGCGGATAGCATTCCACCATATATTTTATTAAGAGAGCTGACATTTTGGTTCAGCTTGGCAAGTTCGTTTTTAAACGCTTCAGTTTCTTTTCCTGCTTCGCTTAAACCTTCCATTGCCGCAGTCATATTTGAATAGAATTTATTCAAGGTCTTCACATGGCTGTTGGCATCCTGCAATTCCATTTCATAGACAGCATTCAGGGCGGAAAGATTTTTGGTTACCGTGACTACTTGGGTATGATATTCCTTTGCGTCTTGTGAAGCAGCTGACATTTCCGTCAAGGCAGCAGCAGTTTTACCGTAAGATGCATTCATGTCCACAAGGGTCTTGGCAGCAGATTTCACATTAGTGGCATATTCGTTCGTCGCTACAGCGGCATCTGCAAGATTCCCCATTTTTTCGGCTGAACTAGCCAAATTTTGCATGCCCTTACCTAGGCTTTCGATCAACTCAGGACCTATCTTTGCCTTAGCTAGCATGTCATCCAACTTCTGAGAAGTTTGATCTCCTGCCACGGCTGCGGCTCTTGGAGCTCTTTTCGGAGCAGCAACTCCGTCCTCGGCTAATTCGGGATAGACTTTAGACCAATCCACTTCATTCGCCCTAGGCTCGAATGCGGACAAGAAGAAAATGATCGCTTCTGTGGTCAATCCAATACCGATCATCCAGTTTGCGCCTTGCCAATCAAGGATTTTAAACATCGCTCCTAGGATTACGACTGCCGCACCGATGCCATAGATTTTGGGCATGATGCTGGAATAAAAGAAGTTGCTGTTACTAGCCATTTTTTGAGTAGAAATTAAGGTTTTTGGTTTTTATAGGGTGGGTATTTGATAATTAACGTCTTCTTCTGGCACTGGATTTCACATCCATAGATCCAGATCTTCCAATAAAGGTGGTGACGGTCCGGAATCCAATATGCGCCTGGGCTACGTCTTGATATTCGTAAGTCCGGGTGGACGTCTCCAAATAGTGTGCGATGTCTTTCCAACTTCCTCCTCTGACCACTTTTCTGGGTTCGGTCGGTACATCATAAACCGGATCCAAATCCCAAGTGGCAGTCCGAGAGGTTGGGGCATAGGCATCAAGGACCCATTCAGCTACGTTACCTGACATGTTGTGAAGACCAAATCCATTGGGGGCAAAAACGTCTACTGGTGCGGTATACGCAAATCCATCGTCAATGTAATTCCCGCGACCGGGTTTGAAATTGGCCATCAGGCAGCCTCTTTTATTTTTCAAGTATGGACCTCCCCAAGGATACTTTGCGACGTCCTTACCGCCTTTAGCCGCATATTCCCATTCTGCTTCTGTGGGTAATCTAAACGAGGGAGCATCAAAGTTGTACTCGTCGTTAGCATTTTGATGGTAGGTTCTCCACTCACAGTATTTTTTGGCCTGATCCCAAGTAACCCCTACCACTGGATAATTGTCAAAAGCGGGATGATCAAAATAGTATTCCATCAGAGGATCCCCATAATGATAAGAAAAGCTAGTAGACCAAACTGTTGTATCCGGTCTGAGCTCATCGTAATTTAATTGAGGCTCATCTTTCAGGGTGGTTGGAGTACCGGTAGCATATACTCCTTCTTTAACCGCTTCTAAAAATTGACGATACTTATTATTAGATACCTCATATTTATCCATGAAAAACTCAGATATGGTAATCTGTTTGTTCATTGAGGATTGAGTGAAGGCAATATCCTCATCGGACTGACCCATCCAGAATGTACCAGCTTTAACTGGAACCATATCGTAAGGAAGATTTTGCTGCCAACTATCACGCTTAGCAACACCAGTCACTTCACCTCGTCGGTTCATCTTTTCACTTGCAGTTCCTTTCTTATTGAAGAGTCCGCAACCTGGAAGAATTGTCGCTATGGCCAAGCCTACTATAACCGGCGTAAAGCGTAGGTTGAATTTATTATACATAAATGACGTTTTTTATATCATCAAACGAATGTGCGCATTAAAACATACTCAGAGAGCGAAATTTAGCAGAATTTAATTCATTTATGCAAATAACCTGCCAAAATTAAATAAAGTTAAAATTGAACTTTTTTAATATTTCGCGCTCCAAATTAACAAACTATACGATTAAAATCTAAACCTGGGAGTCCGCTGAATAACCCGCTGTACATCTCTCCGAGCCGTACGGAGTAGATACCGAAGCATCAATTCGTGGCTAGTGGGAGATTTAGCCTCTAACCCACTGACCACCAAATCAAAGGCATATCCCAGATTTAATGAATTATCTGGCAGTATCGCATATCCCATGAGTATACTAATTGATTCTTCTCCTCGATAAGCCAAACCTCCAGAAATCCTATTTTGGTGCGTTGCCATAACGCTCACATCATAGGAAAAATTATTAAACCCTGCAGATTTTATCAATAAACTAGGTTCCAATCTCAATTGGCCAATCGGACGAACCCGATAGCCCGCTAGTAAATAACTATGATTGACTAATTGGTTGCCATAGCTCCCCTCCCCAAAATCAAATTGAGGCTCATTCAAATGTCTGGAGCTCAAACCTAAGTAATAATCTCCCCGATCAAAAAGAATTCCCAAGCCAATATTCAAATTCATGGAATTCTCTCTGCCTGAGGTGGGTAAATTTGGTTCAGGATTGACTACTATCAGCTCTCCATAATCCAAAGTACTCGAAAAAAAACCGATGGATCCACCCACGCTCAGAGTAGCTCGATTGATTTTTTTATGATAGGCCCCCTGTAAGTTTAGCTCCAAATTGGATGTAGGACCAATTTGATCATTGACAATAGTTAAGCCGTATCCAAGATTTTTACCCTCCAAACTCCCTTGTGCGGTAATCAGTTGGGTGACGGGAGCTCCTCCTGTTCCACTGCTTGTTTGATAATTGGCCCATTGGGTCCTGTGAAGCGCAGAAAACCGATAACCTCCTTCTTTTCCTGCAAATGCCGGGTTATAATACAGGCCATTATACATGTATTGGGTAAACTGCGCGTCTTGCTGCGCATAAACCTTTTGACTGAACAAAAAGCATAGGATCAATCCCATTCCAAAAAAGCACTTCCGATAACCTTTGAAAATCATTTGCATGTGGTTTCGTCAAATAATAAAGACTAGTGTAAGAATTTAAACTGAAAAACCACAGGTTTTGATTCTAAGATTTACAAATTGTTTGCTTTTTTTATGTAAAGCTCCAAAGCTCCTGTCATACTTGGCGCGTTGGGCAGGGGAGCTTCGATGTCCAAAATGAGATCAAGCTCACGGACCGCCTGGGCGGTGGTGGGCCCAAATGCAGCAATCCGGGTATTTCCTTGCTCAAAATCAGGGAAATTTTGTTTCAGTGATTTTATGCCAGAGGGACTGAAAAAAGCCAAAATATCGTATTTCACATCCGCCAAATCGGAAAGATCGGCGGCCACGGTATGATAGATGATCGCTTCGGTAAAGGCGATTCCGTTTTTGTTCATGTAATCCGGAATGTCATCTTTACGAATATCCGAACATGGAAAGAGGTATTTTTCAGATTTGTGCTTTTTGAAATAATCAAACAAATCCTCAGCAGTTTTTTGCCCCACAAAAAGCTTTCGCTTTCGGATGACAATGTATTTCTGAAGGTAGTGTGCCGTTTGATCCGAAATGCAGAAATACTTCATATCTGCAGGCATTTCAATTTTAAATTCCTTACAGATATTAAAAAAATGATCAATGGCATTTCTACTGGTGAAAATCACCGCAGTATGCTTCAAGATATCGATTTTTTGCTTCCTGAATTCTTTGGGAGGAACGGGCTCCACCTTAATAAACTGCCTAAAGTCAATTTTCAGATTGTATTTTTCGGCGAGCTGAAAGTATGGCGAATTGACATCGCTAGGCTTTGGTTGTGAGACAAGAATACTTTTGACGGGTTTAAACCGATCCTTGATAGTTGCATTCATGCGTAACTGTCCTTGAGATTTTAGTTAAAATTGACCCAATCCCATAATCCACTTGGAAAAGATCAGAAAGGGCACTAATTCTGCGATGCAAAGGTAAGTAAATAAATGATATTTCTTAAAGCTTAACCGATTCATCATCATAAAGAATAAGACCGAAACCCCTAACAGGTAAAACCAAAAAAATCCATTTAGGGTATATTCAAGTACAAATTCCATCCGATAAAAGGAATTGAGTAGGAAATAAGACAGGATGAGTATCACGATCATGCCGGACCAAACAATGAGCCGGAGTAGGTAAAAGAAATGGGCATATTCCATTTTGCCCAAATCAAATAAAAAGGCAATCAAGCGGATTCCTAGAAATTTTAACACCGTCAAGCCCAAGAAGAAAAAACCTCCCATTAACCAAATAAGGTAAAGCGATGGCGTTAAGGCTTGTTGTATCTGCGTGATAATATCAGGTCTGAATATCAGCAAACCGGTGATGCTCAAAAGGGAAAGGAGCAGATTAACACTAAACACATAAAATACCACATCCAAGGAAAAGAATTTTTGCAAACTCCCCACATCTGAAAAATCTTCATCACTCAACAGTCCCCTGGGCTGCAGCATCAAGGCAAATAAATAGGGGTAAACCATTTTAAATACTGCAATCATCACTAAGATTACCAAAAGACTGATCACAAAAAAATCTCGGATTTTTTGGCGTTCTTGACCACGGATACTTATCCCCTCATTCGAGGCCTCCTGCTTATTTCTCAGAAATTTGTCCCCGATTATTTTGGCCAAATAAACTCGATCTGGACTAATCCCTTCTTTAAATAAGGTCAGCTGAAATTTATCCATTTCAAGTTCTTTGGACACTGAGTTCACTTCCCGTCTGATCACCGTGTCTGATTCTGCATAAAACCATAGTTTTTCTCCTGCAAAAACCACCGTCTCCTCAGGTAGCTCCAAATAAAAAGTTGATTTGGGAAAGGTTCTTAAATCCAATTCCTGACTAATCCAATCATGAGATTCAAACCAAGTCCCTAGCCCCCCATATTCCCAGCGATCATTAAAATCTTCCAGCGTTTGGGCATGAGTCACAAGTGAGCCCCCAAACAGAAGCGTACAAAACAGCAAATGGAATCGTTTCAACATAGTTTTAACCGCATGATTTTAAAAGCGCGCCAAATATCCAAAGTGAATTTTTGAAAAGGACAGGGAAAAGGGCTGTTCAGCAGATTTTCCTACTGCATAGATAAACCGAAACAAACCCGAACCAGTATCCAAATTAAGTCCAGCCCCAAGCGCAAAGGGTTGATCTATTTTTCCTGCAAAGTAAGGGTTTTCTAAAATCCCGGCGTCTGCAAAAATGAGAAGATACGACTCTTGATCAAAAAAAAGCCGTTGTTCCAAATTGAAATAGGAATATGCGGAGGCAAAGAAAAAATTTTCATTAAACCCTCGAATACTGCTCAGTCCCCCCGCTCTGAAAAGATCATTGAGAAAAAGATTCTCATTTTGAATCCAACCACTTGCCGATCGGAGATAAGCTCCCCAAAACGGTTTGAAATAAATGTGCTTTTCAATCTCCAGCTGCAAGGCATATTGGGGAGTATTTAAATTCCTATCCCCGTATAAGTCCTCAGGAAGTGCCGTATTTTGAAGGAGGCGTTTGTTTCCAGCAGAAAACCGAAAATCTAGCAGAAAGCCTCTCCGAGGAAAAACTGGCTGATCCAGCCCGTTTGCTACAATTCCAATTCCAAATTCATTCCACCGGAAATCCGCAAAATCCGGAAGCTCAGTAAGGTTGTTAAATCCAAAATTTGCCAGAAGATCACTGGCCTGTCTTTTGGTAAAAAAGCGCACATAGACCTGTTGATTGGCCCGGAATCCTAGGGTTAAGCCCAGATGCCGTTTGAGGAACGTGGAATCTTGCTTAAGCAACCTGAAATCACCCCAAATATCGATACCCGAATTAAATACAAAAGATTCCTTAAATCCCAAATCCAAGCTTTGAGTCAGCTCATTGAAGCGCTGCCATTTGAGCTCCACATCCCTGCCCCTCCCGCCTAAATGGTAGAGTTGCAAATCCAGCTGGCCGGTAATCAACACCTTTTGCGGATCGTTTTCATTGGGAAGCAACCCAATAATCCCATCGATTACATTGGCATTCCGGTCACGCAACAGAAAATTAGGCTGGGCCTTCTGAAAGCGAAATCTCACTCCAGGTGCTTCTTGAAGCTCAAAATAGGGAAGACGACTCATCCGAATGGCACTGCGGTCCAGGTCCTGCTGAGAAAAAGGCGCTCCTACCTCCAGTCCACTGAGTCGCTGCAGGTACTTGGGATTCGTTTTACTGGAAGATGCAATCTCTACACTATCCCAACGAATTTCCGGACCTTTGTCCAGAAAAAGGGATCCAGACAACCGATTCCCCTTTAACTCCAAACTATCCAATTCCAGCGATGCAAATGGAAATCCAGTATTTTGGAGTTGCTCCAAACAGGCGCTGAGCAGCTGATTGTAGGCCTCTAGGCTAAGGGTTTTGCTTTGCTTTTCCTTCCAAAGGTTCGATGGCAGATTTTGATTTCTCAGATCGACCCATTCAATTTTAGGCCCATAGTACAAACGGATTTTCAGGGAATCATTACGATTAAATTCCGACTCCCAGCCGGCTCCTACATAACCCAGACCTTTCAATTGGGCAAGTAAGGAATCGATCTTGGACTCTCGCTTCTTTTCGGTTTCAAAATTTTCCCAGCGAATCTCTTTGCGGTCCTTCTCGGGCCAACCCAGCCAGTAGCCCTCCTGTGCGAATGCTGAATTGGCAAACAGCAGAAGGACGATTAGGCAATGATATGGTAGGCTTTTTAGCGGCATCGAGTTTAATTATCTTTGCAAAATAACTAATTCTACATGGCAGGCATTTATATTCATATTCCTTTTTGCAAACAGGCCTGCCGATATTGTGATTTCCATTTCAGCACCAATACCACTTTGCTGGATGAGCTGATTGAGATGATCGGAAAAGAGATTACGCTTCGGGCAGAATACCTCAAAGGGCTTCCCATCCAAACCCTCTATTTTGGCGGGGGCACTCCCTCTCTGCTCCATCCCCGATGGATTGAGTTTTTGATGCGCAAAATCCAAGAAACCTTTGCCTTAGATTTAAAAGAAGTCACCCTCGAAGCAAATCCCGATGATCTGAGCGAAGAAAAGCTGATTGCCTGGAAAACTTTGGGAATTGATCGACTCAGTTTGGGAATTCAAAGCTTTGATGAAGCAGTGCTCCAGTTTTATCATCGAGCGCATTCGGCCGCAGAATCCCATCGCGCCATTGAAAAAGCCAGAAATGCGGGCTTCAGTAAATTCAGCATGGACCTGATTTATGGATTCCCCTCCTCCAGTCATGCGCTTTGGGAAAAGGATCTCAACTTAGCCTTGGCACAAAACCCCGGACACTTGTCCTGCTATGGACTGACCGTAGAACCAAAAACCGCCTTGGGCAATTGGACAGAAAAAGGAAAATTTTCTCCCGCCTCTGACGAGTTTATGGCCGAGCAATTTGAACTGATGCAAAACCTCACTGAGCAGGCTGGGTATGAACAATACGAAATCTCTAATTTTGCGCTGCCCGGTCATCGTTCCATTCACAATACCTCCTATTGGCTGGGCAAGCCCTATTTGGGATTGGGACCAGGAGCTCATTCTTTTGACGGGGAACACCGAGGAGCAAATCCAAGAAATAATCCCTCCTACATCCGATCACTTCAAAAAAATCAGATTCCCTTGGAGCGAGAGATACTCACAGAAACCGATCGATTGAATGACTATCTGCTCACCGCACTCAGGACGAGCTGGGGAGTTGATTTACGCTGGTTAAAAAACCGCTTTGGATTCGATTTGAAAAGCGAGCGATCTGCCGTTTTGATTCAAATGGAAAAAGAAGGATGGCTGCTTTGGAAAGATAATACCTTATCTTTGAGTCGAAGCGGAAAATTAATTGCAGACAGCATCGCTGAAGCCTTATTTTTATAAATCCTATGTACCCAAATAAACATTTCCCCGGAAGAAAAAAAGAAGCTGCGCCTATGGAAGAGGCTTTTCAGGAACTACTGAAAGCCTATCGATTGGAAGATAAATTCAAAGAAAAATCTCTAACCCACGATTGGGCGGAGCTAGTTGGAAAAACGGTAGCTGACCGAACCGAATCGGTCTTTATCCGACAAAAAAAACTAGTGGTGAAAATAAACTCCGGACCGGTAAAACGTGAATTGCAATTCAGTAAGCGTAACATTCTGGAGCTGATTCACGAACGCTACGGAAAAGACCTCATTGATGAAATTGTATTTGTATAGGGCTTTGACTCCTCAATTATAATTTTTTAACAATTTGGGAGTTAGCTTAACAATGAACTGTCATTTTTTTCGGATTCCAATGAGTAATATTGGGAATTGATTTTATGCCAAAACTACCTTCGATACATATCGGCAAGCTCAGCTTTCTACTGGCTATTTTAGTCTGGCTTGCCCTGCTTTTTGTGGATTTGGTAAGGCTTTTTGGCAAAATCAACAATATGGATGCGGGAATTGCCCAGGAATTCACCTGGATTTTGGAGGCGCTGTTTTTCCTGATGATTTATTTTTTTTACCAATATCGAATAGCCAAAGACTCCAAAAATGATTTCCTGGAATTGATCTGGCGGGCAGCCTCCACCGGGATTTTTGCCACCGGGGTGTACGTATTAATTCAGATTTTTTATTTCCTTCTGGGAGACACTAAACTTGCCCAGGATCCTTTCCTAAGAAATTTCTTTTATCATGTGCATTTTGCGCTGATTTCGATTTTTATCATTTCTACCTCCTTGATCTGGAGAAGTCTGATTCTTTACCAAAAGACCAAGCAGGTCGTCAAACAATGGCAAACCTATGAGCTCATCTTATTGAGCTGTCTATTCTTTGTCTTTTTTCAGCCGATCTCCTTCGATTATCCTTTTCTATTTGTTTTGGCGATTACCATTCTCATGGCAGTGGTTCTCTCGGTCAATCTCAAGTGGATTCCTTACCTGACATTCAAGGAAAAATGGAAAACCTTACTTTTTCTGTTTTTCATCCTGTTGTGTGCCAGCTTACTCTTTGTTCAAACCAATCGATTTCTTTCCTCGACAGAAATGTACCCCATCAATTTGATGGACAATCTCTTTTTAATTTCTTTATTTTTCTTCACCATCATCTATGCCTTTTTTAGCTTTCTGGTTACCTTATTCAACCTCCCTACCTCCTCAGTTTTTGAGCAAAAACTTACCGAAGCAATCAATTTTCAGCGTCTCAGCCAATCCATTAAACCGGAAGAAAATGAAGAGCAGGTACTGGATATTTTACTGGATTCCTGCATGAGCGCCTCCTATGCTGATGGAGCTTGGCTGGAGGTTTATACTGAATTGGAAAATGGAATTGCTCAGGTGCGTTTTTTGGATCAAAAATCCAAAAAAGAGCTGGTTGCATTAATCGAGCAAAACCAACTTAGACAAAACTGGCTTGCCGAAAAAATGGCAGATCACATGCAGCCACTTTCTTTGAAAATCGATCACCCTAAATACCTCACCGCTTTGATTGTCCCTATCGTGGTCAATAAATCTCTGATTGGACAGCTGGTGCTGTTCAAGGAGGTACGGGACGGGTTTAACAAGGAAATGGTCAACATCATCAGTACCTTTGCACGTCAGGCGAGTATTGCTGTAGAAAATCACCGACTCCTCAATCAGGCCGTAAAAAATGAGCGCTATCAGGAAGAGCTCAAAATTGCACAGCGAGTGCAAAAATCCCTTTTACCCTCCAAACTAGACCATGATGAGGCCTTTGAAATCTGTGCGTACTCCAATGCCGCAGATGAAGTGGGAGGGGATTATTACGATACTTTTCAGCTTGATGAACACCGATTTGTCATTATTATCGGAGACGTATCCGGAAAAGGAACCTCGGCTGCTTTTCACATGTCTCAAATGAAGGGGATTTTTCACAGTTTGATCCAACTGAATCTGAGCCCTTCGGAATTTATGATCCGGGCCAACGCAGCCCTCAGCCGATGTTTGGAGCGCAATCACTTCATTACAGCGTCTATTTTTATCATTGATACGCAAAAGAAATCCTTCTGCCATGCCCGTGCGGGACACGTTCCTGCTCTGTTGTATCAAAATCAAGTTAAAAAAGCCGAATACCTGGGGATTGATGGACTGGGTTTGGGAATTTTGAGAAACATCCAATATGAAAATCACGTTGAGGAAAAGACCTTCCCCTTTCAAGGTGGTGATTTACTGGTCTTGTTCACTGACGGAATCGTAGAGGCAAAAAATCAACAACATCAACAATTTGGATTTGAACGAATTCGCAGCTTAGTCGAGAAACATCAAACCCAGCATCCTCGTGAACTACAGACCATCCTAGTGGATGCCCTACATGAATTTGTGGGAGGAGATGGAATGATAGACGATGACTACTCCACGGTCATTGTAAAATTTACCTGAATACACCAAAAACATGCTATCACTTGAAATCATAGAAGAAAACCCGCATCACATTTTAAAGTTAAATGGCGAAATCGATGCAAGCAATAGCGTAGAGCTCGACGAGTCAATGCGAAAAATGATTGATGATGGCGCTCAATCTATTCTAGTTGATGGAACCCATCTTCATTACATTTCTTCGGCAGGACTGGGAGTATTTATGTCCTATTTGGAGGATTTTCAAGAAGAAGGCATCAGGTTTATCATTTATGGATTGAGTCCCAGCGTATGGGAGGTATTTAAAATCCTTGGATTGGATCAGTTGATATCCATCAAACCGGATAAAGAAACCGTGATAAAAGAAATTTAATGATTACTCACCGACTCCAGATTACCTGCCAAACCACCGCTTTGGCTGAATTGAGAGCCTTTCTGGATAAGGTACTGGATCCGCTGCACCTAAGTCAGCAGGACCACCATCAACTCAAGCTGGCTGTGGAGGAGGTTTGTGCCAATTTGATCATCCACTCTCACCAGTGTAATGAGCATGACCTGATCCAACTCACGGTAAAAAACGCAAAAGGCCAATTAATTTTTGAAATTCAAGACGAAGGAGAAGCATTCAATATGTTAGATTACAAAGCTCCTGACCTTAAAAATGTGATCGCCCAAAAAAGAAAAGGTGGCTTAGGCATCATTTTGGTAAAGAAAATAATGGATGAGATCCAGTTTGAATCCAAATCCGGGACCAATACTTGTCGATTGATCAAACGCTTCTCTTCCTAATTCTTGTTAAATCACTGTTGACAAAGGCATTTCCCTTGAAATCCTGATAATTTTGTAACATTGCATCTTCAAATCAGCAATCTGATCCATGACCATCCGAACTGTATCGGCGATTCTATTTTCAGTCCTCGTCCTGACCCTGCCAGGTAGTCTTGTCCATGCTCAAACTATGGATGATTCCCAAGAGCTCCTCTCTGTGGGAGGTCAGCCTGTCAGCAAGGATGAATTCATCTATCTGATGGGTAAAGGAAATAACACGGGTGCTCCTGGCTTGAGTAGAAAAGATTTTGAGGAAAACCTTCAGTTATTTATTAATTACAAGTTAAAGGTCCGGGAGGCAGAAGCTCTGGGACTCAGTGAAACGCCCGAGTTCAATCGGGAATTTGAATCTTTCAAAGAGAATTTAAAAGCTCCCTTTCTGATCAAAAATTCATTGGAGGAGGGAGAGTTACGTAAGGCCTATTCCCGAATGCAGGAAGTCATCCGGGCAAGTCATATTCTGTTTCAGTTTCCACCAAATGCCAGTGCTGAAGACAGTTTGATCGTCCTCAAAATGGCACTAAAGGTCCGCCAGGAAATCATAGCCGGTGGAGATATCAACAGCCTTGCTGTAGACTACTCAGATGATCCTTCGGTCAATAAGAACCAAGGAGATTTAGGTTATTTTACCTCCCTGCAAATGGTTCAGCCTTTTGAGGATGCGGCGTATTCACTTCAACCAGGGGAGGTTTCTGAACCGATATTGACCAGTTTTGGCTACCATATTATCAAAGTGCAGGAACGGAAACCCAATCCCGGCCAAGTTCAGGTTTCTCACATCTTGGTCCGGATCAATCCAGAGAATCCTGACGCAGAAGATCAAGCCAAACGAAAAGTAGCAGATATTTACGCTGAGATTCAAAAACCAACCACGGTTTGGGAAGATATTGTCAAAAACTTCTCAGAAGACCCGGCCACCAGCCAAAAAGGGGGAATTTTACCCTGGTTTTCCGTAGGCAACATGATTCCGGAATTTGAAATGGCAGCCTTTTCACTCACCGAATCAGGAGAAGTGTCTCCTCCGATCAAAACCCGCTATGGATACCATATTCTAAGACTGGAGGATAGAAAACCCCTGGATAGTTTTGAGCAAATGGAAGATCAAATCCGATCCAGAATTCTCCGAGAATCCCGTTCTTCGATGATTCAGTCCCAAGTTTTGGCCATTCAAAAATCCCGTTATGGATTTAAAGAAAATGAGGAATTGGTTGAAAGACTGATGACCGAACTTTACCAAACTCCAAAGGATGAGTTTGAATCTAAACTGGAATCTTTAGAAATTTCTCCTGAACAAGAGCTTTTCAAAATTCAAAGCACGAGCTATCCGGTAAGTGATTTTATTGCTTTCATCGCAAATGATGAAGCCAATCCCAAATCCAAAAATCAGGGAAATTTTGAACTTTGGTACAACCGGTTTTTAAGTACCCTATTGGATGAGCAAGAAGAGGCTCAGCTGGAAGCAACCAATAAGGAATATCAAATGCTACTCAAAGAATACCGTGATGGAATTCTTCTTTTTTCCTTAATGAACGATCAGGTGTGGCAAAAAGGAATTCAAGACTCAGTGGGGCAACGTCAGTTTTATCAGCAGCATCTAGATCGCTACCAATGGGGTGAGCGGATGCCTGCCTTGATTGTGAACGTACTGGATCAAGAAATGCTTGCTCCCGCCAAAGCTCAATTGGAAGGGAAAAATTACAGCGAATCGGTCAGCGAGGAATTTATAGCGCAATCGAGCCAAAACAATCCCTTAGCTTTTAAAATCGAATCAGGAATCAAAGAAATTTCCAACCATCCGGTCCTGTCCAAGTCCAATCGAGAATCAGGTTATGAAGAGTTGGAAATTGAAGGTGAAACTTACCTTTTACTCAAAGGAGAAAAAATCCCCGCAGGTCCAAAGAAATTCGACGAAACCCGAGGTCAAGTGATCAAAGATTATCAGGAATACTTGGATGAAAGCCTCTTGGAAAGTCTTCGAGCCAAATATGCGGTCCAAATCAATAAATCAGCCATAGAAGAGGCTTTTGTGGCCATCAATCAATAGTTAGATACAACTAAACATACTGGGGCCATCAGGTCCTAACGTGAATTCGAATGAATAAATTAAACCGACTTACAATCGCCGTGCTTTGTGGTCTAGGCATTCAACAAGCCACTGCACAGGAAAGTAACCCAACCGGACAGGTAATCGATAAAATCGTGGCCAAGGTGGATAATAATATCCTTCTTGAATCTGATGTGCAAAAGACCTACCTAGAGGCCATTTCTCAATCCCAACAAGGAATCACCCCACCTACCCGATGCGAGGTGTTTGAGACCCTGATTATCAACAAACTCATGGTCGCTAAGGCCGAGATCGATTCTATCATGGTGTCGCCAGCCGAGGTTCAGCTCAATACCGAGAATCGATTCAATATGGTCCTTCAACAATTTGGGGGAGATGAAAATCAGCTCTTGGAAATCTATGGCAAAACCGCCGAGCAACTCAAAAGCGAAATGTATGATGCCATTGAAGAACAAATGATTGTGGAGCGGATGAGAGCTACCATTACCGATGGTGTGACCGTGTCCCCTGCTGAAGTAAGGGCCTTTTTCGAAAGTATTCCCACCGACTCTCTGCCTTTATTTTCAAAAGAGGTGACGGTAGGACAAATCATTAAGAAACCGGAAGTCAACCGTCAAACCAAAGAGGAAATTTACAATCAGCTTTTAAAGTTTAAAGCAGATATCATGTCCGGCGAGGCTGACTTTGCAGAGTTGGCAAAGCAATACTCCGAAGATCCAGCATCTGCCATTCAAGGCGGGGACTTGGGCTTTTTTGGAAGAGGACAACTTGCTCCTGAATATGAAGCTACTGCCTTAGGATTAAGACAAGGTGAAATCTCTGATCCTGTGGAAACTCAATTTGGATTTCATATGATCCAATTGTTGGAAACCCGGGATGGAAAATTCAATACTCGTCATATTTTACGGGTTCCCAAGGCCACAGAGGAAGATATTCTGAAAACCGAACGCTACTTAGACAGTTTGCGCACTGAAATCCAAGCAGGTACCATTGAATTTGCCAAAGCTGCAAAGGAATATTCTGATGATCGAAACACCTCTGATAATGGTGGGTTTTTCACCGATCCGGGTTCGAACTCCAACCGACTTACCTTAAGAACCCTAGAAGATCCCGTACTTTATTTTATGATAGACAGCATGAAAGTAGGTACGATCACCGAACCGATTCGATTTGAAGATCCAAGAGAAGGAACAAAAGTTCGGATCCTGTACTATCAGGCAAGCTATCCGGCCCATCGCGCCAATCTCAACGATGATTATGAAAAAATGAAAGCCGCGGCTTTACGTAAAAAAGAAGATGAAATCCTAAGCAAGTGGTTTGTCACTGCCAAAGAGGATGTATTCATCGACATTGACCCGACCTATGATCGATGCAATGCGCTGCAAGACGATTGATTTCTTTACCTCATCACTTGAAAAACCTGCTTTCTGTTAAAAAAAGCAGGTTTTTTTTGATCCCCAGCTACTTCTTAAATAGCGCTTTGAATGCCAACCCAATTTGCCTCAGCCCTTCTTTAAAAAGTCCCTTGGATTCAGTGAACTTTGGCTCAAATTCCTTCTTTTTATTTTTGAACTCCTCTTTCTTTTCTTCAAACTCCTTCTGGAGCAATTCCTTCCCCTTTTTCAGTTCTGCCTCTAGGGTAGTTTTGTTTGAACGAAGCTCTTCGATCTTTTTTTCAATTTCCTCTTTGACTTCCGATCCAGCTTCAGCCCCTTTTGCGATGAGCTCTTCGATCTTTTGACCGACCTCCTGTAAGGTAGCTTCTATTTCTTTGATCCCTTTTTTCTCTTTTTCCATGTCTTCAAAAAGCTAAGTAGGAGGTAAGTTACTGATTTATAATGAAAAAATAGCTAGGCTTAAAGATCTGAATCCACAGATTCCCCTGCCTGAGTTTGCTTCTCGTACAACTCCGCATAGACTCCTTTTTGAGTCATAAGGGATTCATGGTTTCCCTGTTCGATGATTTTACCATCATCCAAAACAATGATATGATCGGCAAGCTTGGCTGAAGATACCCGATGGGAAATAATAATGGAGGTTCGCTCCTGCATGATATTTTTCATGGCCGTGAGAATCACATTCTCAGTTTTGGTATCTACCGCTGAAAGACAATCATCCAAAATCAAAATTCTCGGCTCCTTGGCGATCGCTCTTGCGATAGAAACCCGCTGTTTTTGCCCACCGGAAAGCGTTATTCCCCGCTCTCCGAGCATGGTTTGAAAACCCTTTGGAAAATCCATGATGTTTTGGTAGACATCAGCATCTTTGGCAGCCTGCTCAATTTTTTCCGAATCGGCAGAATCCAATCCAAATGCGATGTTGTTTCCGATCGAATCTGAAAACAAAAAGACGTCCTGAGGCACATAACCAATATTTTTTCGCAAATGGGAAATATCAAATGCTTGGATGTTTTTCCCGTCGATTTCAATGGTTCCAGACACCGGATCATACAGTCGCATCAACAGATTGGCGATCGTGGATTTTCCAGAACCTGTGGTTCCAATAATTCCCAGGGTTTGTCCGGCTTGGATTTCAAAACTTACCTCATCCAAAGCCTTAATTCCGGAGTCTGGATAAACAAAATTCAGCTTGCTGACTTTGACCCTCCCTTGAATAGGATCCTTGAGGTGATCGGAACTTTTGATGTCGTTTTTCTCATCCAAAAATTCATTGATTCTAGCCTGAGATGCAGCAGCCCGCTGTACAATACTGGTGACCCAGCCCAAAGATGTCACCGGCCAGGTTAACATGTTTACGTAAAGGATAAACTCGGCAATGACTCCGTAACCGATTTCCCCATTGATCACCTGCAATCCACCAATGTAAACTGTAATAATGGTTGAGATCCCAACCAAGGCCATGATCAAAGGAAAAAAAAGCGCGTTAACCTTAGTTAATCGGATCGATTTATCTTTGTAATCTTCACTGGCAAGGGTAAAATTTCGAACGCTGTCATTTTCCCGAACAAAGGCCTTTAAAACCCGAATCCCGGAAAAGGCTTCCTGCACAAAGGTGCTGAGGTTGGATAAGCTTCGCTGGATTTTTTCGGAGCGCTCATTGATCAGATTATTGACAAAATAAATGCTGATCGAAAGTACTGGAAGGGGAAGCAGGGAATAAAAAGTCAACTCGGGATTGACCGTAATCATGTAAGAGATGACGAGCGGAAATAGGATCAGCAGGTTCAATCCATACATGATGGCCGGACCCAAATACATCCGAACACGACTAACATCCTCTGTAATTCTAGCCATCAGGTCTCCGGTACTATTCTTTCTGTAAAAGCTCAGCGAAAGATTTTGATATTTCTCGAAAATCTCATTCTTCATGTCATATTCGATTTTCCGAGACATGATGATGATTGTCTGTCTGATCAAAAAGAGGAAAAAACCTCTGAGCAAAGCCATGGCTAGGATCAAAACACCAAAGACAAGCACAAATTTTAAGAAAATTTCTTGGGCACTTTCCCCCAATCCACCCAGCTCCAAGGGCCTGAAAATGGAAAAAGTTTCTACCACATAATCTATGGCAAGTCTGACCAGTTGCGCAGGGATAATTACGAAAATATTTGAGATTACGGTAAATAGTATTCCCAAAAGCAACAAGCCTTTGTATTTATATAAATACTTATTGAGTCTCCAGAGTGGCTTCACCAAATAAAAACGTTAAAATCGAGGAATTAGAATGTAGAAACTGAATATATTCACCCTTTGAAGGCCAATAAAAGTATTTAATTTTGTATCGGCCTGTTTCCTGTAAAGGATAACCCAAATATAACACATTCTAAAAAGCTAAGTTCACATGTTAGAGATTAAAGCTTCCCAAACCGTGAAAGAAGGATCCATCTTTGGACAGATTACCACCATGGACCACGAACAACTCGTGATTTGCCATGATCAGGCCACCGGCCTAAAAGCCCTCATTGGGATACACAACACGACCTTGGGTCCTGCACTGGGCGGCACACGCATGTGGCCTTATGCCTCAGAGTCCGAAGCAATTACTGACGTGCTTCGATTATCACGGGGGATGTCTTTCAAAAACGCCTTAGCCGGTTTGAATTTAGGCGGGGGGAAAGCGGTGATCATCGGGGATCCGAAATTGAAAAACGAAGCCTTTTTACGAAGATTCGGGCGATTTGTTGAAAGTCTAGGCGGAAGATATGTCACCGCAGAAGACGTCAACATGAAAACCTCAGATATGGAGTATATCGCCATGGAAACCCGTCACGTGACCGGATTACCTGAAGTCAAAGGTGGAGCTGGCGATCCTTCACCTGTCACCGCCTTCGGGGTCTACATGGGAATGAAAGCAGCTGCAAAAAAAGCATTTGGATCTGACTCCTTAGCTGGAAAACGAATCGGCGTTCAAGGAGTAGGACAAGTGGGCAAATACCTCATCGAGTACCTGGTAAAAGAAGGCGCTGAAGTTTTGGTCACGGATATTTTCGAAGAAAAGCTCAAAAAAGTAGCCCTAGAAACCGGAGCGGTTTCTATTGAGCCTAACTTAATCTATGATTTGGAAATGGACATCTATGCGCCTTGCGCTTTAGGAGCCACAATCAATGACGATACCATTGATCGACTCAAATGCGCCGTAATCGCAGGAGGAGCCAATAACCAACTTCAGGATGAAGCCAAACATGGACAAATCCTGTTAGATAAGGGAATAATCTATGCCCCGGATTTTTTAATCAATGCCGGTGGGGTCATCAATGTGGGAGCCGAGTATTTGGGAGGTTACAACCGGGATATTGTCTTCCAACAAACTGAAAAAATCTACGATACCTGTCTGACTATTTTACAAAAATCAGCCGAAGAAAAAATCCCGGCTCAGCAAGCGGCAATCCAGGCAGCCCAAGACCGTATTCAGGCAATGGGAAAAGTAAAACTATCCTTTTAAAAAAACATCAACTTACACCTTAAAACCACCGGAATTACTTTCGGTGGTTTTTTGTCTTGGGTAGGCTGGGACAAGCCCATCCAAAATACCTATATTTACAGCTCGTTTTACTCATTATGCTAAATAGAAGAATCCTCAGGGTCAAAGCTTTTCAAAACCTTTACGCCTATGAGCAGTGCAAAGGTTCAAATTTCAACCTTGCCAAAGACTTTATACGAGAGTCTTTTCTCCCCGATTTAAATAGTATGGAAGTGCAGGATAAAGCTGCATTGGGAAGAGAAGCAGAGCTGGCTGTCCATCTTTTTGAAAAAAATCTGGAATCTCAGGGACAGCTAAAAGCTGCCGAAACCAGCCCCAAGGTGAAAAAAGTTGTGCTAGAAGCCATTCAGCAGTTTCACAAATCCAATAAAAAAGACCAAGATTTTCTTCTTAAAAATATGGTCGCCTCCGCAGAGCGGATTCCACAGCTCTACTTATTGGCCATCGAACTGCTTCAAGCATTTTCCAAACATGTGGAAAAAGAATCCGAGAAAAAAAGTCGATTATCAAGCTCCAAGCCCACAATGTTTGCCAATGAGCTTAATCTGGCCAAAAATCAAATCCTGGTCAATCTTCGGGAATCGGATCAGTATCGGGCTGCAGTAGCTAAGAACAATGCCAACCTAAATGACCTTGAACTTGAGATCAGAGAATGGTTTAGAGATTACATTAAACCTTCCCCAGAATATCAGGAATACATTTCGATCGCCGAACCTACTTGGGAGCAAGATTTCAATGCCGTAGATGGACTTTTGAAAAAAATCATCTTCAAAAACGAAGTCATTTTGAACTACTTTTCGGAAAAAGACCTTAATTGGACAGAGAACAAGTCCATCGTAAGGAGTTTGGCTTCCAAAGTATTAAAAAATGCCGCTCATCCGGAAGAAAATTTGGAAGGTGAAATGCCTGAAATCGCCATGAACTGGGAGGAGGATAAGGAATTCTTTCAAAATATCTTTAACTTCACCATCGAAAGCGATCTAGAAAATAAGAGGATGATTGCCCAGAAAACGAAAAACTGGGACATCGACCGCTTAGCATTTACCGACAAAATCATCATTTCGATGGCCGTTACGGAAATGCAGCGATTCCCAAGCATCCCCGTCAAGGTAAGTATCAATGAGTACATCGATATCTCCAAGACTTATAGCACGCCAAAGAGCAAGCAATTTGTCAATGGATTGCTCGATGTGATGTCAAAAGAGCTAACCGAGATTGGAAAAATCCGTAAAAGCGGAAGAGGACTTTTGGACAATAAATAAAAGAATTATGAGCAAAACCAGCAATTCACTCATCGCATTTGTCATTGGAGCCGGAGTAGGCACCGCTTTGGGTGTACTTTTCGCCCCAGATACCGGAAGTAACACCCGTGACCGTCTTTCTTTTAAGCTCTCCAAATACAAAAAAGAGCTGGAAGAATTAATTGACGAACTCGTCGAAGGAAAAGAACTCCACCTCAACGAGGCCAAAACCGAAGGCAAACGGGTGATCACTGAAGCAAAAAATAAAGCCGAAAACCTGCTTACCGATGTAAATAAATTAATCGACCAAATAAATCAAGATAAAAACTAATATGAAAATGAAATTCATGAGTTTAGGAGCTTTGGTCCTAGCCTTGGCTCTGGGTACTTCCTGTAGCCAAAAAAGCGAACAAGATGCTAAAATCAAGGCATTGGAAGAAAAAATCGCACAACTAGAAACGGGGGGATCTTCGGTCACACCCGTAAATGTTCAATCCACTCAGACTGCTGACCCAAGTAGCCTTGGAGCATTCCAGTTCAATGAAATGGAATACAACTTTGGCACCATCCGTGAAGGAGAGGTAGTTGAGCGAATATTTAATTTCACCAATAACGGTGAAGCGCCTTTGGTTATCTCCAATATCACTGCATCTTGTGGATGTACCAGCCCTGACTGGACCAAAGAACCGGTCAATCCAGGAGAAGAAGGTTTTGTAAAAGTGGTATTTAACTCCACAGCAAAATCAGGAGCACAGTCTCCAACCGTTACGATTCAGGCAAATACCAATCCTACAGTAACAAGACTACGCATGAGAGGTACAGTGACTCCTAAAGTTGCGAGCTCCAGTGCAGTGGGTCCGGTGAAAAGATAATTTATGATCGCAACAGTTTTGGCACAGGCCGCTTCGGGTGGCTCAGGCATCATGGGACAGGTATTTCTGTTTGGCTCTATTATATTGATCATGTATTTCTTTATGATCAGACCTCAACAGAAAAAACAAAAAGAGACCAAAAAATTTATTGAAGAAATCAAGAAGGGAGATGAGGTAGTCACCATTGGTGGGCTTCATGGCAAAGTCAGCTCAATCGAAAATGACATCGTGGTTCTGGAACTGGATCGTGGTTTGAAGGTGAGGGTTGAAAAATCTGCCGTTTCCATGGATTTCTCCAAAAAAACGTCTAAATAAAATTGAATTTTGCCGGATACTAAAAAATCCTCCGAAAGGATTTCTCCAAAAAAACTCTCTAATCTAAAAGTGGTAGTACTCTGCGTGGCAGCGGCTACCACTTTTTGGATTTTAAACGCCCTGAATAAGGACGACTATACAACTATTGTCGATTTTCCGATTGAATTTAGTTTTGATCAAGAAAATTACATGGCCGTCAAGCCCTTGCCCGAGTCCGTCCAAATTGAAATCAGTGGCAATGGCTGGGATCTGCTTCGCAAATATTTCAATGTCAACAATACTCCCTACATCCTAGAGCTGGACCGGCCTGCCAACTCGGACTACATTCTGACTTCTGATCTCAAACGTACATTTTCAGAATTCATCACGCCTACCCAATTGGTTTCCATAGTGGATGATTCTATTCACTACCAAATCGATCCCATTCGGACGGTGAAATTAACCCCAGTTTTGGATACGACCAGTTTTAGTCTTGCCGAAAATTTCAGACTAGTCGATCAACCCGTATTTGAACCCAATCAAATCACCGTAAAGGGTCCTGAATCTATAATCGAACTCTTTGAGGGGAAGTACCCGATTAACTTGGATGAAAATCGGCTCAAAGATGACTTGACCAAAAATATCGAGCTGAGTGCTTCAAAGGAATTGGAGAAATTTATCAGCCTAGAAGAAAAAAGTGTTGCCGTTAGTTTAGACTTAGTGGCTTTTCTGGAAGGAAATAAAAGGCTGAAGATTAAAAAGATCAACTTTCCTCGCACGGTCTCGCTGGAAGAGGAAGACCCATTGATCATGATGTATTATTTGGTAGATGAACGAAAAACGGACGAATTGAAGGAGATCGAATTTGAAGCCATCCTTGATTTTGCTAAACGGAACAAGCAAGATTCAACCATTGATGTGCAAGTAAGGCCTATGCCGGCTTTTTTGGATCAAGTTCGTATAGAACCTTCGCGTTTCAGGTTAAGGTATGAATAAGCCAAAAAGAGTAGGAATCACCGGAGGAATCGGCTCTGGAAAATCTACCGTTGCCAAAATTTTTGAAATTTTAGGTATTCCCATCTATCATGCCGATGATCGAGCCAAATTTTTAATGAATCATAATCCGGCAGTAAAAGCACAAATTCAAGCGCATTTTGGGAAAGAGAGCTACCTAGAGCAAGGCACAATCAATCGGGAATTTTTAGCAAAAACTGTGTTTTCTGATCCCGAGAAGGTCAAACTCATCAATGGTATTGTACACCCGGCAGTAGGTCAAGATTTTGAAAATTGGGCAAACCAACAAACCAGCCCCTACGTGCTAAAGGAAGCCGCTTTACTATTTGAAATCGGGGGAGAAGAAAAACTCGACGCGGTAATCACAGTCAGTTCACCCTTAAAAATACGGATAAATCGAATTCTTCTTCGAGACACGCACCGGACCTTAGAACAGGTCAATCAAATCATCGATCAACAGCTTCCCGATGAAATCAAAAATGAGAAGGCTGACTTTGTGATTAAAAATAAGGACAATACCCTTCTGATTCCTCAGGTATTGGCAATTCACCAAAAGTTGACATTATAGTGGCTTCTCCCACCAGCTTTTGTGGACGATTTTCCAATTTCCCTCCACCTTTACCAAGGTCAGGAAATCATAATAGTAGATCCCTGGCCAATACAATTCAGTCTCAACGGAAGCAGTATTCCCCTGAACTCGGATAGAGATGATTTCATTACGATAATCCTTTGGATTTCTTGGACTTCCCGAGGCCGTATTTTCCGACCAGGAGTTGAAATCCGTAATGGTCAAATTTTCTCCTCTATAACCAATCAACCGGGCCTCTGCTAAAAAGGCCTGACCCAGTTTATCTCGATTCGGTTCGATCATTCCTTCGAAATACCACTGAATGGTTTGAGTGATTTGATCTCGATCAGATTTTTCCTGGGCTTTTAGCGAAAATCCACTGAACAGCAAAGCCAAAAGAAGGATAGGATATTTCATGCGTCTATAATTAATTTTCAAAGGTCATCTAGAATCTCGCAGGGTTGATAGTCCTCGCAGTGTATAACTATTTAGTCATGCTCGATTTCATGTGTTTGATCATTGTCTTTTAGCGGTCACATGGAATCTCACAAGTATATTCATCCCGGTGTGTGACGGGTACCTCATGCTCGATTTTATCAATACTTAAAATTATTCTCGTTACAAAAAAACCGCTCAACTAGAGCGGCTTTTGCTTAAATTTTTTCAAATCCTAAATAGGGTTGCAGGACTTTTGGCATCAGGATTCCGCCTTCAGTTTGGTTGTTCTCCAAGATTGCTGCGACGATCCTAGGTAAAGCCAAGGCCGAGCCATTCAATGTATGGGCTAACTGCGTTTTTTTATCCCCATCTTTAAACCGAAGTTTCAGACGATTGGACTGGTAGGTCTCAAAATTGGAAACTGAGCTGACTTCCAGCCAACGCTCCTGTGCTGCTGAATAGACTTCCATATCATAGGTTAGCGCACTGGTAAATCCCATATCGCCTCCACACAAGCGTAAAACCCGATAGGGTAATTCCAGCTTTTGAAGCAAGCTTTGAACGTAAGAACTCATTTCTTCAAGTGCCTGATAGGAATGATCGGGATGGGTAATTTGAACGATTTCTACTTTGTCAAACTGATGAAGTCGATTCAATCCTCGAACATGAGCTCCCCAGGAGCCCGCCTCTCTTCTGAAACATGGCGTATAGCCCACATTTTTGATCGGTAAATCTTCCTCGGAAACGATTACATCCCGATAAATATTGGTAATGGGTACCTCTGCGGTGGGAATCAAAAAGAGATTATCGGCCGTGGCATGATACATCTGACCTTCTTTGTCTGGCAGCTGACCGGTGCCATAACCGGAATCTTCATTGACCACGATGGGAGGTTGTACCTCCACAAATCCCGCAGCCATTGCCTCATCCAAAAAGAAATTGATCAAGGCTCGCTGAAGTCTGGCGCCTTTGCCTTTGTAAACTGGAAAACCTGCGCCGGCGATTTTGACACCTAAATCAAAATCAATGATGTCATAGGTTTTGATTAATTCCCAATGAGGCGCCTTATTTCCAGCTAAATCAGGAATAGTTCCATGCTCCAATACCACTTCATTATCTTCAGCAGATTTGCCGGCCCGCACCGTGGAATGGGGAATATTGGGAATCGTGTAAAGCAATGCTTTTAATTCCTCCTCAGCACTAGAGTTTTGATCCTCAAGCTCTTTTACCTGTTGCTTAAGTTCGACAGTTTTACCTTTGAGGTGTTCTGCCTGTTCCTTCTTTCCCTCCCGCATGAGTTGTCCAATTTCTTTGGAAATGGAATTGGACTCAGCCTGAAGCTGATCTCGCTGGGTTTGACTGGCTTTTCGCCGATCGTCCAGCGCAAGGACCTGGGTTAAAATAGCATGAGCATCTGGAAAGTTTCGCTTTTCCAGACCGGTTAAAACCTGATCAAATTGATCTCGAATTGTGTTAACTAACAGCATGGTTTATTTTTTTCGAAAAGCAAAGATAAACAACTATCTTACAAGAATCCGCTTGGTCACCGAAGAGAAAGGACCTTCAAGCTCCCTTCCATCTTGACGCAGCAACTTGACTTGAAGCAAATAATCTCCCGGTTCCATATTTTCGATTTGGATCGGAGCCATGTGATCTACCTCATAGCTCAATGCTCCGAGCTCCACCTGGACGAGCAGTCCATCCAACTTCATATCTCCACCTACGACTAAAAAATCTACCACAATCGGTTCTGAAGACTCAAACTCCTGATTAGAACGGGGTAGATTCAATCCCAAATAAGGTTCAGCCGAATAGGGAAAAGGACGTGAGTCACCCACTTGGAAATCCCGATCAACGTAATTCCCGAAATTCTTCAGCGAAATCCCATTTTCATCCACTAAATAGGCAAGCACCCGATAACTCCCTTCTTGCAGGTCTTGCTGAAAAATGGGTGTCCGAAAACCCACCGGATCACCTCCGTTAAGAATGGTATACAGTCGAAAGGAAGTATCGCCTACCTCGCCGAAGGGGTAATTTTTAATGTTAAATTCAAAAGGAATTTCTCCTGGATTAAATACTTGATTCCCCAAAGGGGAATACAATTCCAGAATGGCATCTGGATACGCCGCCTCCTGCTCAATCTGGTAAAATTGCACTTTTGGTTTTTCTTCCGCGAAGGCTGTCGAATCCTGGGAAGAATCCATTTCCACCTCATTGATCCGCTTTCGCTCCTCCCCACAGGCAAGGCAAAGACCGAGTAAAACCACTCCTAAGCTCAGGTTTTTCATCATTGTGAAAGAATTTGATACTAAAGGTATTATTTTTACCCAAAAATTTTGGAATATCAACAACATGGAAATTCTATTTGACCAAATACCCAGCCTGGATTTAGCTGATTTTACTTCTGGAAATCCTGAACAAAAGGCTCAATTTGTAAAAAAATTAGGCGAAGCCTATGAAAACATCGGCTTTGTGGCGATCAAAAATCATGGCCTTTCACAAGAACTCCAAAATAGACTTTATAGCTCTATCAAAGAGTTTTTTGCCCTTCCCGATGAAATCAAAATGAACTATGAAAAACCGGAAATCGGTTTTCAGCGGGGATACACTGGCAAAGGAAAAGAACATGCCAAAGGACGAAATACCGGTGACCTGAAGGAATTTTATCATGTGGGCCAAGAGCTTAGCGAAATTCCCGACCAAGATTCAGTAAAAAGTGAATACCCAGACAATATTTGGCCCAAAGAGCTTCCCCAGTTTAAGAATGATGCTTTGGAGGCTTTCCGAACTTTGGAAAATGCCGGTAGAAATATGCTAAAAGCGATTGCCCTGAATTTGGATTTACCAGAAGATTATTTTGAAGAAAAAGTGGCCTATGGAAATTCAATCCTGCGTCAAATTCATTATTTCCCCATCGAAAATCCAGAGGAAGTTCCTGCTGATGCTGTCCGAGCAGCCGAACATGGAGACATCAATTTAATCACCCTTCTGATGGGGGCAAGTGCTGACGGCTTGCAGGTCCTTCGAAAAGATGGCAAATGGATCCCTATCACAGCATTGCCAGATCAGCTGGTGGTAAATGTAGGCGATATGTTGGAGCGTCTGACCAATAAAAAATTAAAATCTACCATCCACCGCGTGGTTAACCCTCCCAAAGAACTCATGAATACGAGTCGATACTCTATTCCGTTTTTCATGCATCCTAGATCTGAGATGGATTTGACTTGTTTGCCAAACTGTGTAGACGAGCAGCATCCAAAGCAATTTTCCGATGCAACTGCCGGAGAGTTTTTGGAAGAGCGACTTCGCGAACTAGGATTACGTAAGTAAGCCCATGTCTGTAAAAAGGGTCAGATATTACTTGTTTTTAAAGGACATTCTGGCCCTTTCAGTTACCGCTTTTGGGGGTCCCCAAGCATTTTTAGCCATGCTTTTGGAGCGCATGGTTCAGCGGAGGAATTACATTTCTGAAGAAGAACTCTGGGAGCTTAATGCCCTTTGCAATATGCTTCCTGGCCCCTCCTCCACCCAACTGGTTTCGGCGATAGGATTTCGGGTTGGTGGCCCAAATCTTGCGTATTTGGCACTTTTGGTGTGGATAATTCCAGCTACCTTATTGATGACATCTGCCGCGGCATTGATCTTTTTTCTGCAGGAATATACGCCAGGTGCACTCAACTTTGCCAAGTTTATCCAGCCCATGGCTATAGGCTTTATCATTTTTGCTGCCCAGAAAACCATTGGTAAAATGATTCAAACTACCGAAGCGATGGTTCTGGTTTTGATCTCAACCTTTATTTCATTTTTCTATTCTTCACCTTATGTCTTCCCTATATTGTTGATAGTAGGTGGACTCAGCACCTCCATCAAATACAAAAAACAACCCAAAATCGAACAGGACCAACCGCTGGTGATTCAATGGAGCAATTTTTACCTCTGGGCTGGAGTGCTTGTTTTTGCGGCAACTTTGGGTGCGCTTACCCAATACCAACCGGTAATTTTATTCGAAAATTTCTACCGGAACGGGAGTTTAATTTTTGGAGGCGGACAGGTATTGGTTCCCTACCTCTACACGGAATTTGTGGATTTCAAACAATTCTTGAGTTCGGAGGAATTTCTCACCGGTTATGCGATTTCTCAAGGGGTACCCGGACCTACCTTCAGTATTTCATCCTATGTGGGTGCCTTATCGATGAGAGAATATGGATTTTTGGGGTTTTTATCGGGTGGATTAATCGCGGCTGCAGGAATTTTTTTACCTGGCATATTTATGATTTTCTTCGTGATTCGCTTTTGGGAGCAATTGAAAAAATACCGACCCGTCCGGGCGGCCCTGGAAGGGATCAATGCGGTCTCCTGTGGAATGCTGATCGCCGCTGCTTACCTGCTTTTTGAGCCTATGGAGGCTAATTTGATCAATATTTTCATGGTGCTGGGCACCTACGCTCTGCTGCAGTTTACCAAAATCACCTCCCCGCTCATCATTGCCGGAGGTATAATTTTGGGACTGGGGTACAACTATTTTATCGGCTAATTTAACCCGCAGAATTTATCGTATTTTAAAAAAGGAACAAGAAAGCAGGTTTCAGCGTTTTAAAAGTTCTAAATCATTCCCTATCTTTCTTTCATGCAGGCCTACGAATTTATCAATAATCTGATTCCCCCGCTCAAGCTGACCGACAAACTCAAAATGGCGCTTGCTTGGATGGAAGAAATCCGTACTGACGTATTGCCGGTGGTGGATCAGGGTAAATTTTTAGGATTACTTCGCGATGAAATGATTTTTGATCAAAATAATCCGGATGAAAATGTAGGCAGTCTAGAGCCGGAATCAGCCAATTGCTGGGTTTTTAGTGATAAACATATTTATGATGTACTCAAAGCCAGTGCTGAACATCAGTCCAACGTTGTGGCGGTTTTGGACCGGGAGCTCAGCTACCTGGGTGTCGTGACCATGGAAGATGCCATTTCGGCTTTTGCAGACAGCCTTTCGATTCAATCTCAAGGTTCTGTTTTAATCCTTTCGATGAATATGACCGATTATTCACTCGCTGAAATTTGTCGAATCATCGAATCGGAAAACACCAAAGTTCTAAGCTCTTTTATCAGCAATGATCCTTTGGATGATTCCAAAATCAAACTTACCTTAAAACTAGACAAACCTGAATTACGACACATCAAGGCAACGCTGGAACGCTTTGGATTTAAGATTTTGGATCATTATCAGGAGGAAACCGGCGTAAGCAGTGAGGAAGACCGAATCGGAAACTTGCTGAGATTTTTAGATATTTAAGATATGAAAGTCGCTTTGCACGGCTTGGCCTTAAAGTTAGAATTCCTCAAAGATGTCCAAGCCTTATTTATTGCATTAGAACGCTACCAATTTGAGATTTTTGTAACCAAACAGTTTGACCGCCAAATTAGAATGCATGGAAACATAGGCTTAAGTTATGCGGTATTGGACAGCAAAAAAGACATGAAAGCCATGGATTTTCTCATTTCTATTGGCGGAGATGGGACCCTCTTGGATGCGGTTTGTCAAGTGGGCAGTTTGGAAACCCCCATTTTGGGTTTAAATACCGGAAGATTAGGTTTTTTGGCCACCGTTGCCACCGATAAAATCAAAGAGGCAATTGATCACATCGCAAAGGAGAATTACCAAATCGAAGATCGAACACTCATCTCATTGCAGAGCAAGCGGAAGCTGTTCAACGGATTAAACTTTGGTCTCAATGAGTTTACCATTCATAAGCGGGACACCTCCTCGATGATTACCGTGCACACCTATATTAATGGAGAATACTTAAATAGCTACTGGGCTGATGGCTTAATTGTGGCGACTCCCACGGGTTCTACCGGCTATTCCTTGAGTTGCGGTGGTCCCTTGATATCGCCAGAGGCAAAGAATTTGGTCATCACTCCAGTCAGTCCCCACAATTTGAATGTGAGGCCCATCATCGTTTCCGATGATAGCGAGATCAGCTTCGAGATTGAAGGCAGGACAGAGAAGTTTTTGATTTCGCTAGATTCACGATCAACCTCAATTTCATCAGAATTAAAACTTAGTGTACGAAAAGAGCGATTTCATGCCCGATTAATCAAATTACCCAATTATAATTTTTTTGATACCTTGAGATATAAATTAAATTGGGGCTTCGATATGAGAAATTGATTCTCGGTCGTTAAAAAACTAAGCAAAAATAGGCTTAACAATTATTAACCGCAGAAATGCGAAACAGCGTTTTTTAAACGTCGTGTACTTCCTAACTTGCATCGTCTTGAAAAAGGTCAAATTTCAGATTCTCAGTCTCTTGCTTTTATTTCTAGTAGCCTTTTGGTCAAAGGAAGTGAAAGCTCAGAAATACGAAATCGGAGGCGGACTGGGTACGACGGCTTACACCGGCGATATTCTCCGTCACATTGATCTAGACCATTTAGGTCTTCAAGGAACGTTGTTTGGCAAGAGAAATTTTGACAATGTGTGGACTCTTCGGGTAGGAATCACATTGGGCACACTTCGGGCGACTGACAGTGTACGCCCATTGGATCTGGCGATGGAACGAAGGGATGCACGTTTTCGGGGCGGATTCGTAGAAGGCTCGGCAGTCATGGAGTTTAATTTTCTGGATTTCTTACGAAATGATTCAGAATTCTTCTGGTCGCCTTATGCCTTCTTTGGCTTGGGATACACGCATCTTTTCGCCAAAGGAAATACCTATGCTTACAATATATCCGAACGATACAATGTAGGCACGGTGGTCGTCCCTTTTGGAGGAGGGATCAAATACCGGATGAATGATCGATGGACATTGGCCTTAGAAGCAGGCATTAGAGCGACCTTTACCGATTATCTGGATAAAGTGGACAGCAGTACACCGCCAGTGCCGCGTTTTCAGGACCCTGCCAATCCAGATCAGCCTTACGGGATCAATTATGGAAATCCCTATGACAAAGATTGGTATTACTTTTTAGGCCTTACGCTGAGCTATACCTTTGCCAGTACAAAGTGTTACGCCTATTAATTAATTGAGCCATAGGCTTAATTATTGGAAAAGAAATCCCATTTTTGTACCTCCAAAAATGTAAGGTATCGGAAACCAAGTAATGAAGGAAGTACTAGACCGAGAGCGGATCCCCAGACATATTGCAATCATCATGGACGGTAATGGCCGATGGGCCAAAAAGAAAGGAGCCATGCGGATATTTGGACATCGTCATGCCATTCAGGCAGTTAAAGATGCCATTGAAGGAGCTGAAAATCTCGGGGTAGAATACCTCACTTTATTTTCGTTTTCTACTGAAAACTGGTCCCGTCCTCAGGAAGAAATCAACGGGCTGATGGAGCTCTTAGTGAAAACCATCACCGATGAAGTCCCCATGATGATGAAAAACAATATTCGTCTGGAAAGCATCGGAGACCTGAACAGCCTCCCTCAAGCCGCTTACGAAAAACTCATGGAGGCTAAAAAAACTACTGCTGGAAATGATGGGTTGAAAGTCATTTTGGCACTCAGCTACAGTGGGCAGTGGGAACTTACTCAGGCGACCCAACGCATTGCTCAAAAAATCTCAGAAGGAACACTCAAGGTGGAAGAAATCACCCAGCAGGTCGTTGCTGACCATCTCGAAACAGCCGGTATTCCTGATCCAGAATTGATGATCAGGACCAGTGGGGAATTTCGAATCAGCAATTTCCTCCTGTGGCAATTGGCCTATACGGAGTTGCATTTTACGCCCGTATTATGGCCGGATTTCAGAAGGGAACATTTGGTGGCCGCGATTGCGGATTACCAAAACAGAGAAAGAAGGTTTGGAAAAACCGGTGAGCAAGTTAAATCTTAAGTAATTAATGAAAAGAAGTTTATTGATCCTGTTTTGTCTGATTTGGACAACAGCAGCTACGGCGCAAATTCGTCTGGGCCAAAGCCGCTACACTTCGCCCAAGCCTGTGAATATTTTGGAATTGAATTATTCCAAACCTCAGACTTTCCGCATTGCCGAAATCAAAGCAGTCGGGCTGTCCACTTTGGATGAAAATGCCATTATTTCTTTATCAGGGCTTAAACTAGACGATAGAATTCAAGTGCCAGGAGATGCGATTTCCGATGCACTCAAAAAACTTTGGGGGCAGGGAATCATCGGTGATGTACAAATTCTGGTGACCAAAATTGAAGGAGAAGACATCTACCTTTTACTCGACCTGACTGAACGCCCGCGCTTCTCACGCGTGGAATTTACTGGGGTAAATAAAACTCAGGAAGGTGAGCTTCGGGACAAAGTCAATATTCGCGGAAGAGTCGTCCGAGAGGATGTCATGAATACCGCACAGCGAAACATCGAAAAATACTTTCTCGACAAGGGCTTCCTTAATACAGAAGTCAAAGTAGTTCAGGTTCGAGACACCACCCTGCCCAACTCCGTAAAACTACGCTTCGATGTCGATCCCAAAACCAAAGTAAAAATCAACGAAATCCGAATCTTCGGAAACGAAGAGATTGCAGACTCCAAGGTCAAAAAGAAACTTAAAAAGACCAAGGAACATGCACGGGTATCCGTATTCAGAGATATTTACTCACGACTGACGACAGCTTCTGCCAGGGATTATGCAAATGCTGCATTCCGTACAGACTCTGTTTCTCAGGAAAGTGTAAAAACCTACATCCACAAAAACTTCAAGCTGAATTTCTTTAATGGGTCAAAATACATCCCTAAAGAATACAGGAATGACAAAGAAAATGTCCTTAGTTTCTATCAGAGTAGAGGATTCAGAGATGTGAAAATCCTGGAAGACTCGGTGTATAAGTTTAACGATGAAAAAATCAACATCGATATCGAGGTCGAAGAAGGACAAAAATACTATTACCGAAACATCACCTTTGAAGGAAATTTCATCCACCCGGACGAAGTCTTACTCGCTAGATTAGGTATTCGAAAAGGAGATGTCTATGATAAAGAAAAACTCGATAAACGTTTGAATTACGATCCACAAAAAGGAGATGATGTCAGTTCACTTTACCAAGATAATGGCTACCTCTTTTTTGATATCGACCCGGTTGAGGTGAATGTAGTCGGTGACTCAATTGATTTGGAGATGCGGATTTTTGAAGGTCCTCAGGTTACGGTGAACTCAGTCAAGATTAAAGGAAACGAGCGAACTTCTGATCATGTGGTCATGCGGGAAATCCGGATTCTTCCTGGACAAAAATTTGACCGAAGCTTGCTAGTTCGTACGATTCGTGAACTATCCCAATTGGGGTACTTTGACCCGGAAAAAATCAATCCAGATCTTCGACCCAACTTCGAAGCTGCCACCGTGGATATTACATTTGAGTTGGAAGAGCGTCCCAATGACCAGATCGAACTTTCCGGAGGTTGGGGTGGATTCTATGGATTCGTCGGTACGGTCGGCTTAGTATTTAACAACTTCTCACTCAAAAATGTGAGAAACTTTGACAAGTGGGATCCCCTACCCGTGGGAGATGGACAGAAGCTTTCCCTTCGTGTACAAGCTAATGGTCGATCCTTCCAAAATTACTCCGTATCCCTGACCGAACCTTGGTTTGGAGGTAAAAAGCCCAATGCATTGAGCTTTAGCTTTAATCATTCTGTACAGCGTCAAATTGACCTGTTTAGCCAAAATAACTTCGGAAATGAACTTGGATTCTTTAAAATCACTGGAGCAACGCTGGGTTTGGCCCGAAGAGTCACGTGGCCGGATGATAACTTCAGCATCAGTAATTCGCTCCAATTCCAGATTTATGAATTTGATCGATTTGGGACTTCATTTGGTTTGAGCTATCCTACCGGAAGATCAAATAGCTTAACGCTCAATAATACGATCAGTAGAAATAACGTAGATAATCCCATCTATCCAAGATTTGGGTCAAACTTCACCCTTTCTACCTCGCTAACGCCTCCTTATTCTTCCCTAAATAAGAACATCAATGGCGAAACGCCAGATGAAGAAAAATACAAATGGCTGGAGTATCACAAGTGGATGTTTGATGCCTCGGTTTATACCCCACTATTTGGCTCACAAAAACTCGTGGCCAGTGCCCGAGCACACATGGGCTTTTTGGGGTCCTATGGGAATAAAATCGGAATGATTCCTTTGGAGCGTTTTGTCATGGGTGGGGATGGAATGACATTCAACAACTTTGCTCTTGGTCAGGAAATCATCGGACTTCGTGGCTATGAAAATCAGTCCATCACTCCGGGGAGAGAAACTCGAGGCCAGCCAGACCCCGATCCATTTGGAGGGATTGTATACAATAAATATGTGATGGAAATGCGATTCTTGGTATCTCCAAATCCTTCGGCTACTATATTCCTTTTGGGATTTGCTGAGGCAGGAAACAACTGGGGGTCCTATCGAGACTTTAACCCCTATGATTTGAAAAAATCAGCAGGTGTAGGTGCACGGATCTTTATGCCTGCCTTTGGATTACTGGGTGTGGACTGGGGATATGGCTTTGATGATATCACCACGTTCGAAAACGGTATACCCGTCACGCGAAGAAGTGGACCACAATTCCACTTTACCATCGGTCAACAGTTTAGATAAGGTTGAAATACAAGACGAATTGGTTAATTTATGTCAAAATTTATTGAGCCTTGATTCGTTGTCAAGGGTCAAATCTTAAAAACAGACCAATGAATAAATCGCCAAAAATCGTACTTTTGTTGCTCTTTATGCTGATTTCAGGTACGCTGACAGCACAAAAATGGGGTTATGTGGATACAGAATACATTCTCAACAAGCATCCCGATTACAAAATCGTGCAGGAGGAACTAAAAAAGCTCAGTGACGCTTGGAAGAATGAGGCACAAAGTTTGGATAAAGAAATCCAAGAAATGTATAGCCAACTCAAAGCTGAGGAGGTTCTTCTCACGGAGGAAATGTATCAAACTAGATTACAAGACATCAAAAAGAAAGAAGAAGAAGCCCGGGCATTTACCAGCCGGATCTTTGGGATCGATGGACAATACTATCAAAAACAGGCTGAACTCATGCAGCCTCTTCAGTCCAAAATCTATGATGCCCTTGACCGAGTGTCCAAACGTAACAATCTGGGCATTCTTTACGATAAAGCAGCGAGTGCCACTGCGATAATCTGGTCAGATCCCCGACACGATTACTCAGAATTTGTACTCGATGAATTAGGAATAGAAGACAATAATTAAAATACAAAAACAAGAATGATGAAAGCAAAAGTTATCCTTTCCGCAATCGCAATGCTTTGCGTAGGATTTGTCGCCCAAGCGCAAGAATTAAAAATTGGTTATACCAATGTCGAATTTATCATGGATCTGATGCCAGAAATGGAGCAGATCGGAGCAGACCTTCAGGATTATCAGGCCCAACTTCAGGCCAGTATCCAGACTAAGGCCAGCGATTTTGAAAGACAGGTTCAATCCTATCAGCAGGCTGCAGCCACAATGACTGAGGAAGCCAGAGCTGCCAAAGAGCAAGAGCTTGGCAAACTGCAGCAGGATCTCCAGAAATACGATCAGGATGCCTCTACCAGCTATCAGCGAAAGCTGCAAGAGCTACTAGAGCCTGTGCAAACCAAAGTCATCAATGCCATCAATGCGGTAGCGGCAGAAAACAATTACACCCATGTATTTGCTGAGACTGCAGGCCAGGCACCCATTCTTCTTTATACCAAAGAAGAAGATAAATTCACAGAATTAGTCTTGGCTAAGTTGGGATTACAAATGCCAACTCCTCCGGCAGATCAAAATTAATCTTCCACTCAACTCTCAAAAAAACCGGTTTTTCAGCCGGTTTTTTTATTTTAGGAAACATGGCAAAAAAGAACATCAAAGAACTCCTCAGCAAAAGTCCCGATCTCCTATTGGTTGATTTTCATGCAGATTGGTGCGGCCCTTGCCAGACCATGGAGCCGATCATTTCAGAGGTGTTGGATTCCATGCAGGGAAAAATCAAGCTCCTCAAGATTGATGTGGAAAAACACCCCCAACTCGCCCAGCAATTTGCCGTAAGATCCATCCCCCATTATGCCTTATTCAAACGAGGGAAAATCCTTTGGCGCAAAGGAGGGATCATGACCAAAAAGGATCTGAGTCAGGCTTTGAAAGGGTTTGTGTGAGGAGAAAATAGAAATGAGAGGGAAGACAAGAGACCGGAAACAGAAGTAGAAGGGAAGGCGGGAGATAGCAGACCGAAAGAAATGACACCGACATCAATCCTATTCTTTCGATTCGTGTGGACACAAAACGAGGTGTAAAGGCTTGGAGTGACAGGCGGTTTTCTTTCCAACCGTTTTAACGGCTGGAAAAATGGCTGAGATCCAACTTGAATGTCCCATAGGGACGAAGCATTTTTCTAGGATTTTTATTTCTGGTGTAAGCCCCTGCAAGGCTTTTTATTCGTAAAATTGAATGGAAGTGATTGAAAGCCATAAAAACACCACGACGATATTCCCTATGAGAAAGATTGTATATTATGTAGCAACCTCAATAGACGGGTTTATCTCCGGACCAAATGGCGACATTAGTACATTCGTTGGCGAAGGGTCCGGCCTCACCAAATACCAAGCTGATCTCAAAGAGTATGATACGGTCATCATGGGAAAAAATACCTACGAATTCGGTTACCAATTCGGTCTGAAGCCCGGTCAGCGGGCATACCAGCACATGACTCATTACATTTTTTCTAATCAGCTTATGTTAGAAAATCCCGACCCTAAAGTTCATGTTTATCCTGTGGAATTGGAAAAAATTCTAGAAATCAAAAATGGATCGGGAACAGACATTTACTTATGTGGAGGCGGAGAATTTGCCGGCTGGCTTTTGGATAATGATCTGGTCGATGTGCTCAAAGTCAAACTCAATCCCATCGTATTAGGTGAAGGCACCCGACTATTTGGTCATTCACAAAAAAGACTTAAATTAGAATTACTAGATTCAGAGCAATTTGAGAATGGTCTTCAGATCATCACTTACTCCATTATCAAACCTGGGAAATAGTAGACCCTAAAATGACCTAGAAATAACTAATCGTTGATCCACTTTTAACCCTCATAACAAATGAGCAAAAATCAACTCATCCTATTCATCAGCATCCTAGGGTTTTTAATTTTAACAAATATCTTTTCCGGCTACATCAATGCTTTGACAGAGGGCATTGGTACACATGATTTGTATCAAACCCCAAACGCGGAATTTCAATTTACTTCCATCCCTTCAAAGGGAAGGGGAATCAATATGATGAAAGAACAATTCTCTAATTTTAAAAAAGAGAACCCTCACTATTCAGACCTTACCCTTTA
The DNA here is from genome assembly GCF_024305035.1 of Algoriphagus sp. GTDB lineage: Bacteria > Bacteroidota > Bacteroidia > Cytophagales > Cyclobacteriaceae > Algoriphagus. Next base: position 100,394 of record NZ_JAMWZB010000013.1, read on the forward strand.
CCGCACATGTAAAAGAAACCCGCTAAAATTTTGGAATTGGCATAACTACCTCACCCACAAAAAATACGAGTTCCCATATCTAAAAGAAACTTTAGATAACTAAACGAGGTATTGGTCAAAACTTAACTTTACCCTCCCATGAGAGCATTTTTCTCCCAACTGCTGGAATACAATTTTCAAAGCAATGAGAAATTAATCGAAGTTTTTCTCAACCATTCTAATCAAGTTTCGGAAAAATCACAGCAACTGTTTAGTCATATCCTAAATGCCCATCATATCTGGAACAGCAGGATTCAAGGCGAAGAAGCTCCTTTTGCCGTTTGGGATATTCATCCTATTGATGATTTCCCACAATTGAATTTAACTAGTTATCAACGATCAACCCATATTTTGCAATATGCCGACCTAGACCAATCCATTAATTACACCAACAGTAAGGGGTTGCACTTTGACAATAGTATTCGCGATACACTTTTTCACCTCATTAACCACTCTACCTATCATCGCGGTCAGATTGCTTCAGATTTCCGGAAAACTGGCATCGAGCCAGTCTCCACAGATTATATTTTTTTTAAAAGAAGCTAGAATTGGCTGTTTCATGGTGATTTAACTAGTCAACGAAGGGAAATCAACAATGTAATATGAGAGAAAGGAACTAAATAAAGGGAAAAACAAGAGCTTGGGAATAAAAACTAAGGGGGGGGTAGGCCGGAGGCGCTAAGCGGCGGAAATCACTTTAACTTTTCCGATTATTGGAGACAACAGGGGATGACTTAAAACTCATAAGAATTCCAACATGAGTTTCAAAAAAAGTCAACATGTATGATTGGAATGAATAAGCATTGGGCCTATTCATGAAAAAAGCTCCTTTTCAGGAGCTTTTGGATATTAGATAAAGAACTTCAGTTTAATCACTTCCTTTTCGGATAAAAAACGATAATGTCCTCGTTTCAGATCTTTCTTATCCAATCCGGCAAACATCACCCGATCAAGGGCGGTCACCTCATAACCCAAGTGCGCAAATATCCGGCGAACAATCCGATTTCTTCCGATATGAATCTCCAAACCCAAGATAGTCCGGTCCTTGGAAAGAACCTGCATGTCATCCACATTTGCCGCACCGTCCTCTAAGGTCAAGCCTTCTAAAATAGCCTCTTCGTCTTTCTTTGTCAAAGGCTTATCCAAGGTGACTTGGTAGATTTTTTTAATCTCATTGGAAGGATGAGAAAGCTTGGCTGCCAATTCCCCATCATTGGTGAAAAGAAGAAGACCTGTAGTATTCCGGTCCAATCTTCCCACTGGAAAAATCCGTTCTTCACAGGCATTTCCAACCAGATTCATCACTGTCTTTCGATCCATGGGATCATCGGTGGTAGTGATAAAATCCTTAGGCTTATTTAAAAGTAAATAAACCGGCTTCTCCGGGTTGATCCGTTTCCCATTGTAAACCACACGATCCGATTTTTTTACTTTATAGCCTAGTTCGGTGATGACCTCATTATTTACACTCACCAAACCCTTACTGATCAACTCATCTGCTTCTCTTCGACTACAAATCCCCGAATTGGCAATGTATTTATTGAGTCGGATCTCTTCATTGACCCCAGCTTTGGATTTTTTGGAAGGTAAAGCATCGAAATTATAATCCGGTCTATCCGCATCTAAAATCGGGGACTTGGGTCGGTTTTTACCAAACCCTCTTTTAGCTGGTGAACTTGATCTTTGTGTCTGTTCCTTTTCTCCAAAGATGGGCTTTTGATCCTTCCCCCTACCTAAATAGGTGCGCTTTTGAGGTTCTCGTTCATCTCTACGATCTCCCCTTTCAAATTTCTTTTCAAACTTTGGGGGAGTCTCCTCTTTTGCAAAATCCGGTCTTGGCTTAAGTGTCCTTTTTGGAAATTTCTGTTCTTCGTCTTTTTTAAATCGAAGTTTTCGCTCTTGATTTTCTTCTTGTTTCCAGTTGCGTGAACTCGAAGCTCGTCTACCGTCCTTCTTTGGCTCAAATTTCTTAGGGCCCCGCTTAGGCTCGTCTTTTCCAGAAAATTTGGTCTTTGATTGACTTTTTGATTCTTCAGTCTCGGATTTGGAGCTAAAAAATGGTCTTTTTGAATTGTCTTTTTTCATAGAATATGCAACATCACTGCTGTAGTAAGATTTGTAAAATAAAGACTTGGATCTCAAGTCATTAATTGGGCTGCAAATGTACGACCAATTATTGGAATTTACTTATTACTAAACAAAATCACTGATTCTTGTAAAAATACTCAGTCGCCTTACGGACTGAGCCCTCAGATAATAACAAAGCCCGTGCATCCCGCTCATTGAGCCCTGTAGCTTCCATAATCATACGCGTTCCTCGATTAACCAGTTTGGCATTGGAAAGCTGCATATCGACCATTTTGTTCCCTTTGACTCGTCCCAATTTGATCATGACCGTGGTCGAGATCATATTAAGCACCAGTTTCTGAGCAGTTCCGGCCTTCATTCGGGTACTTCCTGTAACAAATTCAGGCCCCACCACGACCTCTATGGGGAAATCAACCACTTGGCCCAAAGGAGAGTTGGGATTACAAGTAATACAGGCAGTCAACAGCCCCTTGCTTCTTGCTTCCTTCACTCCACCGATAACATATGGAGTGGTACCCGAGGCAGCAATACCGATTACGGTATCTTTTTCATTAAATCCATAGGCTAACATATCCTTCCAGGCTTGTTCCTGATCATCCTCTGCATTTTCGACGGCTTTACGAATTGCATCATCTCCCCCGGCAATCAAACCTATCACCCAATCATGCGGGACACCGTAAGTCGGTGGACATTCCGATGCATCCAAAATTCCCAATCTACCTGAAGTTCCTGCTCCGATGTAGAACAAGCGCCCGCCGGCATCCATCCGGGGAACAATCTTCTCGACTAAAGCACTGATCGTCGGAATGACCTCCTTGACAGCATCTGGAACCCGATGATCTTCTTGGTTGATATTTTGCAAAAGCTCCTGTACGGACATGAGCTCTAAGTTATCGTAGTGAGAAGTGCTTTCTGTTACTTTCATAGGTCTTTAGTTGATTTTCAAAGGTCACTTAGCTTGCTCGGTCCTGATTTATCGGGATCCTGGAAAATGTAGCAGGGTGACCTCGGTGTATCGGGGCATCCCTCTGTGTGACTTTTTAGTCATGCTCGAATTTATAATTTCTTTTGATGGTAAAGTGTAAGACCCGCAATCGGGCTTTCAAGAATCAATTTAACATGTAATCCAATATCCATAGCCGCCTTTCGAAGAATGTCCGAGTTGTAATGGGCTATTGAGCCTACAAAGTTTACTGGCTTTTTGTCATAGTCTTGATACTTGCGTACATGTTTGGAGAAAAATTCCTGAAAGGAATCGTAAAAAAGCCGGTAACAATAAGGATTGGAGCTATGCTCGGTAATAAACCGGCAGAAACTCGCCATGTAACGATTAGGAAAGGGTTGGCGATAGACGTGATCCTGAATAATTTCACGAGTCAGATGAAAGCGTGATAAGACTTCGGATTTGATCTGTTGAGGCATTTCATCGTTAATGAAGTCTTGGAGAAATTTTCTTCCCACGTATCCCCCTCCACCTTCATCTCCCAAAATATAGCCTGGTGCTGGCCGTGAATCAATAATTTTTTCACCATCGTAATCGCAGCTATTGGATCCAGTGCCCAAAATACAGGCAATCCCTGCTTCATGGCCGCAGGTAGCATGGGCAGCAGCAGAGAGGTCATGATCTACCTCAATATGGGCCTCTGCAAACAGGGTCTGCAACGCCTGAACTACCTCTGCCTTTCGTTCGGGAGCAGAACACCCGGCCCCATAATAAAAAATTTGCTTCACCGACCCCTGCAAGTTGAGCAGAAATTCATCCCGCATCTGTAACGCCATCTCTTCGGAGGTTTGATAATAGGGATTAAATCCCACTCCTCGATGCTGGGTGATTTTTCCATCGGGATGGATGACACGCCAGTCGGTTTTACTCGAGCCACTATCTGCTATTACTATCATAAATTCTCTAATTTTCCTACGGGCTCAAATCGATCAAATACCCGATGAGTATGCGGAGCATCGGAAAGTTCCTCTGTCAAATCCTGACCTGCCCAATGTTCATAATGTTTTCCCTTTCTCCAAAGTTTGGAAGCACTCACATCATAAATAATTCCTTGGTAGGCCACCCAAATTTCAGGTCTATCCTGCCCATTTCGTAAGGCCAGCTGTTGCTTGGTATAAACCTTCATCAAAGTAGCTTAATCTGCGCATTGATCCAGCGCTCCGGGATTTCTCCTTTTTGGGCGATCTGGTAGTCAGAATAGCTGCAGGGCACCGTACTCACCCGGTCAAATTTTTCGGTCTCATTATGCGGAATTTCCATCCACCATTTTCCGCTCTTTTTACTTTTGTAAAAAACCAAAGTATTAGGCTTGGTGTCTAAGGAAACGGTGTACTTAATGTAATCACTACTCTTGAAGGAAAGGCTGTCTTTTCTGGAATAAAATCCCTCTATGAAGTACCATATCATGACTGCAGCAACTTTTGCAGTTTTATTGTGGGCATCATCATAATAGGGTTCATAACCGTAAATCCCCATAGAACTGAGCTTCTCATTCATTCCAGCAAACCAGCAGATTTGACAGGCTTCTTGCGCCGTCAAACCAAATGGCTGGGCATCGACGACTCCAGGTGCATCGGCCGATTGAATCGCACAAAGATCGAAACTCAACAAATCCGCATTTCGGATCATTGGTTCTATTTCTTTGAGTTCTTTTCGCACAATCCCCAGTCGCATATGGTCAAAATACAATTTCTCCATGACATTGATTAAAGATGGATCGACCAAAAAGCTCTGATAGGCAAGATGCGCATAGGAAAATAAAAAATTGGGCTGATGTAGGATGATTTCCTGAGTATGCTGATCGGCCATGGGTCCGGATTCCTCCAAGTCCAGTTTGGCGTCCACAGTCAATAAACTGACCAATTTTTTCATCTTTTGGTAAGACAGGTATTGGCCAAAATCCAAGTCATGAGTCCCTCCGATGTAGATTGGGAGAATCTGCTGCTTCATCAAATATTCCCCGACCTTCTGGATCCGTTCATAGGTTTCATTTAGGGTATCGCCGGGTATCAAGTCTCCCAAATCAGCTATCCGATAGGCTCCCATTCCTCTTTTTAGCTCGTAGAGCTTTTCCCTGATTTCAGTTGCGCCACGTGCAATACTTTCCCCTTTTTTTATTCCACGATCTTCCTTGAGACCAACAAGGGCAATCTGAATCCCTTTCAAATCAGGAAACTCTTCCCCAAACCAATGGATCTGCTTGAAGAAGGAATTTTCAGCATATTTTTTTTGCCAAAGAAACTCGGCTACCGGTTCAAAAAAAGAATGTATACTCATAAAAGAAGGGTGGATATGCGGTAAAAATAATCAAAAACCCGCCCAAAAATAAAAAAATCCCGCCGAAGCGGGATTATTCAAGGAGATTATCCTCCAAAGTCATCAAATCTAATATTCTCTTGCGGAATTCCTAGATCATCGAGCATTTTCAAAACTGCCGCATTCATCAAAGGAGGGCCGCAAAGGTAGTACTCTACTTCATCTGGTTCGGGATGATCCTTCAGGTAGTTGTCGTACAATACCTGGTGAATAAACCCTACATAGCCATCCCCTTCCTTATCATCGAGTGATTTTTTGATTTTCCAGTTATCCTCAGGAAGCGGTTCGGAAAGTCCGATATGAAAATTAAAGTTTGGAAAGTCTTTTTCAATATTTCTGAAGTGAGGAGTATAGAACAATTCCTTCTTAGATCGACCTCCATACCAATAGGAAACTTTTCTACTGGTCTTTTCCGTGTGGAAAAGGTGGAAGATGTGTGATCTAAGCGGAGCCATACCTGCACCACCACCGATGTAAATCATTTCTCTATCAGTAGGATTGATGTGGAATTCACCATAAGGTCCAGAGATGGTTACTTTATCTCCTGGCTTTCTGGAGAAAACGTAGGAGGAACATACTCCCGGATTGACATCCATCCACTTGTTATTGGCCCGGTCCCATGGTGGAGTAGCAATACGAATGGTCAACATCACAATGTTTCCTTCCGCTGGGTGATTGGCCATAGAGTAAGCACGGAAGAGCTCCTCATCATTTTTCATCACCAGATCCCAAAGGCCAAATTTGTCCCAATCGCTTTTGTACACATCGGCCGGGTGACCCAACTCAGGATGTGGAGTGATATCCATATCCTTGAAATTGACCGTAATCTCAGGAACATCAATTTGAATATAGCCTCCCGATTCGAAATCTAAATTTTCTCCTTCTGGTAGCTTTACTTTAAATTCTTTGATAAAGGTTGAAACGTTGTAATTGGAGATTACCTCACAGTCCCACTTCTTAATACCAAAAATTTCTTCTGGTACTCGAATTTTCATATCCTGCTTCACCTTTACCTGACAGGCAAGACGAACGTTTCCTTGCTGCTCAGCTCGGCTGAGATGCCCTACTTCAGTGGGAAGAACCTCCCCTCCTCCTTCTTCGACCACGCACTTGCACATGGCACACGTACCGCCTCCACCACAGGCAGATGGAAGAAAAATTTTCTGATTGCCCAACGTGGACAACAAGCTCACACCAGCAGAGGTGACAATTGGCTTGCTGTCATCCCCATTGATGACAATTTTAACATCTCCAGAATTGACCAATTTGGACTGGGCAAAAAGGAGGATAAATACCAGTAGCAAAATAATCAGCGTAAATGCTACGATGGATGTAATAATTACAGAACCCATGAAATTTTGGTTTTACTTTTCGTATGGATTGAATCCCACAATTGGGAACACAAATATATTTATTAATCAACAAATGCGGCCAAAACCAGGCTCAATTTTGCTCAATTTTGCCCAATTTAAACCTTAGATTTTTATAGGATAACTGATTAATTGTTCAAGAGGTTTAACAAAGTGGTCAACCTGTTTTTCAACTGCCTCCGATCGATGATGAAATCCAGAAATCCGTGTTCCAAAACAAATTCTGAACTTTGGAATCCTTTCGGTAAATCCTTGCCAATGGTCTCTCTAATCACCCGAGGACCGGCAAAACCAATCAACGCTTCGGGCTCAGCGATGTTAAAATCCCCCAACATCGCATAGGATGCAGTTACTCCCCCAGTAGTAGGATCGGTGAGCAGGGAAATGTAAGGTATAGCTGCTTGGTCTAGAAGTGCCAGCTTGGCGGAAGTCTTGGCCATTTGCATAAGCGAAAATCCTGCCTCCATCATCCGGGCTCCCCCAGACTTGGAAATCATCAAAAAAGGAATTTTATGTTTCAGGGAATAATCGATCGCTCGAGCGATTTTTTCTCCCACTACTGATCCCATGGATCCCCCAATAAAATTGAAGTCCATGCAAGCTACCACTAAGGACAAGCCATTCATTTTGCCATGGGCAGTCCGCACTGCGTCATTGAGCTCGGTTTTTTCGATGGTGGCCGAAATCCGGGAAGTATAGGGTTTGGTATCTGAAAATTTTAGTGGATCACCGGATTTCATGTCTTTGTCCAGCTCCGTGAATTTATTATTGTCAAAAAGAATTTCGAAATACTCCTTGGAACCAATTTTGACGTGAAAGTCATCATCAGGACACACAAAGGCATTATTTTTCAGTTCTCGGGTATGGATGATATTTCCATTCGGAGTTTTGAACCACAAACCATCCGGCGCATCTTTCTTCTCTGCGGTTGAGGTTTTGATCCCTTTATCAGTTCGTTTAAACCAAGCCATATTGAGTTTTTAGATTTTTTTGACGAGTCAAAGAGTACAAATTTAGACCATAATTCCATTAAATAAAATGAAAGCGGGAGATGTGACTGGAATGAAGCCAGAAAGCGGGCACTATCCATTGCCCTAAAATTCAATTTCTCTGCTCGCATATTTCTTCTAATTTTGAAATAGAAAGAAAATTAACCTTTTCAAAACCCATCATAACTAAGCCCAAAGAAATGAATCTTCCTCTCTTACTGGTATTATCGGCTGGATTGTTATTTCTGGCTTACAAGTTTTACGGTTCATTTGTTTACAAAAAATTTGGACTTTCGGACAAAAATCAAGCTCCCTCTCATACCCTGAGGGATGGAGTAGATTATGAACCCAGCAAACCCATCGTCGTTTTGGGTCATCATTTTGCATCCATCGCCGGAGCAGGACCGATCGTCGGTCCGATTATCGCAGTAACTTTTGGATGGATTCCAGCGGTGATTTGGATACTGGTTGGGGGAATATTTTTTGGAGCAGTGCATGATTTGGGAAGCATGGCAGCCTCTCTGCGCACGGAGGGCAAATCCATTGGAGTGATTATCAGAAATCAAATTGGACTTCGGGGAAAACAATTATTTATTATTTTCAGCTTTTCTACCCTGATCTTGGTCATTGGGGTCTTTGCGGATATCATTGCTAAGACCTTTGTGAGTAATCCAGGAGTAGCTTCCGCATCTATTCTTTTTATTCTTCTTGCCCTGGCCTTTGGACTAGCAAACCGGTTCCTTGGAAACCGAAAAACCGCTTTCTTTCTGATCAGCGTCATCGGGGTCATGTTGATGTATTATTTTGTTTACTTGGGCATGCAAATTCCTTTTGCACTTGACTATCGACTCTGGATTTTACTGCTTTTGGGCTATGCATTTGTGGCTTCGGTTACTCCAGTAAGTATGCTCTTGCAGCCCCGGGATTATTTGAATAGCTTTTTGCTTTATGGAATGATGATCGCCGCCATTGCAGGGGTTTTTGTCGCCAATCCAGAAATCAAGATGAGCAATGAGGTGAGCCTTTCTTCGGAAAACTTGGGCTATATCTTCCCTGTTCTCTTCGTCACCATTGCCTGCGGAGCCATCAGTGGATTTCATTCGCTTGTTGCTTCAGGAACCACTTCCAAACAACTAGACAAAGAATCCGATGCCAAAATGGTAGGCTTTGGTGGAATGCTGATCGAGTCATTTTTGGCTATTATCTCGGTAGGAGCTGTGGTTGTGTTGACAAAAGGGGAATACATGGAGCGGTTGGGAGTGGAAGGCCCGGTAGCGCTTTTTTCAACCGGACTTGGGGGAATGATCGCCAGCTTGGGGATTTCTGAGCAATTTGCCGTTGGATTTGTAGCCCTTACCGTTTCAGCCTTTGCACTGACCACCTTGGATACCTGCACGAGATTGGCGCGATTTACGGTTCAGGAATATTTTGAGGACATGCCTCATCCTTCGGCGCAATTCCTTTCAAAAAACCGCTATATCTCCACCGCTTTGGTGGTGATCTTTTCGGTCTTATTACTTGCCTCCGGAGAATTCACCACGCTTTGGCCGATCTTTGGTTCTGCCAATCAACTTTTGGCAGCGCTTGCCTTGTTAACCATCGCCGTTTGGATGATTCGAAAGAAAGAAAATGCGCTTTTTGTCACCATTCCCATGTTTTTTATGTTCACGGTTACCTTAGCTTCTTTGGGGCTTTTTGCTTGGAAAAATTTTCAGAATCAAGTCTACGTGCTTTCCATTATTGCTACTTTATTATTTAGCTTGGCGATCGCCTTGCTAGTATTGGCTACCCAAAGCATCAAAAAAGAAATCAAAGAGCCCGCAAAGGCACTTTGATTTCTATACGTTTCAGTCAGCACCATCACTTTTTGCCTGATCAATGGTATACTGGGCCACTTGGATTCCTTGAGTAGTTCCAACATCCGCATCGAAGGTCCAGTGAATCCCTCCATAAACTCTAGATTGCGCGGCTTCTTTCGCCCATCCTCTTACCTGATTGGCCTCCTGAGGAAATAGATAAGCCAAGACTTCTGCTCCAGCTGCTGAAAATGCAGAATGGCCTGAAGTATAAGCCGGAAAATTAGGTGTGCCGGCGATGGTTTCAAATCCATCGATCATTTGAATGGGACGTGGGTAATAATAGTAATATTTCGCATCCCAGCAACTTATCCCTGCATCCATAATCGCCATGTTAAGATAGGCTAGGGTACGGGCAGATTTCAGGGTATTTAATCTATACTTGACAATAAAGCGGTTAGCAAATTCATTCCAATGCCCGGGAGGGGTATAGGTCCCTAATCCATCCTGCCAAAAATTGGCAATTCGCCTACGTTCTACGGTTCGGTTTGCCTCGTATTCCTTAAGCAATCTCACATCCTCCAAATATTCTGGAGAACCTGGAGCAGGAGGAACAGGGGGTCGAGTTACCTCCACGTTGGGAACATTCCACATAGTCACCTGTCCAAATAAAGGGGTCAATCCAACTGGACGCTGAGGCACCTCCAAGTTTTCCCATTTCCATCCAAATCGTTCAAATGCCGCATTGGCTAGGGAGTCCGAGACAGACTTGGGTGCTTGGGCATTTTTCATTCCATCACTGCCTGCTCGCTGTAGCGCTATAGCGGCAATTTCTTTCCCAATAATCACCCCTGCATCCAGATCACTTTCCACATGGCTGCCAGAAAGCATTAAGGCTTGAAGATGATCTTTCTCAAGATTTTCAAGGTAATCCGCCTCCAAGGGAAACATTGCTTTCAAAACAGCAACAGATGCGGCCGCTACCACCGCCCCATCTGAAGGATAGGAAGGAATGGGATGGGACACCCATTCATGGGAAATGGAAGAATCAACTTGGTAAGGAGCGGCTCTATCGAAAGTGAATTTGTAATGCCATGCAGTAATTAATCCATCAAATTGAGCCACCGATAGGTAAGCCAGTGCCCTACTCGCGTAAGGCGGGTGGGCAAATGGAAAGGCAGGTGGTCCTGCTGGGTTTGCCGGATTGGGAAGGGTGTAGGTTCCGTCCGCATTGGGACCCGGAATCAAATTATACTTGGCAATCAACTCCAAAGCAATTTCATTCCACCTGACTACAGGATTATTGGTCCACCGCTGAACTGAGGCTCTTTCCTGCTGACTTGCCTGGGCAAGTAACTGCTTGAGCTCTTCCAGCTCCACTTGGTATTCTCCAGAGCCTACCGGCGAAGGAGTTGGAATTTCAATCGTGGACCCGCTTTGAACCAAAACCGGTTTCCAAGTTCCTCCATGTTCATCCAGTGACGAAAAAGCATAGCTTTCAAATTGCAGCTCGGTAGGAAGGTCTCTAATGCAAGAATAAAAAATCCCTGCTAGTAGGAGTAATATTAGTAATTTTTTCATGTGTTTATAATTGTCTTTTAGCAGTCAGATGGAATGCCCTGGATAATTATTCCACTGTGTGAGATTTATTCTCATGGGCATTTCATGCTTTTAGTTTTTTATTCCGAATTGGTAGGTGACTCCCATCCCCCATGAGGACATCTCAGGCATATTCCTGCCGTCCACCACTTGATTCCAATAACCCAAAACTCCCAATCCTTTGAGGTTTTGGAAATAATAGTGTGCAAATCCACCCAATCGGGTAAAATCTACCTTATTGGTTGGTTGTGGTGCATTGTATGCCCGGATATCATCACCTGAAGTTGAACTTTGGGTGGAAAGTGTAGCTTCTACTCGCAAAGAATTCTGCCAGAACCATTTTCCAAGAGATAAATCAAAATTGATCGAATTGGGCACATCCATCCAAGGCGTGAAGTAACTCCCATTGTTATAATAATATTCTCGCTCAGCCTTGGTATATCCTTTCCATGAATAGCCAGCTACTGCCCGAGCATAAAATCCTCGGGCTAATTGGTAATGTCCCAGTAGTCGCCAAGCCAACTGTGGGGTTTTCAAGCCCAAACTATAGGGCTGATAATCGGATAAATAATTCGAAACCGGTACCGAAAGCATCGCAGATGCTAGTAGGCTTACCTGACGTTTTTCAGTTCGTTTATCCAAAATTTGGTATTTGAGCCCGGTTGAAAGATCCTGTAATCCAGATGTTCCGGCAAACTTGCCTCCATTGGGAATCGTTGAATTGGTCTGGACATACGGCAATCCTAAGTAGAAGTCCAGCTGATCGGTAATCCCATAAGCAGCCATGACCATGGCTGTCCTACGCTGCACCGTAGCAATGGTACCATTTTTCCTCAGCACCTCTCCTTCCCAATACTGATCGAATTTTCCAAATTCATAGTTGACTAAAATACACACATCCTGTTTTGGCATCATTAATTCATCCAACGGTGTCTGTCCAAATGCACTCTGAGAAATGAGATGCAGACAGAGTAGGAATGAGATCGAAATCCAGATTTTATTTTCTAGTTTCATTTTCATAGTGCTAAGTTTAACCCTTTTCATTTGAGTGTATTAAAAATCTCAGGCGCTTTTCTGGGTATTCTCCAGGCCAAAGAAAAATTGACCAAATAATCCGCAAAAGCTGCGTCTCCGTGAACCACATCCGTTGGGGTACTATCGGCGATATCAGTCAGACTTTGAGTCCGGTTTCTCACCAAAGCAATCGGGACATTGACTGTTGCGGTGACATTTCCCAACATATAGCTAATTCCGGGCTCTACAGAAATCACATAGCCCGGACGTCGAAACCCTTCGCTTTCGCCCAAAAGATCTCGAACGGGCACTCCTTCAGCCCGACCTCCTAGGATAAACCCCAATCCATGCACGGGTTTGATCCCATAAAAAAAACCGGCCCTTAGCGCAAACTGATCTGGAACGCTCATAATCGCTTCACTGGGTCGGCTTCGATTGGTAGGAGTACCATTGGTATTTCTTGGATTGAATAGGTAAAACCCACTGTAATAGGCATAAAGACCTTGCTTCAATTCCCAGATTCCTTGGGTATCCACCATCCAACCCAGACCTCCATCACCCAGTTGAATGGATTGATCCACAGTTCGAATTTCTGAACTGCCATTTGGGCCCACATTAAAGAAGGTGCTTTTGGCTGCATAATCACCGGTCGGCAACTTCAGCCCCAGTCCGAGAGCCATATTTCCTTTTCGTTCCGGCTTATCTGAAAAAAGCCAATATCCTGCACCGATACGCAGGTCTGCTAATCCCTGGGAATAGGTCTTGTGTCTGGAATCCCGTCCGTGTTCATACAGAGAGGATCGTTCATTGTAAGCAAAAGGCAAGGAAATCAACCCATAGAATCGATTTGTAAATGCATAACTGACATTCAAGTCCACCCCATGGGACCAGTTGATCACTTCGGTGTTGTTTTCGATTCGGCTGGGTTCCTCATGGGTTCCTCGAAAGTGTCGAAAACTTCTAAAATAGCGATAATTTAGGCTTAGGTTCCAGTCACCTGCCGTTTGGAAATTGCCTTGCCCGACTGCATTGCCAACACCGGAAAATTGCCGGATAGCCACGCAGCCTTGACCAAAGGAGAAATTAGGGGTCAGGAATAATCCCGTCCCTAGAATTAAAATTAGTAGTATTTTTTTCATCTTGAATTAGCGTATAAGTTTTGAGAAAATTTCGCTCTCCTTCATGCAATTCCAACTAAAGAGCATGACGGGTTTACCTTTTCCAATTCTTGGAAAAGGACTTACCCCATGCCGATAGTGGTGGAATCCATCCGAAAGAGAGGAGAGAAAATACCAGAGGTCAAAAACGAACCCACCTATTTTGGGTAGGAACAGCAGCTCCTTTCTGATTCAAACCAAAGCTGAAACAGGGAAATTGACCCCAGAAAAGCTTAGCTAAGCTGCGGAGGCGGAGAGTCTAATTGAAAAAAAGGACTCTTGTAAGCTAAAAAAATAAACCCTTGATGTGTTAATTCCAAAGCTTGGCTGATGGGCTGAAAATCCAAAAATTCTAACTCCAAGTAGTCTTTTACAAATATTTTTAAGGAGTTGGGGCTTTGAGTATCACCGGGAAATTCACGTTCGGCCAAGGCAGAAACCCACTTCATCACGGTAGACTCCAAGGTTTGGCGTGCCGTATCGGGTACATAGACGATCTGTAGCGTATCACTTTGGTATCGCTGCTTGATGGCCCTATAGTATTTCCCATTCTTTTCAAACCGGGTATTGGTTAATTGAAAATCCTCCTGATCAGCCATATAGGGAGCGCTCAACGGAATCTCCATCAATCGCTCCTCCAATCCGGTTGGCTCCTGAGAGAAAATCTGATCCTGCCAGTGGGTCTCCAATTGATAATTCTGGGAAAAATAAAAAAGATAATACCCAAAATGATAGCTCATAAAGCAAAGAAGGAGCACTATGGGTAAAGCCTTTTTCAAAATAGGAAAATTTTCTGGATAAAACCCTAAGGTCTTAGAATTAAGTATCGAAAACTAACTCAATGATAAAATAAATTCCTATAAAAATCAAAAGTAACAAGCCATAAATTTTGATCACTTTCAACCGATTCATTCGATCCAAAAACCATAAAACCACTACTGGTCGAATCAAGCCGGTCAATAGCAGCAAAAAGCTGAGCCAAGCAAGGATCAAGAAAATGAGAGAAAGGGCATCCAGCATTCCTCAAAACTAAAAAAGGAACGACTTCTGCCGTTCCTTTTTCTCAAAATTTATTTAAATCTTTACTTTTTCCGTTTGATCTCCTTCATTTCATATCCTTCAATGGTATCGTCTACCTGGATATTATTGAAGTTTTTAATCGAAATACCACATTCGTATCCGGCTTTAACTTCAGCGACATCATCCTTGAATCGTTTCAACTGATCGATTTCTCCATCGTGAATTACGATACCATCTCGGATGACACGGATTTTATTTTTACGTGTGATAAATCCGTCGGTCACATACGAACCTGCGACTGTTCCCACTTTGGAAATTTTGAAGACTTCGCGAACCTGAATATTTCCAGTGATGACTTCCTCAAATTCAGGCTCAAGCATCCCTTCGATCGCATCCTTGATTTGATTAATCGCATCGTAGATGATCGAATAATGACGGATTTCAATTTCTTCTTGCTCGGCCACTTTTTTGGCATTGGAAGAAGGTCTTACTTGGAACCCGATGATGATCGCATCCGAAGCTGAGGCCAAAAGCACATCGGATTCTGAAATCTGACCTACTCCTTTATGAATGATATTTACTTTCACCTCATCTTTGGAAAGTTTGAGTAAGGAATCTGACAGTGCTTCTACCGATCCATCCACGTCCCCTTTGATAATGATGTTCAACTCCTTGAAGCTACCGATTGCCAAGCGTCTGCCGATCTCATCCAGAGTGATGTGCTTTTTGGTACGGAGACTTTGCTCACGCTGAATCTGTTCTCTGGAATTGGCAATTTCCCGGGCTTCTCGCTCAGAGTCGTAAACCTTGAAGGTATCTCCAGCTTGAGGAGCACCACTTAGTCCCAACACCTGCACTGGAGTCGATGGGCCAGCTTCTTTGACTTTTTTACCTTTGTGATCAAACATAGCCTTTACTCTGCCATGATGCTGACCGGCCAGTATAATATCTCCAATTCGAAGCGTTCCTGCCTGAACCATGATGGTAGTCACATATCCTCTTCCTTTATCCAGTGAGGCTTCAATGACCGTACCCACAGCATTTTTATCCGGATTGGCTTTGAGCTCAAGAATTTCTGATTCGAGGAGTACTTTTTCAAGCAATTCCTCTACCCCCTGGCCTGTCTTGGCTGAAATATCCTGGGATTGGTATTTACCTCCCCACTCTTCAACCAGCAAATTCATATTGGCCAGTTCCTCTTTTATTTTATGTGGATTTGCATTGGGTTTATCCACCTTATTGATGGCAAAAATCATCGGCACCCCGGCCACTTGAGCGTGATTAATCGCTTCTTTGGTCTGGGGCATGATATTATCGTCTGCGGCAATAACAATAATGGCGACATCAGTGATTTTGGCACCACGTGCACGCATGGCCGTAAAGGCTTCGTGACCTGGAGTATCCAAAAAGGCAATTTTATGCCCCGTCTGAGTCATCACATCATAGGCTCCGATGTGCTGGGTGATTCCACCTGCTTCATCTTCGGTGACTTTTGACATCCGGATATAATCCAACAAAGAGGTTTTTCCATGATCGACGTGACCCATAATGGTGACGATTGGAGCTCTTTCTTCCAAATCCTCCGCCTCATCGGTTTCTACTTCGGCGATTTCGTCTTCAATAGATTTGGTGAACTCAACATCGTAGCCAAATTCATCGGCTATTATGGTAATCGCCTCTGCGTCTAATCGCTGATTAATCGATACAAACATGCCCAAAGACATGCAGGTTGAAATAATCTGGTTGACAGAAACGTCAAGTAAAGCCGCAAGATCATTGGCAGAAATAAATTCTGTCACTTTCAATACTTTGCTGTTATCCTCGGTAGGCGTATCTGTTTCACGCTCTCTGTCGGCTTTTTTATCTCTACGGCTTTTTCCCTTGCCTCCGCCGGGCTTATTTCCCTGAAGTCGGGCAAGTGTCTGCTTAATCTGATCCTGAATTTCTTTTTGCGTAGGCTCTGCTTTTTGAGTCCTGTTGGCTGGATTTGCCTTTTGAGGACCACGTTGCCCACCGCCTCGCTGTCCTTGGTTGCGGTTTGCAGGACCTCCACCGCCTTTGTCAATACGCTTACGTGGACGTTTTTTGTCCCGGTTTCGCTCATCAGAAGAGGCAACAGGCCCGCCTTTTTTCTTGCTTTTATCAACTGGCAATTCGATTTTTCCAAGGACAGTAAGTCCCTTGAGCGAATCTGCTTTGGCAGAAATCAACTGAGATTCCTGTGTGGTACTCTTCTCGATTTCCGGTTTCTTTTGCTCGGCAGGTTTTACAGGACCTTGAGCCGGCTTTTGGGGTTGCTGCTGTGGTTTCTGAGGTTTTTGTGCAGCTTGCTCAGGCCTTTTGTAAGGTTGAGGTGTTCGTTGTTCGGCAGGTTTTTGCGATGGCTTTTGTTCTTGGGCCTTCACAGGCGCAGCAGGCTTGGGAGCAGGAGGAGTAGGTTTTTTGTTGAGATCGATTTTTCCCAATACTTTGATTCCTTCCAATTTGGGAGCTTCGGGCACAACTTTCTCAGCCACTTCCGCCGGAGCAGGAGGGGGAGTGGGCTTGACCTCCTCTTTTTTCTCCTCCACTGGAGGGGGAGCAGGTTTGGGTTCCTCCTTAGGTTGAGGAGTAGGTGCAGGAGCAGGAGCAGGCTCGGGCTCAGGAGCTTTTTCCGGCTTGGGTTCCGATTCTAGGGTTACCGTCTCATGACGCTTCCCAATGGATAAATGGGATGCCTCTTCCTTTTCAAGTGCAGAGGATTTGAATTCCTTATTCAACATTTCTACCTGCTCCATGTTGATTTTGGAATTGGGATTATCCTGCACTTCAAAGCCCTTTTTAGCCAAACTCTCCACAATGGTTGCCGTTCCCACGTTGAGTTTTCTGGCCAAAGCGCCTAATCGCATCATTTTTTCTTCTGACATAAGCAAAAACCTCTTTCGAAATCTTAATGTAAAATTGGGTATTTTTAAGGGCTTTTTAGCCCTTACTGTTCAAATTCTTGTCTGAGGATTCGGAAAATCTCATCGATGGTCCCCTCCTCAAGCTCGGTTCTTCTCAGCAAATCCTCTCGGGTAAGTGCTAAAACACTTTTTGCGGTATCCAAACCTGTTTTTTTCAATTCTTCAATAATCCAAGCTTCAATTTCATCAGCAAATTCCGCCAAATCCACATCTTCCTCTTCGTATTCGTTCAATTCTCTGAAAACATCAATCTCATAGCCAACCAATCGGCTTGCCAATTTAATATTAAAACCTCCCTTTCCGATGGCCAGTGATACCTGGTCGGGTTTCAAATAAACTGAAATCCGCTTGGTATCCTCATTGACTGCGATGGAGGATACCTTTGCCGGGCTGAGTGCACGGGAAACATAGAGGTCGAGATTCTCCGTGAAATTAATCACATCGATATTTTCATTTTGCAATTCTCTAACCACCGCGTGGATTCGAGATCCTTTCATTCCTACGCAAGCACCCACCGGATCAATCCGGTCATCGTAAGATTCGACAGCTACCTTGGCACGCTCGCCAGGCTCACGGACAATCTTCACGATGGTAATCAAGCCATCATATACCTCAGGCACTTCGTTTTCAAATAAGCGCTCCAGGAAAACTGGACTGGTACGGGATAGAATGATTTTGGGTGTTCCGTTCATCATATCCACTTTGTGGACGATGGCTTTCACCGTATCTCCCTTTCTAAATCTATCCTTAGGTATTTGCTCCCCTTTGGGCAAGATCAATTCATTACCTTCTCCATCAATCAGTAGAATTTCTCTTCCCAAAATTTGATATACCTCTGCGGAGACAATTTCGCCTACCTGCTCTTCATATTTATTGAAAAGAATGTCCTTTTCAAGATCCTTGATCCGCTGAATCAAGGTCTGACGTGCCATTTGAACGGCCCGTCTTCCAAAATCCTCTAGTTCTATCTTTTCATAGACTTCTTCTCCAATCTCAAAATCCGGCTCGATTTTACGGGCATCAGTGAGACTTATTTTGTCAAAATCCCAAATATCTTCGGAGTTATCATCCACGATTTCCCGAATCCGGAAAATTTCCAAATCGCCTTTGTCAGCATTGATCGTAACGTCGAAGTTTTCGTCTGTTTCAAACTTCTTGCGAATCATCGCTCGGAAAACATCTTCCAGAATACGGATCATGGTTGGGCGATCCACATTTTTAGATCTCGCAAATTCAGCGAAGGACTCTATTAAGACTTTGGCATCCATTTGATTTATTTAAAAGATACTTGAACAATTGATTTTTTTATATCCTCAAGCGCATGGGAAGTTTCTTCTTCGGTGGCTTTTTTCCCCTTCTCTTTTTTCTTGACCAGCAGCGTGATTTTCCCTTCTGCTACGGCGAGGAGTTTGCCTTTTATCTCTAGGCCATTTTGGAGCAAAACCTTGAGCTCTCTACCTATATTTTTGATGTATTGTCTTTCGCTGGAAAGCGGGTAATCCACTCCCGGAGAGGAGACTTCGATACGATAGGCACTTTCAATTAGGTTTTTTTCCTCAATTTCATTAGAAACTGCCCTACTTATTCTGGCACAGGTATCAATGGTCACTCCCTGATCCGCATCAAGGAGAATGCTCAGAAGCGTTTGATCTCCTTTGAGGGAGATTTTCACTTCTACCACAAAATGGCTTTGGTCAGGAAGATGACCTGACACCATTTCTTCAAGAACCTCGCGCAATTCAGACATAGTATGCATAATGAAAGAGGGGACTTGGTGTCCCCTCTAGAAACTTCGAATACGGTACAAAGGTAAAATATTTTTAATCGAAAAACAATTTGTACTGAAATTCAATCTTCTATCAAATATAGCCTCCTGTGGACCCAAACTGCTTGAATGCTAAAAAAATATTTTGGCATCTCGGATCAATTTTCTTTCGGATTGATCGGAAAAAATATCTACTTTCTCTCCGAATTCTGCCACGAAGATAATAATTTTGCCGACCCCCGTTTAATAAGGTGTACCTTGCGGACTCTTTATCGAACAGCTAACCTCAATTACAAAAGCCAATCATCAAAACATGGGATTATTTGATTTTTTCTCCAGCGATATAGCCATCGACCTAGGAACTGCCAACACCTTGATTATCCATAAGGATAAAATTGTGGTGGACGAGCCTTCGATCATCGCGATCGACAAAACCAACAACCGCGTACTCGCGGTGGGTAGGGAAGCGATGAATATGCATGAGAAAACACACGAAAATATAAAAACAATACGGCCGCTGAAAGATGGGGTTATCGCCGACTTTTATGCTGCCGAGCAGATGATTCGTGGTTTGATCAAAATGATCCCTGGACAAAAAAAGGGCATGTTTCCCCAGTCCCACCGAATGGTAATTTGTATTCCTTCCGGGATTACGGAAGTGGAAAAAAGAGCAGTGCGGGATTCAGCGGAGCATGCGGGAGCCAAAGAAGTCTACATGATTTTTGAACCCATCGCCGCAGCGATCGGTATCGGAATTGATATTGAAAAACCCATGGGTTCCATGATCGTGGATATCGGGGGAGGTACCACCGAGATTGCTTTGATTGCCCTTTCAGGAATCGTAGCAGACCAATCCATCCGGGTAGCTGGAGATACGTTTACCAAAGATATTCTTGACTACATGAGAAGACAGCATAACCTGCTCATTGGTGAGCGATCTGCCGAAAAAGTCAAAATTGCAATTGGTTCGGCCTTGACTGAATTGGATGATGCTCCGGAGGATTATGAAATCAGAGGGAGGGACTTAATGACTGGGATTCCCAAAGTCATCAAGGTTTCGTATTCCGAAATCGCTTTTGCCTTAGACAAATCGGTTTCTAAAATTGAAGAAGCCGTACTCAAAGCGCTGGAAATTGCCCCGCCTGAGCTTTCGGCGGATATCTACGACAATGGCATCCACCTCACCGGTGGAGGAGCCTTGCTAAAAGGACTCGATAAGCGTCTTCACCAAAAGACCAAGCTTCCGATTCACATCGCCGAAGATCCACTGAGAGCTGTGGTGAGGGGAACTGGAACGGCTCTGAAAAACATACATAATTTTAGAACAGTATTGATGACCTAAACCCTGAATGCTACGCATCCTCCAATTCCTTTATAGCCTACGGGCATTTCTTTTATTTCTATTGCTGGAACTGGTTGCATTCTGGTTAATTGTATCCAATAACTCCCCTCAGGGAGCGGCCTTCTTTAACTCCTCAAATGCGGTATTCGGTTCGGTACTTAAAACCCAATCCGACATCACCCAATTTCTGGATTTGGCAGGTGCCAATGAAGAACTTTTAAAGCAGAATGCTGAATTGCTTTCACGGTTGGAAAAGATTCAGTTAAGCACCGATAGCATGGCCTACCCGCCCTTGGATAGTAGCTTTGTGGCAGCCCATGAATTTAGCAGCGCAAGAGTAATTTCACAGACCCTGCGATTTGCCCAAAATCATTTAACCTTGGACAAAGGTGAAGTTGATGGGGTAAAAGTAGGGATGGGGGTCTTTAATCACTCTGGAATAGTGGGAAGAATAAAGTCTGTTTCAAAAAATTACTCCGTTGCTATTTCCGTGTTGAATACTGGACTTTTGGTATCCTCAAAAATCAAATCCACTGAGGTCTATGGATCGATCAATTGGGACGGAAAAACTACCCAGGAGGCAAAAATGCTGTATGTTCCAAGACATGTCAAAACCCAGCCCGGTGATACCGTGGTCACCTCAGGGTACAATGCGATTTTCCCCGAAGGCATTTGGGTAGGAGTAATTAAAAAAGTAGAACAAGGATCGGATCAAAATTACCTCGACATTACCGTGGAACTGAGTACCGATTTCAGCAAAATCAACTATGTGTATTTGGTTGAAAACAATCAATTACCCGAGCTAGATTCCCTTTATCAAGAAGCAGAGCTAATCAATGAATATTAGATCCCTGATTACATTTATTTTCACAGGAATCATCCTACTGATTGTGCAGGTTTTATTCTTAAAAAACCTAGCCGTTTTTGGCGTGGCTATGGGTTTTTTATACCTCATGTTCATTCTTGATTTTTCCATCTCCGTCAATAGAATGAATCTTTTATTCGTCGCTTTTTGGGTTGGATTGCTCATTGATATTTTCTACCAGACCATCGGAATGCACGCCGCCTCAGCTACTCTGGTAGCTTTCATTCGTCCCTACTGGCTAAAAGCCATTAGTCCCACGGGAGGGTACGATGAGACCAGTCGACCTGACTTACACGAGATGGGCTTGAGCTGGTACATCAGTTATTCATTTCCTTTATTTTTTATCTATTCCTTTTTATTTTTCAGTATTGATCAATGGGGAACAGGCGGTTTGCTGGGCGTGTTGAATAAAAGTCTTTTTTCGACCATTTTCAGCATGCTTTTGGCTATACTCGTCCAAGTACTGTTCTTTAAAAGAAGGAGAAGAATTTAATGAACGATCAACGACCGGTAGTCATCATCATTTTCATTTTTACGATTGGGCTGATTCTTTTGATAAAACTATTCAGCATTCAGGTAGTGGACGATAGTTTCATGAAAAGAGCCGAACGGAATGCGGTACAACGCGTAGTAGACCATCCCTATCGCGGGTTGATTTACGACCGAAACGGTAAACTTTTGGTTTACAATAATCCGATCTTTGACCTGATGCTGGTCCCTCAGGAATTTGAAGTAGGAGATACCACGCGGTTTTTGGAGCTTTTTGACATCAGTAAAGAAGCACTTATTGAAGCTTACAATGCAGCAAAAAAATATTCTTGGGTCAAGCCATCTCCCCTCATCAAACAAATTTCAACTACCGACTTTGCCCGGATTCAGGATTACCTAATCGACTATCCGGGACTCTTTGTCATGACCCGGTCGGTCAGATCGTATCCCCAACCGGTCGCCTCCCATGCTCTCGGGTATATTGGTGAGATCAATGCCCGGCAACTTGAACTTGACTCAGCAAACTACTACAGTCAAGGGGATTATGTAGGATTAAGTGGGATGGAGCGGTATTATGAAAAGCAATTAAGGGGTAAAAAAGGGGTAAAATATAAAATGGTCAACGTCCGAGGAGTAGATAAAGGCCCCTTCAAGGACGGGGAATACGATACTGCCTCGGTAGCAGGGATAAATCTTACTTCGACCATCGATATGGAGCTGCAGCGCTATGGTGAGCAGCTGATGGCTGGCAAAACTGGATCTGTTGTCGCGATCGAACCCAAAACCGGGGAAATCCTCTCGATGATCTCTGCCCCTTTTTATGATCCGAATCAGCTTACTGGGGCGGATTTTGGAAAGACCTATACTGCCTTGAACAAAATGGAAACCAAACCTTTGTTCAATCGGCCCATCATGGCTAAATATCCACCTGGGTCGATTTTTAAAATCGTTCAGAGTCTCATCGGTCTGCAAGAGGGCATTCTAACTCCTGAAACCACCTTTGCTTGTAACCGATCCTTAGTGGCTTGCCATAATCACCCCTCCCCGGTGAATTTATTTGGAGCAATCCGAAATTCCTGCAACCCCTATTATCATCAGGCATTTCGAAAAATGATCAACCGAGAAGTTTCTTCGAATACTTATAAGGATACTGAAATCGGGCTAAATGACTGGCGAGAAAAAGTGATGAAATTTGGATTGGGGACTTCTTTGGGAATAGATATTTCCGGGGAGTTAGGAGGAGATGTGCCGTCGAGCAAACTTTATGACAAGTTTTATGGGGAAGGCCGATGGAAATATTCAACCATCTACTCCCTATCCATAGGTCAGGGTGAGCTCCAGGTTACTCCCCTTCAGATGGCCAATTTAGCTGCCATTTTTGCTAATAAAGGGTATTATTATTCCCCCCACTTGATCAAAGCGATCAATGGAGATCAAACCCAAATCCCTGAAAAATACCGAATCAAAAATGAAGTCGGTGTGGATGCGCATCATTTTGACATGGTTCAGGATGCTATGGCCGAAGCCTTGTATGGAACGGCCAACAGAGCCATCATCCAAGACATCGTCATTGCCGGCAAAACAGGAACCGCACAAAACCCTCATGGAGAGGATCACTCGGTTTTTGTGGCATTCGCTCCCAAAGATGATCCAAAAATTGCGATAGCAGTTTATGTGGAAAATGCCGGATGGGGCGGCCGGGCAGCCGCCAGTACGGCTTCCTTGATGATCGAAAAATACCTGCGGGGAATGATTACCCGGCCTGCTTTGGAGGAATATGTGTTAGCTGGAGATTTTAAAGATTAAATGAGGGATTCTGATTTACATATCAATCGAGTAGACTGGGTAGTAGTCACCATTTATTTTGCTTTGGTGATCTTTGGCTGGTTTAATATTTATGCAGCTGTTTACGACAGTCAGGCTCCACAAAGTATGTTTGATATGTCCATCAATTCAGGCAAACAGCTCGTTCGAATCGGAGCTGCTGTGGTTTTAATCATATTGATCATGGTGGCGGATTATCGGTTTTTTGAAAATCTTTCCCTCTACATTTTTATTGCATTTATGTGCTTACTTTTAATCACCCCCATTTTTGGAAAGGTAGTTAATGGGCAACGAGCTTGGTTTGAAATCGGTCCCATTCAAATTCAACCTGGTGAATTTGCCAAGTTTGCCACTGCTTTGGCTTTGGCGAAAATTATGGAGAGGCCTACGTTTGACCTAACAAAACGAAACCATCAGCTAACTGCTTTTGGTGTCTTGCTCCTACCAGTCGTCTTTATTCTCCTCCAGCCCGATACAGGTACGGCAATGGTTTATTTTGCCATGCTTTTAATGTTTTATCGAGAGGGTTTCCCACAGAAATATTACTTACTGGGCTTTGGGTTTATTGCCTTGACGCTGCTATCCTTGGGCATTGAAAATAATCTTTATCTAGCCATCGGTATCGGTGTGATGGTATTGTTTTTAATTTTATTGGGAAAAAGGTCTTGGCAAAAGGTGCTTGCCTTTTCGCTAATTGGGCTTGGATTGATCGCATACAGCTACAGTATTGATTATGTCGTGTCCAAATTACCCGAACATCAGCAAAACCGAATCATGGTTTTATTCAATCCCAATTTGGATCCACTGGGTGTAGGTTGGAATGTCACCCAATCCAAAATCGCGATCGGCTCAGGAGGACTATTTGGAAAAGGATACCTGGAGGGAACCCAAACCAAATTTGACTTTGTGCCTGAGCAGCACACCGATTTCATTTTCTGTACCCTTGGCGAAGAATTTGGATGGACAGGGAGTTTAGTCGTGATTTCCCTATTTGTCACTTTGCTGGTTCGCTTGGTCTTGATGGCAGAGCGCCAAAAAAATCGCTTTTCCCGAGTTTATGGGTACTGCGTGGTTTCCATTTTGCTCTTTCACTTTATGATTAATATAGCCATGACCGTTGGGCTTTTCCCAGTCGTTGGTATTCCGCTTCCATTTTTCAGCTACGGGGGATCATCGCTTTGGTCATTTACGATTTTACTTTTCGTATTTATCAAGTTGGATTCTTCTCGAGCCCTTCAGTTGGGTCGGTTTAACTAGCCCCCCTAAAGGCATTTTGAACCCAAAAAAAAAGCTAGCCAAATTCCGTGTTGACTAGCTTTTCACACTCAATTTAGAAGACCCTATTAAGCAAATTTCCTGTATACCAGGTGAGTGAATTCCTGGACTGCATCTGACTGTAGATCCCAGTCCAATTCTGAAACATAGCGCTCATTGACTAAATTAATGGCTTGATCAAAATCCCTGCAATCGTCGATGGATTTTAACGCATGCCCTAACAGGTCCGCATTCCCATCAAAAAGCTCCTTGGTAAACATAAAGCGTTGATTGATGGCCAAACTTTCTGAAAGATCGCCTAGTATCGCTTTCATCCCACGATAGGATTCGATGGAATACCGAGCCTTCAGTTCTTCTGAATTCAATTTTGCGCCAGTCGAAGTCACTTTTTGACTGGGTGTGGAAGGGATTTCCTGGTTGGGTTTGGGACTAGGTATTCCTTGAGAATCTTCTCCCATTTGATCAAAAAATGAGGAGCTGGACTCAGGTTCCTTTTCCATTTTTTCAACAACCAGACTAATTGAGCCTGGTTGCTCTTGTACCCAATAAGCATCCAAATCAAAAGCCAATACATCCCCGAGTGTGGCCAGTAACAAATTTACCGACTCAAGATTTTCTTTGATGGCTTGATAATTAGCGGCTATAGCTTTTTTGTAGGCAGCACGATCATGACCAAACCCGGTCTTATCCACTAAAAACGAAATGGCTGACGAATGCCATTTGTAATATTTTTTGTTCTCCTTAAGGTACTCATTGATTTTATTTTCGGGAGCTTGATCAATTTCAGATTGATAATATAGCA
The DNA here is from genome assembly GCF_024305035.1 of Algoriphagus sp. Taxonomy (GTDB): domain Bacteria; phylum Bacteroidota; class Bacteroidia; order Cytophagales; family Cyclobacteriaceae; genus Algoriphagus. The sequence continues at coordinate 126,092 of NZ_JAMWZB010000013.1, forward strand.
CCGGATCAGTTGCCAGTTGGATCGAGTGTTGAACCGCCTCCGCAACCAAAGGTTCCAAATGCATCCGCTCCACTTTTATTCGCCGGGAAAGAACATTCATAAATTGGGTCAAGGCCTCATGCACGGCAATATCTCGATAATCGAAGTATGGATTGCTTTTCAGCTTTTCCAATTCCTTTTGCCAAAGCTCGAAAAGTCGCTTGATGACAAAGAAGTTGACCTGAACGGCAGAAGTCAACTGGACAATATCCTGCCCTGTAATAAACTGCCTTTCTGCATAATATCGATCACAGACTTTGGAAGCGAAGTTTTTGGCGTAATTTTCTAAATAATTGCTGTTAATTTGGACTGTCATTGCTTAGGTGATGTTTAGAAAAGTAAACGAATAAATGCCGAAAATCGTCATTGAAAACCTATTTAATCGGACAATTAATTTTACGGATACTTCTCGTAAAGTTATTGAATTAATCCATGAAAATAATATTGATTGGATGCATGCCTGCGGCAAAAAGGGAAGGTGTACCAGTTGCAAAATGATCTTGGTAGCCGGTCAGGAAAATCTCAGCGATCCCAGCGATCGGGAGATTTACTTTCGTAAGCTTCAACGATTGGGTTTAAACGAGCGTTTGTCCTGTCAGTGTGAATTACCAGAAGGGGAAATCCGAATCCGAGTTGCCGACATTAATAAATTTCCTCATTTAGAATATAGCGAATAACACATGTTTATCGAACCTTCTGTCAACCGGAAAAATACGCCCTTCCAAAAGGGTCAAATCGAGGTCATTTGCGGTTCGATGTTTTCAGGCAAGACCGAGGAGTTAATCCGAAGGCTAAACCGGGCAAAAATAGCCCGGCAAAAGGTGGAGATTTTTAAACCCAGTGTAGACCGGCGCTACCATGACGAAGATGTCGTCTCCCATAATGAAAATTCAATTCGCTCCACGCCAGTAAACTTTGCCGATGATATTCTTCTGCTGAGTGGTAATTGCGATGTGGTTGGAATCGATGAAGTTCAGTTTTTTGATGAACAGATCGTCTCAGTTGCCCAAAAATTGGCCAATCAAGGCAAGCGGGTAATTCTTGCAGGGCTAGATATGGATTTTGAGGGAAATCCCTTTGAACCCATGCCCAAACTCATGGCGGTGGCTGAATATGTTACAAAAGTCCATGCCATTTGTATGAAATGCGGGGATTTAGCTGCATTTTCATTTCGCTTGGCCGACTCCAAGCAAAAAGTCATGCTGGGTGAAAAAGACAGCTACGAGGCTCGATGCAGAAAGTGTTTCTATGAGGACAAGCGATAAATTCAATTTCACAAAAGCCTTTCTCCATGCTCAAAAAGACTGAAGGCCTAGTGATCAACAGCATCCGTTACAAAGAAAGTAGCGTGATTGTGAAGATATTCACCCGGGAAATTGGACTAAAATCTTATGTGGTCAATGGGGTCAGAACCCAGGGAGCAAAGTCCAAATCGGCACTCTTTCAACCCATGACCCTCTTGGATTTGGTGGTCTATGACCGGGAAAACCAAGGATTGCATCGAATTTCGGAAGTTAAGCTTTCTCAGCCATTCCGGCATATTCCCTTTGATTTTGAGCGAACCGGATTGGCCTTATTCATGTCTGAGGTGATCAACCGGTCCATTTATGAAAACTACCAGAACGAAGATCTTTTTGATTTTCTGAAGAACAGCCTTTTTTACCTCGATCAATCGGCCAATTCCAACCGTCATTTTCCGCTGGTATTTTTAATCGAACAAGCCAAATTTTTGGGCTTTGGACCTGATGATCCTCAGGAATATATTGATGAAAGCAAACGGCTTGCCTTTTCACCGGAAGAATTCAGCACGGCATTCGACTATCTCGGGCAATTGATGAACGATTCCTTTGACTGCCAATACAAGCCGGGATTGCAGATCCGGAGGAAACTTCTGGATTATCTATTGGAGTTTTATAATGAGCAACTTGGCAGTAATCAAGCTTGGAAATCCATGGCCATATTGCGTCAACTCATGATTTAAATTTACCTTTTTTAAAAATATTCAGATATTGGGTACAAAATTTGCGAAATACAGTCGGAAGGACTAATATTGTGACGTCACCGTGAATGTACAAGTCAGCCCACTTTGACTTGAGTTTTTCCTGCAGACCTTTTTTGCTCAGAAAATCATCCACGATTCCAAAGACGGCATTTTACCTCAAAACATCATTCATTACATACTCTCTTTATGTACAACATAGAAGAACTCAGAATCAGGCTTTTATCTGAACTGAAGGAAATCGCCGAAGAGCTGGGCGTAAAAAACTACAAAACGCTGAAAAAAGACGAATTAGTCTATGCCATTTTGGATCAGCAAGCCATTACTCCCGAGCAAGCCCTACCCAAGAAAAAACCTTCAGCCACAGAAACTCAACCGGCTGAAGAAAAGGCAAAACCAGCCGAAAAACCGGAATCCAAACCTTCTCCAAAAGAAGAACCGGAATTCAAGCCTAAATTCAGAAGACAAAATGTCACTGAAATTCCCGAGGAAACAAAACCTCAAAAGCCCCAAACTCCGGTAGAGCGCCCCAAAGCTGAGCAAAAACCTAAAAAAGAGGATCCAGTCCCTAAAAAGGAAGAACCTCAAAAAGAGGTGCCAACTTCTAAAAAGGAAGAACCCAAAAAAGAGGACAAAGCCCAAGAAGAAAATAAAACTTTTAGACCTCGAAAGAAAATTTTTGAAGAGGTAAATGTACCAGAAGAAACTCAAGGGAATACTTCGGAAAATAAACCCGGCAAACCTGAACCGGAGATAGAGCTTCCCAAGCGAAAAAATTTCAAATCACAAGATGAAATCTTAGCTCCGGCAGCCGAAACGGTTCCATCGAACCGCTCTAAAAAGCCTTACGTCAGTCCACGTGAATTTGACGGAATTATCGAAAATGAAGGAGTACTCGAAATCATGCAGGAAGGGTACGGATTCCTTCGCTCCTTAGATTACAACTACCTGGCTTCTCCGGATGACATTTATGTGTCCCCAAGCCAAATCAAACTCTTTGGCCTGAAAACCGGAGATCATATCAAAGGATCTATCCGTCCGCCAAAAGAAGGGGAAAAATACTTTGCTCTCTTAAAAATTGGGACGGTTAATGGGAAAACTACAGATGAAATCAGAGATCGAGTACCTTTTGAATACCTGACTCCACTCTTTCCAGAGGAAAGGTTAAATCTATCGACTCGGCCAGATGGATATTCTACCCGCATTTTGGACTTGTTTGCTCCCATAGGAAAGGGGCAGAGAGGTATGATCGTTGCCCAACCAAAAACTGGAAAGACGGTACTCCTCCAGCAGATTGCCAATGCGATCACCAGAAACCACCCAGAAGTTCACCTGATGATCTTACTCATTGATGAACGACCAGAAGAAGTTACTGACATGGCCCGATCGGTAAAGGCGGAAGTGATTTCCTCGACCTTTGACGAAACTGCAGATCGACATGTAAAGGTTTCCAATATCGTATTGGAAAAGGCCAAGCGAATGGTGGAAGTTGGTCATGATGTGGTCATCCTGTTGGATTCCATCACCCGATTAGCCCGAGCGCACAACACAGTAGTACCAAGCTCTGGAAAAATACTTTCCGGTGGAGTGGATGCCAATGCCTTACACAAGCCAAAACGTTTCTTTGGTGCAGCCCGAAATGTTGAGAACGGGGGTTCGTTGACTATCATCGCTACTGCTTTGGTTGAAACAGGTTCTAAAATGGACGAAGTGATCTTTGAAGAATTCAAAGGAACCGGTAATATGGAGCTTGCGCTTGATCGTAAGCTGGCCAACCGTAGAATTTATCCAGCGATCGATGTATTAGGTTCTGGAACCCGAAGAGAAGATCTACTCATGGATAAAGAAGAAATGCAGCGTGTCTGGATTTTGAGAAAACTCATGAGCGATATGAACTCACAGGAATCCATGGAATTCTTACTTCAGCGGATGAAAGGTACCCGAGACAATGCGGAGTTTTTGATTAGCATGAACGGATAAGCACTAGCTTTTGACTTCCAATATAAAATCCTCGGTCATATGATCGGGGATTTTCTTTTTCGAAAAAATTCGATTCAAGTATATTTTTTTGTTCTTTTTAAATCTTTTTTTGCAGTTCACAACCTTCTTTTTAACATTTTGGTAATAAATTTTTATGTGTATCCGGTCTATTGCACGTAAGGGTAAATCGAGGCGAGAACTAATCGGTCAAATAGTTTTTCGCCAAAGTATCTTCTGTTAAGTTTATAAACGAACTCGTTGAGATAGTTC
>NZ_JAMWZB010000014.1 GCF_024305035.1 Algoriphagus sp.
GCGTGTTCGGGACTTGCACCCTATAGCTATCGCCCATGCTGGGCACACCGAAAAAGCCCGATGAAATACAAAACATTTCATCGGGCTTTTCATTGTTTTGTGGAGTAGTGAAATCAATAGGCATTTTCACGATTGAATACCAATTCATGGATGGTCTTAATCATGATGCCCATATCCAGGAGAAATGACCAATTGTTGATGTAAAAGGAATCCAATCGCACTCGAGACCGAATCTGAAATGGATTTTCAATTTCACCACGATACCCTCGAACCTGTGCCAAACCAGTAATTCCTGGGCGGATTTTATGCCTGGAATTATACCGCTCAATTTGGGTCTTAAAGGTTTTATTCATCGGAATCGTATGCGGACGCGGCCCCACGATTGACATATCGCCCAATAACACATTGATAAATTGCGGCATTTCATCCAGAGAGGTCGTCCGTAAAAAAGATCCAATTCGTGTGACCCTTGGGTCATTTTTCACCGCCTGAACGGAATCTGCATAGTCATTGGGGGTCATCGAACGAAACTTCAGGCAATTGAACTCTTTGTTATTGACACCATTTCGCTTTTGAATAAAAAACACAGGCCCTTTGGACTCCCATTTGATCAACAGCCCGACCAAAGGAATGAGCCAAGAAAGAATAAAAACTATTACCAAAGAGGCAAAAATTACATCAAATAATCGCTTGGCTAAACTATTAAATGCGCTATCAAGCGGAATTTCATTGACATTGATCACAAAAAATTCACCATACTTCGAAAAGGATAAATTTTTCTCCAACTGAAGACTTCCTCCTGGAATCATCTTGACTTTGATGTAGTTTTCATCCGCAAAATCAATCACTTTTTTGACCAGCTTAGGCTCCAAATGTTCGTGGATGTAAATTAAGTCCAAGTCAAGTGAACTGGCTTCTTTGAAGAAATCTGCAATTCCTCCCCGTGTTTGGTTACAGTTGGCCTGATCATCAAAATATCCGAGAAAATTAATCCCAAAATCCTTCCGGATGCGGAACACATCGGCCAATTTAGGACTGGTTCCGCCTTTACCGACAATAACCGCATTCTGAAAATTATGACCCTTGGCACGGTACTTCCGCAAGCTCATGTGGACAGCAATTCGAAATGCTCCCATTAAAACCAACATGCCAATTCCCAAAGTCAAGACGGGAATGACCTGTAGTTGAGGAGTCTGAAAAGGAAGCCACAAAATCGCCGATGCTCCCACAAACCAAAATACCGTGACCAGCAGTTGACTCAGCGTACGCTCATACTCATCGGTCCGACCGATTTTATAATCTTTCCGAAGACTTGAAATCAATAACCAAAGCAAGGATAAAGGCAAAAAAGCATCAAATTCGGCACCTTCAAAAATCCCCAAAAAGCTTAAAATCAGATTTAAAGCCAACAAGGAAAGTAATGAGATTATAAAATCACTTGTCGTAAATAACCACGGGAAATATTTATCAAATCTTCGTTTCATAAAAATGCCTACGCAAACAATCTGAACTCTTCAAAAACCAGGCTAGGTTGATCCTTGTATTGGAATTGCTCATTTTCGTATCCAAAATTAAGAAAAGAATCCTCAAGCATGATTACTTTTGATATTAATTTATACCCAAAAAACCAATTGGTCATTCATGATTTCATTTTCTGATTTAGTTGATTCATCCGAAAACCCTAATTCATTAGGAGCAAAATTTCGCCAACAACGTCAAGCTGTATTTGAATCACTTTTTTTTAGTCATTTTTCAGCAGATCAATCCATTTCAATTTTGGATGTGGGCGGCACACCTGAGTTTTGGAAGAAAAGTAAAATCCTTGACTTGCCGCATCTAAGCATCACCCTACTCAACCTCTCCCAATCCAAAACTTCTCAGGCAAAACTAATCAGTGTAACCGGAGACGCTACGGCCATGCCCGAATATCCGGAGGCATCCTTTGATCTGGTTTTTTCCAACTCAGTCATCGAGCATTTGTATACTTTTGAAAATCAGCAGAAAATGGCTTCAGAAATTCTCCGTATCGGTAAAAAATATTTTGTACAAACACCCAACCGCTACTTTCCCATAGAAGCTCACTATGCTTTGCCTTTTGCACAGTTTTGGCCTAAGAAATTACTTTTCAAAACCTTAACTCAAACCAAACTCAGTCGACTACATCGTTGGCCGGAATCAGCTGCTCAACAATATTTGGAAGAAATCAGACTTTTGGATCAAAAAGAAATGAAACAACTTTTCCCTGACAGCAAACTCTACCTCGAAAAAGTCCTCGGGCTCTGCAAATCCATCACTGCACACAATTTTTAGTCTGCAAACTGAAGCCTGACTAGATTGGCATAAAACCCATCTTCCCGATCCAATAGCTCTAAATGATTACCCTGCTCCACGATTTTACCTTCACTGAGCACGTAAATGCGATCTACTTTTCGAATAGTCGCCAATCGATGTGCGATGATGATAGTCGTGCGACCCTTCATAAGCTCATCCAAGGCCTCCTGTACCAAAGCCTCTGACTCTGCGTCCAGAGAGGAGGTGGCCTCATCCAAGATCAAAATAGACGGATTCTTTAAAATCGCCCTAGCGATGGCCACACGTTGCCGCTGACCTCCGGAAAGCTTTACCCCGCGCTCACCCACCAGGGTATCCATCCCTTCTGGAAACTGGGAAATAAATTGCCACGCATTTGCTTTTTTTGCTGCCAGAATGATTTCCTCCTCGGTAGCAGTTGGTTTGGCATAAGCGATATTTTCTCGGATAGAACCACCGAAAAGCAGGACTTCCTGTGGCACCATCCCGATATGACTTCGCACTTCCTCCAAGTTCCACTGGTCAAGGGCTACATGATCCAGTCGGATCTGCCCGGAATTGACTTCATAGAATCGAAGTAAAAGTTGGATAATGGTCGATTTTCCAGCTCCCGAATGCCCAGCAAGGGCCACTTTTTCACCAGGATTGACATAAAAGGAAAGCGACTGGAGCACCTCCACTTCGGGCCGAGTTGGATACTGAAAAGTAACCTGATCAAACTCAATTTTTCCCTCGAAACCTACTTCTTTTCGACCACTCGAAGTTTCGGGTTTTTCATCCATGATTTCCAAAACCCGTTCAGAACTACCGATGGCTTTTTGCACCTGTCCATAAATATCTCCCAGTCCGGCAATGGATCCTCCAATGAAGGTCGTGTATAATACAAAAGACACCAATTCGCCAGTACTCATTTCTCCAGAGGCCACCAAACTGGCCCCATACCACATCACCGCAACGATTCCTCCAAATAAAGCAAAAATGACAAAGGAGATAAAAGCTCCGCGATACTTCGCGGACTTCAAAGCAATCGCCACGACATTGTTGAGCCCCTTGGAATAGCGCGCAGACTCATATGTTTCACCCACAAATGACTTAACCGTTGCAATGGACTGCAAGGTCTCCTCAACGATGACATTGGCTAGCGCAAGTTCATCCTGGGTCTTTTTGGAAAGGCTGCGGATAAAGCGTCCAAAAACCATGGCTAAAATTACCAATACAGGGAAAGTCCCCAACATAAACAAGGTGAGTTTTGGAGTGGTGAAAATTAAAAATCCTACTCCTGCGACCAAGGTAACCACCTGTCTGAAAAGCTCTGCCAATGTTACCGAAAATGTATCTTGCAAAAGACTTACATCTGAAGTGATTCGGGAAATCAATTCTCCCGTTCTTCGTTGGTCAAAAAAGGTCATGGGAAGCCGAAGCAATTTGCTGTACAGCGCCTGACGGATATCCCTCATGGATCGTTCAGAAACCAATGCAAAGGTCCAAACGCGAAAGAAAGAAAATAGACTTTGCACAGCCAAAATCCCCAACAGGATTAAAGCAATGGAATTAATGTCAGAGACAATCCAGTCGGAGCCCTGAGCAGTATCAATCAGTTTGCCAGCTACGAAGGGAAAAGTAAGCAGAGTCAGGGAGGAAAGGAGTAAAAATACCAATCCTAAAATAAAGGTACCCCGGTAAGGGAGCATAAACTGGAAAATCCCTCCCAGCTTTTTGAAATTCTGCTTATTCAATCGCCGCTTTTCATGCTCTTCCAAAGCATTCCCTCGTTTTTTCGCCATACTTGATCGTCCTTCAATCCGCAAAATTAGGCCTTTTCACAGGAATACCATGCACTTATTTTTCTTACTCGTTAAAAGCGCATTAGAAGTTCTCCTGCTAGCTCTTCACCCAAGGCAGAAGCGTGCTTGAATCCATGTCCCGAACAAGCAGACACGAACTTAACCTGATCCATCTGGGGATGATTTCGGATGACAAATTTCGCATCGGGTGTAAGCGTGTAAAAACAAACCTCACTTCGTTCGAATTTAGGCAACAACCCCTGAAATTTCCCCTGAAGTTTTTCTTCCCAAAATCGTTCCTTTTCCCTGCGACTTACCGAACGTAAGAGCAAATCCGGATGCCCAGAATCTTCAAATTGTTCAGTGGCAATTTTGATCGTGCTTCCATCCAAACTCGGAAAACCATAGAGAAAATCGGAGGGATTGGGCCCAAAGCCCCACATAAATACTGAATTCAATTCTGCCATCGGGCTTCCCTTCTCAAAAGCGATCCAATGGAGGACTTGTCGGGAAATTTTTAACCTTTCTTTTTCCTCTTTTTCCAAAAAATCCAAGATCCACCCCCCTGCAGCAATCACCACCTGCCTGGCTCTAAACCGCTCGTGTATTAGATCAATTTCCACCCAACCGTTCCTTTGCTGAATGGACCGAACAGGCTGATTAATACGAATTTTTGCGCCGTTTCTTTCGGCCAAATCTAGCTGGGCCCGAATAATCCGCTCGGGAAAAGCATAGCCTGCCGAACGCTCCAAATATCCTCTCGCTTGATCGCTAAGCACAAATGCCGGATAGCGCTTTCGGATCGATTCCTCACTCAAAATTTCATGTTGTATTTTCTCGGATTGGGCGATTTGGCAGGTGGTATCAAAAAAACTGCTTCCCCCATGTTTAGTCCAGGGCCGAAGGCCAGAATCGATCAATAACCCGCCTGTCTGACAAAACAATTGTTGGGAGCTTTCCTGTCCCAGCTGATTCCATATCTCCTGTGAGCGCCTAGCGAGTTTTACATATTCCTGTCCCTCTCCCACAGCAAGGCGCGAAATCCGCGTTTCCCCATGGGAAGAACCCATCGGGTGAGGCGGATCAAAACGATCAATACCAAGCACCTGAGTCCCATTTTTGGACAAAAAATAGAGGGCCGCAGAACCTACTGCTCCCAATCCGATGACGATAGCGTTGTATTCCTTCATGAAAACCAAAGCATTTTGAAGGGCTTAATTAACCAAAAAATCATCTTTTCCCAACACAGAATAAATGGGGCTTGGCAATTAATCATTCGTTCTGACTATCCGCAAGAAAAAAGATAGCTTGAAGTTCAAAAAACTTGTCTTATGGTTGGTTTCATCATCACTTTCTTAGGAGCTTACCTAGCCTTTCGGGGCTACAAAATGCTGGATTTACTCAAAAAATATGAGTTCGAAAATACCACTCAGGGCGGCGTGGTCGAATTTGATTCCTACGAAAAATCAAAAAAACATGAATCCAAAAAAGTAATCGGCCGGATCATCTTTTTTGCCGGAATTAGTGTGTTTTGGATTGGATTTCTGATTTGGGTAGCCTTTTGATCAGGATTTTCCCATTTGGGCATCGATCAATTCCCGCTTAAGTTTTCGCTCCCGCTCAAGTGTGTTTTTTCGATGCTGATCAAACTCTTCCTGCAAATCGGCCAAATCACGCTGGGCTTTTTGGATTTTTTTGAAGCTTTTGAAATACTGAAAAGAAAAGAAAGCCAAAGCCAGTGCAAGCCCTGCCACTAAAATCCACATGATGGAAGAATAGACTCCTTTTTGGATTCCCATCCCCAAGAAAGAAAAGTTATCCTTAGCGTCGATGGCCTCTTGCTTCTCGATTTCGGATTGTTCCAGACGCTGATTGATAGCAGCAATGGAATCATTTTGACTTTTGATTTGATTTTTGATATCGAGGACTTCGGCGCGCATCGTCTGCATTGAATCCAAAATATTGGATTTGAGTTGGTCTAGATTGCTCCGTTTTACTACTTTGTATTCCTGAAAATTATTGGAAACCTCATAGAGGTAATCAAACTGACTGTCAATGGTCCCCGATTGGAGCGAATTTTGTTGATCCGAACTATTCTGAGCTACTGACTGAAAAGCAATGGTTAAGAAAAAGAATAGAATGCTTCGGTTAAATTGTTTCATGTATCGTTAAATTTGAAAGGCTAGGGTGATTGCCTGAAAATCAATAAATGTGCCTAAGGACAAAAGTAGGATGTTTTTTTGAAATTAAGCCTAAAAAACATCCTACAAATTGCTCAAATGAATTGATTTTCAGCTGATTGAAATCAAATGAATTTATGAAAAATCTTCTTTTAAGTCTCTGTTGTGTCCTGTTTTTTAGCACCTTAATTGCTCAGGAGGTACATCCGGATTCGGAATTCGACCTGGGAATCGAGGCATTCAATCAAGAGGACTATGAGACGGCCTATTTACAGTTCGAAATGTGGATTCAAAAGAATCCCCAAGACCCGCTTGGCTATTGGTATATGGGACAGGTCTACGAAAATTTTGAGGGAGATGGGGTACAATTTGCGTTAGAAAATTACGCCATCGCCCTCGAGTTGAATCCAGAATTGGCCGAAGTGTACATGAGCAGAGGAAGATTAAACCTGCGCCTGGAGCGCTACGAACTAGCGGAAAAAGATTTTCTCACCTACCACCGACTTCCCAAAGGGGAAACCACCCAAATCATCTATAAAAAATCAGCAACCGACCGTGGATTTTCTGGTGTTTTCACCGCCCAGACGCCCAATCCTTCGGAGGTATGGTACCATTTGGGATTGAGCCGAATGGGCATGCAAGATTTTCCAAAAGCCTTGACCTATCTGGATTCGGCGATTTTATATCAGGACAATGTGGCTGATTTTCACGCTGAAAAGGGAAAAGTACTGATGGAAATGGGTCAAGAAACCGAGGCTTTGATCGCTTTAAAAAAAGCCGTGGAAATTAACCCCAATCATTACCTGGCCCGGCAGCGAATTATTTTAGTAGAAGAGGGGGGAGACAAGGAAAAGCTGGAAATCTTAACTCAGGCCATTTCGGATGATCCCGAAGATCCCCAAGCCTGGAAATTAAGAGGATATCATCGCCTGACCCACGAGGATTACCCAGGAGCAATCTCAGATTTTACCGAGGCTATTTCCATTTTTCCCGAAGATGTGGAAAACTGGGATTATCGGGGAAATGCATTCGCAAAACTAAAGGAATGGGAAAAAGCCGAAAGGGACTACTCCAAGGCCCTTTCCCTCTCGAATCAGGATCCTTTACTCTTGCTCAGAAGGGGCCAAGCCCGCTATTATCAAAACAAATCCGAGGAGGCTTTAGCCGATTTTGTCCAATTGATCGCCCTAGACCCTCAGAATCCAACAGGATATTTTCACCGGGGAATTACCTTTCATCGATTAGATCGGAACCAAGAAGCCTGCCAGGATTTAAATCAGGCACTGTCCATGGGAATGGAGGAGGCAAAACCGATTTTGGATAAAATCTGTAACTAAATTTTTACCTAAAGCTCCTTTACCGAATCCACCCGAGCGGCGATCAAAGCGGGACGCCAAGAAGCAAGCAGGGTTATCCCCACAACGGCCAAACTAATCCAGATAAAATCCCAAAAAATTATTTTGACGGGATAGGCATCCACTAAAGCAGATGAAATGCCCAGTGAAACCAAGCCAAAATTCTGCTGTGCCAGACAAACCAAATACCCCAGAATTAGTCCACTAAGCGCACCGCTAAAAGCAATCAAGGCCCCCTGTTTTAGAAAAATTCGTCGAATCAGTTGATTTGGTGCCCCCATTGCTTTCAGTATGGCCATATCCTTTCGCTTTTCGATGGCCAGCATACTAAGGGAAAAGAAAATATTGAATGAAGCAATTGCTAAAATAAAAGTCAGGGTAAGGAACACGAAAAGTTTCTCGAGCTTTACCGTCCGAAGTAAACCGGCATGCTGCTCATCGGTATTTTTTACTAAAAACTCCTCGCCGAGCTCCTTTTTTAGCCGCTCCTGAACTTCGGCTACCCGGTAGCCGTCAGCGACTTTGATTTCAAGGGACGTTCGTTTATTGCCATAATTCAAGAGCTCTTGAGTAAATCTGAGTGGAGCAATGATGTACTCATCATCAAACTGCCGGTCTACTGAGAAAAAAGCCACAGGCTCTAAGATGGCCGAAGCATACAACTGGGACGGATCAAGGGAAGCTGCACTACGAGGCGCTTTGGGATAAAAAACCTTGAGTGGAACATTAAAATCATCGAGATTAACCGAGAGGAAAAACGCTACCCCTCTTCCCAAAATCGCTGCAGGACGCTTAGCTGTACCCAAGGTCGTATCTCCCCAAAAATATCCTTTGGAAAATCTGTCCTGATCCAGAAAATTGTCTGAAACTCCCTTGATCGTGCCCACCATTTGATTCCCCCGATAATCCAATAGCGCATGATCTTCAATCACTTCGGTCAGGACGGCTACACCTTCCATTTGCCGGATTCCTGCAAGCCACTCTTGGTCCACCACAAAGCTTTTTCCTACAGAGGCTTCAATTTTCAATTCTGCATCAAAACTCGCAAAAATACCCCGAATCAAATCTTCCAGCCCGTTAAATACGGACATGACAATCACTAATGCCATCGTCCCCACTGCCACTCCAACCATCGAAATGGTGGACAGCACAGCAATGAAATTTCGCTTTTTTTTACTGCGAAAATATCGGGCGGCTATGAAGTAACTGAGATTCAACAGATCAATTCGTCATTAATTTTCCTCATCTTCATCTTCCTGCTCGGGTGCGGGAGGAATATTCAAGTCACCAATTACTTTATCCATATATTGAGCATAGGAGGCGGATTCATCCGGAAAAAAAGCAAGTTCGGGGATTATCCGAACGGATTTTCCAATACGCTTACTTAAATAAAGTCTGATCTCTTTCTTGTGATCATTGACCAGGTCATAGATTTCCTTTGGCTCAGCCAGCAAAACACTCAAATAAACTTTGGCGACTCCCAAATCCGGGCTGACCATCACTCGTGTGATCGTAACCATGGCACGGCCGATAAGGTGACGAGCTTCCTTTTGGAAGATCTCTCCAAGCTCTTTTTGAAGAAGTTTTGCGTGTTTTTGTTGTCTTTTACTTTCCATCTGAAGTATTTATGGTACAAATTTAGCGAAATACTTGGGTAAGCTTTAATTTCGAACCCAAGCAATCTTTAAGACTTCCTATCCTTGTATCAATTTTTCAAAGTAAACGACCCTTTCCGACTCATTGGTGTGAGTTTGTTCCTCATTTTGTGGACCTTGTTGTATTTGGTCTTTTCTGATTTTCCGATCACCGCCCCGCAATTGGGTTGGATGCTATTGGGACAGCGCCTAGGAGATGGATATTTTCTTTACCAAGATATTATTGATGACAATGGACCGCTTTCGGCGGGATTCTTTTTATTTCTGGATTGGATTTTTGGTCGAAATGTAATGGCCTATGAACTCGTTGGGAGAGGTTTCATCATGTTTCAGGTGATCTATTGGAACTTTACTTTAATTCGGTACCGCGTTTTTGACGAAAACACCTATCTGCCAGCTATGGTTTTGCTGGCGCTCTTCCATTTAAGTTTTGATCTGCTGGGGCTGACTCCGGCTCTTTTGGGAAGTACCTTCCTTTTATTGGCTTTAAATCAGCTTTTTTCACAAACTGTCCTACAAAAGGACAGTAGCGAGTCAACTTTACTGATCGGAATTTACGGCGGTTTGGCTACTGGTTTTCACCCAATTTACATCGTCTTTTTACCCTTTATGATTTTTGCGGGAATCGCAATCAGCGGATTTAGCTTTCGTCAACTCGTACTTTCCCTGGCAGGTTACCTTTTGCCTCTTCTTCTGATTTCAGTTTTCTATTACTGGAATGAAGGCCTAGACGAGGCTATTCAGATTTGGCCCTTAATCTTTCTATCCGAAAAATATCACTATCAACCCTATTCCCTTTGGCTGGGGCTTGCAGCAATTCCCCTTTCATTGGCTTTATTGGGCTTTTTGGTCAGTTCTATTTTTAGAGGGGCGACGATCAATCAACAAAAACAACGACAGATCATGTTGATCTGGATGATTTTTGCAGGCATCGGAATATTCTTTGCCAAGCGTCAAGCCACCTATCAGTGGGTCAGTCTTTTACCTATGCTCAGTTATTTGATTACTTCTTTTCTGATCTACACCAAAAAGAGCGTGCTTGTCCGGGTTTCGTTTAGTGTTTTAATATTTCTTCTTCCATTGGGTTGCTGGTGGGTCATGCGTAGTCAACCCGAATTAAACGAGCAGTATTTTGTCGATCAAAAATCAGGACAGGAAAATTATCCCGATGGTGTGATGATTCTGGGGGATAGGCTTAACGGATACTTGAACAGCAGATTTACGGGACCTTTTTTAAATTTTCACCTCAGTAAACTTTTTCTCGAACAAGAACGAAACCTTACCCAACGGGCCAAACTATTCACAATGATCCATTCCCAAAAACCTCCAGTAATTCTGGATCCGGAAGGAGTGTTTGAACGGCTTTTGGAAGATTATCCGGAATTGGAGCGTGAATATGCACAACCTACTCCTGGGGTTTATCGGCTCATTGACTAGGTTCTGTTTTAAAATTCAGAAATCCATTCCGTAATTTTTACCATCCCTTTCTCTCTTTTATCTACACATTATTTTGAAAGGTTCACAAAATCGGCTAATTCGTAGGCACGATGAAACAATGGCAAATTTATATCGGGTTCAGTTGGGCTCTTTTTTCCTGCGATGCAGCAAATGAAAACAGCAAAGGATCTGAATATTCTACAGATCCTGCCCAAATCCAAGAGGGAAAAGTACTTTTTCAAACCAATTGTGCGGCTTGTCACAGCTTCTCCCAAACTACCATCGGTCCAAATCTCAGTGGACTAACCCGCCAAGTAGATCAATCCTGGATTAAACAATTTATTACCAATCCAAGCAAATTAATTGATTCCAAAGACCATAGGGCAGTTTCCCTTTTCGAAGAATTCAATAGCTACATGCCCGCCTTTCCACAGTTAACAGCTGAAGAACTAGATGCTCTGCTGGCTTACATGCATTCTTTTTCCAAAAGCCCAAAAGCCCAAAATGAAATGGCGATCGATGATCCGATTCCAGATTCCCTTTCGGATTCTGGAATCGATCTGCCTATTGAGTTTTTTACCCAGATTCCTGCTAGCGACACCATCCCTCCTTTGGCTAAAATTACCAAGCTGGAATCAGAACCCTCTTCGGGAAGGATTTTTGTGCAGGACCAACACGGGGTGCTATACGAATTAGTAGGAGACCAACCCGAAGTCTATTTCGATTTGAAAAGACGCCGGCCCAAACTGATCTCCAAACCAGGACTCGCTACCGGTTTTGGAAGCTATGCCTTTCACCCGGAATTTCGTGAAAATGGACTACTCTACACCTCGCATACTGAACCTGGAGGGACTGCACCTGCTGACTTCGCCTACCCAGACAGCATCCCGGTTTTGATGCAGTGGGTTTTGACCGAATGGAAGACTGATCAGCCGGAAAAAAGGCCCTATGAAGGAATAGGAAGGGAATTGCTGCGCATTAATGTGGTCACCCAAATTCACGGCATGCAAGAATTAGCCTTTCGGCCAAAAGCCAAAAAAACCGATTCTGATTTTGGCTTGCTTTACATCGGAATAGGTGATGGAGGCAGCGCAGAAAGTGGCTTTCCTTTTATCGCCGATCATCAAGGAAGAATGCCTTGGAGCAGTATTTTGAGAATCGATCCACTGGGAAACAACAGTAAAAATGGAAAATATGGTATCCCTGAAGAAAATCCATTTGTAGCCGAAACACAAAAAGCCGGAGAGGTATTTGCTTACGGATTTCGCAATCCCAATCGAATTTTTTGGGATGAAAAAGGGCAAATGTACGCCACCGACATTGGTCATCAACAAATTGAAGAACTCAACAAGATCGAAGCTGGGGCCTTTTACGGTTGGCCGCAACGGGAAGGAACCTTTGTTATCAATCCGTACGGAAATATGGATGAAATTTTTGCCCTGCCGGAGGATGATGATCAACTCAATGCCCACTATCCTTTGATTCAGCTGGATCATGATGAGCTGAATGCGATCATCGGTGGCTATTTTGCAAAAAATGGACCTTTAAAAGGAAAGTGGCTTTTTGGAGATGTTCCAAGTGGAAAGTTATTTTTTGCAGATTTGAATGGTGAAGGCTCACCATTAGTAAAAACCTGGAACCTAATCCTTAATGGGGAAAGAATAAGCCTCCAGCAGATGATCGGTGGAGGTCGAGTAGATTTGAAATTTGGGCAGGATGCCAGCGGCCAAGTTTACCTGATGACCAAGGCCGATGGAAAAATCTATAAAATCAAAAGCTAAAAAAAACGGCTCCCAAAATTGGGAGCCGCTTTTGATTTTTAGGGTGATTTAAGCAACTTTCTCTTTTTCTTGGTCCAATTCCCTTTTCATCAGATCGACTACTACAGGAGTGGCTATATAAATCGAAGAATAAGTACCCACTACAATCCCGATAAACAAGGCAAAAGAGAATCCTCTTAACACCTCACCACCGAAGATCAAGAGTACGATCACCACAATCAAGGTAGTGAAGGAAGTAATCAAGGTTCGACCAAGGGTCAAATTGATCGCTTCATTGAATACCTTGACCAATTTGTTGGTTCCTCGGAGTTCGATATTTTCTCGAATTCGGTCAAATACAATCACCGTATCATTGATCGAGTAACCAATCACAGTCAATACTGCAGCGATAAACACCTGATCGATTTCGAAGGTCGCACCAAATGCACTGGCTATGGCAAAAGCTGAAAGCACAAACAAGGTATCGTGGATCAAGGCGATAATCGAAGCCAGGGAATACTGCCACTTACGGAATCGAATCAAAATGTAAAGGAAGATCGCAAGAATAGCGACTACCATTGCCTCCACAGAAGAGGCTTTGATATCATCAGCGACAGTGGCGCCAACTTTGGAGGAGCCGGTAATGGCAAACTGTCCTTCGGTTAGGTTTCCACTATCTTCAGTAAAGTTAAACCCAGTTACGGTCGCTATTCCTTCTTTTACTTTTTCCTCAACTGCACGATTAGACTCATCATCATCTTCATTGATCAGGTAAGAAGTGGTCACTTTTAGGACATTATTGGATCCGTAGGTTTTCACTTCTACCGAGCCGTCAAATTCCCTATCCAAGCCTACTTTAAGTTCAGAAGGAACCATTGGCTCCTGGAAAGCCACAATGTAGGAACGTCCCCCGGTGAAATCGACACCGAATTTCAGTCCATTGATTGCTGCGATTCCTAGACCTAGGATAATCACTCCGGTGGAGATCAAATAAGCGAATTTTCGCTTGGAAAGGAAATCAAAGTTTAAGTCGCTCAATGCGTTTTTAGCAAATGGGGTCGCAAAGCTAAGCGAACTCTTTTCTCCCTTCTTGGTCATCCAAGAAACAATCACTCGTGTGATGAAAACTGAGGAAAAGAAAGAAGAAGCGATACCGATCATCAATACCACGGCAAATCCTTTTACGGGACCTTGCCCCAAAGCGTAAAGAATAGCACCAGTCAGGAAAGTCGTGACGTTGGAGTCAAGTATAGCGGAGAAAGCTTTATTATACCCCGCATTGATGGAGGCCATCAGCCCGGCACCGTTTCGCAATTCTTCTTTAATCCGCTCAAAAATCAGTACGTTGGCATCAATTGACATACCGATAGTCAGTACAATACCGGCAATACCCGGTAGGGTCAATGCCGCTCCCAATTGGGCCAAAATACCCAGAATAAAGAAGATGTTGAAAATCAAGGCTGCTACTGCTACAAAGCCCCCTTTGGAATAATAGGCAACCATAAATAACACCACGATCAACAGCCCTGCGATCATGGAAATGATACCCTGACTTTGTGCTTCTTTACCAAGGGTAGGACCGATAATGCTTTCCTCTACAATTTGTGTAGGTGCGGGCAAGGATCCTGATTTTAGGATATTTGCCAAATCTTGAGCCTCCTGAATGGTGAAATTTCCAGCGATTTCTGATTGCCCGGAAGGAATTTCTCCATTTACCACAGGAGCGGTGTACACAAAATCATCCAATACCACAGCGATTCTTCGCCCAATATTAGAACCGGTAATCTGTCTCCACTTTCTGGCTCCTTCTGCATTCATCTGCATGGATACCGCCGGTCGAGAGGTCTGATCCAAAACCTGTCTGGCATCAGTCACTACATCGCCTTCAAGAGGGGCTTGTTCTGTTCCTCTTGGTGCATTGATTGCATAAAGCTCCAGCACCTCGGTGCCATCTTCCATGACAAAAGGTTTGACTCCCCAGAGGAATTTGATATCACGGGGAATAAGCGAGCTGTAATTCTCGTTTTGAAGAATTTGATTGATGGTAACCGTATCTCTTACTTGATAGGCAAGTCCCATATTGGGCTGCAGTAAGCTGTAGATCGGAGAAACATCGTTATTTTGATTCATCGGATCAATTTCTTCCAATTGCTTTTCAAGTGCAATTCGAAGTGAATCCTCCTCAGACATTCCTTCTTCGTATTCTTCAACAGGTTCTTCTTCTGTCCCCTGATTATTCGCCACCCAGGCACTATTGATGGCATCTAGCGCACCGGAAATCTCATTGATTTCAGCAACTTCCCAGAACTGAAGTTTGGCCACCCCTTGAAGGAGGTTTCTGACCCGTTCCTGGTTGTCGACACCTGGAAGTTCGATTTGAATCCGACCAGATCCCTGAATCCGCTGAATATTGGGCTGTGAAGTACCAAATCTGTCAATACGAGTTCTGAGAATATTAAATGAACGGTCGATGGCATTTTCCACTTCCGTATCAATGATATCCAAAATTTCACTATCGGGTGTTTCCAAAGAAATCCTTCCTCGATTGGCCGCTGTAGCAAAAATGCTGCTGAGTTCTTTGCCGGGATTGTTCTTTTGCCACTCGGCATAGAAAATATCCACAAACTTTTCATCGGAGGTTTTGGCGATTTCACGGGCGTCATCTACCGATTTGTTGAAAGCCGGATCTTTGGGGTTTCCAGCAATACCTTTGACAATTTCCACCGGAGAAACTTCCAAAGTCACGTGCATACCTCCTTGCAAATCCAGACCTAGACCTAGCTCGGTTTCTTTGATTTCCTGATAGGTAAAATCAGCACCTAGAAAATTGTAAACGGGCTCTCTCCAGATCGAATCCAGATAAACCCTTCTTTTGACAAAGTCAACGTTGCCGCTGGCATCAGTGGCGTATTCATTTGCGCGCTGCTGAATGCCGTTGGATACAAATGTGAATGACAGATAATACAGACAAAGCGCTGTAACAATCACTGTCAAAAACACAATGACACCTTTATTTTGCATGAGAAATTATATTAATTGTTATTTAGTAAATACACAGAATTAGCGGACAGTCTAAGCTGACTGCCGGGATGAATTGAAAGAAATGAAATGATTTAGGGCCCTTTCGTAGATATAATCCGCTCAAAAAGTACTTGGACGTGTTGATTGTAATCAAAAATCTCAACTATCTCAGCCAGGTATGAACTCGGCTCAAAATCGACAATTTCATAAATGAGATAAAAAGCCGTTTGGGTAACCTCCAGTGCAAAAGGCACCACCGCATCCACTGCCACGCTGAGGAACGTTTCTGATGAATCCGAAGGGTTTTGCTGCTCGGTGGAAACAGCATCTTCAAAGCCAGTATATTCTACTGAAGACACAAAAAAACAAAGCAAAAGCGCAAGCACCACCATCAGGCGCTGCTGGATCAGTTTACTATGTTGTTTATTCGAATTCATGCGGGGCAAATATAGCCATTATTTGAAATTCAAACAGTACCTCGCTGATTTTTTGCATTATCGACCTGACTTGGCCCAGAGAAAAGTCCGGATCACGTCAAGAGCCTTGTCAAAACTTTGATTGTTTGGCACAATCAAATCGGCATCATTCTTAAACGGTTCGATGTATTTTTCATAAGTCGGCATTACATGCATTTCATAGCGATACAACACATCATCCAAATCATATCCTCGCTCCACCTTATCCCGGATGATTCTGCGTTTTAACCGAATGTAATCTTTAGCGTCAATAAAAATCTTCAGGTCCAACAATTTGGCTAATTCCGGATAGTACAATACAAAAATCCCCTCCACTACAATCACGGGCGCCGAGGCAAAGGTGAGCATCTTCGGCTTTTTGGCGGCATTATTAAACGTGTATTCCTCACGCTGAATCGTCTCTCCCGCCTGTAGCCTTCGGATATCTGCTGCATATTGCTCAAAATCTATACTTTGAGGCATATCAAAATTGTGTACACCCTGTGCATCGACAGGCTGCAGGTGTCGTGGCTTATAATAATTGTCCTGAGAAATCAAACACACCTCATCGGGTTCGAATGTACTGAGCAAACGCTCCAAAAATAAAGTCTTTCCAGAGGCCGAACCCCCAGTGATCCCGACGATAAATGGTTTTTGCATGGGAACAAAGGTAAATGATTTTCAGGATTTCCTTTGGTTCAAAAAATCAATCAATGCCCTAACAGCCTTTCCCCGATGGGAAATTTCATTTTTTTCCTCCATACTCAGCTCCGCAAAAGTCCGCTCAAAGCCTTCCGGACGAAAAATGGGGTCGTATCCAAAACCTTTCTCACCCACTCGCTTTTCGAGAATTTCCCCTTCGGCAATTCCTTCAAATTGAAATTCCTGCCCTTCCAAAATCAAGGCAATCACGGTACGAAACCGAGCCTTCCGGGAAGGTATTCCTTCCAAATTTTTCAATAACAATTCAATATTTCGCTCATCGGATCGAGGCTCTCCTGCATAGCGTCCTGAATAGACCCCGGGAGCTCCATTTAGAGCAACCACTTCCAAGCCCGTATCATCGGCAAAGCAATCTACCCCAAAATTGTTCTTTACGTAGCGGGCTTTTTGAAACGCATTGTGGGCTAGCGTTTCTCCCGTCTCGGGGAGTTCTTCCTGGCATCCTATTTCTGCTAAGGAAACAACCTGAAATTTCTTGCCCAAGGCAGCTTTCACCTCTTCAATCTTATGGGCATTATTGGTGGCAAAACAAATTTTCATGCTTCAAAAATAGGGGTTTTGATCAGAGAAAGAAGGGGAATCCAACCTAAGAAAAAAATATCACTTCCTGAGCAATCCAACTTGAATCCCCTCCTCGTATTTCAATCCAAATCAAAAAAAACAAAACCATGAACAAACTATTCAAAGTGGCTATCACAGCCTTCGCCTTTTTGTCAGCCAACCTGGCTTTTGCCCAGATGGAAAAAACCGTAGAAGTGGGTGGAGCCCCGATGTATCCCTCCAAAAACATTGTGGAAAATGCCGTTAACTCAGAAGATCACACCACTTTGGTCGCTGCCGTGAAAGCTGCAGGATTGGTGGAAACACTTCAAGGAGCTGGTCCATTTACTGTTTTTGCGCCCGAAAATTCTGCATTTGCCAAATTGCCTGATGGAACCGTAGAAACGCTGTTGAAGCCTGAAAACAAAGGCCAATTGACCGCGGTGTTGACTTATCATGTAGTTGCTGGTAAAATGGGTTCCAAAGACATTGCCGATGCCATCAAAAAAGGAAACGGAAAAGCGGTATTAACCACCGTACAAGGCGGAAAGTTGACTGCTTGGATGAAAGGAAAAGATCTGTATATCACCGACGAAAATGGCGGTCAATCCAAGGTAACCATTGCCGATGTATGGCAATCCAATGGAGTAATCCACTCGGTCGACTCGGTCGTCCTTCCCAAGATGTAAGTTTGCTGGACATGTTTAAGCCCCGCCTCATTTGAATTGGGCGGGGCTTTTTTAAGGTCGTTTTAAACTAATCTTCTCTGGAAGATCGAAAACCGCTATTCCCGGATTTTCGTCGACGGTAAGGCCGTAGATTTGGTTGGTTTTCTCATCAAAAACCATTTCGATGATAGATCGATCCAGTTTCAAGTTCCAAAGCGGTTGGCCACTATGATCAAAAATCAAGATATCCTCAGCGATTTTTCCTGTTTGGGTAAATTCAGGGTAACTATACCCTCCGTATAGTGCAAAGATATAATCTGTTGTAATGATTACATCGCGGTAACGATAGGTGGATTCGGGTTTCACAAAAATGGATGGCCCGGCAGTTTGATGGATATCGAATAAGGGCAATGCTAAGTTTGGACCTTGAATGGTGATCCACTCTTTGCTTTGATAATCAAAAATCTTGAGGATATCCCGAAATAAGGTGGCAAAAACAAAGAGATTTTCCTTCGGATTTCCTTTGAACCAACCCGTATTTAATTCCGAAATATCTTTACTTGTCAACTCAGGTCGTTCCGGTATGGAGTCCCACTTTCCATAGGAGCCCAAAGAATTGCCTAGGGAATCCAATTCCTCAAGGATATACGCTCCCTCCCGCAAAATGGCCAAAAAACTTCCTGCTGTAGTATTTTCAAAGTTTTGGATGATGGGCATATTTTCTGGTAACTTCCATTCATTCCTTCCCAAAAGTGAACGGTCAGTGGTTGAGAATCTAACCACCTTTCGAGCGTTAATGGAATAAACCCAAAATTCACCCTGAGCAGAAGCCCCCAAAAGCTGTCCCACATCTGAAATTTCAAATGGGCCCTTTCCATATTTTCCTTTTGGCTTGTCGTAGGTCCAATTTTTTGCATCGATCAGGTGCATTCTTGGAAACTCCTCAGGAACCCGCCATGCTTCGGTGAGGATTATTCTATCCTGATGAAAGCCAATTGAGGAAGGGTTGATAACTTCCTCGAAATAATGTTTTTCAGAGTTTATCGGAATGATTTCAAAATCTTCCCAGGTGATGATCCGATCGTTCATCTCATCTTTTGGAGCCGCGCAGGAAGCAAAAAGAAACCCAGCTAACCATAGAGTGGAAGAAATTCTCATCGCTAAAATTTTAAACTAAAATTAATTCAATTTTACGACAGTTCAAAACCTAGGAGAGTTCATTTATTCATGAATAGGAAATCAATTTCAACCAAGACTTAACTGGCTTCTCCAAATAAAACCCCACTAAAATTGAATTAGCGGGGTTTTACCAGTAAAAATTTCAGCCTGTTAAATTCTCCTTTCTAAACTACCAAGTCCTTCCACCAGTTGGACGCATTCTTTGCCAAGGGCTATTTCCTTCATTCTCAGGCTGCTTGAAGTTGCCTATGATGTAGGTAAAGGTCAACATCCCATATCGAGTGAGCACATTGGTAAAGACATCGGTGACGGCTACGTCAGAAATCGTCCTACTGATGCTATTATTTTGGTTGAGAAGGTCAAATATGACTACTTTCAACTCGGCTTTGTTGTTTTTGGCAAAGCGGAATCCACCCTCAATATTCCACAGCCAGAAGTTTTGGTCAAAGCCTTCGGAAAGTCCTTTGTACAAACTGTGATTCACCGTGTTGCCTAAAAAAAGCCTCCCATTATTTGGGGAATAATACAATCGAATATTGGACTCCTGCACGTAGTAATTGTTGTTCAGGTCTTGCTGCAAACTGGAGTTTACAATATTGTAAGTACCTGTTGTACTGATGGAGAAATCCACATTTTTGCTGATGTTACTGCTTAGTGTGATTCCCTGGCCCAAGTCAATATTATCATTGAAGTTGGACTCTCCGTTGATCATACCCGGAGTACGATTAAAACCTAGTCGGGTATTGGTATTAAATTGCATTTTCAGCTTTGGAATTGGTGCACCATAAGTCAAGAAAAAGCGAGTTCTCCAATTGCCGTCCAAATTGACAGGCTGAGAAATTTGTCCTCCAGGCCTGAGTAAAATCTCCCCATTTATCAGCGTGTCTTGGGTAGTCAGGAAGGTACTATTTCCGATAAAATTGCTGGTCGAGGAGTAATTGACAAACAGGAAAAGTGTCCGGGATTTTTCCAGGTTGACTTTACTGATGTTGGCGAAAATATTGTGGTTGAAGCTCTGCCCTAAGTTTGGATTCCCGACGCTTAGATTGAGCGGATTTTGATTATTGACCACATTTTGAAGTTCGTTCACACTGGGTTCATCGGTATCGGTACGGTAGCGAACTCTCCAGCTGAAACCAGATTCCCGGTTACGGTAGCCTATATTTGCACTTGGCAATACATTGTTGAAATCACGCTTGAACACTCCTTCTGTTGGGAAAAAGGCCTCATTATCCAATCGGGAATTTTGATAATCCAAATTTAGATTGACATTCCAACCCTCCTTGTTGTAGGCATATCCAGTTCGTAATCGCTGCGTAATAAATTTATTATCAAATTCATTACTCAGGGCCGTATCTAAAACCGGGAGATTTTCTGAGTTGAATACTCGGGTTTTTTGATCCGCTCGGGTTTTGTTATTGGCTACCTGATAGCCCAAAGTCCCAATGGCTCGTTCCCCGAGCGGTTCGGTAAAAGTCAAGTTGACCCGATAATTAAACCCCTGATTCATTGAGTTGGTCTCTTGAACAGTCGTGTCCAAAACATCCCTTCGATAATCATTGCTCGCTGCGTTTAGGTCAGAAAACTGGTCACGATCACTCCAACTCGTATTGATATCGGTAGAAAACGTTCGCCTTGGCTTCTCAAATTTGTAGCGATAAGTCAAATTATTAGAGATCGATAGTGCCTGCGTTTCTGCATTACTGACCGAACGAAGTGCAGATAAGGTATCCGCATCACTTCCTACTGTTAAGGCGTCGCGATCCGAAAAGGTATTATTTTTTTGGAATGAAATACTTGGGGTGAGAATAATACTGTTCTTATCATTCAAATCCGCTTCGATTCGAGCATTTGCTCGGTGATTATAATTATCCACCGTGTTAATCAGGTTTTCCTGATAATTCTGCCTAAAATCCTCATTGACGACCGTCTCCCGATTGGTGATTTGCTGAAGCGAATTAGTGGAATTATTGAAAAAATAGCTTCCGGTAAAATTGACTTTATTACCCCATTTATCACTGTAGTTCAGCCCCATCGCGTTGGTAGCGACGATTCCGCCTGATCCACCGACGAAGAAATTGTTATTTCCTCCTCCCCAGCGACCACCCCCTCCGCGTCGTCCACCTCCCGCATTGGCACTGAGACCTGCGAGATCTTGGGAGGAGAAATTTTGCTGATTGACATTATTAAACAGGCCTAGGATCGAAATCCGCTGATCCCCGTTGAACAGATTCAAGCTACCTCCGGCCAGGTAGCGATCATCGGTGCCATAGCCACTGTAAACCCGGCCAAACTGTCCGTTTTTACGATCTTCCCGAAGAATAATATTGATGGTTTTGGTGTAATTGCCATCATCAAAACCCGTTAATCTACTTTGATCTGAACGCTGATCAAGGACCTCCACCCGATCAATCGCATCAGCAGGTAAATTTCTCAGGGCAATATTCGGATCATTCCCAAAGAATTCCCGACCATCAACCAGTATTTTTTGAACAGCCTCGCCTTGCGCCTGAATCTGTCCACCCTGCATGGTAATCCCAGGCATTTTTCGAATTAAATCCTCGGCCTGCGCATTTTCCTGAGTTTTAAAAGCATTGGCATTGAAGGAAGTGGTATCCCCTTTCATTTCTCCAACAGGAACCTGCCCCTCGATCAGCACTTCACCCAATACTTTGGCATCCTCCACAAGGATAATTTCTCCCAAATCAAGAGACTCCCGAATGGAGTGGATTTTACTTACCGTACGGTAACCGATAAAGGTAATTTCAACCTTGACCTGAGGAATATCCGGTCTGATCACTTCAAATTTTCCTTGTCCGTCCGTCACCCCACCGCGAAGAAGGGAATCCGTGACGGTTTTGACCAGGACATTGGCTCCGATCATAGGCTTGTTTATCGTGCCGTCGATGACCGTTCCTTTAAATTTTAGCTCCTGACCTTCCCGGTTTTGAGCAAACACTGAAAAAACCAATAAAAAGCTAAAAATCAGTGTAATAAATGGGTACTTCTTTTTCATAGACTACTTGTTATCCCTCTTTGACTGAATCAAAAAGGCAAAGGTTTAGTCTACCGTACTAAAAAAATTAGAATGGAATTTTAACTGGATGGAAGGCAAAATAAAGGGTTGGAATTCTCAAAGCTTTTCCATGATTCGATCATAAGAAATTCCAAAATGACTATCTTCAAAAACTGCCTTTCCTTGCTTAATCAAAATTACTTGAGGGGACTGATGAGCTACGGCAAAGTCTGATTCAATTTGATCCGAAATCGATCGATAAGCAATTAAGTCCAACAAATAGGGTACAACTTTGGCCTGATCCTCTTCTTTCCAATTTCGAAGTAGTCGGTCTAATGACATACTGCTGATGGAGCACCGGGTACTGTGCTTGAAAATCAAAACAGGACGCTCCATGCTGATGCTTTTAAGCTCCTCGATTTGATTATGAGTTGTTAATTTTATCCAGTTCATTTCTAATTCTCCTTATTTGGGTCAATACTTGCAGGGGAGTTTACGTTCAATTCCTGAATCTATACCATTCATGAAATTATTATCCGCAACACAATTGCAAAAATACATTTTCCTTTCGATTTTATCCAGCTTCCTATTCTTAGGTTGCAAAAGTTTGGATATTTCCAATCCTGGTCCACTGCCTGACCTTCCCAGTCCCGAGTCTGAGGTAAATGTCCCCTTTGTTTTCCCCAAAGAAACCCTCCACCGACTTATCAATAGTCAAATCCCCAATCAACTCCTCACTCAAGATGAGTTGGAAATCGGGAATGGAATAGAAGCAAATTTACAGCTTTCGCGCAATGGCCAAATCCAAACAGCAGCCCTGGATAGTCAACACATGACCCTTCAGCTTCCGATGAAAATTCAAGGGGAAATCGGCTTATCTCAAAGCGGTTTAGGAAGTCTTTTCCGGGGCAAAGTCCCCCTAGACAATGAATTTGCTCCGGTTTTTAAAATCAATCCTGAAATCAATCCCGATTGGAGTCTGAGTGTTCGTGATTTTGAACTTATGGAACTGGGTGGCAACCTCACTTTGGACGTATTGGGGATGAAAGTCGATCTCAGTGGAATGTTAGAGCGGGAATTGAAAAAATGGGCGGCAGAAAACTTAGGAGAAGAAAAGAAAATCGCACGGCTGAAACCTTGGGTGGATTTGGTTTGGGAGCAGGCTGGAAAGCCATTCCAAGTAAGCATACAAGAGCAGAAAGTGGGTTTTTCGATTCGTCCGGAACGCGTACTTTTCAAGGAGTTTTTTGATGCCGACCAAAACCTCAACCTTTGGTTGGGACTACAGGGTCAAGTCCAAAGTCATCCCGGTGACGCCATGCCCAGCCGCGCTTTCCCCCTACCTCATTTAGGTCCGAACACCAACGACAATAATCAGTTGGAAATTCTCCTTCCATCAGCGATTTCTTACCAGGAATTGGATGAAATTTTAGGGAAAAATCTCAATGGAAAAAGCTTTCGAGTGGACAGCAAAACCCTTCTTACCTTGAAGGAAGTCAAGTCCAAAGCATTTGGGGAGTTGATGGCTATGGAGACAGATTTTGCAGCAGAGCGATCTAACGGGAAAACGGTGGAAGGACGACTTTTTGTGGTGGGCAAGCCCAGTTTTGATCAGGAATTACAGTCCCTGACTTTTGAGGATGTCAATTTCAAAGTCATCAGTAATCAGGCTTCGGCAAATTTTGGAATTGCTTTAAAAAAGCGAAAAATCATCCGTCAAATCGAAAAAATGGCCGTTTTCCCTATTGGAGATTTGCTACAACAAAGTACCGAAGGTATTCAAGACCGGCTTGGATTGAACACTCCAATCGCAGATTTGGAAATTGAAAATCTGAAAATCATTCCTGAAGGATTTTATCCAACGGTCACCGGACTTCGCATTTATGTCCATGCCAGTGGCAATATTGGGGTCAACTGGAAATCATTAGCGCATTAGATCCTGATAGGTACGAATTCCCTTTTTTTGTGCCAAAGCCAAAAGCTTGAGCAAGAGCTGTGCGGTCAAAAAGGCATCTCCCGCTGCGGTATGCCGATCTTCCAAGCGGATTCCAAAACGAGCACAGACCTGGTCAAGCTGATAGGCTTCAGGTTTGAAATGGTTGAAATCCGCTCTTGGACCGTGTTCTAGTCGAAGGGTAAGGATTTTGGTGTCGATGACTGGATTGGGGAAAGCATCCAAGCCAAATTTTCTTCCTATCCGAAGCAACATCTCCAAATCAAATCCGACATGATGCCCAACAATAATTCCATCTCCGAGGTAGGCGAGAACTTTTTGAAAAAAAAGACCAGGCTCCAACTGATTTTGGGTTTGAACGAGTCCATGAATGGTTGCGGCTTTCTCCCCTTTCATGTCAACCTGTGGATACCATTCAACACTACTGGAGATCAAAATAGATTGATTTTGGATTTTTACGGCTCCAAAGGATAACACCTCATCTTTATTCGTATTCCATCCACTGGTCTCCGTATCCAAAACAACAAAGTTCAATCTAGAAATCTCACGAATATTCGGGATGGATATTCGATTAGATTCCAGGTACTTGCGAACAAAATCAGCTAGTTCTGCTGTGTTTTTTCTTCCAAAAGGCCACCAGCTCATGAGCGAAAATAGGCTAATTGAAATCTAACTTCGACCAAACTCTGAAGCTCCGAAAGCGGAACAAAGGCATTTTTAAGCAATTGGCGTTGGATTTTCCCCAAACTTTCCGGATCAATATACCTGCCACTGTTTTGGTGCTGTAGCCCTTCCAAGGCTCGCATCCGCATCAAAATCTCATATGCTTTTCCCGCTTGGGAATAGAGTTCGGACTGCTGTGGTTCGAGTTCTGCTAATCGCTCAAAACGACGAAACGTATTATTGATACCGACTACACCATGACTCAAAATCAGCAATCTTGCCAAGTCAGCCATAGGCATCATCGCACGGGCTTTGATGTCGAACTGATCCCGATGCTCCCCGGATTTTTCAACCATAAAACCTTTGAAAAATCCCAAAGGAGGGGGATTTTTTAGCGCATTTAATCCCAAGAAACTTAGGAAGGCTTTCTTTTTCTGAACTTGATCATAAATATGAGCGCTGAGGGATTGGCTAAGCGAAGTCGAGCCAGAAATGGCCCTGAAGTCAAAACAAATGGAAGCTTTGAGTAATGCGTCTGCGGTCGGGGTTAAAATCCAATCTGAAAAATACTTTTTCCAACCCGATAATGGCTGTACCCAACGCGGATTGGAGGCCATCATTTCACCGGGGCAAGGGGAAAATCCACAGGCAATTAAAGTCTCTACAATTCCCGTTCCCAATGCAAGAAAATAAGCCTGAGCCTGTTGATGTAGTGCTTCGGGAACATCCTCATAAATCAAGGCATTATCCTGATCGGTACGCAGCAGCTGCTCTTCCCTTCCTTCTGAACCTAAGGACAAAAAAGCAAAATTAAGGGATCTGCATTCCGGATACTTGGAGTCCAATTCCTTTTTGACACGCTCGGCAGCCTTCTGAATAATGGTATCATTGATCTCTGTCATAACCGAGGAAACAAAATCCATGGCCACTTCATTATCCAAGTAATAGCGAAGCATCTGCTCCGCCCGATCGCGGATTGCCCGCATTTCTGCTAAAGAAGCCGCATTATTCAAGGCGTGAACCACTACTGCAGGACTATTTCCCATGGAAAGTAGCACATCGTGATCGGAAATAATACCACAAACAGGACTTTGTTCGGTACCATCTTCAGTCAAAATCAAATGATGAAGCCGATGCTTGATCATGGTTAGGTAAAGATCCGAAAAGTCGGCACCTCTGGGCTGAGTGACCACTGGAGTGCTCATGATTTCTCCCGCAGTTCTGGAGACGTCTTTCGCCTCTGAGACTACTTTATTGCGCAGGTCCTTGTCTGTGATGATTCCCAAGGGAAATCGATTGGCGTCAACCAAAACCAGGGAACTGACTTGATGAGCACTCATTAACTGTGCGGCATGTTGAATCGAAATATGAGGCAGAGCAACTAGGACATTTTCCGAAACTTTAATTTGGGATTGGTCCGAAAAAATTAGAAGCGAATGATCTTTGGGTTGGGTTTTAAACGTTTTTCGGGCGATTTGACCTTGAGAAAGATCTTGCCTGACGACCACCTGACCGGAAGCAAAACCCGCGGCAAAATAAAGAGCCACTTTGCTGTTTTGATTCAACATCTCCTCAAAAACTGCGACTGGAACGGCATAAATTAAAGCGTCCTCCACTGCTTTTGCGCTCAGAAGATAGGGCCTTTTTCCCAGCAATGCCAATACTCCAAAAACATCGCCTTCCTCACAATATTCCTTGATTTCCATGCCATCAAGCAATTCTATTTTCCCTTCTTTGAGTACCAAAAAGTGAGGAAGCGGGTCCTCTCCTTTTTGGAAAAGGAATGCTCCTTTTTCATAATACCGGACCTCTACAGAACGCGCCACTAAGCTCAAATTTTCTTGGGAAAGAAAGGAAAATGGAGGATACCCCTTCAAAAACTCTGCAACCCGGTTGACGATGACGTTCATATTTTTCAAATTAAAAACGAGGAGGCCTCAACGGTAATAGACAACTTTTAAAGTTGTTTTAAGAGACGAAAACAACCCTTACTCTAAGTATACGTAAAGCTGAGCATTTTTTGAGGTCAGCTACTTCTGAGACCATCTCGTTTTTAAGGCAAGAATCTTATTTCCTCCCAGCAATAATTTGCTCAACCACTTCTGGATCTAGCAGCGTGGAAGTATCCCCCATAGTTTCCATATTTCCTTCAGCCACCTTTCTAAGAATTCTTCGCATGATTTTTCCAGAACGGGTTTTTGGTAATCCGGGAACAATCTGAATTTTGTCGGGTTTGGCGATCGGTCCGATGATTTTCGAAACGGTATCCTTAATTTCATTAATCAGGTTTTCTTCTGTTCGGTTTGCCATATCGCAGATTACATAAGCATAGATTCCCTGCCCCTTAACCTCATGAGGGTATCCGACCACTGCCGATTCGATAACTTTAGGATGTTCATTAATTGCATTTTCCACCTCGGCTGTTCCCATCCGGTGTCCAGAAACATTGATTACATCGTCCACCCGTCCGAGAATTCGATAATAGCCATCGTGGTCACGCTTTACCCCGTCTCCGGTAAAGTACATGTTCTTATAGGTAGAAAAATACGTTTGCTTGCATCGCTCATGATCTCCATAGGTGGTACGAATCATGCTGGGCCATGGGAATTTGATGCAGAGATTTCCCTCTACAGAATTTCCCGTAAGTTCTTTCCCTTCCGCATCCACAATACACAACTGTACACCCGGTAGGGGCAAAGTCGCGAAAGCTGGCTTGGTAGGTGTAATTCCTGCCAAGGGCGAAATCATGATTCCGCCGGTCTCAGTTTGCCACCAAGTGTCGACGATGGGACAACGGGTTTTTCCGATATGGGTATGGTACCAATGCCAGGCTTCTTCGTTAATCGGCTCGCCCACCGAACCCAGGACTTTCAAAGAACTCAAATCATACGGCTCAATCGGATCCGTACCATAAGCCTGCAAGGCCCGAATAGCCGTTGGGGCAGTATAAAACTGATTCACTTGGTACTTGTCCACAACCGCCCAGAATCTCCCCGCATCCGGAAATGTCGGAACTCCCTCAAACATCACTGAAGTAGCTCCAGCTAGTAAAGGCCCATAAACAATATAGGAATGCCCGGTGATCCATCCGATATCGGCGGTACACCAATAGACATCTCCGGGGGAATATTGAAATACATTCTCAAAGGAATATTTGGTGTAAACCATGTATCCTCCTGTGGTATGAACCACTCCTTTGGGTTTCCCAGTTGATCCGGAGGTATAGAGAATGAACAACAGGTCTTCACTATCCATGGTTTCAGCCTGATTGGTGTCATCCACACCCTCAATAACCTCATGCCACCAGTGATCCCTTCCGGGTTGCATGGTAACTTCTTGCTGGGTTCGCTGGTAAACGATGACTGTTTCCACCGGTGCTTTTTCCAGGGCTTCATCCACGACCGATTTAACTCCAATTTTTTTATTTCCTCTAAAATTCCCGTCAGAAGTCAACACCCCTTTTGCCCCACAATCGATGATTCGATCCGAAAGAGCCGATGAACTAAATCCAGCAAATACCACAGAATGAACCGCTCCGATTCTCGCACAGGCCAGCATGGCAATAGCCGCTTCAGGGACCATAGGCATGTAAATGATTACTTTATCCCCTTTTTGGATCCCTTTTGCTTTAAGCGCATTGGAAAATTTACACACCTCATGATAAAGCTCCCGGTAGGTGATCGTTCGGCCCTCCTCCTTCGGGTCGTTGGGCTCCCAAATAATGGCGGGTCGGTCACCTATGGTAAATAGGTGTCGCTCCAAAATATTTTCGGTGATATTGAGTTTTCCATTCACAAACCATTTGACATCAGGACCTTCAAAATTCCAGTCCAACACCCGATCCCAACGCTTTTTCCAATGAAATGAATCTGCGATTCTGGCCCAAAATTCCTCGGGTTGGGCTACTGATTTTTGATATTCATGAAAATACCCACTCAGGGTATGAAGTCGATCACTCATGGTATTTTAGGTTTAATTACAAATTCAAATTAATGGTCAGATGCCTTTCCTGCCCCTCTTGGAATTCTGATTTCCTGAATCATTTCCTGCACTTGGTTTGGTGGAGGTGGAGTGATTTTGGAAACCCCAAAACACACCAGAAAATTGATCATCATTCCCAAAGATCCTATTCCTTCAGGCGAAATCCCAAACCACCAAAATTCCTCAGAATTGGTTTCTGGACTGATAAATTTAAAATAAATGATATAAATCAGGGTAAAAACCAAGCCACTGAGCATTCCTGCAATGGCTCCTTCCTTATTCATACGAGTAGAGAATATCCCCAAAATAATCACCGGGAAAAAAGAGGCTGCTGCCAACCCAAAGGCAAAAGCCACCACTTGAGCCACAAATCCCGGCGGATTTACTCCAAAATATCCAGCCAAAATAACCGCTCCTGCGGCCGCGAGACGCGCAATGCGCAATTCCTTTTTTTCGGAAATCTCCGGTTTAAAGGTTTTGACCAAATCTCGGGAAACAGAGGTAGAAATCACCAAAAGCAATCCCGCAGCAGTAGACAGAGCAGCGGCCATAGCTCCGGCAGCTACCAATCCGACCACCCAATTGGGGAGTTTGGCTATTTCTGGTGAAGCCAAGACCATGATATCCCGATCGATATTCAACTCATTTTCTTCTGAATTAGCGAGGTACTGAACTTTTTTATCTCCATTTTTATCGTTGACAGAAATCAAACCAGTCTTTTCCCAAGTACTTATCCAGTCGGGCAAGGCATCTATACTTTTTTCAGAGGTGCTCTCAATCGTATTGTAAATTCCAAAAGCCGCGATCGCTGGAGCAGTGGTGTAAAGAATCGCAATAAAAACCAAAGCATAACCTGCCGAAAGCCGCGCATCTTTTACCCTGGGAACAGTAAAAAAGCGCACAATTACATGAGGAAGTCCTGCAGTCCCTACCATCAGGGCAAGCGTGATCATCAGCATATCGGTCAACCCTTTTCTCCCGGAAGTGTATTGGGCAAACCCCAGCTCTGAGAGCACTCCGTCCAATTTATCTAACAAAGGGGTTCCATCTGCTAAACTTCCCCCCAGTCCCAACTGCGGAATCGGATTACCGGTGAGTTGCATGGATATAAAAATTGCCGGAACCATGTAGGCAAAAATCAACACACAATATTGCGCCACTTGGGTATAGGTGATTCCTTTCATTCCCCCCATCACCGCGTAGAAAAACACAATTACCATCCCAATCACCACACCCCACTCAATCGGCACTTCCAAGTACCTGGAAAACACAATTCCCACTCCCCGCATTTGACCGGCTACATAGGTAAATGAGATAAATAGGGCACAAATCACCGCAACAATCCGAGCAGTATGGGAATAATATCGATCACCTACAAAATCAGGGACGGTGAATTTCCCGAATTTTCTCAGGTATGGGGCCAGCAAAAGCGCCAAAAGCACATAACCTCCGGTCCAACCCATCAGGTAAACTGACCCATCATAACCCGCAAAAGAAATGATTCCAGCCATAGAAATAAACGAGGCCGCTGACATCCAGTCTGCCGCCGTTGCCATGCCATTTGCAAGGGGGGATACTCCTCCTCCTGCCACATAAAACTCTTTGGTGGACCCAGCTCTAGTCCAGATGGCTATTCCTATATACAAGGCAAAACTTAATCCTACCAACAGGTAAGTCCAGGTCAATATTTCCATGCTTGGTCTTTTTATTCTTCGTTGACGTCAAACTCACGATCCAGGCGGTTCATCCGCCAGACATAAATAAAAATCAAAATCACAAAGGTGTAAATGGCTCCTTGCTGTGCAAACCAAAAGCCCAGTTTGAAACCTCCCAATTTGACCTCATTGAGTGGTTCTACCAGCAAAATCCCAAACCCAAAGGACACCATAAACCAGATCAAAAGTAAAACGAGTAGAGTTTGAAGGTTTTTCCTCCAATAGGCTTTCATTTTTTGCTTTTGACCGTCCATGGGATGATAATTTTAAGGGAAAAATCATTTATTCCTAAAATAGGGATTAGAAAAGTCGAAATGCAACCTGTTTTAGATTAATGGATCGTTTTTTTTCTAAATTCTTCCGCTTATCCCCATTTTTCTTCGGGTTTCAAAAAAATTAAATTTTATCGAAGCGTTTGAAAGTAAATCCGAAAGTTCAAATCCAATTTTTAGAGGAAAAACTCGGAAACTATCGCCAGTCCAGCGGCTAAAAAGCTGACCAAAAGTTTATTGACATGAAGTTTATGCTGCGGACTGCTTTCAAAAAAAATCGTGGTGGAAATATGTAGAAAACCACCTGCCACCAAGCCATATAATACCCCAATTCCGTCCCTGTCCAAAAGTCCGGATTCAAATAAAAAAGCACTACCGAACATCCCCAAGGGAGAAGCTAGCGCAAAAACAGTCAACAGCATTAACGTCCATCGTTTCGATAGTACCGAAGAAAGCACCGCTGAGAGAGCAAATGCAGCCGGACCCTTGTGCAGAATAATACCCAGCAATACGGTTTTTCCACTGTGCACATGCCCAAGAGCCACATTTTCCTCCAATAAGCTCCCATGAGAAAGCAAAGTGCCTTCCAGAAAAGCATGAATAAACAATCCCAGCATCACGGTCATTACCCCACTTTTAGACTGCCCCTGGTGGTGCAGGTGAATGTGGCCGTGTTCAATTCCACTGGATAAATACTCCAAAAGTTGCTGGAAGAGAAACCCAATCAAAATGTACAACCCCATTTTGGACCCATCGATTCCATTGGTAAAGAGCTCTGGGATGATGTGGAGAATGGTAATTGAAAAAAGATAAGACCCGGCAAAAACCAAAATCAACTTAAAATACTTATCGCGGAATTTAGGCGCAAAAAAAACCAAAGATCCTGCGATCATGGCAGTCAGAAATAAAAGAAGAAAATTAATGCCCATGCCTAGTATGTCCCTCTCCGGAATTGTCATTAGAAAAGAGATGATGGTATAACCGTCCTAAAGGTAATAAAATTCAATAATGTTGCATTTAAATTCTGCTTTGCTCTAAAACAAAACCAAAACCCTTGAATATCAACTAAAAATAATTTGGTCTAATCCACATCGAAGGAAACATAGGGCTTCAAGCGTTCACTAAGGTAAGTACCGTAGCTGCCATCATCCTGACTGTAGATCAAAAAGACGTCAATTTCATCTAGTCGATTAGCTAATGCTATCGCCTCTTCAGTCCCCATCACCATCATCGCTGTAGCAAATGCATCTGCAGTCATGCAATCCTTTGCCAAAACTGTGGCGCTTAATAAATTATGAGTAACAGGGTAACCGGTTTTTGGATTGATGGTATGAGAGATCTTGATCGAATCCCGCACATAAAAATTCCGATAATTACCCGAGGTAGCCATGCCCCGGTTATCCAGCGCTATAATACTAAACAATTCCGAGGCGGTGGCTTCTTCTTCCGGGCGGTTTACCCCCACTTTCCACAGTTCTCCTTTATCATTGACTCCTCGAGCGACCAGTTCACCACCGATTTCCACCAAAAGATTTTCTATGCCTTTTTCCAGTAAAAAATCTGCGATTACATCCACCCCCTGACCTTTGGCTATTGCCGAAAAATCTAAATAAAGCCCAGAAACTTCTTTCCTCACCTGATTTTGATCCCAATTGATTTGATCAAATCCCACTAGACGAACCAAGTCATTTATCTCTACCGAGTCTTTTAATTGAGGCCCACCCGGTCCAAAACCCCAACTATTGACCAGTGGCCCTACTGTTGGATCAAATGCCCCCCCTGTCAACTCAAAAACCTTCTTTGAGCCCTCTAAAACCTGAGGAAGGTAAGGCAAATTAAAGTTTAAGGTATCCCCTGCATTGAAGCGACTCAACTCAGAATCTGGAATGTAGGTGGAAAGGCTTTGGTTAAAAACAGCGAGTAGGGAGTCAATTTCGGTTTGAAAGTTTCTTCCCTCCTGGTCGAGATAGGTGATTTGATAACTCGTCCCCATGGTCTGCCCCGAAAAATTGATCTTAAGATCTAAGTTGACGTGTTCAGTTTCTGGGATTGCGGGTTCCTCCCGGTTTCTCCAAGAATAAACCAAAGCAACCATGGCCAGTAAAACCAAAGAATAAATAATATTTTTTCGTGCGTTAGACTGCATAGGAAATAAATTTTGGTCCAAATTTAAGCCTTATTTCTTCGGGATGTTACCGAATTCATGACTGATTTTAAGGCTCCTTTTAGCTCCCGTAATTTTCTATATTTGTAAGCGATTCAAAAATGCTATGAGAGAAGACTATCTAAGTGGAGAAGATGAGAATTTGAGCCCAAAAGATCGGGAATTTGAAAAAGCACTGCGTCCGCTCAGTTTTGAGGATTTTACGGGTCAGGCTAAAATCGTTGAAAACCTTAGAGTCTTTGTGCTAGCGGCAAAAAACAGAAACGAACCCCTGGATCATGTACTCCTTCACGGACCTCCCGGCCTTGGAAAAACGACGCTTAGTCACATCATTGCCAATGAATTGCGGGCAGGAATCAAAATTACCTCGGGCCCTGTTCTCGACAAGCCTTCGGACCTAGCCGGACTTTTAACCAATCTGGAAGAAGGAGATGTGCTTTTCATCGACGAGATTCACCGTCTCAACCCGATTGTAGAGGAATACCTGTATTCGGCCATGGAGGATTTTCGCATTGACATCATGTTGGATTCCGGTCCAAATGCTCGATCGGTACAGATTTCCCTCAGCCCTTTTACCCTTATCGGAGCGACCACCCGATCTGGTCTGTTGACTTCTCCCCTCCGTGCCCGATTTGGCATCAATTCCCGATTGGAATATTACGATGCCAAGTTACTTACAGATATTGTCAGTCGATCGGCAGGAATTTTAGACACTCCCATCGATGAAATTGCTGCCTACGAAATCGCGCGAAGAAGCAGGGGGACCCCTCGGATCGCAAATATGCTTCTCCGGAGAACTCGGGATTTTGCCGAAGTAAAGGGGAACGGAACGATAAATCTGGAGATCGCCAAGATCGCGCTCAATGCCCTGGATGTAGATGAAAACGGATTGGACGAAATGGACAACCGCATTCTTTTGACCATCATTGAAAAATTTAAAGGAGGACCTGTGGGCCTGGGAACCATCGCAACCGCCTGCGGAGAGGAGGCTGAAACGATCGAAGAAGTTTACGAACCCTTTTTAATTCAAGAAGGCTACCTCAAACGCACTGCGCGGGGAAGAATGGCTACCGAAATGGCATATAAGCACCTTAAAATCAAGCCAAACCCCAGCAGCGGAAGTCTTTTCGAAGGAATTTAATCAGAAATTAGAATGGGGTTTAGTCCAAAAATTTACCCCACTTTTAATCTCAATTCCCCTAGTCGCTTGACCACCCGTACCTCAAAAAACTGATTGATAAATGCTTTGCAGTTATTCTCTGACCATGCTGCACGAGATTCATTGTCAAAAAGTACAGTCATTCTCAGCATGGTTTTCACGTAAGGTTCGTGCTGCCCAAGCTTTTGAACATATTCCACCAAGGCCATGGACCAGTCTTCCTGAAATTTTTCACTATGTGACCGCCCGTCGAATAAAAATTCCAACTGATTGTCTCCGTGCTTATAGCGGTAAATTCCACAGAGCTGCCGATAAATCAAGCGAACCCGATCCCGGGGAAAATCCATGGTATCCAAAATTCGTTCATAGGTCGGATCCATCAGACGAAGTGGATTAAATAAAAAAGTGTAGGAACGCTTCAACTCAAAAACCATCCGATCAATTAGCTCCTCTTCTAGGACAGATTGAGCCTGCCGAAGAATGTAATTTTTGTCTAGTGGGAAAAGCTTTTGGATCATCTCATTGAAATACGTTTACAAAAGTAAGGATTTTCATAAAAAAACGCAGTTTTAATGAATTCCTTCTTACCAATCCGCCGGTCTTCTTGCTTGATAGTCGGCCATTTTATCCAATAATTCAGCGGGATCATCCGATACTATGAGCAGTTCCTCCTGCTCAGGATAGAGAAACCCTTCGGTTTTGGCATGATTCAAAAAGCCCAATAGTTGGTTAAAATACCCATTCACATTATAAATGGCCAGCGGCTTTTGGATGTAATGGAGCTGATTGAGGGTCATGATTTCAAAGAGTTCTTCCAAAGTCCCGATTCCCCCCGGCATGGCAATAAATCCATCTCCACGCTCAGCCATCAGCCACTTACGATCCCGCATCGTCTCCACGATGATTAATTCAGTACAGCCATGATGTGCCACCTCTCGGTCTACGAGTTTTTGAGGAATGATACCCAAAACTTCTTTGCCTCCGGCGAGCATTTCATCAGCGATCACTCCCATCAAACCCACTCTACCAGCACCATAAACCAACTCCAAATCGCGTTTGATCATTTCTTGCGCCAAGGCTTTAGCTGAAGCTTCATAGTGGGCAGAAACTCCTTTTCTTGAACCGCAGTAAATCGTAATTTTTTTCATAGGCCTAGGCTTGATTTTTAAAGGTGACCCAAAATCCGGCAGGGCTGATCCCCATCGCCATGGGTGACTTGTTCGTCCTACTCGATTTCATCTTATTTGGGAGTTAAATTTACCCTCGAAGGTAAGTCAATTGATTTTTTCATCAAACACATTAAAGAAATCGAAAGGCTTGTTATACCTGGCCTTATTATCTGTAGAATGCTGTAAAAAGGGACAAAAATTGTAGCTTTGTGGCTTGTTTAAGAGTAATCGCATGTATCAGGATAAAATCGAAGCCATCAAAGCCGCTATTGCTGCTGCCCAAGCCAACAACCCAGAAGAACTGGAGGCTTACCGTATGGAATATATTTCCAAAAAAAGCGTGGTTGGGGCACTTTTTGCCGACATGGGAAAAATCCCAAATGAAGAGAAGCGTGCTTACGGACAGAGGGTCAATGAGGTCAAACAACTCGCTGAGGAGAAATTCCAAGAGCTGATCGATCAGGTGAATAAGGCTTCCAAAAAAGCGAAATCGGCCTCCATCGATCTTACGTTACCACCCTCCAATCATACGATCGGCGGAATCCATCCACTCACAGCTACGCGACAGCGGATCATTGATGTATTTGAACGGATCGGCTTTAACCTTTCCGAAGGTCCCGAAATCGAGGATGATTGGCATAATTTCACGGCCTTAAATTTTCCAGAAAATCATCCGGCCCGTGAGATGCAGGATACCTTTTTCATCGAAAAAAACCCGGATATCGCCCTTCGCACCCACACCTCCTCGGTTCAGGTGCGTGTGATGGAAAATCAAAAGCCCCCAATCCGTACACTTTCCCCGGGGAGAGTATATCGGAATGAAGCCATTTCTGCTCGGGCACATTGTATATTTCATCAAGTAGAGGGCCTTTACGTGGATGAAAATGTAGGCTTTGCTGATTTGAAAAATACGCTTTACCATTTTGCCAAAGAAATGTTTGGTAAGGAAACTAAGGTACGATTCCGACCTTCTTTTTTCCCTTTCACTGAACCCAGTGCAGAAATTGATATCTCGTGTTTACTTTGCGATGGCAAGGGCTGTAATGTCTGCAAAGGAACCGGTTGGGTGGAGATCGGAGGATCTGGAATGGTCGATCCCAATGTCTTGGAAAACTGTGGAATCGACTCAAAAAAATATACCGGGTTTGCATTCGGAATGGGGATAGAGCGAATAGCTATGCTCAAGTATCAAATCAAGGATTTACGGCTTTTCACCGAAAACGATGTTCGCTTTTTGCGCCAATTTAGATCGTTGATTTAAATTCTAGGTTGAAAATAATGAAAAGAAGCTTTCTAAGGAGAGCTTCTTTTTTAATCAAAAAATCTTCGAATAAACCTCTTCCAGCTTACTCACAGCCAAAATCTCAATTTGAAACTTCTTTAAATCCAAGCCCTTCACCGCATACTTGGAAACTACTATTTTTTTGAAACCTAATTTCTCAGCTTCAGCAATCCGGTTTTCGATTCGGGATACGGCTCGGATTTCTCCTCCAAGTCCAACTTCCCCAGAAAAACAAATTTGCTCGGAAACCGGGGTATCCTCATAGCTGGAAATCAAGCTCGCACAAACCGCTAAATCCAATCCGGGATCATCCACTCGAAGCCCTCCGGCCACATTTAAAAAAACATCCTGATTCCCCAAACGCATGCCTCCCCGCTTCTCCAAAACTGCCAAAAGCATATTCAGCCGCTTGGCATCATGACCCGTGCTACTTCGCTGCGGAGTTCCATAAGTTGCTGGACTGACCAAAGACTGAATTTCGATCAGCAAGGGTCGGTTGCCCTCCATCATTGCACCGATAGCAACCCCATTGAGGACTTCTTCCCGCTGGGTGAGCAGAATTTCTGAAGGATTAGCCACCGATCGAAGTCCCTCAGCGCGCATCTCATAGATTCCCAATTCATGCGTGGAACCAAAGCGGTTTTTTGACGTACGTAAAATTCGATAGGTCAAATGTCGGTCTCCCTCAAATTGCAGGACCGTGTCCACCATGTGTTCGAGCACTTTTGGACCGGCGATTGAACCATCTTTGGTGATGTGTCCGATCAAAAACACGGGGGTACCCGTTTCTTTGGCAAATTTCATCAACTCCGCGGTACATTCCCGAACTTGAGACACTGATCCTGCTGCTGACTCCACATATTGACTGCTCAATGTTTGAATGGAATCGATCACCAAAAAATCAGGCTTCAAAATTTCCACCTGCTGAAAGATCTGTTGGGTATTGGTTTCTGAAAGCACATAGCAATCGGGATTTTTTGCACTCATGCGATCGGCCCGCATTTTTATCTGTGATTCAGACTCCTCCCCTGAGACATAAAGTACTGTTCTGCCCGACAAAGTCAACGCAATTTGAAGCATCAAGGTAGATTTTCCGATCCCAGGTTCTCCCCCTATTAAAACCAAAGACCCCGGAACGATTCCCCCACCAAGAACCCGGTCAAGTTCCGGGTCCCCGGTAATCCATCGTGGCTGTTCTTGGTAAGTAACGTCCGTAATTTTTTTGGGGCTCGTGCTTTTTTTATGAGCACCTCCACTGGGCTTCCAGCTTCCTTTTCCACTTTCTTCTTTTTGGATGAGTTCTTCCACATAGGTGTTCCATTGTCCGCAAGCAGGACATTTACCCAACCATTTTGGACTTTGGGCTCCGCAGTTTTGACAGAAGAAGGAAGTTTTTACTTTAGCCAACTGATTTGAAGTTTTTTAGGATTTACAGGGCTTAGGAATGTGCTCCCAGTAAACCCCTTGTCTCGATTTTTATTTTTTACGCTTCACTTCTTGCGTTAGTGTGCTTGGAGCCAATCGTTTCCGATGCCTACCTCCACTTCGATGGGTACAGCAATATCAATAGCCTCGGACATAAGTTTGGGCACCTCTTTTTTCAAGAGCTCGACTTCATCCTGATGTGCATCAAAGACCAATTCATCATGTACCTGCAGGATCATTTTTGATTTGAGGTTTTCTTTCTTTATCCACTCATGAACCCGAATCATGGCAACTTTGATCAGGTCAGCCGCAGAACCCTGAATCGGAGCATTAATGGCATTTCGCTCAGCAAAACCACGCATGGTTTGATTACGACTATTGATGTCTCGGAGGTAGCGGCGACGGCCAAGAATGGTTTCCACGTATTCCTCGGTCCTCGCTTTTTCGATTACCCCATCCATATATGCTTTGACCGCCGGAAATTCCTTGAAATAGGCATCAATAATTTCTTTGGCTTCTCCTCTAGGAATGGAAAGTCGCTGGGAAAGTCCGAAAGCGGAAATCCCATAAATAATCCCAAAATTGGCGGTTTTTGCTTTCCGACGCATATCCGAACTCACCTCCTCCAACGGAACTTGAAATATCTTCGCCGCAGTCGTGGCATGAATATCTCGCCCATTTTTAAAAGCTTCAATCATGGATTCATCCTTGGAAAATGCCGCCATAATCCGTAATTCGATCTGAGAATAATCTGCTGCCAAAAGCACATGATTTTCATCTCGGGGCACAAAGGCCTTTCGGATCTCCCGTCCCCGATCAGTTCGGATGGGAATATTTTGCAGATTGGGATTCACCGATGACAAGCGCCCTGTGGCCGCCACAAATTGATTGTATGTGGTATGAATGCGTCCGGTTTTGGAGTTAATCAAATTGGGAAGTGCATCCACATAGGTGGATTTGAGTTTGACCATCTGTCGGTATTCAAGAATCGCTCGGGCGATCTCGTGTTCGGTGGCCAGTTTACTGAGAATTTCTTCCCCTGTCGCATATTGACCGGTTTTTGTCTTTTTGGCTTTCGGATCCAGTTGAAGTTTTTCAAAAAGCACCTCACCAAGCTGCTTTGGAGAGGCGAGATTAAAGCGCACACCCGCTAATTCATAGACCCGCTTTTCGATTTCCAGACTTTCAGATTCCAGTGATTTACTGAGTTCAGCTAAGCTTTCAATATCGATTCGCACTCCTTCAAACTCCATTGCGGTCAAGACCGGAATCAGTGGGTTTTCCACTTCGTAAAAGAGCTTTTCCAATTCGTTTTCCTTGAGCATGGGATCAAACTTCTCTTTCAAACGAAGCGTAATATCCGCATCCTCGGCGGCATAAGCGGTCACGATGTCTTCCTCCACATCCCGCATATTGCCTTGATTTTTTCCTTTTTTTCCGATCAACTCCGTGATGGAGACCGGCTTGTAGTTCAGGTATTGCTCAGCCAATACATCCATGGAATGCTTACCCTCTGGTTCTATGAGGTAATGAGCCAACATCGTGTCGTAAAGCGCCCCTTTCACCTCAATTCCGTAATTTTTAAGAATCAAAAGATCATATTTGATGTTTTGCCCAACCTTGAGAATTGCTTCACTTTCAAAAAAGGGCCGCAATTGATCCAAGATTTTTTGAGTTTCACCCTGATCAGAAGGACAGGGAATGTAGTAGGCTTCACCTGGTAGATAAGCAAATGAAAGCCCTACGATTTCAGCATCCATGGCATTTAAAGAGGTCGTCTCCGTGTCAAAGCAGACTGCTTTCTGAACCTTAAGGAAATCCAAAAGCTCTTCGATCGCATCCTCTCCCTTGATTTTATGATACTGATGCACATGACTGTGAATGGTCTCCGGGACCACCGGAGCGGCTGTTTCTACACTTTCTTCCTCAAATTGAGGCGGAGTAGTGGACTGAGTAGAAGCA
Source organism: Algoriphagus sp. (assembly GCF_024305035.1). Classification (GTDB taxonomy): domain Bacteria; phylum Bacteroidota; class Bacteroidia; order Cytophagales; family Cyclobacteriaceae; genus Algoriphagus. Next base: position 39,830 of record NZ_JAMWZB010000014.1, read on the forward strand.
GCAGCTTCCCCAAATAGCCCTAGCTGTTCATTTTTCTGAATAACAGCCTTTTTCCCTTCATCTTTAAAAATTCGATTACTTAGCGTTCTAAACTCCAACTCCGTAAAAATCGCCCGCAATTTTTCTTCATCAAACCCGTCGTATCGGAGCTCCTCTTCTATAAAATCAACGGGCACATCAATTTTGATTGTCGCAAGTTCTTTGGAGAGAATTCCTTGCTCTGCAAAATTTTCCACATTTTCTTTTTGCTTGCCTTTTAGCTGATCGGTGTTTTTGATGAGCTCTTCTACGGTACCAAACTGCTTGAGTAATTTGGTAGCCGTCTTGGCTCCTATACCGGGAATTCCGGGAATATTATCCACGGCATCCCCCATTAATCCCAGGATATCCCGAACCTGGTCCACTTGCTCAATATCCCATTTAGCACAGACTTCCTTTGGCCCCATGATATCCACTGCATTCCCCATAAAAGCCGGTTTGTATAAGAAAATATGATCATCGACCAGCTGCCCGTAATCCTTGTCTGGAGTCATCATATAGACGGTAAAGGATTCACGCTCGGCTTTTTTTGCAATCGTACCAATAATATCGTCTGCCTCAAAACCATCCAGTTCCAAAAGCGGAATATTAAACGCTTTGACAATTTCCTTCACCCAAGGAATGGAAACGGTGATATCCTCAGGCTGTTCCAATCGGTTCGCTTTGTAAGCTTCAAACTGTACATGGCGAAAGGTGGGGGCAGAGGTATCGAATGCCACCGCGATATGGGAAGGCTTCTCTTTAGTCAAAACTTCCATCAGTGTATTGGTGAACCCGAGCATCACACCGGTATTAAGACCTTTGGAATTGATGCGTGGATTTTTACTGAAAGCAAAGTGCGCTCTGTAAATCAGAGCCATGGCATCGAGCAGGAAAAGTTTATGGGCTTGTTTTTGTGTCATTATCAAAAGATTTTCCTAGTTTAAGTGGTCAAATCAAGGTGTCTAAGTTACAAAAAATACCTGTCTAGACTCTGAAATTTTCTTTTGATGGGGGCTTTTGGCTTCTTATTTGACAGTAACGAATTTAACAACCAAAATCACAGATCAATGAAAAAACTGTTTGTAATTGCCTGTCTGTTCCTTTCTGCCCAGTTTTTAGTGGCCGCACCGGTTGACTCGGGAAAGGATACCAAAAAAGAGGAGCTCACTCCTGAGCAAATCGAAACCCTGGAGCGTATAGAAAATCGAGTGGAAGAAATCAAGGAAATGGATTTTTCGGAAATGTCCCGAGAAGAAAAGAAGGAAATTAGAGCCGAGCTGAAAACCCTGAGAACTGAGGCCAAAGCTAACGGTAACGGAGGAATCTATATTTCTACAGGAGCGATCATCATCATTTTGTTGTTGATCATCATTTTGTAATCTGACTTTCTCTCTAAATAAAAGCAAGTCTGAAATAAGACTTGCTTTTATTATTGTTTATCGGATTGAATTAATTTTCAACGACTTCATTTTTTTCCAGATAATCCTTCACTTGAAGCCCTCTCAAAAACACCAAAATTAAGGGAATCAACCAAGCCATTTCGTTGAAAATCAGATGAAAACCAGTTCGCTTATTCCAACCCAAATCAGGCAAAAAGCCTAAGCCAAACCAACTGGCTAAAATGATTTTTCCGGCCACTCCACCAATAATCAGGTAAACCCAAGAAACTGGGTAAAATGCTGAAACAAAAATCGCAAACCCGACAATAAGTCCCAAATTACCATACCATTGTGCTGGAAGCTCCAGCCCCAATCCCGTATCCATCGCCAACCAACTCAGCAGCGCCTGGCCGAACCAGCGAAAAAATGCTGACCAAGCGATCGTATACATGCCTGCCAAAAGAAGCAGACCTCTAAAATGCATGGGGAAAATGGGAAAGTTTGGTTTTTGATCCATGGACGGTTTGATTTTATTGCACTAAATAAACACCTTCGGTGCTTGCATGTTTCTGCATAATACAAAACTATACTATGGAAAGAAAAAACCGTCTCCGCTCCATGACCTTATTTGCGCTTGGGGCAGCCACTTTTGTGGGTTTAGGATTTAGTTTGGGAAAACTTAGCGGAGAAATCACGCCCGCTGCCATCGATGGAGCCTCGGATTTGATTGGCTTGTCCTTTACTCCATCGGAGAAAGACAGCATGGTTAATACGTTAAAAAATCAACTCAACAACATCGAGAATTCCAGAAAGGTCAAACTGGACAATTCTGTTGCTCCCTCATTGGTTTTTAACCCACTTCCGCGTGGATTCCAGCCCGACACCCGTCAAATGCCGCTGGACTTCGGAATTGAGGAAGATCTTCCTCTTCCTACACGCCAAGCAGATATTGCCTATTCTCCCGTTCATCATCTTGCAGGTTGGATCAAAAGCGGCAAACTCAGTTCGGAAAAACTAACCCAACTCTACCTAGATCGAATCAAAACCTATTCAGATACACTTCAGAGTCTAATCACACTCTTGGAAGATGAGGCACTGGAAAAAGCCAGGTTGATGGATGCCGAACTCGCTTCGGGAAGATACCGAGGACCACTCCATGGCATTCCTTATGGAATTAAAGATCTTTTGGCGGTGAAAGGCACAAAAACCACTTGGGGAGCAGCTCCTTTTAAAGATCAGGAAATTGACCAAACCGCTCAAATTGTAACCAAACTGGATGAAGCAGGCGCTGTACTGGTAGGAAAATTTACCCTTGGAGCATTGGCAATGGGAGATGTTTGGTACGGGGGGGTAACCAAAAACCCCTGGAATCTCAACCAAGGATCAAGCGGATCTTCTGCGGGTTCAGCGGCTGCGGTTTCAGCCGGGCTGGTACCTTTTGCGATCGGAACCGAAACACTTGGTTCCATCGTGTCCCCTTCCACGCGTAATGGCGTAACCGGTCTCCGCCCTACTTACGGCCGTGTGAGTAAACATGGAGCCATGGCGCTCAGCTGGTCCATGGATAAAATCGGACCGATTTCCCGATCAGCGCTGGATAATGGTATCGTGCTTTCCATAATCCATGGCAAAGATGAAAAAGACCCGAGCACCATTGCCGCTGCCTTTAATTTTGATGCCAAAAAAGATCCAAAATCCTTGAAAGTTGGCTACTTCAAATCGTTTTTTGAAGGAGAGCGTGTTTCTGAAAATGATAAAAATGTCATCGCCACACTCCAATCTCTAGGAATAGAGCTTCATCCCTTAGAATTGAAAACCTCTATTTCTGCAGGGCCGATTGTCATGATGCTGATGGTCGAAGGGGCTGCAGCATTTGATGAGCTGACTCGATTGGGATGGGATGATCAGCTGGTTGCTCAGGGACGAAATGCCTGGCCAAACTTGTTTCGTGCAGCCCGATTTATTCCTGCGGTGGAATACGTCAACCTAAGTCGTCAGCGGACGATCCTTATCGAAGAGATGAATGAACTCATGGAAGATTACGATGTGATCGTGACTCCGAGCTATGCCGGGCAGCAGCTTCAAATCACCAATCTTACGGGGCATCCCGCTCTCTGTTTACCCAATGGATTCAACCCAAATGGAAGCCCAACTTCAATTACCCTTCTAGGCAATCTTTTCGAAGAAGACAAACTGGTCCTTTTGGGAGATTTTATCCAAAAAAATACCGATTGGCAGGACAAAAGACCCCCGTTATTTGATCGGTAAAGAATTCAAAACCAAGAAAAAAGGCCTGCTAGCTTCAATTCCGGCAGGCCTTTTTTGAGCAAGAAGCCGATTACTTGACAGCTCCTTGAATCTTCATATTATTGGCTTTAAGAAACCATATTTTTTGAGTACTCTCAATGGAGTAATGATCGATAGTCTGTGTCCGATTATTAAAGTAAATTTCCCCCAACGTATGGGAAGTATAAAACGGACTTTCTTTGGACATTTTAAACGTGATCCATTTGGGTCTGTCCTCCAAAATCCTAATCCTAATTTCTTTAATCGGGGATTTCTCCTCAGGCTTGAGCCGGTGAATCAGCTCATCCTTGTCCACTTCGGTGGTAAAGGAATTTAAATAAGATGATTTATTAATATCCACTTCGAAAAAAGCATCCAACTCATCCATCCATTGCTCCTTACTCAATTTAACTTCAGTTTGATTACTCTGCCCGTTGATCCGGCTCGTTTTCACTACGAGCGAACCATCAAGTTTTTCTATTTCTTCTTCCAAAAGTCCTTTTATATCATAATATGGCAAGGTTTCGAGTTCTCCAGGCTTGGAAATACCTGGAGTATTTTCGCAAGAGACGAGAAATACAAAAACAAGCGAGAGTAAAATTAATCGAGTATTGATCATTAATTCAGGAGAATTTCACCGGTCATTTCTTCTGGAATATCCAATCCCATCAAGCTCAAGATTGTTGGGGCCAAATCTCCCAACTTTCCGTCTTTTACCTTTAATTGATCTCTTTTGTCCACCAGGATGCAGGGGACCAAATTAGTCGTGTGGGCGGTATTTGGGGTTCCGTCCTCGTTAATCATCATATCCGAATTACCATGGTCTGCAATAACGATGACGGTGTAGTCATTTTCCAGTGCGGTAGTAATGACATTTTCGGCACATTTATCCACTGCCTCACATGCCTTCACTGCGGCGTCAAAATCACCGGTATGCCCCACCATGTCTGCATTGGCAAAATTGAGGCAAATGAAATCTGCAGACCTTTTTTTGAGCTCAGCATTGATTTTTACAGCGATTTCAAAAGCACTCATTTCCGGTTTCAGATCATAGGTAGCGACCTTGGGTGAGGGGCAAAGAATACGAGTTTCCCCTTCAAATTCACGCTCTCTACCTCCGGAAAAGAAAAAAGTCACGTGAGGATATTTCTCGGTTTCGGCAATTCGAATTTGCTTCTTTTTTGCTCTCTCCAAAACTTCACCGAGCGTATTGTTTAAGTTATCTTTTTCAAATAGAACTTTTACCCCTTTAAACGTCTCGTCATAATTGGTAAACGTGATGTAGTCCAGAGCGAGCTTTTTCATGTTGTAATCCTCAAAATCCCGCTGGGTGAGCACTTGAGTGATCTCTCTTCCCCGATCTGTTCGGAAATTGAAACAAATTACCAAATCTTCTTCTTGAATCGTTGCGAGCGGTTTATTATCGGCGCCAACATGAATAATTGGACGAATAAATTCGTCAGTGACATGGTTGTCGTATGATTTTCTGATGGCTGCCAACAGATTCTTGGACTTTTCCCCTTCTCCATTGACCAAGGCATCGTAAGCAAGCTTGACACGCTCCCAACGATTATCTCTATCCATGGCGTAATAACGACCCACCACAGAGGCAATCTGACCTACGGAGGTTTTCAGATGATCTTCTAGGTCTTGGATATAATGAACCCCGCCTTTGGGATCAGTATCTCTTCCATCCATAAAGGCGTGAATGAAGACATTTTCCAAACCATGGAATTTGGCTGCGTCACAGAGACCTTTTAAATGAGAAATATGGGCATGCACTCCCCCATCTGAAACCAAACCGATGAAGTGCACTTTCTTTTTATTTTGCTTGGCTTTGGCAAAGGCATCCATCAATACTGGATGTTCATTCAGTTCACCATTTTTTACCGCCTGGTTGATTTTGACCAAATCCTGATAAACCACACGACCTGCACCAATATTCATATGGCCTACTTCGGAATTACCCATTTGCCCTTCCGGAAGACCAACAGCCAACCCGGAGGCCTCAAGCCTGGAATGTGGATACTTACTAAATAAACTATCAACAAAAGGCGTTTTGGCCTTATCAATTGCTGAAACAGCTGGATTGGTAGCAATTCCCCAGCCGTCCAATATCATTAAAAGTACTTTCTTATCCATGCCACAAATATATTACTTTTCCATCCAATACCGCCCGGATGCAAATTTTGAGAAAATCAAAAATAACTGAAAATTGCATTTTAAACCGTGAATTTTGGCGTAGTATTTGCCAAAATCAGCACAATGTTGCTTTTCAACTTAATATTGTCCTTGATGCTATGGGTAAACTTCCCAGAGGAGACCGCCATTCCCAAAGACACCATCGATCCGATTATTCTGGCCATTGACAGCGGGTCCAGCAGTGAATTAGCATACTATTTTGATGCTAGCATTTCCTTGAATATCAATGGACAAAAAGGTGACTTTTCCAAAAGTCAAGCAGAACTTGTGCTCAAAGATTTTTTCAAAAAAAACCCACCCCTTAATTTTTCTCTAGTATTTCGCAGTGAAAATAATCCAAGCCTAAGCTCTTACATTGGTGATTATCAAAGTGGTCAGGGAGTGTACAAAGTGTTTATCAAAGTCAATCAACAGGAGGCTAGCCCAAAAGTCTACAGCTTAGGCTTCGTAAAAGTCTGAGTAATTTCAAAAAAAGAAACTTGAAACGGTTGGCTTTCCGTATTTTTGCGGGATGAATCCCCCTTATCTCACAGCAAAGGCTTTAGACCAATTTATTCAAACAGCGATCGCCGAAGACATTGGCCCTGGCGATTACAGTTCATTAGCTGCTATTCCCTCTGAAAAAAGCGGCAAAGCCCAACTCCTGATCAAAAGTGAGGGAATTATCGCAGGGGTAGAAATGGCAAAGTTGATTTTCAAAACTATTGACCAGAGACTAACCGTTGACCTTCTAAAAAAAGATGGGGAATACATTCAGCCTGGAGATATCGCCCTGGTTGTTTCCGGACCCTCGATTTCGATTCTATCAGCGGAGCGGTTGGTATTGAATTGCATGCAGCGGATGAGTGGAATTGCCTCCTTTACGCATCGATTGACCCAAAAAATTATTCATACCCATGCCCGGTTGATGGATACCCGAAAAACTACACCCAATTTTCGACTCATGGAAAAATGGGCCGTACATATCGGAGGTGGAGTCAATCACCGGTTTGCGTTGTATGACATGATAATGCTCAAGGACAATCATGTGGATTTTGCCGGTGGTATTCCGAATGCCGTGAGAAATGCTCAAAAATACCTACGAGAACACGAGCTTGATCTGAAAATCGAGGTAGAAACTCGAAATCTTCAAGAAGTGCAAGAAGTTTTGGAAGTTGGGGGGGTGGATTTCATCATGCTCGACAACATGGACTATGCCACCATGCGAAAAGCTGTGGCCCTGGTCAATGGCAAAATGAGCATTGAAGCTTCAGGAGGAATTACCGAGGAAACCCTGGCTGAAGTTGCTGAATGTGGCGTGGATTTTATCTCCATGGGGGCATTAACCTATGGAGCAAAGGCACTGGATATGAGTTTAAAAGCTTGTTAAATCCATTTTTTCCAGCGGAAAAATCCTAACATACCGACAGTGGCAATACCCATGCCGGCCAAGACATAAAAATAGCCATAATGCCAAGTGAGCTCAGGCATGTACTCAAAGTTCATTCCATACACACCCGCCACAAAACTCAAGGGGATAAAGATGGTAGAAATGATGGTCAATACCTTCATCACATTATTCATGCGGTTGGATAGGCTGTTCATGTAAAGATCCAGAACACCGGAAGACATATCACGAAATACCTCTATAGTTTCGATGACCTGTATGGTATTTTCATACAAATCCCGAATAAATGGGCGGACTTCAGGGGAAATTTTATGCTCGGCATATTTGTCAAAAGAGCCGATGACTTCCCTGAGTGGATAAACCGAACGGCGCAGGTCCATCATTTCTTTTCGCTGCAGGTAAAGTGCATTAAGCGTCTCGTTTCCGGGCTCAAGCATGGCTTGTTGTTCCAGGTTTTCGATCCGCTCACCGATATTCTCCATGACGGTAAAATAGTTGTCTATCACCGCGTCCAATAAGGCATAAAGCAGGTAATCTGTTCTTCTTTGACGTATGGCTCGTTTTGGATCCAACAACCTATCCCTGACAAACTGAAATACATCTCCCTCTTTTTCCTGAAAGGTGATCAAGATGTTTTGCTCCATCAAAAAACTCACCTGTTCCTCCAGGATGGGAGCTTCTGGAGCATTACATTGAATCATTTTAAGGGTAGCAAAAATATAGTCCTCAAAGACCTCCATTTTGGGTCGCTGCTCCACACTGAGAATATCTTCAAGGGTGAGTTTATGGATTCCGAAAAGTTTTCCCAGCTCCTCGAGCAAAGTAACATCATGAAGGCCAACTACATCGACCCATACTACCTTTTTTTGAGCCTTAAGGTGAGGTTCAAGCTGGTGCAGTTCGATTCGCTCCTCGAGAAATTCTACTTCATCATAGGTAATAAGATTGATAAAAACCTGCTCTTGTTTTTGATCTCCCGTAAAAACCAAAGCAGCAGGGGGCAAACCCACTTTGTGGGTAGCCCTTTTTTTCCTTTTGGTTTTAAAAAGTTTTTGGAACTGCTTCAAAGCGGGTTTCTGCGGCATAAGCTCAGGGCTTGTTAGAAGTAATAAATTGGAGATTTCTTTTCAATCCAGCAAATTTGGTGCGTTTCACGGCGGATTTTTTGAAAACCTTCTGGAATGTCTCCTCGGTGATTTCCTGCCAATCTCGATGACTGAATTCCTTTAATTCGGGATGAGGATTAAAAGCAGGCTCCTGATGGGGTCGGGAAAATCGGTTCCAAGGACATACGTCTTGGCAGATATCACAGCCAAACGCCCAGTTTTCCAGTTGACCATTAAATTCAGTGGGGATGGCATCTTTCAGCTCAATGGTGAGATAGGAGATACAACGAGAACCATCTACCACTCCCGGCTGTACAATCGCATCGGTTGGGCAGGCATCTAGGCAGGCGGTACAGGTCCCACAATAATCTTTGGCGAGCGGCAAATCAACTTCGACTTCAAGGTCAATAATAAGTTCAGCTAAGAAAAAGAAACTTCCCATTTGCCGATTGAGTAGGAGACTGTTTTTCCCAATCCAACCCAAACCGGATTTTTGGGCCCATTGCCGTTCCATGACGGGAGCAGAATCCACAAATACGCGACCTTCAATTTCTCCGATATCCTTCCGTAGTCTTTCCAAAAAGGTTTTGAGCTTTTCCTTGATGACCTGGTGATAATCTTCTCCGTAGGCGTATTTGGCCAATTTAATATCCTGCTGATTTTCGGGAAGCCTTTGTTCTGGATAATAATTGTAAATAAGAGAAACCACCGTTTTGGCTCCGGGTACCAATTTGGTCGGGTCCAGTCGCTTGTCAAAATGATTAGCCAGATAAGCCATCTTTCCCTGATAGTTTCGATTCAGCCATTCTTCCAAACGTGGGGCTTCCTCCTCCAAAAACTCCGCTTTGGCAATCCCACAAAAGTCAAAGCCCAGCTCTGTTGCTGTGGACTTGATCAGTTGTGCGTGTTTTTGGGAGGGCTTCATAGGAATTCGAAAAGTACTTTAAATCCTTGTAAAGAAGAAACTGATCAGCATCTGAAGAACAAGCCAATTAAGTTTAATTACAGGTTATCCTTACAAAAAACTTTCCCTGTCCATTAAAAAGGAAGTAATTGCCTGTTTAAAGGAAATAGCAGCTGGTTTGGGGTACAAAAACCCTACAAACAACGAGCCGTCATCCGGTTTTGGGCAAGGCCTCACTATATTTTGGTTTGGTGTCCGAGCCTTCAACCCCAGAAAACAGGTATATTCCCTAGGTAAGGCAAGTCCAGCAACCATTCGGCAGTATATCCTTTTACAAGCTTAAAGGTCACTTCCATCCCGCCCACATTCTGATGGAGGGGGTTTAGGCTCCCTTTTATAAATGATGAAATACCCAAATCGAATAGTCGACACACAGGAGCATGATTATCCAGGGTATTCCATCTGACCGCTGAAGAACAAATTATAATCAGATGAAATCGAGCATGACTAAAGCGACACACAACGGGATGATTAGAATTGCGAGATTCCATATGACCGCTGAAGAACAAATTATAATCAGATGAAATGCGAAAGGAAAACTACCACATCCACCCAAACCATTCAAATTTTAGATCCGAATCAACAAAAATCCCGATCCTAACTCCAAAAAAATTTCTTCCACCTTAATCAATCTTCCCCTGTTCTCAAATCCGGCCGATCTTGATACCATTGATCTTCGAACGTCTCCTTGATTTGAACCGGAGCAATCAAAACCGACCAAACCATCCAAATCATCAAAAATGGTCCGGCAAGAAATAGCAACCAGATCAAAGGCAAAGCAACATTTAGCTGAATCAGGGTAACGAAAATGATCAAAACTCCCGTCACCAAGCCCACCGAAAATTTATAATTCTTCATCTTTTTTCTGTTTTTATTCCATTACTAAAACTCCTATCCCATTCACTTTGTTATAGGACCAGTTATTACGAAATAGACTGGATTCCAAGCTTTTTGGAATTTCCTTTCTGTTTCTTTTACCTATTATCTTACTTCTACCCATGAAAGGCTTTCGCTTTACACAATACATACCCCCTCAAGACCCAGAGAAAAACACCTTTGAGAACCTGCTCAATATTTTTCTCCAACTCGTTACGATGACGGGAGGTGATGCAGCAGAAGCGCTTAGTTGGCTGACTAACTTGGACAAGCGCTACAACCTCACCAATCCCAATTATGGCATCGGAGACTTTATTGAAGACCTTAAATCGAAAGGCTACCTTACTGAGGAAAACCAAAAAGGCGAGTTTAAAATCACGGGAAAAGCTGAACAAACCATTCGAAAGTCAGCCTTGGAAGAAATCTTCGGAAAACTCAAGCGTGGCAAATCCGGACAGCATAAGACCACCCACTCCGGTCAGGGAGAAGAGCGCGGAAGTGATCGAAGAGCTTATGAGTTTGGAGACAATCTGGATCAAATCGCATTGACGGATTCACTTCGAAATGCGCAGGCCAATCATGGATTTTCGGGAGATTACCTGTTGACAGAAAATGATCTCGAAATTGTAGAAAATGAATATCGCTCACAGACTTCCACTGTCCTGATGATTGATATTTCCCACTCCATGATTTTGTATGGAGAGGATCGAATCACTCCGGCCAAAAAAGTGGCCATGGCTTTGGCCGAATTAATCAAAACCCGCTACCCGAAAGATACCTTAGACGTGATCGTCTTTGGTAATGATGCCTGGCAAATTGAAATCAAGGATTTACCCTATCTTCAGGTAGGCCCTTATCACACCAATACGGTGGCCGGATTGGAGCTTGCCATGGATTTACTTCGGAAGAGAAAAAATCCCAATAAGCAAATCTTTATGATCACCGATGGAAAGCCTACCTGCCTTAAAGTGGGAATCAAATACTACAAAAATGCTTTTGGCATAGACAGTAAAATTCTGAGTGAAACACTCAAACTCGCTGCTCAATGTCGAAAATTAAAAATCCCTGTAACCACCTTTATGATTGCTTCAGATCCGTATCTGAAGGAGTTTGTCAAAGAATTTACCCAGGTCAATAATGGAAGCGCCTACTACAGTTCGCTCAAAGGACTCGGGGATTTGATTTTTGAAGACTACAGAAGAAACCGAACCAAACGCTTTTAAACCAAACGCATGGACTACCAAAAACTATCCGGAAAAGAACTCAAACAAATCCGCACACTAGGCCAACTTAAAGCAGCGGGTTACCAACCCAAATCCATTAAGGAAGAACTTCGAGACAACCTAATCGCCAAAATCAAGCAAAAAGAAAATGTCTTTGAAGGAATCTGGGGCTACCAGGATACCGTAATTCCAGACATTGAGCGAGCCATTTTATCCCGCCATAACATCAATTTGCTCGGGCTAAGAGGCCAGGCAAAAACCCGGATAGCCCGGATGATGACGCAGCTTTTGGATGAATACGTGCCCGTAGTTTTTGGGGCCGAACTCAATGATGACCCCTTGCAGCCATTAACTTCCTACGCTCGAAATCTCATCGAAGAACGCCGGGAGGATACGCCCATCATTTGGTGGCACAGAAATGATCGCTATACCGAAAAGCTTGCCACCCCAGATGTCTCAGTTGCGGATTTGATCGGGGATGTGGATCCGATCAAGGCAGCGACCATGAAGTTAAGCTACAACGACGAGCGAGTAATTCACTATGGATTAGTCCCTCGTTCCCATCGCTCGATATTTGTAATTAATGAGTTGCCCGATTTACAGGCTCGAATTCAGGTGGCTTTGTTTAATATTTTACAGGAAGGAGATATTCAGATCCGAGGATTCAAATTGAGGCTTCCCCTGGATATTCAATTTGTATTTACTGCCAATCCGGAAGATTACACCAACCGGGGAAGCATTGTAACCCCACTGAAAGACCGGATCGAAAGTCAGATCATTACCCACTATCCGAAGTCCATCGAAATTGGAAAAAAAATCACCGCTCAGGAAGCCAATTTGGAAGGAAAGCCTGTAGCGAATATTCATGTGCCTGAATTAATGAAAGATCTCATCGAGCAGATTGCGATCGAGGCAAGAGATTCTGAATACGTGGATGAAAAATCCGGGGTATCTGCACGACTGACCATTTCAGCTTTCGAAAATTTGATTTCGGCAGCAGAACGAAGGCTTTACCTCAATGGGGAAGAAACTACTACCGTACGAATTGCCGATTTAATCGGAGTGATTCCAGCCATTACCGGAAAGGTCGAGTTGGTCTATGAAGGAGAACAAGAAGGTGCCGGTTTAGTAGCCTATAATCTGATCGGAAAAGCCATACGATCGCAGTTTGTCAACTATTTCCCTTCGCCGGAACAAAAGAAAAAAGCCAAAGAAGGTAACCCCTATGTGATTCCTTTGGCCTGGTTTGGAGAAGGAAATGAGCTGGACATCTTGGCTTCTCAAGCCGACAAAGAATATAAGCAGGCCCTGCACAATGTCCCCGGACTAGAAGATGTAGTTACCGCATTGGTTAAAAATCTACCCGAAAAGGAAAAAGAGTTCTTTATGGAATTTGCCCTCCACGGTTTGGCCGAATATTCCCAGCTCAGCAAGAATCTGCTGGATACGGGTTTACAGTTTAAAGATCTATTCAGCTCCATGTTCAATATGGGGCCGGGTGAAGAAGACGATTTTGAAGAGGATGATTTGTAAGAAAGAGGCGAAAGCCTCTTTTTTGCTTTCCAACTTTTCCCTCTTAACTTTGCCTCAGATCATAAGGGGTGCCCTAACATTACGGGCTGAGATCATACCCATATTACCTGATCCGGGTAGTGCCGGCGAAGGGAAATGAACAAGCAAAGTAATCATTCAATAAATCAGATCTGGTACCGCCTGATTATTGGTTTTTGCTTTTGCGATACGGGTAAACAATCACGGAGGACTTCCCCTATGTCTTCCTATGTTTCACTCAATTACCCGAAAGGGATTTAATCAACATGAAAAATTTATGGCTTAGTCTGGCTTTTTGCCTGACTTTTACTGTGGCCTTTGCACAGCAACAAATCAAGGGAATAGTAGTCGATCAATCCACCAATTCCCCACTATTCGGCGCAGCCGTCTGGGCGGAGGGCACGGGCAGAGGAACCGTGACCGATTCGGAGGGAAAATTTAACTTGTCTAGATTACCTGAAGGAAAACTGACAATTAAAGTATCCTATTTAGGTTATGAATCAGTTTCCCGTGAAATCATTTTGCCTGATGCAGAGGAACTTGTATTCCGCTTGGAAAGTAAGGACTTACTCTCTGAGGAATTTATCGTTTCGGCAACCCGGGCATCGGAAAACACACCCACGACCTTCAAGACCATTGACAAAGTTGAATTGGAAAAGCGGAATCTCGGTCAAGATATCCCCATCTTACTAAATTTCACTCCTTCTGTGGTCTCGCATTCAGATGCCGGGGCGGGAGTGGGTTACACAGGTCTTCGAATTCGGGGTTCAGATCAAACGCGCATCAATGCCACCATCAATGGAATTCCGCTCAATGACGCCGAATCTCATGGGGTATTTTGGGTGAATATGCCTGATTTCGCAAGTTCGGTCGAAAACGTCCAAATCCAGCGAGGAGTCGGTACTTCTACCAATGGAGCGGCCACTTTTGGGGCTAGTTTGAACTTCCAAACCGATACCCGAAAGGACGATGCCTATGCTGAAATTGATCATGGTTTTGGCTCTTTTGGTACCTGGAGACATTCGGTTAAAGCGGGAACAGGCTTACTGAACAACCGCTTTGCAGTGGATGCCCGCCTTTCCAAAATCACCTCTGACGGTTTTGTGGACCGGGCTTTTTCGGATTTAAGTAGCTGGTTTGTTTCGGGAGGCTATTATGGGGAAAAAAGCGTGATTAAACTTGTCGCATTTTCCGGAAAGGAACAAACCTACCAATCCTGGTGGGGACTTCCTGAAGACAAATTGGAGGATGATCGAACCTGGAATTACTATACTTATGAAAACGAAACGGATAATTACCAGCAAGACCACTATCAGTTGATCTACACCGGTCAAGTGGGAAGCAATTGGAAAACCAACCTGGCACTTCATTATACTTATGGCCGTGGATATTACGAGCAATTTCGGGAAAACGACGACTTTGCCAGCTACAACCTGCCCAATGTCACCATCGGAGAAGAATTGATTAGCAGTACAGATATTATCCGTCGCAGGTGGCTGGACAATGATTTCTACGGTTTTGTGGGTTCAGTCAATTACATTTCTGAAAATGGTAAATTGGACTGGATCATCGGGGGAGGAGCAAATCGATACGATGGAGGTCACTTTGGAGAAATCCTATGGGCTCGGATTGCGGGAAACACCAACATCCGTGATCGCTACTATGACAATAATGCCATCAAGGACGATCGGAACATCTACACCAAAGCTACCTATGAAATCAGCCCAGGCTTGAATGTTTTTGGAGATTTGCAGCTTAGAGGGATCGATTACTCCTTCAATGGAGTCAATGATGATCAACGGATCGTAAACGGCCAAGAAAATTATACCTTTTTCAATCCCAAGTTTGGTTTCTCTTACCAAAATGGAAATCAAACTTATTACGCAAGCTACGCGGTAGCCAATCGGGAGCCTACCCGCTCTGACTTTACAGACAATCCCATTACCGAAGTCCCAAGACCTGAGCGGTTAACGAACATTGAAGCGGGAGTACGGGCGAGCAGCGGAGACTTTACCTACAATGCCAACTTCTATTTCATGGACTACAAGGACCAATTGATTTTGACTGGACAGATTAATGACGTGGGTGCCTATATCCGAGAAAACGTAGCTTCTTCCTACCGTGCAGGGATAGAATTGGACGGAGCCTACCAGTTGTCTCCCGTCTGGACCTTGGGGGGAAATATTGCCTTCAGCCAAAATAAAATCGCCGAATTTACCGAGTACATCGATGACTATTCTGTAGAAGAATTTCAGCAGGAGCAATTTACCTATACGGATACGGACATTGCTTTTTCACCCAATGTAGTCGGATCGGCAATTATCGAGTTTAATCCGACCAAAAACCTGACGGTAAATTGGTTGAGCAAATACGTGGGAAGACAGTTTTTGGACAATACCTCTAACCTAGACCGCTCTTTGGATGCATTCTTTACCAATGACTTGCGAATTAGCTATTCGGCTCAACCTCGCTATTTCAAAGGACTGGAAGTTAATCTATTGATCAATAATATCTTCAATGAACGCTACGAGCCCAATGGCTATACCTTCAGCTATTTTGTGCCGGGCGGAAATGGACGTGAATTGGTGACCGAAAATTTCTACTATCCTCAGGCAGGGACCAATTTTCTATTGGGGGTAAGTATGAAATTTTAAAAAAATAAAAGCCACAGATTCGTAGATCATCAATCCGTGAATCTGTGGCTTTTTCCTTAGTCAATATTTTTCTTTTGCGAAAGCAAGTTCTCACGAAAGCTTAAACCCATTTCGAATTATATTCAAAGCTGTTATCGCGTCCTTCTCTCTTGAATAATCAAAAACCATAACTTTTTCCCTATTGACCAGTAATACGCATTTATAAACAGTTACTTCCCCTGAAAGTGTTGGGCTGATTCCGTTTGGAGTATTGGATTCCATGTAGGTGTGGTGAATCAATTCTGCGTTTTCAATCGCTGGAAGACGTTGCCACTTTCCCCTCTTTATCCAAAAAATGCTTTGATATTTCTTTAGTTTATGGGCTTTAAAATCTATGAGAACTCCACCATATGTGGAAATAATAAATACCCCTGTGGTTAAGGGAATCCCGCTTACCAACAAGACTTTGCTAAAAGCTGTCTCTACATCTACAAAAAAAGGAATGGTGAACACTATCAGTCCAGTCAAGATCAGCATGCCGCCAAGTTTTTGTATTCCGTTTTTTCTCTTGATATAATGAAAGTGTCTCAAGATCCCTAGGTTTAGGGTTACCAAGTTAAGCAACTAATTGCAATCCATCTAGCTCAACCACTTCTAGCAGTATTTCAAAAAGTAATCGTAAACGTACTCCCTTTTCCAAGTTCGCTTTCTACGGCAAGATCTCCCCCCACACTTTTGATGTGGTTATACACCAAGTAAAGCCCAATCCCCTTACTATCGGCATGCTGATGAAAAGTCTGATTCATTCCAAAAAGCTTTCCCCTGACTTTTTTTAAATCCATGCCTTGTCCATTGTCTGATACCGTCAGGACGGTTCTTCCTTCCGATTTGAATGTCTTTATGCTAACTTCTAAAGGAACTTCAACACGCCGGTATTTCATGGCATTACTGATTAGATTTAAAAAAATACTGCCCAAATAAAGTCGATTGTAATGGAGCTCGGGAGCTTGAGCAAAATCAAAATCGATGTGCATATTGGTGGAAGAAACCAGTGGCTGAATAGTGGAAAGCACCTGAGCAAGTATCTCAGAAAAATTCAACAGCTCTAACTCAGATTTAGGCTTTTCTTTTTCAGCAATCAGCTCCAAATATTTATTGAGGTTGTCCTTCAGCCCTCTTGTGGAACGACTGATCAACTCTATGAGCTCTCGAGTTTCCTGATCGTCTATTTTATTCAAATCCAGTAATTCGAAAACAGATAAAATACTGGCCACTGGAGACCTCAAGTCATGTGCAGTAATGTAAGTGAGGCGCTTGAGTTCCTCATTTTTTTCAGAAAGTGAGGATAACAAAGCTTCCCGGGTTGATTCGTGATTTTTCCTATCCGTAACATTTTTGGCAATTGCAAAGACCAACTCCTGATCAGGGATGGGCCAGGACGTCCACGACAGCCAGATGGTTTTCCCGCTTTTGCTCACATAGCGATTTTCAAAATTGATCAATGGTTTTCTTTCCTTTAGCCGGTCTCGCTGAGATTGGGTGACTGGCCTATCCTCGGGATGGATAAACTCGTCTATAGGACGACTGTAAAGCTCTTTTTCTGAATACCCCAGCACCTGAGAAACAGCGGGATTGATTTTCTTAAAAAAACCATCGTAACCCGCCAAACAGACCAAGTCGGGGGTCAGGTCTAGAAAATCTTCAAAAGAAAATTGATGCTGGGTCATTAATCTAAACAGATGGACATACGATGAGTCAGGATCATAAATCTTTTTCTTCGAAAATCACCGTTTGATCCTCCAGGTAATGAGGATAAATTTTAAGGTGTTGCTTTTTAACCTCTTCGGTTAATCTTTTTCTAAACTCCTCCACATTTTCACCAGATCCAGCTGCCATAAATACGGGTTTAATCCCCGTTTTCTTTTCATAAGCATCCGATAAGGCATCAAAATCTTTGTAATCCGCTTCCTGAAGGTCCATTTCGGACATTTCCATGATTTTGTCCTCCGAAGGCATGGTCTCTACCAGGTCAATTTTATTAAAAACCAAAAGAATGGGCTTATCCCCAGCATTGATTTCACGTAAGGTCTGTGTCACCACAGCGATATGATCTTCAAAATTGGGATGAGAAATATCCACCACATGCACCAAAAGATCCGCTTCACGAATCTCGTCGAGCGTAGATTTAAAGGACTCAATCAAGTGGGTGGGAAGCTTTCGAATAAACCCCACTGTATCGGAAAGTAAAAAAGGCACATTTTCCAAAACAACCTTACGAACAGTCGAGTCAACCGTGGCAAACAATTTATTCTCTGCAAGAATATCGGTCTTGGTGATCAAATTCATCAGGGTACTTTTTCCCACATTGGTATAGCCAACCAAGGCGACCCGTACAATGCCCTGCCGGCCCTTTCGCTGGGTAATGCCTTGTTTTTCTATTTCTCTTAGCTTTTGCTTAAGCAGCGTAATTTTATTTCGGATATCCCGCTTATCCGTCTCGATTTCCTTTTCCCCTGCACCACCACGAGTAGAAGTTCCTCCCCGCTGCCGCTCCAAGTGCGTCCACATCCTAGTCAATCTGGGCAATAAATATTGAAATCTAGCCAACTCAACTTGGGTTTTGGCTTGAGCAGTCTGCGCCCGGTTCAGAAAAATATCCAAAATCAACAACGAACGATCGTAGACTTTAATCTTGAGTTCGTTTTCCAGATTCTTCATTTGAGAAGGAGAAAGGTCATCATCAAAAATGACCATATCCACCTCAAAATGCTCCACATACGCTAGAATTTCTTCCAGCTTCCCCTTTCCCACAAAGGTCCGAATATCGGGTTTCTCCATACGCTGGGTAAAGCGATAAACCGCCTTCACCCCTAGGGTTTCAGTTAAAAATGCCAATTCATCCAAGTGCTCGGCCGTTTCTTGGTCGCTTTGATTTTGGCGAATAAGTGAGACCAAGACAGCCGTTTCTTGCTTGGGGGCAGTGTCGTGTAGTTTTTGGAGCTTACGTGAAAATTTACTCATGAAGTATGTTTAATTCTTTTTCAGAATGAAAGAATTCCTAAAATAGTTTCATCTGTTAAAGATATCCTTGGTGTCCTGATTTTCAATTGAAAAGAAAAATAGTTCGGCATATTTCCTCAAAATTGTTTAGGATCGTGTAATTCCTAATGGTTATTTTACAAATTAATCAAAAAAACTGCTCTTATGGCCCAGATTTCAACGACAGTTTTGCCAGGCATTCTTGAGATTCAGCCCAGAATCTTTAGAGATGAGCGGGGCTATTTCTTTGAATCTTTCCGGAGTGATTGGCTGGAACCTCACGGTATTACTCACCCATGGGTCCAGGATAACCAGTCTTTTTCCCAAAAAGGAACGGTCCGCGGGCTCCATTTTCAGAAAGCACCTTTTGCCCAAGCTAAGCTGGTCCGTGTTATTCAGGGAAAAGTGTTGGACGTTGCAGTAGACCTGAGAAAAAACTCCCCTACTTTTGGCAAAAGCTATGCTGCAATACTTGATGCAGATCGTAATAATCTACTTTATATTCCCACTGGTTTTGCCCATGGCTTTTCTGTGCTAGAAGATGCTATATTTGCATACAAGTGCTCTGACTATTATCACCAAGCCAGCGAGGGAGGCATCAAATGGGATGATCCTGAGCTTGCCCTAGACTGGCAAGTGGAGCAGCCCATCATTTCTGCCAAGGATGAGACTTGGCCGAGCTTAAAAAAATTTACAGAAATAAGTGGAGGAGGATTATAAATGGGCATTCTAGACCTATTTAAACGCAAACCTGAAGTAATAGAGAGCTTGGACCTGAGCTGGTTGCAGGCTGACATGCATTCGCATTTGATCCCAGGGATAGACGATGGATCCAAATCCATGGAAGAATCACTGGTTCTAGTGCGGAGACTGGTTGACTATGGATTGAAAAAGATTATTACCACGCCTCATATTATGTCGGAGTACTACCGAAATACTCCCGAAATCATCGGCTTGGGGCTGGAAGATCTCAGAAAAGCCATCCAAAAAGAAGAAATTGACCTGCAGATTGATGCTGCTGCCGAGTACTATATGGATGAAATATTTCTTGAAAAAGTAAAAAGCGGGGAAAAACTTCTGACTTTTGGAGATCAGTTCATATTGGTCGAGACCGGATTTATCAATCGCCCTCAGATGTTATTGGAGATTTTTTTTCATTTGGAAATGGCCGGATACAAGCCCGTTTTTGCTCATCCGGAGCGCTATCAATACCTCCATGCGGACAAAGCTCTCCTTCAGGACTTGCTGGATCGCAATGTGATTCTTCAGATCAATTTACTATCTCTCACGGGTTTTTACTCGAAGCAAGTGAAAGATTTTGCAGAGCTTCTGTTGGAAAAAGGAAATGTGCAATTCTTTGGGACAGACTGCCACAATGAGCGGTACCTGGATATGCTCGAACTCTTGCCAAAATCCAAGCTTTACGATCGGATTCGCGAGAAAAATTGGCTCAATTCAAGCCTCTAAGCTATGAAAATCCTCATCACAGGAATCACCGGCTTATTGGGAAGCTACCTGGCCAAGGAATTTTCTTCAAAAGGAGAAATTCACGGATTTCGCCGTCCCCATTCAAGTGCGAAGCTATTGGATGAAAATCTACCGGTAATTTGGCACGAGGGCGAACTATCCGATATCGAGTCTTTGGAGTCTGCTTTGGAAGGCATAGATTTAGTTATCCACTCAGCTGGTTTGGTTTCATTTGATCCTAGAGAAACCAACGCTCTTTTTAAGGTAAATGTCACTGGCACCGCCAATTTGGTCAATGCCATGCAAAATACTGGAGTAAAAAAGCTCATTCACATTTCCTCGGTCTCAGCGATCGGTCGCAGTGCTGACCAATTTAAATTGGATGAGGATTTCAAATGGGTGGATTCCCCTCTCAACACGGATTATGCTATTTCTAAGTATTGGGGCGAACTCGAGGTATGGAGAGGACAGCAGGAAGGACTCCAAGTACTGATTATTAACCCCTCCATTATCCTAGGTAAAATCACAGATGATCGAAGTAGCACGGCCATCTACCACTACGTTTTGGAAGAAAACCGATATTATCCTACAGGGGACCTCAACTATGTGGATGTTAGAGACACCTCGACTGTAATTCGGCTGCTCTTTGAAAAGGAGCTTTGGGGGGAGCGATTCATCGTCAGCGCAGGATCGATTCCCTATCGGGAGTTTTTTGAGCGGATGGCAAACGTATTTGGCAAAAAAGCTCCAAGAATCAAAGCCAATCCGACTTTGCTCCGGTTCGCTGTGATTTTTGCGGGCATTATGCGAAAATTGGGATTGAGTAAAAATCCGTTGAATAAAAAAACAGCGATGATATCCTCCCAAAAAATTAGCTATTCTAATGAAAAAGTCTGTCAAGCATTAGATTTTCGCTTTCGTAGTCTGGAGGAAACCTTTTCTTGGGCCAAATAAACTTATTTTGAATAAGGTTCGTTAACCACAATCCGAATAGAATTCCTGTTAAAGATTTAAAAAAAAGAACAGTCTAGATTTGAGAATAAATAATATTCGGTAATTTAAGTAAACCTTAACACAAGCGAATGACCGGAGATCACGATCACGATTGGGAAAACGACAAAAAGCTGGTAGAGCGCTTTGAAAACTCCCTCAAGTCAAATCTTGACCTTTATTTTGACGAAGAAGAACTGGAGGACATTATCCGATTTTATTTTGAACAGCAAAAATTCCTAAAAGCACTTCGCGCTTCTGAATTTGCTTTGGAAAAATTCCCCTTTTCAGTAGAAATCAAACTCCTCAAAGCCCAATGCCTCATCTTCAATGATGAGCTCGAGGAAGGCTTAGAAATCTTGGAGAATATCAATACCATTTCACCCAATAATGAGGAAATCATTCTTGCGCTTTCCAATGCCTATATTCTTGCTGGAAACCCACAGGAAGGGATTGAGCTCCTAGAAAATTTTCTTCCGCTTGCTGAGGATAGGGCAGAAGTTTTTTATTCATTGGGAAATCTCTTTCGTGCCAAAGGCGACAATACCAAGGCCAGCTATTACTTTAAAGAATCCGTAAAAATCCGAATCAACCACGAAGACGCACTCTTTCAGCTGGCTATGATTACCGAGGAAGAGGGAAACTTTGATGAGATTTTGGAGTTTTACCAAGAATTTATCGATCAGGACCCCTACAGTGCCGGGGCTTGGTATAATTTGGGCGTGGTTTACAATCGATTGGGCCGATTTGAAGAAGCGATCAAAGCTTACGATTACGCCATCTTGATTGACGATTCCTTTGCTTCGGCTTACTTTAATCTGGGCAATGCCCTTATGAATACCCAGCAATTCGAGTTGGCTTTGGAAGCTTACCAAAATACCATTAATTGCGAAGGGGTAAATGCCGAAAATTGCTGTTATATGGGTGCGGCCTACGAAAAGTTGGGAAAAATCGACGAGGCGTTTAAGTACTTCAAAAAATCAGCAAAACTAGACGAGGAATATGATGACGCTTGGTTTGGCTTGGGAATGTGCATGCTAAAGAAAAATAAATTTTTTGAGGCCATTCATTATTTCAAAAAAGCAATCAAGCTCAGTGAAGAAAACCCCAATTACTGGGTAGGCCTTGCCGATGCGGAATTTAATCTGGGAAATCTCCAGGCCAGCTCTGAAGCCTATGAAGAGGCAATCAATTTGGAACCGGGAATTATGGAAACCTACGTCAACCTTTCGGTGATCTATTTTGATCAAAACCGCTTTGAGGAAGCCATTGACGTGATTCAAGAAGGAATTGACGAACTTCCCGAGGAAGCTGAGCTCTATTATCGAATGGTAGTTTACCAAATCAAAATGGGCAAATACAAAGAAGCGTTTTCATTTTTGGAAAATGCCTTAACTTTGAACTTTGATCGGCATACGATTTTGTATGAGCTGATGCCTGAGCTTCAAAAGCAAAAGGCCATCTACAAATTAATTGCCCAGTATCGAGATGAAAATCTCTTGCCCTAAAACTTAAAACCAAGCGAATGAATTATGTGCTAAAGAACATCCCCTTGCGAACTGAAAAGCCTCGCAATGCGGGGTTTACGATGGCGATGGACAAAGGCCTCAGCCTGAGAGAAGTAGAGGACTTTGTGGACAGCTGTTCGGATTTTGTCGATATTGTCAAATTAGGATGGGCCACCTCCTATGTGACCAAAAATCTTTCTGAAAAACTCGCCATCTACCGAGAAGCCGGTATTCCAGTTTATTTTGGAGGAACTTTATTTGAAGCGTTTATCGTCAGAGGTCAGTTCGACGATTACCGAAAAGTATTGGATAAATACAATCTGACTTTTGCAGAAGTATCCGATGGCTCAATATCCTTGAATCACGATAAGAAATGTGAATACATTTCTACCCTTGCCAAGCAAGTGACCGTACTCTCTGAAGTCGGGTCCAAAGATGCCGCAAAAATTATCCCTCCATACAAGTGGATTGAACAGATGCAAACCGAACTCGAAGCCGGTGCTTGGAAAGTTATCGGTGAGGCAAGGGAAGGCGGAAACGTTGGATTGTTCCGTGATTCAGGGGAAGTGCGTCAGGGCTTAGTAGAGGAGATTCTCACTCAGATTCCTGAAGAAAAAATCATCTGGGAAGCACCAATTAAATCCCAGCAGGTCTGGTTCATCAAGCTGCTTGGAGCCAATGTGAATTTAGGGAATATTAGCCCTTCTGAGGTAATCCCGCTAGAAACCATCCGTCTGGGACTACGAGGAGATACTTTCGATCATTTCTTAGGAGAAATCAAACTCTAACTTATCCATCCTAAAAGAAAGGCTGATCGAATTTGATTTTGGTCAGCCTTATTTTTACCATGAAATCATTGAAAAAAAACGGATTGACCTATCTAAAAGGGATGGCAATGGGCGCAGCCGATATTGTCCCGGGGGTCTCCGGAGGATCGATTGCCTTGATTGCCGGGATTTATCAGACGCTTTTAGAAAGTATTAATTCCTTTAATTTAGAAAACCTCAGCTTACTTAAAAACCTTGAGTTTAAGAAGTTTTATCAGGCTGTGAACGGGACTTTTCTAGCGAGCTTACTCTTGGGTATCCTAACTAGTATTTTTGCCTTGTCCAAACTCATCACCTACCTGATGGCAGAGGAACCGATTCCATTATGGTCCTTTTTCTGTGGTTTAATTTTGATCAGTGCTTTCTTAATTCTAAAAGACATCAAAAAATGGCACCTTGGAGTTTTTTTGGCTGTTTTGATCGGTACTGCCATCGCCTGGTGGGTAACCAATTTGCCTCCTACTACTTCTCCAGATACCCAATGGTTTATTTTTGTATCCGGGGCAATTGCGATTTGTGCCATGATTTTGCCTGGCATCAGCGGGAGTTTTATCTTGTTGATTTTAGGAAAATACGAAGTCATCCTTAAAGCACTATCTGACCGGGATATCCTTACCTTAGCCATTTTTGCAGCCGGCTGCGCGGTAGGAATTTTGACCTTTAGCCGCGTGGTTTCCTTTTTGCTTCGAAAATTTCATTCGGCCACAATCGGACTCCTTTCCGGTTTTATGCTGGGATCAGTCAACGAACTTTGGCCTTGGAAAGAAGTCATCGAATGGCGCACCTCCTCGAGTGGGGAAGCAAAGCCGTTTTTAACCGAAAACCTCCTTCCTGGGAATTATTTGGAGATTGTTGGAAAAGAGCCCCAACTGCTCTCCGCCGTATTGGCTTTTCTTTTCGGAATAGGAATCGTATTATTTATCGAATGGTTGGCACAAAAACTCCAGAAAACATGAGAAAATTCGGATTGATCGGTTATCCACTGGGCCATAGTTTTTCCAAAAAATACTTTGAAGCCAAGTTTGAAAAAGAGGACATTCAAAACTGCCGGTTCGATTTACATCAAATCGCCGAAATTAGTGCATTTGAAAAAATTGTAAATGAAAACCCAGAACTGGAAGGGCTTTCGGTAACCATACCTCATAAGCAAGCGGTCATTCCATTTTTGGACCGACTTGATCCAGCTTGCGAAAAAATTGGGGCCGTGAATTGCATCCACATCAAAAACGGATTAAAAATCGGCTACAATACTGACTACATCGGATTTAAGCAATCCCTTCACCAATGGTTGGGAAATCAAATCCCATCCGCGCTGGTATTGGGAACGGGTGGAGCCAGCAGAGCGGTCAAACAAGCACTGACCGATTTGGAGGTGGATTTTCTTTCTGTTTCCAGAAATCCTGGGTCAGGTTTAATCACCTATGAAGACTTAGCCAAAGATCCTTCCTTGATGGAAAATCATCCTTTAATCATCAATACCACCCCTTTGGGTACCTTTCCCAAAACCAATGTAATGGCAGAAATCCCGGTTTCGCAGCTGCATTCCGGTCATTTTATTTACGATTTGGTCTACAATCCAGCAATCACGCGATTGATGAAAGCCTGTCTCGACCAAGGAGGAAAAGTGAAAAATGGACAGGATATGCTTGAACTTCAGGCAGAAGCAGCATGGAAAATCTGGAATTCTTAGGTTTGCGTTTTAGCAGTTCTAAGGAATGATCTTTCGAGGAATATCTTTCGGTAGACGGGTCAACAACTCATAGTTTACCTGTTGGGTGGATTCCGAGAAGGAAGCCACCGTGATTTCTTTTGATTTTTGCTTGCCAATTAGGACGACTTCATCGCCAACCTGGACATTTTTTAGCGGAGTAATATTCACTGCAATGGCATTCATGGTCACCGTTCCGACTACTTGACAGTGCTGCCCACCAATTAAAACCTGACCGGAATTAGAAAGCAATCTACTGTAGCCATGCCCATAGCCAACCGGGACGATAGCCAGTTTCATGTTTTTCAACGCCATAAAGCTGTTTCCATAGCCAACAAATTCCCCCATTTTCACTTTCTTCAAGCTCATGATTTGACTTTTCCAAGTAATCAAACGCCTGAGCGGATTTTTATTTGTTTTAGGTAGGTCCTTTAGCTTAGCAAAATAGGTTTCTTTGGTAGGCCAAAATCCATAACCCGCTATTCCAATCCGGACCATGTCCATGATGGTTTCTGGAAAAATCAAGGTAGCGGCCGAACAAGCGGTATGGTAACGGTTGAAAAAGAGGTGGTGTTCCGACAGGTAATTTTTGAAATTGTAATAGCCTGAAATTTGATTTTTGACTCGCACATAGTTGCTGACACTTTCGGCTCCAGCATAATGGGTGCAAAGCCCTTCGAGAATCACATGTTCCTTTGCTTTTTGAAGGACCTGAACCAATTTCTGCCGATCCTCCCATTCAAATCCAGTCCGGTGAAACCCCGTTTCCAATTCGATATGGATTTTAGCGGCTTTTCCGATTTTTTTTGATGCGTCTACAGTTTTTTCCAATCGTTCAAAATCAAACACATAAAAACTGATCTCTGCGTTGATCAGCGCTCCTATCTCCTGATGATACAACATCCCAAGTATCATAATCTCGGAGTTTTTCTTGGAGTATTGTTTAACCAACCAAGCTTCATCTGAACTGAAGGTACTAAAATGCCTGACTCCGGCTTTTTCGGCAATTTGAACCATTTCTTCAATACCATGGCCGTAGGCATTTCCTTTGACCACAGCTGAAATAGTCGGCTTCGGGCCGATTTCGGATCGGATGTAACGGATATTTTGCCGATAGGCTTTGGCACTGATTTCCAAAAAAGACGTTGCGATCATAAATGATTTAAAGGGAAAGCCAAAAATTAAGGGAGGCAAAGCCCAATTCCCAATTCTTTTCTACATTTATTCAAAACTTTTGAAATTATGAAAGAACAATCACTGTCTCGATGTCCCTGGTGTCTGAGTTTTCCACAGTATAGAGATTATCATGACAACGAATGGGGGGTGCCAGTCTATGATGATCAGACCCATTTTGAGTTTTTAATTTTGGAAAGTGCACAAGCAGGCCTGAGTTGGGCGACAATCCTGAAAAAAAGAGAAGGTTACCGCAAAGCCTTTGCTGATTTTGATTATAAAATTGTGGCAGAATTTCCCGATAGCTATGTGGAAGAGCTCTTGCAGGATCCCGGCATCATCCGCAATACCTTGAAAATCAAAGCTGCCATCAACAATGCAAAGCGATTTATGGAAATTCAAGCTGAATTTGGTTCTTTTTCCGAATACATCTGGGATTTTGTCGGAGGAAAACCCATCCAAAATCAGCTTAAAAGTATGAAAGATGCTCCTGCCACCTCACCCGAATCCGATAAACTGGCCAAAGATCTCAAGAAACGAGGCTTTAAATTCTTGGGCTCCACAACGGTTTATGCCCATATGCAGGCCACGGGTTTAGTCAATGACCATTTGGTGGATTGTTTTCGTTACCAAGCGGTAAAGACTTTAGTGAAATAAGCCCTAGACGGATTTATTTGACGGTTAGATTAATTTCATCAAAATAGACCTTACCATAAGTAAGATCAGGAACATTTAAGCTTACCCTGATGGATTCCGCGTCCTCTGGAAAGCTTTCCAAGGTTGCTTTCAATAAATACCAATCAAAATTTCCCTCAATTTCATTTTGTGCTCCTGCGGATCGCCCTCCACTATCTTTAGAGGGGTCCACTCGAAAAAATACCGTTATTTTCCCGGTTGAGTTTGGTGAAGTCCTGATATTTTCCCCTTTGATAAATACCAAAAGCTCCAACGTACTTCCTGGGGCAGGCATCGGTCCTGTGTATGTTTGGGTCCAGTTTCCACCTCCAAGATAAGCCGTATCGAGACTTTGAATAAAAAGGGACCTATTGCCGGACACAAACTCGTCAGAACTGACCCCGGCTGAGCTATTATTGGAGGGAACCCAAGGAAAAACATTGTCAGGATAAAGGGATAAATTGGGATTCAACAGTAATTGACTTCCTCTAGGTGCAAAGTCTTCCTCCGTGCAAGAAACGAAAAACAAGATAATCAACTGAATAAAAACAGTTTTGAACCTCATGACCCTAGTATTAAATCATGGTTAAGATACGTTTTTTTAGTAGAATTAAATAAAAAAAACCGATCTGTTAGTTTATAAACAGGTCGGTTTTAAATAAGCGTTTGATCAGACTTTACGCAAAAGCGAAGAAAACCAACCAAACTAATATTAAAATCGGAAGTAAGATTGGAAGGGAAAACCGGATGATGTAACCAAAGAAGGACGGCATTTTGACGCCATTTTGCTCAGCTATGGATTTGACCATAAAATTGGGCCCATTCCCGATATAGGTCATCGCTCCGAAGAAAACCGAAGCAATGGCGATGGCCATCAGTTCAAACGCTGAATCTGGATAACCATCTGCCGCAAAAGTCCTAACATCCTCTATAGAATTAATGGAAGCCCCTTCAGAGGCCATGGCTGCGGCCAAGAAATTCAAGTAAGTCGGAGCATTGTCCAAAAATCCTGAAAGAATTCCCGTTCCCCAATACAAGGTGTTATGGGTAATTAAAGCTGCTCCCTCGGGAGACTTTGCAAAATTACCCACCAACTCCAGCGCTGGCATCATGGTACCAAATATTCCCACGAAAATGAAGGCTACCTCTCGAATAGGCTCAAAATTAAATTCATTTCCTTTGATTGCCCGTTGATCTGCAAAACGATAGGAAAGGTAAGCGACCGACAACATGATGATCTCTCTTAGGAAAGAAAACTTTTGCCCATCATAAACAATCGCTGGTACCCACTCAATGACATTTGGATCCAGAAAAACAGAACAGATTATAATAAATAACCAAGCAAAGTTTCTCACACCAATCAGCGAAAATTTATTGGTATAAGACGCTTCTTCTTCCGGCTCCAGCACATCATTTGCGCGCCCAAGTTTTCGATCAATGAAATAAAATGCCACTGAAAGTAGAATCAGGGCAAATAACCAATTGTCCCAGTTATACTCCAAGGTCCAGAAAAACGGAATACCCTTAAGAAACCCTAAAAATAGCGGTGGATCCCCGATTGGGGTTAGCGAACCTCCAATATTACTAACCATAAAAATAAAGAAAATTACATGGTAGGCCTGGATGTTCCCTTTGTTCAGCCGAATAAAAGGTCGGATCAAAAGCATGGAAGCACCTGTCGTACCGATTAAATTGGACACCAAAGATCCGATCAACAAGAGGGAAACATTGGCCATGGGAGTAGCCTTCTTATCGATTTCGATGAGTATACCTCCTGATGCAACATAAAGTGAGGCTAAAAGCGCGATAAACTGCACATACTCTGCTAAAGCATGAACCGGACCGTGGACATTACCTAGCACAAATAAGTAATAAAGAACTACCAATATGGCTAAGCCAATAGCGATTTTAGGGTAATTATGGTGCCAAAAATGCTCATAAAAAAGGGGGCCTGTGGCAATCATTAATAAAAGCGCCACAAAAGGAATCACTAACCAGCCCGGAGGAGTGTGATGCGCCTCCTGCTCATGTTCTTCATCCTGTTGTATTTCTACACTTGAACCGGCCTCCACCTGATCTTCGGCTTGAGCTACATACTCAGCAGCCGGACTGCTCATTTGGGCCAATGCTGGTACAGGTTTGATACTGGAAAAAATCAGAATTCCGAAAAGCAGGGATAGGCCAAGTATATAGTTCTTCATATGTTTAATAGGGATAAGCCGGGGTTTCTAGGGGGTCAATTTAAGCAAATATTCTTGGGTTGGAAACCTACTTCCCAATTTGCTAAACTACAGATTTTGCCTTAAAATGACACAAATCAAAGATCAAACCCGACGGATTTAACCAAAAGTTAAACCAGCCGGGCGAGGGATTCTATTAGTTTTACACGAGTTGACCCAAAGCTATTTTAAAGGAGCTTTCGGCTAGTTTAATTTTACCTGGATTTTCTGCGAAGGTCCTTTTCAGAGCGCTTTTAATCGTTTCACTTACATCCTGAAAAATTGCTTCATCGGTGACCATCGCATGATCGCTCATCAGGTAGGCAAAGACCCGAGCCATCCCACAGTTGGCAATAAAGTCGGGGATTACTGAAACCTGTTGATCAGCCCATACTCCGATTGGTCCAAAGAAAATCTCCGGATCAGCAAATGGCACATTAGCTCCGCAGGAAATTACCTCTAGGCCGGCATTGACCATTCGCTCAGCTTGTTCTCGGGTAACCAATCGTGAAGCTGCGGCAGGGATAAAAATTTCAGACTCCAAATCCCAGATTTGTGCATTGATTTGATCAAAAGGAATCAAATCATCAGCTACAAGTTGATTGCCATTCCGATGCACAAAAAGCTCCCGAACCTCATCCAAGGAAAACCCTTCCTGTTTGATCAAACCGCCTTCGCGATCGATTATACCCACGATTTTTACTCCTTCCACTGCCAAAAAACAGGCCGCCGCGGCACCTACATTTCCCCAGCCCTGGATGACCGCACGTTTTCCTTCCAGTTTTCCTCCCCAGATTTGATAATAATGACGGACCGCTTCGGCGACTCCGAAACCGGTAATCATATCTGCTACAGTATATTTTTGGGGGCCGTTTGGAGTGTATTTTGGATCTTCCAAAACTTTGGAAACGCCCTGTCTGAGTTGTCCTATTTTTCTGATTTTCTCAGGCTCAGAAGCATGAAAATGCCCATTGACAATCCCTTCCTGTGGATGCCAGATTCCATAGGATTCGGTAATTGGAATCACCTCATGGATTTCATCTACATTGAGATCCCCACCAGTACCATAATAATTTTTTAAAAGAGGCGTCACCGCTTTATACCACCTTTTCAGAACCTCTTTTTTCCGGGGGTCTTTCGGATCAAAATTTATCCCCGATTTGGCACCTCCTATAGCCGGACCCGACACGGTAAATTTGACCTCCATAGTTTTTGCAAGAGACTCCACCTCACGCTTATCCAGCCCTTTTCGCATTCGGGTGCCTCCACCTGCGGCGCCCCCACGAAGAGAGTTGATCACGACCCATCCTTCCGCCTCGGACTCAGAATCGGACCATTCAAAAATGATTTCAGGTTGTTTGTTTTCAAATTTCTTTAATAATTCTTGCATCTCGTATTTGGGTTTATATGCTGCGCAAAAATAGAAAAATATCCAGCCTTAACTAGTATGATTTTTTGGAAGATCAGCTATACCATACCCCTCCACAAGAATCTTCCGAGGCTCCAGTGACCGAGGCCAGGCAATTGATTTCATTTCGGATTCGTAGGGCTCCCAAAAAACCAAAAACCAATGCTTCTTTAAACTCAATCAACTCTTTGCTGGCAGGATGGTGGATCCATTTCCCATCCAAGTGCGCATCCAGTCGCTCTAGAAAAAATAAATTATATGCTCCTCCGCCGGTAATCAGCACCCTTGGCCTTTCTACCACCTTATACCGATGAATGATATCTGAAATTTGGAGGGCATAATGCTCCACCAAAGAGGCGAGTTTGTCCTGTGGGGAAATCTCAAATTTTTTGATCAGAGGTAAAAAATCCCGCTCCATATCTTCCCTTCCTAGAGATTTAGCTTCCGTAAGCTGATAAAAAGGAACCTGATTGAGTTGACCGAGAAGTTCAGCATTTACCTTACCGGATCGGGCCCAGTTTCCCCTGTCATCGTAGGAGGCTCCCAATTCTTCGGCTAGGGAATTAAGCAATAAATTAAAAGGGGAACAGTCAAAGGCCACTCTTTGTCCTTCATGCTCCATGCTGATATTTGCTATCCCTCCTAGGTTAATACAAAAATCACTATCGGAAAAGAGTAGGCGATCTCCAATGGGCACAAGCGGTGCTCCCTGCCCTCCCCGTTGGATATCGAGCATACGAAAATCATTGATTACAGGGAGATTTGACGTTGTCCGCAAGGCCCAGCCGTTACCAATCTGCAAGCTTAGCCCCTTAGAAGGTTGGTGGAATACGGTATGCCCATGCGAGGCGACAGCAAGCGGACGGATTTGATTTTTCTGACAGAATAACCTGACCTGCTGACCCATCCATTGGCCAAAGTCCACATCCAGCAAATTCAAATCCAAGGAAGAAAGGCGATGACTATTTGGTAATTTTCCTTTTAAATACTCTGGAAAAGGAATCGTTAAAGCCTTGATGATTTCATAGCTCCAGCTTTGGTCCAGGGTATATTGACAATAGGCAAGATCCAATCCATCACCGGAAGTACCGGACATCAGTCCAATCATGGGATAAACAGCCGTGCTCATGGGTTAATGTTTGTTAAGTAAAGGCGATATAAAGATAATTTTAGACGGGATAAAAAGCCTGCTTTTTCGAATTACTTAATTTGCAGGGATTATTTGTCAGATGCCAAACCTAATTATTGATATTGGAAATACACGAATCAAATCAGCTATCTTTGAGGGCTCGATTTTGATCCAGGAGTGGGTTCATCAAGAACTCGCTGAGGCGCAGGTGGATTGGAAAAAGCAGGCTTTCCATCAATCCATCATTTCCTCGGTGAGATGGACAATGGAAGAACTTTCCAAAATCCTCAATTTCGAATTTCTATTTCTCAATCATCAGACTGAACTCCCCATTCAAAATGATTATACCACCCCCCAAAGCTTAGGTCTTGATCGAATTGCAGCGGCTGTGGGTGCTTGGCAAATGGCAGGCAAACAAGAAGTGCTTGCCATAGACCTCGGCAGCTGCATGACCGTGGAGTTTGTGGATGATCAGCACCGGTATAAAGGAGGGGTGATCAGTCCCGGGTTGAAAATGAGAGCTCGGGCCATGCATGAATTCACCGCTAAACTACCCTTGATCTCGCTGGAAAATCCTTCTAAGGAAATATTGGGAAATTCGACGATTACCTGTATGGAGTCGGGAGTTTGGTTTGGAATCCAGTTTGAAATAATGGGTCAAATCAGGCATTATCAAAAAAAATATCCAAAAATTAAGGTCTTTGTTTGTGGCGGAGACGCACAATCTTTTGATTCATTGGCAAAAGACCACATATTTGTAGTCCCAAATTTAGTCCTTCACGGATTGAATTGCATTCTAAACCACAATGTTGAGTAAATTCAAATGGCAGTTATTGGGTGTTTGCTGCACCCTTTTCTTATTTTCTGAAGCAAAGGCACAGTTAAGTGCCTCGACCTATTCCGCTCTCGGGGTAGGGGAGTTCAATTATTCCGGTTTGACCCAAAATCAGGCGATGGGCGGTTTAGGGATCAGTTTCGGCACAGGTTGGAGCGCCAATGTGGTCAACCCAGCCTTACAAACCAGAAACACCATTTTTAATTTTCAAACGGCCCTCAACTACAAGCGCATCAATGCTTCTAATGGAGATCAGACATCCGAAGTAGATGGAGGAGGTTTATCCTATATCGCACTTTCTCTTCCCTTTAAACCAGGGAAATTCACAGCAGGACTTGGCTTAAATCAAATTTCCTCAGTCAATTATGATTTGCAGATCTCAAGTTTGGTCAACAATGAAGAATTTAATGCCATCAATGACATTACCGGAGACGGAGGGATATCCGAGGCTTACTTCAGTTCAGGATTTCTTTTAGCCAAAAATCTGAGCCTAGGAGTGCATGCTTCCTACCTATTTGGATCGACAATCCGGACCAATCAGCTTTCGATTTTCAATGAAAATGGTGCGCAAGTCGGAGCCACTTCAGAATATTATGAAAGATTAACAGTTAGCGATCTGGCTTATAAATTCGGTGCTCATTACAACTTTGAAGTGGGGAACGAAAACAAGTTCCATCTGGGTGCCATTTATCAGCACTTTGGGGATGTTAATGGAAAAGCCTTTGCCAAACTCGCTGCAATTGGCCAAGCTAGCGACCCCGATTCGGATGGGGACCTCATCGCCAACGACGAAAAGGGAAGTATCTATATTCCAGATCGTTATGGATTTGGGATTAGTTATGAAAAAGCCAACAAATATGTTGTAGGCTTAGAGGGTCAGTATCAGGATTTTGGAGACTTTCGGGATTTTTTAGGAGATCCCTTAAGACTAAACGAAACCGTAAAAATAGGCTTGGGATTTCAGATTGTACCGGATTATTTGTCAGTAGACAGTAACTTCAAGCGGGCGACTTATCGCTTCGGATTGGAGTTTATTAAGACTCCGTACTACCTTAACCAAACCAATATCAATGACCTTGGCATTAACTTTGGAACTTCGATTCCTGTGAATCAATTATCATTAATGAATTTAGCCGTGAAAGTGGGACAACGTGGAACCACCTCTGCTGGACTCATCCGCGAAAATTACGTGAACTTCACCTTTGGATTTTCGCTTAATGATAACAGTTGGTTCTACAAACGAGTATTTCAATAAGAAAATCTGAAGCAGCATGAGTCGCTGAATGAAAGAGAAGAGCAATTAAACCGAATTAAACAGTCAAAACCATGAAAATTAAATCAACCCTTCTGGGGCTTTCTGCCTTGCTTCTCGCCGGAATGGTTCAGGCACAGGATGGATGGAACTGGCCTGCTGACCAAGCCCAAGAGGCGAAAGCCCGTGAGTACAATGCCGCATATACTGATTATATGAAGGCGGATCAATTCATTGAAGCTACCAAGCCGTTACACTGGCTCTTAGTCAATGTACCCGAGCTCAATGAGTCCATTTACCAAAACGGTGTAACCGTTTACAAAGGGGCTGCAGACGCTACCACAGATGAAGCACAAAAAAGAATTTATCAAGATTCAGTTTTGGCGATCTATGATAAACGAGAAGAAATTTACAACAATGCAGAAAGGTGGATAGAAAATAAAGCCTACTATAATTATGGCTTCTTTAAAGGAACTAAAGAAAAATTAGCCGGGGTTGTTGCTGATTTCGAGCGAGCATTGGAAATAAATGGTGGTCTTTCCTTAACGGATCTATATGCGGCCTATTTTGATGCAGTTTACAGACACAATGCCTACAACAAAGTATATGAGCCAGAAGAAGTACTCGCCATTTATGACAAGATCCAAAAGTATCTTGAAACTGCCGAGGCTGAAGGAAAAGATGTTTCCAGTGCTAAGAGCACGACAGAAACCATCTTGGTAGCTATGGAGCTCATCGATTGCGATTTCATCGAAAATACCTTAGGGCCTAAATTGATGGCAGACCCTACCAACGAAGCTTTGGCTCAACAGATATTTAAATACTCTGTGCAGTATAAATGTTATTCTTCTGAGGCTTTC
Source organism: Algoriphagus sp. (assembly GCF_024305035.1). Taxonomy (GTDB): domain Bacteria; phylum Bacteroidota; class Bacteroidia; order Cytophagales; family Cyclobacteriaceae; genus Algoriphagus. The sequence continues at coordinate 74,548 of NZ_JAMWZB010000014.1, forward strand.
TTGTCTGCCCTAGAATTAATTGACTCAAATAATCCTACCTTCTCCACCTCTCAGGTGAGAGCGATGCGATACATGCAAAATAAAGAGTATGAAAAAGCACAGCCCGTGTTGGAAAAAGCTTTGGATCTTGCCGAAAACAATACCCAAAAAGGTGAAATCTACATGGAGCTTGCCAAAGTTCACGCAAATTTAGGCCGCAAATCAGACGCTCGAAATGCTGCAAAACAAGCAGCAAGTATTGACGAGTCACTTACTCAGGATGCCTATTCTATGATCGGAGGACTCTATATGAATTCCTTCAATGATTGTAGAGGTGGACAGTCTCGAGTCAAAGATAGAGCCATTTATATGGCCGCTTACAATGCCTACCAACGAGCAGGTGATTCTAAGGGAATGGCTTCTGCTAGAGCTCAATTCCCTTCCAGAGAAGAGGTATTCACAGAAGGTTTGGAAGTGGGCGCAACTGTCAGTACTGGATGCTGGATCGGGGAGAGCGTATCCATCGCTACCAGAGATTAATCCCATTCATTCTTAACTCAGTAAAGGCGGTCTTCGGGCTGCCTTTTTTTTATGATAAGATCAACTTTCTTTTCTTCTTATATTTGCAAAATGAAGAGGCTATTTCTTCTTGGTTATTTTGCGACTTTGGTGTTCTCCTCCTGCCGGGAAGACGTGGATGCCAATGCCCTTCAAGTGTACGAAGGGCCGGTAAATATCGGCATCAATATTCATGTTATTCATTCTGACTCTGCGATCGTCAGATCCGAAATCCGAGCCCCAAGACAACTCGAATTTTTAACCGGAAATATGGAGTTTCCCGATGGAATAGAAATTGAATTTTTTAATGTGGATGGAACTCTGGGCACCACATTAAAGGCCGATAGGGGATATTTTGACAAAGAAAAAAACCTTTATCGTGGAGAAGGAAATGTTCAAGTAGACAATGAAGAAGAAAATCAGCACCTCCAGAGTGAGGAGTTATTTTGGGATCCAACCAAAAAATTGATCTATACGGATGCTTTTGTGACTATCCGGGACAATGAACTATTGCTAAACGGTACTGGGATGGTCGCTGATGAAAGTTTTACCAATTATTCGATGAAGAACATCAGGGACAGCAGGACCATCCTACCGGGAGAAGAGCTATGAAACTCGCAGACGCATTGATATTATCCTTGGCTCTGGCACTGATCATTATCGGTATCCACCAGACGCTTACTGCTGGAATTGGATTTTCCTATTCCATCTTTATGTTTGCGGTTGCCTTACTTTTCTGGTTTCAATACCGGCGAGTAAAAAACCCCGAACCCCCTTCCAACGAAGAAAAATCAACCCAAAAGAAGAGGAAAAAACGCTGACTATGGAAACAACCTATTTGATCTATGTGATCATTACCCTGCTCTTTTCTGCCTTCTTTTCGGGAATAGAGATTGCGTATATTTCCTCCAATAAACTTCAAATCGAACTTCAGAGCAAACAAGGTCTGTTCAGCGGAAAAATCCTCAGCGGTTTTGTTCAGCGCCCCAGTCAGTTTATCGGGACTACATTGATGGGAAATACCATCTCCTTAGTTCTTTATGGTATTTTTATGGCCTTTTTGCTTGAAACCCCGCTACAAAATTGGCTTCCAGATAGCCTGAGTAATGCAGCTGTCATTTTAATTTTGCAGACCTTCATCTCCACAATCATTGTCCTGATTACCGCAGAATTTGTTCCCAAAAGCCTTTTTATGCTCAACCCCAATTCGATGTTGAGCTTTTTTGCAGTGCCATTTTTAACAATTTATTACCTGATGTATCCCATTGTATGGGCGGTCGTGGGACTATCCCGGTTTTTTATAACGGTGGTTCTTCGCCTGGAGTACAACGAGGATAAACCCGTCTTTACCGTGACTGATTTAAACAGTTTCATTCAAAACCACATGAATCAAGCACGATCAGAAGGCAAGGCGGAAATTGATACCAAAATTTTTGACAATGCAGTGGAGTTTAAAACGGTACGAGTACGGGAATGTATGATTCCAAGAACAGATATCGTGGCTGTTGAAATAGAAGACAGCATCGAAGAACTCAAGGAAGTCTTTGCCGAAAGCGGCCATTCCAAAATCATCGTGTACCGGGAAACCATTGACGATGTGATCGGATATTGCCATCAACTCGAGCTGTTCAAAAAACCAAAAACGATCGAAGAAATTTTGACTCCTATCATCATTGCTCCCGAGTCGGCACTTGCCAATGAGCTCTTGATTCAATTTATCCAGGAACGAAAAAGCTTAGCTTTGGTCGTCGATGAATTTGGTGGAACAAGCGGAATTGTCTCCATGGAAGACATCATTGAGGAGATCTTTGGAGAAATCGAAGATGAGTATGACAATGACGATCTGATTGAGCAAAAAATCGGTGAAGAGGAATATTTGCTCAGTGCCCGACATGAAATCGATTATTTAAATGATAAATATGAATGGAATTTACCAATTGGAGATTTTGAAACGCTTTCAGGATTAATCTTAAATTATACCGAGAATTTGCCCAAAAAGGGGGAGTCAGTAACAATAGGGCCCTATACTTTTACAGTAGTGGCCAAACAAGAGCACAGAATTGATTCAGTCAGACTCAAAATCAACCTTAACAGTGACTTTTAGGTAAGGGTTTGATTCAGAATATATTTTGAATTTCGTTACTAATGCTATTATTTTGCGACACTTCTAAAAAGCGTAGTAACAATAATGGCGTTAATTAAACAAATAAGACAGCGAACAGGTCTCGCAATCGGTGTGATTGCCGGCGGGTTGATTTTATTCCTTTTGGGAGGTGATCTCCTTAGTCCCAACTCCCAACTGCTTGGCGGAAGCCAAAATATCGTAGGAGAAATAGCTGGGGAGGATATCACCTACGAAGAATATGTGGCTAAAATCGAGGAATTCAGAGTTGCTTATCAGCAACGAACAGGCAGAGCACCAGCCGAAGTCGAAATGGTCTCGGTACGGGAGCAGGCTTGGCAAGCTATGATCGTAGAAAAAGTTTTCCAAGAAGAATACGAAGAGCTGGGCTTGACCATTTCTCCTGCCGAATTGGTAGATATGGTACAAGGTAAAAACATCGTACCTGAACTTCGCCAGCAACTGGTCAATCCTCAAACTGGGGAATTTGATAAATCCCAACTGATTTCGTTTTTACAGTCTTTAGAAACTGCCGATCCGGCACAGCAAGCATTTTGGGCTCAGCAAGAGCAACTTTTTGCCGATTCCAGACTTCGCGTAAAATATGACAATCTAGTGGCCACTTCAGAATATGCCTCCACAGCAGAAGCTAAAATGGCCTACAAAGCTGCTAATTCTACAGCTGAGGTTTCGGTACTTCATATTCCCTATAGCGCTGTTGCACCTTCAGAAGTCGAGGTGACCGATGCCGAACTTGAAGAATACCTGAGAAAAAACAAGGAAAAATTTGAAAGAGGGGCATTTGCGAGCATTGAATATGTAAACTTCAGTATTCTTCCTAGCCGGGAAGATTCCGCGGAGGTGATTACTACCATTCAGCAATTGACAGAGGAATTGAGAAGCAGCACAGAAGACTCTGCTTTTGTAAGTCGAAATTCAGAAGTCCGCCCTGCATTTTTGACCATTGGTCCAGGGGAAGAGCTTCCTGCTGATCTAACCAACAATGTCGATGAAATCGTAGAGGGTGAAACTTATGGCCCTTTTGTGACGGCGAATTCCTCTTATGCATCGTATAAAATCACGGATCAATACGAAGGAACGCCTAGAATGCGGGCCTCGCATATCCTTTTTACTACAGAAGGAATGGACGATGCTGCTAAAGCTGAGGTGCGTGCACAGGCCGAAGAAGTGCTTGCCGATCTCAAAAACGGTGGAAATTTTGCCCAAGCTGCAGCTCAATACGGCCAGGATGGTACCTCACAACAAGGTGGAGATCTCGGATGGTATGCTCAGGAAGAATTCGTAGAGGAATTTGCTGATGCCACATTCGCTCGAAACAGTACCGGGCTTCTTCCCAATCTGGTGGAAACCGAATACGGGTATCACATCATCGAAGTCACTGAACTTCCTCAGACTGCCTACACCAAAGTAGCGGTACTTCAGCTAGAATTGATTGCTTCTGATGCTACTCGAAATGAGGCCTTCAGAAATGCAGATACCTTTGCTGCCGAATCAGGAAACAGAAATGAATTCACCGAAAACGCGCAGGAAGGTAATTATAGAATTCTTCAAGCCAACGAGGTACAGCCCTCAGCTAGAAACATCAACAACCTGAGCAATGCTCGGGAAGTGGTTCGATGGGCATTCTCTGAAGCCTCTCAAGGAGAAGTTTCTCCGGTATTTGAATTGGATAATTCATACGTAGTTGCTTCTCTAGTTAGCAAAAAAGAAGAGGGTGAGGTGTCTTTGGAAGACGTCAGAGCACAAGTAGAGGAACAAGTTCGCAATGAAAAAAGAGCAAAAGTGATCATGGATGCAATTGCGGGCAAAACAACGCTTGAGGAAATGAAAGCAGTATATCCTGAGGTTGCCGCTATCAATGAAATCCCGGATTTAAAATTGAGTTCCTCTGTGCTTTCAGGAATTGGCTTTGCTCCCAAAGCGATCGGAGCAGTATTCGGAATGGAACAAGGTCAAATTTCGCAGCCTATCCAAGAGGATATCGGGATAATCGTAGCTAAGCTTAACACCCTTACTCCAGCAGGAGAAATAGGTGATTATACTGCCTACCAGGCTCAACTTACCCAGGGAGCTGCACAGCGCACCTCCTATCAAGTGATGATGGCGCTTCAGGACTTGGCCGATGTAAAAGATTATCGATATAAATTCTTCTAACAAAAATTGGAACCCATGCCCATCAGCATGGGTTCTTTGTTTGTATTCCATAAAGGAGGAAAAGAGAATGCAACAAAAATTCAACAAAGAAACCTTTAAGGAGAAATTGGAAGCCAATGGGCAATTTCCAATGCTCTATATGTTTAAATTTATCGTTCCTAAGGGTAGGGAACATGAGGTTGGGACCATTTTTCCCAAAAATGAAATCACGCTCAAACCTAGCTCCGGAGGCAAGTATATCAGCACCACTATACAAGTTATGGTCGAAAGTGCCGATGAAGTCATCAACTACTACGAGCAAGCTTCCTCCATTGAAGGAGTGATCTCACTTTAAAAACCAAATCATCATGTGGAAAGAAGAAGACAATACACTCAAGCGCACCTTTAAATTCAATGATTTTCAGGAGGCCTTTGCTTTTATGACCCGGGTGGCATTTTTGGCCGAAAGCCAACAGCATCATCCTAACTGGAGCAATGTTTACAATACCGTGGAAATTGAACTCACTACCCATGATGCTGACAATACCGTGACTGAAAAAGATCGGAAGTTGGCCCAAGCAATTGATGCAATTGTTAAATGAGCGAAAATCTCCCCATCAGCCTTTTTTTGGTTCCCACACCAATTGGTAATCTAAGGGACATCACCCTCCGGGCCTTGGAAGTGCTCAAATCTGTAGATGTAATTTTAGCAGAGGATACGCGTACGACGGGGATTTTGCTTAAGCATTTGGATATTACCAACTCCCTGCAATCGTATCATATTTTCAATGAGCATAAGGCTGCTGAGAAATTGGTGGAGCGTATGAGAAAAGGGGAGGTCTTTGCCTTGGTTTCAGATGCAGGAACTCCAGCCATCTCAGACCCCGGATTTTTGCTGGTCAGGGAAGTGATTGCCGCAGGATTGGAAGTTCAAAGTTTACCTGGACCCACCGCTTTTGTGCCTGCACTTATAAACTCGGGTTTGCCTAATGACCGCTTTGTATTCGAGGGGTTTTTACCACATAAAAAAGGCAGAAAGAGCCGTATTGATGCTTTGGCAGAAGAAAGCCGAACGATGATTTTTTATGAATCTCCACACCGGCTCATCAAAACGCTGGAGCAACTAGCCGAAGCCTTTGGTCAAGATCGTCAAGCCTGCGTTTCTCGCGAACTCACCAAGTTACATGAGGAAAATATACGGGGAAGTTTAATTGAGCTCTCCGAATATTATCAAAATCATCCCCTTAAAGGTGAAATTGTCCTAACTGTGGCTGGAAAAACCGAACAAAAAGAAAGTCGTGAAGAAAAACGAGCCGCGAAATATGGAAATAAATAGCAATACTCTTAAATCAGTATTAGTTTTCGGCAACTAAGAATTTTGAAATGCATCAAGTAGAATTAAAAAAACTTTTAGAGCGAACTCAAGTCGTAGCTAAATCAGTAGGGGCTTTTATTCGAAAAGAACGGCAACACTTCGATGTCAAAAATGTGGAACATAAAGGATTTAACGATCTGGTTTCCTATGTGGACAAAGAAGCTGAGCGACAGATTGTGGAACAGTTGGCAGAGATTTTACCTGAAGCCGGATTCATTACAGAGGAGGGCACCAATACGACACGATCGGAAAAATACAACTGGGTCATTGATCCCTTGGATGGAACGACCAATTTTGTTCACGGCTTACCGATATTTTCAGTTAGTATCGCCTTGATGGATGGGGAAGAGGTGATTTTGGGCGTAGTTTATGAAATCAACCTTCATGAATGCTTTTACGCCATAAAAGGCGGTGGTGCTTATTGTAATGAAACTCCCATACGTGTGAGTTCGGCCCCTGATTTGGCAGCTTCTTTAATTGCCACTGGATTTCCCTATTATAATTTTGAGTTGATCGACAAGTATTTGGCCACACTCAAATCCCTGATGCAATCCACCCATGGACTCCGAAGGTTTGGATCCGCAGCAGTTGATTTGGCCTATCTTGCCTCAGGTCGGATTGAGGGCTTTTTTGAATACAACCTTAACTCCTATGATGTGGCAGCAGGTTCATTGATCGTCCAGGAAGCTGGAGGAAAGGTCACTGATTTCTCCGGAGGTAAAAATTTTATTTTTGGAAGAGAAATCCTTGCAACCAATTCGACAATCCACGAAGAGTTTTTTACCGAGCTAAATCGAATTTGGTCAGCTTAAAAACCAATACCAAAATCCAAGAGTCACCACCGAAATCACCATTCCAAGACCAGATAAAAGTGCCGCTAACCTGGGAGCAAGATTGTAATTAATCGCAACAATTGATCCGGTAATCATGGGAGCCATCGCGGATTCCATTACGGTGATTTTAAAGGTTAATCCCTCTGGATCCAAAAAATTCTGATAAAGGAAAAACACGAGCAAAGGTGCCAAAACCAATCGGTAACTCAAGCCTAGCCAAAAGTAAGAAGAACGAAAATCCGCTTTTTCAATCCGAAAACGAAGACCAATTGCAAGCAAAGCTACCGGGGCCATAGTCTTCCCAATACTGGTCAGGAGCGGAATAAGAATCTCAGGTGTACCCCAGCCCATCAAACTCATCACTAGCGTACCCATCAAAAATCCAAAAGGCGGAAACCTGATGATCTTCAAAGGAATGGAGCTTAGTGTACTCTTTTGATGACTGTAAAGTGACCCCATAAGGATAGCCATGGAGGAAACCAGTAAAAATGATCCTCCCTGATCCATCAGCAATGCTACCGGCAACCCTGCCTTTCCATAAAGTCCTTCGATTACAGGAAAACCCAGAAATGAGGTATTGGCCAATCCGGCCACAATAGCCAAACAACCGGTGACTTGAGGAGTCCAATTCAAAAATTTTCCTGCCATTCCAAAGAGCAGCCAAGAAAGAAAAAAAGTCATCCAAGTAGCCGAAATGGGAATCAACAGATCCCAGCCCGGGGTGATCTGCGGAATATACAATAAGGCCAAGGCCGGAAGTACTAAGTTAAAAAGATAAGCATTCACCCAAGTAACTGCTTTGTCTGTGGGAAATCCATTCCTCCGCTGCAAAATCAAACCAGTGAGCAGAAAAAGAAAGGCGATCAGGGCTCCTATCATTCCGGAAAGTTATAAACTGCTTTTTTATTAACACAAATTTAATTTGGCATAATTGTAGTAACCTGAAAATCAGCATATTTTTAATCCAAAATAAACCCAAGCAGGATGAATAAACTAATACCGATTTTCATCAATGGAAAAAAATGGGTACAATTATCCCAACTCAGCAAAGACCAAGAGCGAAAACTTAAATCTTGGTTACCGGTCAATTGTCTCAAAAAAATCTTTTTCAATGGGATTGAATTAAAGGATTGTGTGGATTTTGAAACCTATGAGTACTGGTTTAAAAGCTCACAAGTTTACGCTCATAAGCAGGGCTCAATGGATTTTTGAAAGTTAAAAATCAATTATCCTCCTGAATGAACCTAAATTCAGCCTTCCCTCACATTTCTTTCCGCTATTCCAGTCCAAAATTTTTACGCTTTTCACTAAAATACTCCTCCAAATCCGGATAAAAATTGCTAGTCACCTGAGGAATCCCATCCAAAACCAACTCCATCTTACCTTCTAATTCATCTTGATTAAGTTGCATCCCCTCGATCAAAAAAATCAGCTCTTCTAAACTTAAGGGTTCTTCAATTTTGGAGGGATAAAGAAGGTAATCATTTCCGTAAAAATCCACCGCCTCCAACTGAATTTGAAAATCAATCTGGTGGGCATAAATACTAATCTGCTCACCCCAGGTAGACTCCGGATAATGAAGCTTAACCAGCAAAGCTGAGCTTGACTCCGCTGAGAAATAAGTGTCTGGTCGAAATTTAAAGTCAGCCATAATGCTAAATTACAAAGGAGAATTCAGCTTTTTACCAAAGTCTGGTCTCCATTCAATTTTCAATTCCAATCTACATTGGATTATAGGTACTTTCAGGCTATTTTTGAACTTGCAAAAGACAGCTTGGGCTGTGTTGAAATTGACTTGCTTTCGAACCCCCTAATTTTATGAAAAGAGATACCCTAGTATTTGATCTAATCAACCAAGAAGAAGATAGGCAAAAGCGTGGAATCGAGCTCATCGCCTCAGAAAATTTTACCAGCAAACAGGTCATGGAGGCTGCCGGTAGCGTCCTGACCAACAAATATGCTGAGGGCCTTCCCAAAAAACGCTATTATGGGGGTTGTGAGGTTGTGGATGAAATCGAACAGATAGCAATCGATCGTGCAAAGGAACTTTTTGGTGCTACCTGGGCCAATGTACAACCTCACTCTGGTGCTCAAGCCAATGCTGCAGTAATGTTGGCTTGCCTCAAGGCAGGTGATTCTATTTTGGGTTTTGATCTTTCACATGGTGGACATTTAACTCATGGATCTCCGGTTAATTTTTCCGGTAAACTTTATGATCCTCATTTTTACGGTGTTGAAGAAGAAACTGGAGTGATCAATTACGATAAAGTGGAGGAAAAAGCACTTGAAGTAAAACCGAAAATGATCATATGCGGAGCTTCTGCCTATTCCAGAGATTGGGATTATGAACGACTTCGAGCTATCGCCGACCAAGTGGACGCCCTATTATTGGCTGATATTTCCCATCCATCAGGCCTGATTGCTAGAGGTTTATTAAATGACCCTTTGGAATTCTGCCATATCGTGACCACTACCACACATAAGACCCTTAGAGGTCCGCGTGGAGGTTTGATTTTGATGCGGGATGATTTCGACAATCCTTGGGGAATTACTACACCGAAGGGTGAAATCCGTAAAATGTCGTCTTTGCTCGATATGGGTGTTTTCCCCGGAACCCAAGGAGGACCTTTGGAACATATTATTGCTGCCAAAGCGATTGCCTTTCAAGAGGCACTTTCGGACGAATACATGGAATATATTCTCCAAGTGAAAAAAAATGCATCCGTTATGGCAGAAGAGTTCGTAACTCTCGGATATCAGTTAATCTCTGGCGGGACAGACAATCACCTGATGCTCATTGATCTCCGCAATAAGGAATTGACCGGAAAACTGGCTGAAGAAACGCTTGGAAAAGTGGACATTACCATCAATAAAAACATGGTACCATTTGATACCAAATCCCCATTTGTGACTTCCGGAATGCGAGTGGGTACTGCTGCGGTAACCACGCGTGGACTCAAGGAAAACGATATGAAAAAAATTGTCCGCTATATTGATCAAGCATTGATGAATCATCATGACGAGGCTACACTTTCAAAAATCCGCTCCGAAGTCAATGAGTGGATGATTCAGTTTCCACTTTATTAATCCTAAAATTACCTGTGGCATTAGACCAATATCAAGACGAAGAGGAAGGAATGTCCTTTCTTGATCACCTGGAAGCGCTCAGATGGCATCTACTGCGATCGGTGGCAGCAATACTAGTTTTGAGCGTAATCGCTTTTCTATCCAAAAGTATTGTTTTTGGGATGGTTATTTTAGGGCCTTCCAAAGTTGATTTTCTGACTTATCGCGTGCTTTGCGATATCGGGGATTATTTTGGAATAGCAGCGTTATGCATTGAGGAATTGCCATTTACCATTCAAAGCCGCCAAATGACGGGTCAGTTTTCTATGCACATGACCTCGAGTTTTGTGGTCGGTTTTGTAGTGGCCTTTCCTTATGTCTTCTGGGAGTTTTGGAAGTTTATTAGTCCGGGACTATACGATCAGGAAAAAAATGCCGCCCGAGGAGCAGTCTTCTTTGTAAGTTTACTTTTCTTCTTGGGGGCGGCTTTTGGTTATTTTATTCTTTCCCCGCTTTCGATCAACTTCCTTTCCAATTACCAGCTGGATCCATCCATCCTCAACGAGTTTGATATCGGATCCTATGTAACCACTTTGATCATGCTGGTTTTGGCTTCGGCAATTATGTTTCAACTGCCGGTCGTGATTTACTTCCTTTCCATGTCAGGATTGGTGACAGCAGCCATGCTTCGTGCCTATAGAAGGCACGCAATCGTCGTAATTCTAATCATTGCCGCAGTGATCACTCCGCCGGATGTGATCAGTCAACTTTTAATCGCTATGCCGATTTTAGTGCTCTATGAGGCAGGAATCACGATTGCTAAGCGATTGGAAAAAAAGCGAGCAATCAAAGCCGCTGAGTATGAAAAACAATTTGAAAGAGACCCAGATTAAAGCCCTAGTATCATGAGTAAGAAAATAGCAATTGGAGGCGATCACGCCGGATATGAATACAAAGAAAAACTGGTTAAAAGCCTGGAAGATCTTGGGTATGAAGTGAAAGATTTTGGTCCTTACTCCAACGCATCAGTAGATTATCCGGACTACGTTCACCCCCTGTGTACTGCCCTGGAAAAAGGTGAATTTGACTTTGGAATATTGATTTGTGGGAGTGGAAATGGGGTGGCAATCACAGCCAATAAACACCAGGGAATCCGAGCGGCACTTTGCTGGAATGAAGATTTGTCCGCACTAGCCCGTCAGCACAACGATGCCAATGTACTAGCATTGCCTGCTCGTTTCATCCCTTTCGAATTGGCGAAAAAACTAGCCGAAATATTCCTAACCACGGACTTCGAAGGTGGCCGTCATGCCAATCGGGTAAATAAAATAGCCTGCGGTTAACCGCAGGCTTTTTATGTCCTATCGGGAAATCTTAGCTATCCATTTGCTAGCTTGTCATTTTTGTCACCGGACTGTCCCTGGTTAGCCTCGGGACAAGGTGGATTCGGATAGTAAACTTTCCCCAGGTTCAAATTGCCATTTCTAAGTTGCTCGCTATTTTTTGAAGTATTGCCATCTTGATTTTCAGAAAACACCTAAGTGGACTATACTTTTCCTTTTGGCCTCAGCACTGGTTTACCATCCAATTGGTTTTGGTCTGTACTCCACTTTTTTTCGACCAAAAGACCTCCATCAATTTTGGGAAGAGAACCGTTTCACCCTACTCCTTATCCCTATCCGGGTGGACAATGAAAATCAAGAGCGTTTTCATCTGATTATAATTTGTTTTTTAGCGGTCAGATGGAATCTTCGCAATTCTAATCCTTCCGGTGTGTGACGGGTACGTCGTGCTCGATTTCATCTGTTTATAATTGTTTTTTAGCGGTCATATGGAATCTTCGCATTGAGTATAATCATCCCCCTATGTGTCACTTTAGTCATGCTCGATTTCATGGGTTTATAATTGGTTCTTCAGCGGTCAGATGGAATCTGGCAATTCTAATCCTCCCGGTGTGTGACGGGTAGGTCATGCTCGATTGCATCAAAGGATTAAAGACAGCAAAACAGAAGAAGAATATCCGTGTTCGATCGAGCAGACTCAGGACCATACTTAGGCAATGATTCTTCGATCTAAACCTCCCCTTTCTGAACGTGCGGTAAATTGTTTGGTCAAGGATGGTGTCCCTTCGGTATTTGCAAAAGTCAGCCTTCTTCTGGACAGAAATTTGATTTTTACCGAATCCACCCCGAGCCCTTTAAGCCGGGCCCCGACAGCTTAGAGCGGGATGCGGCACGTTTGATCGTGGACCACGAAATCAAAGAGGCTCAAAACACCCGGGTAGTAGCAGGCGATCGATTTGATGTCAGCTGGTCGATTACTTCACCCCTTTTTGCGGAACTACAGCAGGCTGGTTAACCCAGGAGAAGGAAGAGGTCTGTTCCACACCTATAATTTCTTTTTGCCACTGGTTTTATCCCCATTGATCCCATTATTTATGTTGATCAATTCGGTTTGATCAAACTAGAAAAACTCGAAGGTATCGGTTCGGATCACCTTCCCTTAGGTATTGAGTTGAGCTAGGAACCAGATGGAGAGAATACCGAAGATCAATAAAACGGAGAGGTAGAAGAACAAATCGAGGAGGGAAAAGAGGAAAACAAAGGATAAAAACTAAGCCTACCCTTCTTTTTTTTCCCGCCTCTCTCAGAAATTTTATCCATTTTTGCGGGATTTAAATACTCAAAAATGAAAGCATTTCTGACTATTGCTCTTCTAATCCTGGCCAATACCTTCATGACTTTGGCCTGGTATGGACATTTGAAATTTGCCGAATGGAAATGGTTTAACAAACTCGGCCTGGTTTCCGTCATTCTTATTTCCTGGGGAATCGCACTAGTTGAATATTGCTTTCAGGTTCCCGCTAATAAGATTGGCTTCGCCGGCAATGGAGGACCCTTTTCCCTGGTTCAGCTCAAAGTGCTTCAAGAAGTCATCACCCTGGTGATATTTATGATTTTTACGCTGATTGCGTTCAAAACCGAGACCCTCAAACTCAACCATTTGATTGGAGCTATATTTTTGATTTTAGCCGTCTATTTTATCTTTAAAAAGTAAGGGAAAAGAGGTGGCTTTTCTCATCTTTGGTATTCAAAAATCCGAAGAATACCGAAGATGAATAGACCGCAAGATCTGACCTTGGATCCCGAAAACTGGGAAGAAATGCGACAGCTTGGCCATCAAATGGTGGACGATATGATCGACTATTGGAAATCCATCCGTGAGCAAAAAATCTGGAAACCAATCCCTACTGATGTCAAGGAGTTTCTCGATCAACCGCTACCTGCCAAAGGCCAAGACCCCAAAGAAATCTATGCTGAATTTAAGCAGTACATCTTTCCCTACAACAAAGGAAATGTCCATCCCCGCTTCTTTGCCTGGATTCAAGGTACAGGAACCCCCTTGGGAAGTTTGGCGGATTTTCTAGCCTCAGGGATGAATCCCAATACCACCATTGGAGAGCATGCTGCCATGTACGTCGATCGACAGGTGATCAATTGGTGCAAAGAATTGATGGGGTTTCCTGCGGATGCCTCTGGTATTCTGGTCAGCGGCGGATCGATGGCCAATATCACAGCATTGACGGTGGCCAGAAACGCTGTCGGCACCGAACAAATACGAAAAAAAGGTCTTCGGCAAACCGAATCGCAACTGGTTTTATACTGTTCTACCGAAACTCACTCCTGCATGGATAAGGCTGCTGAAATTATCGGTTTGGGAAGCGAGTCTGTTCGAAAGATTCCTGTAAATAAAAACTTTGAAATGGAGGTAGATCTGCTCGAGAAGCAAATCAAAGCTGATCTAGCCGCGGGATTCTCCCCATTTGCAATCGTTGGCACCTCGGGCACCGTGAATACTGGGGCAATCGATCCCCTGGATGAGATGTTGGCCATTTCTAAAAAATATAAGCTTTGGTTTCACATCGATGGAGCTTACGGTGCTTTGGCAAAGCTTGACCCGAGATTTCGGACCCGATTGAAGGCTATCGAATCAGCAGACAGCTTGGCATTTGATCTGCATAAATGGCTGTATGTCCCTTATGAAGTGGGCTGTACGCTGATCAAAGATGCCAAAAAACACCGGGATGCTTTTGCCATCACGCCTAATTATTTGCTTCAGGAAAAGCGAGGACTGTCAGGTGGATTAGACTCCATCAATCATTACGGCTTTGAGCTCTCTCGGGGATTCAAGGCACTTAAAATATGGATGTCACTCAAGGAACATGGGAGCGAAAAATATGCGCAACTCATCGCGCAAAACAATGATCAAGCGCTTTACTTAGCCCAATTGGTCAATCAACATCCTGAATTGGAACTTACCGCGCCGGTCTGTATGAGCATTACCTGCTTTAGAATGATCAAAACCGGAGCCGGTGAAGAATTCCTCAGAGATCTGAACCGTGAAATTTTACTCCGCCTACAGGAAGATGGAATTGCGTCCCCGAGTTCTACGACCTTAAACGGAAAATACACCCTGAGAATCGCCAATGTCAATCAACGAACCCGGATGGAAGACATGGATTTAATCGTTCGGGAAGTCCTCCGAATCGGAAGAGAAATCCTCAAAAATTGACTAGAAATGGAAAAATTGGCTCAATTTTCGTGAATGATTGCGTGACTTTTCTTTTACCAAAAACTACAATTTATGAATCTTAAAAAATTAATGTTGGCAGTGTTTTTTATGGGAACATTCGCCATTTTGGAATCTCAGGCACAAGAACTTGGCTTGCGTTTTGGAAATGCTAATGGAAATAACGTGGCCTTGGATGGAGTTTTTGCCTTGGGGGAATTTAGCCGAGTTCATGGAGATTTGAGCTTCGGTGGAGGGGGAGTAGGTATTGATTTACTCTGGAACCCGATTTACCGCCCTATTCCAGATACCGAGTTAAATTACTATTTGGGATTTGGTCCCTCCGTCTTTTTAGGCGAGCCTTTTCTACTGGGAGCGGCGGGAGAAATCGGTGCCGAATACGAATTTCCCGATTTCCCTCTGATTGTGGGCCTGGACTGGAGACCCTATTTTATGCTGGTTGAAACCACCTTTTTCGATGCAGCAGGATTTGGGCTTAACGTACGCTGGCGATTAAATTAGCATTGAAGACCGAGCAGAGTGCTCGGTCTTTTTTTTTAAAATTCGATGATCAACCCCAGCGTTGGAAGGATGCTCCCAGCAGTATTCTCAATTTCCCTGAGCAAGTATCGAGACGGATCATTGGGGTTCACCCTAAGCGCACCTGAATCGTCCCGGACCGGCACCAAAAGTGGTGCCTGCAAGGCCTGAAAATTGTAGGCATTTTGGATATCCACATACCAATTTAGGTTCCAATTTTTGAAGTAATATTTTTTATCCAGTCTTAAATCCAATTGATGAAAAGCCGGTAGACGAACAGCATTGATTCTACTGAAATCCAAGATCCCCTGATTTCGAAGGTCCCAGTTGCTGATTAAGGAAGACTCTTCTAAATCAAAAGGAGTGTAAGGAGTCCCGCCCAAAAACCGCCATCTTGCCCCGATTTCCCAATTTTTACCAAATCGTTTTCCCGCAGTAAGACTCACAATAAAGCGATTGTCCCAAGAAGAAGGAACAAAACCAGCCGTATTCGGATTGGTAAATTCGCTTCGCACCAGGGTCAAAGAAGCTATCCCATAAAAATCATTTAGCAAGCGCTGTTGGGCTAAAAACTCCAAGCCGAAAGCTCTTCCTTCAGCATTGGATAAAACCGGTTCGTTTCCAATCACACCAAAATCCGCCCCAAGATTTGCCAAGGCAATTCCATTTCGAATGGAAGAGGGATAATTGCTGTAATTTTTATAAAAAGCTTCGGCAGTAAACCTTCTGTTCTTGTCTGGAACTTGCCACTCTAGCCCCGCAATAAGCTGGGCATTTCGGATGAATTGCACATCATTTGTTTGATTGACCAATTCTCCCTCGTTATTTCTAAAACCTAAAACGGTGTAGGGAGGTTTTTGGTAATAAATCCCAGCATTTGCAGTAGCAAATAAATTAGGTCGAAGCTGATAAGATATTGAAAATCGTGGACTGATTTGATTCAGAGGGTTCCTTGCCGACTGGCCGAAATCTGCCCCATCCATTCTCACTCCCCCCGTCAACAACAGGCGCTCGCCCTTGAGGTATTTGCTTGCCGAAACAAAAGCTCCGTACAGGTTAAAGTTGGAGATGGAATTAATGTCTATTACTTGACTTTGTCCAGCTAGAGTAGCTCGGTCAAAATTGTCAATAAAATAACGGCTGTATTCATAATTGACCCCGTATTTGAGGGTATATCCAGATCCAAAAATTGAATTTTCGGCCCGAAACTTATTTTCCGACTCCTGAGAAGTATAATCAAAAAGCAGGTTTTCTAAAGAACTATCATCATTGTTGGCGTATTTAAAGGATCGATTGTTCAGCATATTTCTACTGAGTACAAAAGTCCAAAAGCCATTGTCACCGAAGCGCTTAAGCTTCACTCCCGTAGTATAATTCCATTGCTCTTGAATAGGGAGTACACCTAATAAATACAGGCGATTTTCGCGTTCTTCCTCATTTTCTTCATCAGGAACATCAAAGTTTAGCTTAAACTTGTCAATCGCTCCAACTCCCAAAAAAGTCAACTCCGTTTTTTTATTGATTTTGGTCACTGTCTTAAACTGAAAATCATTAAACGTGGGAAGAAAGGGAAGCCCTATCAACCGAAATAATCCCTGCAAATAGGAGCGCCTCGCAGAAAAAATATAACTGGTTTTTTTACTCAGTGGACCCTCATTGGATAAGGTCAATTCCGAAGCCCCAACGGTAAGCTGCGTAAACATTTTATCCCTTCGACCTTCTTTGAGACTAATCTCAAAAAAAGAACTCAAGGCATCCATCCGGTTGGCTGGAAAGCCACCGGTAATCAAATCCACATTCTTAATCAAGTTGACATTTAAAATGCCTACCGGACCTCCGGAAGAGCCCTGTGTGGCAAAGTGGTTAATAACCGGAACCTCGATTTCATCGATAAAAAATTTATTTTCATTGGGAGCTCCTCCGCGGATCAAAATATCATTTCGGAAACTAGGCGTACTTGCCACTCCAGGAAGGGCTTGAATTACCCTGGAAATATCCCGATTGCCTCCCGGATAGCGTTCGATTTCATTGGCATTGAGTTTTCTCACCGAGAGTGGAGTCTCTTCTGAACGTGAAAACTCCGAACTGACGACCACCTCACCCAATTCTGAGGCATCTTCCTGCAATTCAAAATCCAACTGAACGGGTCGAGCCTGTGTCACTTGAATCTCGTATTGGGTTTGGGATTTGAATCCAACAAAACTAGCCCGGACATTATAGAGGCCTGGAGGAATATTACTGATTTGGTAAGTTCCACTTTCGTCAGTGATGGCTCCAAGTTGGGTTTCCAAAACGGAAACATTGGCAAACGGCACCGGTTCATTGTTGACAGGATTAAACACTCTTCCTCGGATAACTCCTTGAGAAAACAGCTGAAATGCAATACAGAAAAAAGGGAAAAGAAGTAGTGATTTTTTCATAGTTGCCTCAATGAAATACAAATCGAAAAAGCCATGAATAGTTTGGTTCGTACTCGAATTTTTGACTAAAATCAATGGAATCAAGCAGTTTGTTTCTCCTTAACTCTCCAAAGCCTCCACCAGGGTGTCCCCGGAGAATCATGATGCTCGTAATGGTAGCCAAAGAAGTAACAACTCATAAATGCCCACAGGTGATTTTTAGGTTGGGATCTGGAATGATGCGCATTTTCACGTTCTCCTCGGTGAGGAAGATAGGTTCCAAAATAAAAAAGCTGAAGGGTGGAAAGTATTGCGGGAAGCATCCAAAACACAATCAAATTTTCGGTGGGTAGCCAAAGTTTGAGGATATTAAACGTGACCGCCATCAAAAGAAATTGCCAAATATTCAGGTACTGTTTGATGAAAGATAAATACCAAATCAAAAATCTACCGGAAGGATGATAATCGGGATCCTGTTCGGTAGCCACATGCCGGTGATGTTCATGATGTTTGGGAAACAGCCGCCAATAAAAATTATATGAGAATAAAATTGCGGCAATCCATCCAGTAAGGTGATTTGCTTTTTTGTGTGAAGAAACCACCCCGTGCATCGCGTCATGCGCGGTAATAAACAGACCGGTATAAAGATGGGTTTGAATTAAAACTCCTAGATATACCAACGGGTTAGTCCAACTGAAATCAAGATTCAATAATACCAACAAACTTGCCCACCATAAGACAATAATCGACCAGCCAATGATCATTCCTTTTGGGTCAATAATTCTTGTAGGTGTAGTAGGCATGTAATTTATCGATTTTGGACCTCTTTTTAGAAGGTCAAAATCCGTGTTTTGACCTGTTCCATGAGCCACATGGGGGTGGAAGTAGCTCCGCAAATACCCACTCGGTCGTTTAGTTCAAACCAATTTGATTCTATTTGATCCGGATTGGATACAAAGAAAGTGTTCGGATTTTTTTCCTTACAGACATTATAAAGAACCTTCCCATTGGAAGATTTGGTTCCACTTACAAAAATGATTTTGTCAAACTTTTCTGCGAAATCCCGCAGTTCTTTGTCCCGATTGGAAACTTGCCTGCAAATGGTATCATTGGTGTTGACTGTGATTCCATTTTGGCGAAGGATCTCATTGATCTCATAAAATTTATCGGTACTCTTGGTAGTCTGGGAATAGAGCGTGATGCTCTTGGGAAGGGTGGATAAATCCAGTTCAGAAATATCTTGAAAAACCACTGCTTTATTGTTGGTTTGACCCAGCAATCCGATGACTTCGGCATGACCATGCTTCCCATAGATATAGATTGTCTCGTCCTTGTCAAAGGAATTTTTTATCCGGTTTTGCAACTTTAATACTACCGGACAGGAGGCATCAATCAGCGTCAGATTATTGTTGATGGCCAGCTCGTAAGTTGAGGGAGGCTCTCCGTGAGCACGGATCAGCACCTTTTCATTTTTCAAGCCAAAAAGATCGCCATGATCGATAATTTTCAATCCCTTTCGAGTGAGTCGGTTGACCTCTTCATCGTTGTGGACGATATCTCCCAGACAGTACAAGTAGCCCTGCTCCTCTAAAATCTCCTCGGCCATCTCAATAGCATAGACCACTCCAAAGCAAAAGCCTGAATGATTGTCAATTTCTACGCGGAGATTTTTCATTGGATTAACGTTGATTTTTAATGTTCTGATCTTCAAGACCAGAGAAAGATAATCGGAAGCCGTTGATATTCAATTTTTTTTGTTGTGTCTGAGCACTACTGGATTTCATAAGTCTATAAACTCTTGAGTGAATGAATTGTTTTTGGTCTGCGTATCCATTCAAAGAAGGATATGTTCATGAGTAGCAAAGACATCGAATAAATACTATCTTCTATCGGTACAGTCCAGATTCTAATATCGAGATTTTCCGAATTATTATAAATCACTACCGGCTCTTCGGTCAAGCCTCCGGTGAGTACCCCGTTACAGAGAAAAAATGGAATCAAATGAACCAGGTATGCAAACAAAAATCTGCCCAAATAACGATCCCCAAATAGGAGGTAATGAACCGTCAAAACTAAGGCTCCCACAAAAAAATTGACTGTCGTGTACCATTTGTCCAAATGCAAGAAAGCCAACACCAATAGCGCAGGTATGAAGACAAAGACAAAGGGCTTTCCTAGTTTTTTAAAATAATCCTTAGGGAAGAAATAGATCAATACCTCATAGATAAATAGGCATGCAAAGGGAACAGCCACGAAAAACATCCACTCCTCAATGGGTAGGTTCCCAAGAAAAATACCGGTCAGGTAGGTTGAATTAAATTCCCACACCCCCATATGGGTAAACCATACATCCCAAATAATAAAAGATGCTGCAGTGATTAACATCCCCGGAAAAATCTGAGGCCATTTGGTAGCATAGCGAATTCTGTGCTCAAAGGATTGAGCCAAAGGATAAGAAATCGCAAAAAGTAACACCCCCAAATACAAAAACTTCTCCATCAGCTTATTCCTAATTTTGCACCGAAATAAGTACCCAAAAGCAATGAAATTTTTCGGGCATTGGGAATCCTGATCCGCTGCTGTGTGATCGTTTCAGCCGGAAGGCCCTTAATTTTATCAAAGAGCTTTTGATAATATAAATAAGCGACTTTCACTCCGAGCTTAGCCCCTTCGGGAAGTTGCTCTATCCCAATCAGGGAATCGTCAAAATCCTGCTGAATATCTACTTCAATTTGACTCTTGATCGCCTTATCAAACAACTTGTAATCCACCCCTGGGAAATACACCCGGCCTCTTTCCTCAAAATCACTCTTGATATCTCGAAGAAAATTTACTTTCTGAAAGGCTGCACCAAGTTTGCAAGCCGGGGCCTTTAATTTTTCATAAAGGGCAGAATCTCCTTCACAGAATACTTTCAAACACATCAAACCTACCACTTCAGCCGAGCCATAAATGTATTCATGATAACGTGAATCATTATAGGTGCGGAAATCCAAATCCATTTCCATGCTGTGCAAAAAAGCTTCAATCAACTCTAAATCAATTTGGTATTGATTAACAATTAATTGGAAAGCATGCAATACGGGATTGAGCGAGATTTTGGACTCAATAGCTTCGTAAGTGTCTTTTTTAAACCGCTTCAAAAGCCCCGCTTTATCCTGATCATGAAAGGTATCCACGATTTCATCCGCGTAACGAACAAAACCATAAACGGCATAAATAGGTAAATGGAATTTACGATCTAGGGTCTTAATCCCAAGCGTAAAACTCGTACTATACCGCTGGGTAATCAGCCGGCTACATTCCAACGTGGTTTGATCAAAAAGATTTTTAGCATCCATTGCTATAATATACCCATTTATTTACAGATTGTTTTCTTTGATCACCTCTTTTGCAACTACACCTCCCGAAATTAGGGAGGGAGGGACTCCTGGTCCCGGAACGGTTAATTGACCGGTATAATAAAGATTTCTGACCTTTTTATTTTTTAAAGCAGGCTTGAGAATAGCCGTTTGGGTCAGCGTATTAGCTAAACCATAAGCATTTCCTTTAAAGGCATGGTAATCGGACTTAAAATCCGAGTGCGCATAAGACCGCTTATAGATGACATGGGACCGAACATCCTGCCCAGTAATTCGCTCCAGACGCTCCATAATAATCGTGTAATACTTTTCGCGCATCTCCTCACTATCTTCCAAGTCCGGAGCAAGAGGAATTAGCAAAAACATGTTTTCCTTTCCCTCAGGAGCCACCGATGAGTCAGTAATCGAAGGGACCGAGGCGTAAAAAAGCGGCTTTTCCGGCCAACGAGGGTTTTTATAAATGGCATCAGCATGTGGGCCGAGCGGTTCGTCAAAAAATAAATTGTGATGTCTAAGGTTTTTCAATTTTTTATCGATCCCGAGGTAAAAAAGCAGACTGGAAGGTGCCATGACTCGCTTGTCCCAATATTGGTCGGAATAATTGCTGTATTTAGGGTTTACAAGATGCTTATCCACATGATGATAATCCGCTCCCGCAACCACTACATCCGCTTCTATTTTTTCTCCGGATACCAATCGCACTCGCTTGGCAACGCCGTTTTCGATTTCAATTTCTTCTACTTCGGCAGCATATCGGATTTTGACCCCTTTTTCTTCAGCAAGAGAGACCATCCCCCGGATGATTTCATGCATTCCGTTCATGGGATACCAAGTCCCTAAAGCAATATCTGCATAATTCATCAGGGAATATAGGGCAGGAATATTTTCTGCAGTTTCCCCAAGAAACAACACGGGAAATTCCATCAAACGAATGATCTGCTCGGATTTGAAAAATTTCCGGACATGCTTCGACATGGATTGAAAAATATCCATTCGTACCATATCGGCCAGCAAGCCGGGAGAAGCAAACTCAAAAAGGGATCGACTCGGTCTTTTGACCAAATCATGGATACCCACTTCGTATTTGTACTTGGCTTGTGCCAAAAATTTATCCAATTGAACTCCTGCTCCAGCTTCGATGCGATCGAGCATCTGCTTAAACTCATCCAAATTAGCCGGAATATCCAGCGTTTCCTTTTCGCCATAAATCACGGCGTAGGAAGGATCCAATCGAATCAGATCGTAATAATCAGAAGGGGTTTTGCCAAACTTGGCAAAATAACTTTCAAATACATCCGGCATCCAATACCAACTCGGCCCCATATCAAAAACAAACCCCTGGTGCTCAAACTTTCGCGCTCGACCTCCTGGGGTTTCGTTCTTTTCAATTAAGGTAACTAAACAACTTGTATCGTTTGCCAAATGAGTAGCTGCTGAGAGACCTGCAAATCCAGACCCTATTACTACCACGTGCTTTTGACTCATTTGATCAATTTTTGTGCTGATATACCGCCAAGTCCTCCTTGAGCAGCTTTCTGGCAATATGGATTCTATTCTTCACAGTTCCAATTGGAATCTGCAACTTATCGGCAATTTCATGATACTTAAACCCTCTGAAGTGCATCATAAATGGTGTCTTGTATACCTCATCGAGTTTACCAATAGCTGATTGCACATCGTCCATGGTAAAATTACCATAGGCTCCATTTTCAATCTGCGTATCGCTGGAATTAATGTAGTGCAAATTATCGGTAGTATCGACAAAAGTTCCTCTTCTCACCATTCGTTGATAGTTGGTGATGAAAGTGTTTTTCATAATCGTATAAAGCCAAGCTTTCAAGTTGGTGCCTTCGGTAAATTTATCCCGATTGGTAAAGGCCTTCACCATGGTGTCCTGCAAAAGATCATTGGCATCATCCATATCGCGAGTGAGTTTCAATGCAAATGGCTTAAGTGAACTTGAAAGCTTGTGAAGCGAGTAACTGAATTCTAGAGTTGTCATGGTAGTGATTGCTTTTTGTTTAATCAAACATAGGAATGATTAAACATTTTACCAAGCTTTTGTTGAGATATTTTTTAAATAAATTAAACAAAAATCTAGAAAACAGCTCTATTCACGCTAAATAGACATTCATACCATAAAAAAAGCATTCTTTGAGGAATGCTTTTGTTTAATAATTATGACTTATCTCTACACTATTTCTCTACCGGAACTCGGGCGAGCTCCTCCAGTAGGTCTTTAATTTCCCGAATGTAATTGAGCTTCTGCACATTTGAGGGAAACTTCAAGTCTTGGCCAATCACCTGATAACCCGTAACCAGGATGGTTGAATTGCTGAATCGCTCTGAAAGCGCATTAATATACTCCTGGGCATATTCCGAACTCGGTGAAGTCGTAATGATGGTAAGTAAATATTCAGGTTCATGTAATTTATATACCGAAAGCAAATCATCATTGGGAGTACTCTGTCCGAGGTAAATAACTTTGTGTCCTGCACTCTTGATCAGGTATGCCGCGAAAAGCAAGGAAATTTCGTGCAGCTCCCCCTCCGGAAGATAGAGCAAAAACTTTTTGCCCCCGCCATTGACAATCTGACCATCGATGGCCACGATCAGCTTCTGACGAACAAGGTTGGAAATAAAATGTTCCTGGGCAGGATTGATTGCACCGGTTTGCCAAAGCACTCCGATTTTTGACATGAAAGGATAAATAATGTTGAGCATCGTCTGCTCAAATCCCAACTTTAGTATGTTAGAGGAAAGAATTTTGTCAAATCGCTCCTCATCCATTTCAATCATACAAATGGTTAAGGCATGAATCTGATCATCATGAGTGAGTGATCGCTCAGTTAGCTTCATGACCTCTTCTTTAATGTCCTCGGCATCCATGGAAGCGATTTTACTGATTTTAAACCCATTGTCATTGAGCAGAGCGACATTGAGGATGAGCTTGAGATCCGCATCATCGTAATACCGGATATTGGTATCCGTACGCTTGGGACAGAGCAAACTGTATCGCTGCTCCCATATACGAAGTGTGTGGGCTTTAATGCCCGACAATTGTTCCAGATCTTTAATTGAATAAGTGCTCACTTTTTCTTTTCTTTAAAATACTCCTTGGGTACAACAAATAAACCAAACGATACCGCATCATCTCTCTGATTGGTGCGATGATGCGCTTGATGCGCTCGAAATATTCCTTTCAAAAAGGAATTTTTTGGTCTGTCAAACCACTTCAACCGACGGTGAACCAATACATCATGCAAGAAGAAATATAAAATTCCATACAAACTGATGCCTATTCCCATCCAAAACCGATAATCCAGATCCTCTATTCCTAGAAAGATCAAAATAATCGCAACACTTCCAAAGAGCAATGAAAACAGATCATTCAGCTCAAAGAAAGACTTGGATGGCTGATGATGCGTCTTGTGGATTATCCACAAAGGACCATGCATCAAATACTTATGAATAAACCAGCCAGAAAATTCCATCACCAGAAATCCCAGCCCGATAAAACCTATTGCTGCTAACATCACACAAACAACCAGATAGTTTTCAATTTGTTATAAGCTTATGGGAGTAAAATTGTTTAAATTTTTCATAAGATACACTTATGATAGCTATAAGCAGAGCTAAAGTATTGTTAAATTCAATACGGTGAAAAATAAAATCAAGGTTACCAAAAGCCAAATTGCCAATGGATTGGATTTTTCAAAATTGGCTTTGCGATAGATCAGGTGGATCAAAAACGAAACCCCAAACCAGCCGAGGTAATTGGTCCAAGGAATCAGCTCATTTTTCCAATACCAAAAATCTAAGGCCACGGCCACCGGTTCAATGATGTAATCAATAGCAGTCATGGCACATGCACTTAAAAAAGCCGCATAAAAATCATTGGAGATCTTACGAAAAGCCTCTCCTGTGGTATAAATCAACAAAAACCAATTCACCCCTATCACGATGGGCACCTCCCAAAGTTTGGGTCCCAAGGTCGGTCCATATACATAGTCCCCAAATAAATATCCAGTGTGAATCCCGATAATCTCAGCACCAAAACCAATCCAAAAAGCCGCAGCGGCGACGATGGGAAAGGCCTCATTCCATCCTCTATGAAAAAGCAACAGTAACACCAAGGAGCTCAAAAGCTGAACGGGGGTGAGTGCCAAAAACCAATCCCGGTATTCTGGCAAACTTAAGCCAATGGCTCCCACCAGATGGAGAATAATCACTACCGCTCGGGCAATAGTAAATCGTAAAGAAAATGAGGCAGATCGATCGGGCGCTACTTGGTGCATGACGGGTGCTTGAGCAGGAAATTGAAATTTTAAGTTTGGGATTCCTAACTTTGGAATTCCAAAAATGTTAATAAAAATAGAAATTTACCCCAATCAGCGATATGATTCTCTACAACGTCACCATCAACGTCTCCCCGGATATCGAAGCGGACTTTCTCGAATGGATGAGAGGCACACACATACCCGAAGTTATGGCCACCGGAATTTTTACCGAACATAAATTTTGCCGACTTATTCATCAGGCTGAGGATGGAAGTACCAACTACGCCATTCAATATTTCACCGAAAGCATGGCCAAAATGCAAGAATACGAAAGCAAATTTGCTCCAGCTTTACGAGCCAAAACACAAGCCCGCTACAAGGAAAAAGCATTGGCTTTTCGTACCTTACTTGAAATCCTGTAATCATGCCCAACTGGCTCAAATTGGTCATCAGTCTTCTCCTGCCTCAGCTAGTTGGAGGGACAGGAGCGCTATTTACCATCACTTCCATCGATAGCTGGTACCAAAGCATCACTAAACCCAGCTTTAATCCTCCGGGTTGGATTTTTGGACCGGTTTGGACCACCCTTTATGTATTGATGGGAATCGCCTGCTACCTCATCTGGAAAAGTGATCATCCTCAGCGAAAGAATTTGTTGACACTTTACTTTATTCAGTTGGGGTTAAATGGGCTTTGGTCCCCGGCATTTTTTGGAATGAAGTCCCCGATATTCGGTTTGGTGGTCATTCTACCGCTTTTGGTTTTGATTCTACGCTGTGTCAAAAAATTTAAAATTATTTCTCCCTGGGCCTCAGGCTTCATGATTCCCTATTTAGTTTGGGTCAGCTTTGCGGCAGTTTTGAATTTTTCAATTTGGTGGCTGAATTAAGGGCCGGAATAAAAAGCTGAATAATTTTTTACGAATTTAACATTGTTTCACTAGGTTTAAATCTAGATAAGTTTAGTTTTGCTTTGTACTTTTAAAAATATTCAATGAAAAATACCATTTATTTATGGTTCGGGATGCTCCTAATTTCCTGCTCAGAATCAAATGAGCAAAGTAATTCAGCTAATATTCTCTCTGATTTTAGTCTTCGCATAGACAGTCTAGTGATCGATTCGGGAGCAGAAATATTTGTTCCCGATATGGTTTATCCCCAAACACTCAGCGCAGACGGAAACCGTATTTTTTCCTTTTATGAGACTGATTTTGAGGTTTTTGAATTTTCCATCAAGGAGATGAAATTGCTTAAGCGTCACCCTTTCGAACAAGAAGGACCGAATGGCATCAAAGGCTGGGTTAGTTATTTTCAGGCCCTTCCCGGCGATGAATTGATGATCTATGACCAAGTCGCGCCCGCTATATTTACCCTGGATGGACAAAAAGTAAAGAACTATGACTTGGATTTTGCCGAATTGATTGATTTTCAGTCTGAAGATCACTTTATGGTACCCAACAATCTCCACCTCACGCCCGAAAAATCCCATTTTCTTTCCCTACCGATGGAATTCGGCAAACCGGTAGAGGGGTTGGCTGTAATTGATATTGAAAATAAGAGCGGAAAAGTCCATAAACTACCTGCTTTAGACTTGACCAACGAGTATCAAGTCGTATTCAGGCAAGGAAACTCAGCTTCTTTTTTCGGGGATGGCATTCGCCTCCAATGGCTCAATGGGCAGTTTATGGTCTACAGTTCCTCCACCGCGGATAGCTACACCTATAATCATGAAAATGATTCGTTAAACCTGATCACCTTTTCCCATCAACTGGTAGAAAACAAAAAAACCGGAGACTTTCCCAATGAAGTTGACTCCCGAGAGCGACAGCAGGAAGTCGTAAACCAAATACGAAAACAGATCACATTTGGGAAATTTTTCTGGGACGAAACCCGAAATATGTACTTCCGCTTTGCCACCAAAAATTATCAAGTTTCGCCGGATGGTAGTCAGCGAACGGCAGATTGCTACCTTTTTGCCTATGATGAAAACCTAAACTTGATCGGAGAAACCAGAGTACCTGAGATCAAGAATACACCATTTGAAGGTTATTTTTTAGATGGTCAGCTTTATTTCTATTGGCCGATGGGCGATCAGGGAGGTTTTATCCGCTTTACATTTGACTTTGGAACTGAATAATTGATATGAAAAACGTCTGCCCAATTTTACTCTCCCTTCTTTTTTTCGCCTGCGAAAGTGAAAATCAACATACTGAAAACAACAACTCTAC
Organism: Algoriphagus sp.; assembly: GCF_024305035.1. Lineage (GTDB taxonomy): Bacteria > Bacteroidota > Bacteroidia > Cytophagales > Cyclobacteriaceae > Algoriphagus. Next base: position 102,012 of record NZ_JAMWZB010000014.1, read on the forward strand.
AACCTATGCAGAAAATCAGCTCGAAAGCCTGGAAGTAAGCCTGGATACGGTCAAAGTAGACGTGGGAGATGAACTGATCATGTCGGGTGCCTATTACGGTTTTGGGCTGAGTGATGACGGTCAATCTGTGTATTTTGCCGAAGGCCAAAGCGTGGAAATCCATGAAATCGACCTCAATGAGCTGAAACTGGTCCAGCGAATCCAGTTTGAAAAGGACGGTCCGAATCAAGCTCCCAATTTTATTAATTACTTAGACGTACTGCCCAAAGGCGAATTTATGCTGGCAAACTATGCCATTCAGGCAATTTTCGATAGCCAAGCTGAAAAAATTCAAGACCTAAATCTCCAGGCAGAGGAATTTGAAGGGATCGATGAATCCATGGGCAGCCTTTACAATAACGTTTTAGTAAGCCAAGATAAAAAAAAGGCCTTTTCTCTCCCCTCCCCATTTGGTGAATTCACCAAAGGACTGGCTGTGTTGGACTTAGAAACCCGAAATGGTGAGATTCTACCGCTTCCCGAACTTGCCTTAACGGAAAATTATCAAGTTACTTTTTCACAAAATGGAGGAATGACGACCTCAGGAGATATGATCCGAATGCAAAAAATAAAAAATCAACTGGTCATATATTCCGGAAGCACAGCCGACATTTACTTATATGACATCAACACGGATTCTTTGAACTTCATCACTTTTAATCATCAATTGGTTGAAAACAGAAAGACCGGGGAATTTAAAACAGAAGCAGGCTCCAACGAAGAGCGTGTGGAAATATCAGCCCAAATGCGAAAACAGATCAATTTTTATGGATTCAATTGGGACGAAAGCCGGCAACAGTATTTTCGATTTGGAGCGAAGGAAAACGGGCTCAACGAACGTGGAGAAAAACTACCATCAGACATTTTCTTATTTAGTTATGATCAAAACTTTAATCTTTTGGGAGAGAAAAAAATCGAAGCGCTTTCCAATCTCTTTTTCAACAGCTTCTTCTTCGATGGCAAACTTTACAATTACAAACCGGTGGAGGAAGACCCCGGCTTTGTGAGAATGACCTTAAACTATTGATATAAAAACCATGAAAAAATTCCTTTTCCCCAGCCTTTTTGCTTCTTTGCTTTTTTCTTGTGGAGATGGTGGAGAATCTGTCGATTCAAGCTCAGATAATGTATTGGAGAACTTTTCTTTTTCGGTGGACACTGTGGTCGTAGATCCGGGGGAAGAGATTATCAATCTTTCCAGAGGTATCCGAAGTAGCGACATAGATGAAGACAAAACCCACTTGTATCTTTTTGATCCAGCCACCACAACCCTAAATAAGATCAGCCTGGACGAATTAAGACTTGTTGAACAAATTCCTTTTGAAAAAGACGGACCAAACGGTGTAGGAGAGTATTTATCAGCAGTCAAAGTACTCTCAGGAGAGCGCTTTCTTTTTGGGAGTTTTCGAAATACTGGAATTTACTCAAAATCAGGAGAGAAGATCCGCGATTTGACTTTGAAACCAGAAGAACTGGATATTGAGGGTTTGGAGGAAGGCATTGGATTTTCGCTGAGTAACTCCATGCGCCTGAGTCCCGACGAAAGCCATATCCTTTCGCTCCCCGGAGATTTTATGGAAGGAACCCGTCAGCTGGCTAAAATCAATTTGGAGGAAAAAAACGGAAGGCTCATTCAAATCCCAGGACTCGACAAGTCCACCGAATACCGGATTCTCCTGCAATCCGATCAAGCCATGTCCATTTTTGCAGACCCGACCCATTTTCAGGAGTTTAATGGAACATACTTCCTCTCGGCGGGAGCCACCAATTCCGTTTATTTATACGATTACAAAACGGATTCCCTGGACCTACGCACATTTAATTTTACCGTCACGCCTAACGGAAAGGAAATCCCCGTTCAGGGAAAAGTTTCTTCCCCTGAGGAATTTGAATCAGAAATGGAGAAGGCCATGACACAGGTCATGTTTGAAGAATTACTTTTCGACGATCAAAATGAGCGTTTCTATCGATTTGGAAGAATTATGGATCCGAAAATTGATGAGGAAACACCGAGAACTTCAGATGTCTTTCTTTTTGCCTTTGACCAAGAACTTAACCTCATTGGAGAAACAGCCATTCCCGAATTGGATGCCATTCCGGCTGAGGCCTTCTTCAAAGACGGAAAGCTCTGGTCCTATGTCAACGTAGATGACGAGCTGGGTTTTGCGGTGTTTGATTTCGGGTCCGAAACCACGAACAGTGGACGACGAAACCCTTCAGAAAAGGAATTAAAGATTACTAATGATTGATCCGGTGTGAATTCCCAATAAAAAGATAAAACATGCAAAAACTGTTTTTCTCCCTTTTTTTCGTTTCAGTTATTTTTTCTTGTCAGGAAAAATCGAAGGAAACCCCAGAGCAAACCAATCTGCTGGAAAATCTCTCTTTCTCAATGGATACGGTGGTGGTAGATTCGGGTGATGAACTTTTAAATCTTGGATTTGGAATTCGAACATTTGACCTAAGGGAAGGCAGCTTTTTCTTCTTTGAAAACAATCCTCCTGCTTTGGTCGAGGTAGATTTGGAATCGAGAACCTTAATTCAAAAAACCGAATTTGAGACCGAAGGACCCAATGGTGTTGGAAACTTTGTCGCCCAAATGTCAATAGGTCCAAATGAGGAAGTTTTTGTTTTGGGTGTTCCTCAACTCGGGATTTATGACAAAACAGGGCAAAAGCAAAAAGACTTGAAGGTGACTCCAACAGGAATTGATTCTGAGCTTGCCGAAAACTTTTTTGCACTTTATGGCAGCTCAACCTACGACTTCAAGCGAAATCAATTTTACTCTTGGCCGACGGGTGAAGAAATCGAAAATGCTGAATTAGTGATCATAGACGTCGATACTCAAACCGCCCAACCTGTCCCTATTCCTGAAATGGAAATTGTTCGAAAATATTCCTTATTGGCCAATGAAAACGGGAACTACATGGCTTCAAGTCAATCTGTACATTTCCTTATTCATCAAAACAAACTCCTGATCACGAACTCTGCTATGGGAAATTTTTATGAATATGATCTGGAAAAGGACAGGTTAGAATTGATCGAAGTCAACCACCGGTTAATTCCTAATCGACTCACTGGTGAAGTCACTCAAAATCTCAACTCCGAACAGGCTTTTAGGCAAGAAATGGCCAAAATCAATTCCCAAGTTATTTACCAAAAAATGATGTGGGACTCCAGTCATCACCTGTTTTTCAGGCTTGCGGCCCAAGTCCAAATGGGGGAGACTCGAAATGACCCGAATGAGTACAAGTATTTCCTGTTGGCTTACGATGAAGATTACAAGCTAGTGGGAGAAAGTCCTCTTCACGGTATTTCGAATCATATAAGCACCTATTTTCTTAAAGACGGCAAGCTCTGGTTGTATGTCAATGTGGAGGATGAGCTGGGATTTGCGGTGATGGATTTTAACATTTAGAAAATGAAAAAACTGATCCCCCTTATTTTTCTTCCTTTGATTTTGGCCTGTGGGGATAATTCTTCTAAAATTCCCAATTCTGGAAATGTGCTTGAAAACCTGACTTTTTCAATCGATACCGTACGAGTAGACCCGAAAGGTGAAATTTTTGATTTGGGGTTTGGAGTCCATAATTCTGCGCTCTCATTGGATAGGAAAACCTTTTATTTTTTTGATATAAGAAAGGCGGTAATGTATGAAATAGACTTGGACAGATTGGAGTTACTTGCCGTTTACCCGTTCTCCAAAGAAGGCCCAAATTCCATTGGGTTTAATCCACCAAAAATTAATTCCCTGCAAAATGATCGCTTTTTAATTACCTCTCCGGGTATAACTGTTGGGGTTTTTACCAAAAATGGGCAAAAGGAAAAAAGCTTAAAATTCAATTTTAGAGAAATTGAGGGATTGGGAGTCCAAGAGGAAGGCTTAATCACCAGTAGAGTCACCTTATCTCATGATGAGGAGCAAATGTTTGCTTTGACCAGAATAAGTGCTACTCAGACTGAAGTCAGGCTTTTGGTCATTGACCCAAATTCCAAAACGGGGAAAAGCATAGAATTGCCCAGCATGGACCAGGTAGTAAAATTTACCCTACTCCTTCAACAGCCAAAAAGGTTTTCAAGTACAGGTGAAAATATTTGGTTAAAAACACTTCATGAAAAGCTTTTCATTACCAGTTCGGTTACTTCGGATACCTATCTGTATGATTATACCAAAGACTCTTTGGTCCTAGTTGAATTTAATCACAAGCTAGTCCCAAAAAAGAAAACGGGAGATTTTGAACGTAATTTATTTACCGATGAGAAAGCATTTGAAGATGCGGCCGAGAAAAAAATCAATCAGGTTACTTTCAGGGAACTGATTTGGGATGATCAGCGAAAGCAATTTTTTCGATTTGCCTATAAGCCGATTGAGGATGCAGATGGCAACTGGTATCAACGTGCTGACGTTTACCTATTCGTTTATGATGCTGACCTGGTTTTGTTGGGAGAAAAATACCTTTTCGAACTACCCAATGTCCCCGAATTCACCTTCTTCAAAGACGGCAAGCTTTGGTCCTATGTCAATGTGGAGGATGAACTGGGCTTTGCGGTGTTTGATTTTAAATTTTAAGCATGTGAAAAAATTAACTTCCCTTATTTTCCTGGCCCTGATATTTTCCTGTGGAGGCAACTCTTCCGAGGATGCCAAATCAGAAAATATCCTTCAAAATCTGAGCTACTCGGTGGATACGGTGTTGGTGGACGCTGGAGAGGATTTTTTGAATTTATCCCGGGGAATTTCAATTCAAAGCCTTTCAGATGATTTAACCCGCCTCTATTTTTTTGAACGGGACCCTTATAAGCTAGTGGAGATAGATCTTGACCAGTTGAAGGTGATAAATAAAACAGTATTTGAAACCGAAGGGCCCGATGGAGTCGGGAACTACCTTTCCAATCTGGCGGTGGGCCCGGAGGGAGAACTTTTTTTAAAAAGTAATTCGGTCGTGGGAATTTTTGACCAAAAAGCCAAAAAATTACAAAACCTGAAGGTTCTTCCCTCAGGAATAGATTCCACCTTGGCTAAAAACTCTAGTGCCCTATATTCCAATGTGGTTTATGATTTTGGGACTCAAAAAATTTTTTCCCATCCCTATTTCAGAGATGCCGGCGATAATTTACTTCTAATCATCGATCCAAAAACAACGTCTGCTACCTCTCTTCCTGTACCAAAAATGAAAATTGTAGATGACTATACCGGTACTTTTACTTTTGAATCAGAAAATGGAACAGCCATCGCCTTTTACTTCGTCGGAAGCTTCATTACTTTATTGCCTGAGGAATTAATTCTATCGACTTCGGCGATGAGTGGATTTTACAAGTTGAATACACAAACCCAAAAGTTGGAATTCATAGAGGTGCAGCACCAAACAGTTCCGAACCAAATCCAAGTTGAAATCCCTCAAAACCCTTCCGGTGTTGAGGAAGTTCGAAAAATCCAAAATGAAATTTTTGCCAGTGTAAACTTCCTTGAATTCAAAAGGGACGATACCCGACAACTCTATTTCAGATTGGGAGAGCGAACGTTCAGAGGAGAGACCAGAGAAGATCCCATAAAATATGAATATCATCTTTTCGCCTATGATAAGGACTTTAATGTTTTGGGCGAGACAAAGCTCGAGGGGGTGGATTTTGCCTTGATGAATACCTTCTTTAAAGACGGTAAGCTTTGGTCCTATGTCAATGTGGAGGATGAACTTGGCTTTGCGGTGTTTGATTTTAAATTTTAGCATATGAAAAAACAACTTCTGATTTTGGTAATTCCGCTTTTGATTTTCGGAGCATGTGGGTCACCCGAGCAGAAAGAAAAGGGAGAAAACCAAGCATTCGATTTTGACTTTGAGCTGGATACTGTAAAAGTCAAGACAGGAGATCTCCTCCTTGCCGTGTCAGGAGGCTTATCAAGGATGGCCCTTTCTCCAGACCTAAACTCCCTCTATTTCTACAATGTGACCAATAAACGATTGGATGAAATCGACTTGGAAAGCTATTCCATCGTTCGCAGTATTGATTTCACCGAAGAAGGCCCAAAAGGCATCGGTTCGCTCAGTCCTTATGAATTTCACCTTACCGAAAAGGGAGAAATTTTCACTTCCTCTTTTGAGGCGATTCGCAAAATGGACCGCAATGGGAATTTAATTACTCGACTCAATTGGGATAAAATGGACTTTGTAGCCGAACAACTTCCCCCCATGACCATTACCAGCTTTGCCGGAGACTTCAACGATGAAGGCACCTTGTTTTTTGGCACCTATGGAGACTCTCGGGGAGGAAATTCATCTGGAGAAGGCTTGACGATTATCGATTGGGCTGATGAAAAAGTGATCGTCAAAAAAATCCCATTGCTGCAATCACTCAGCGAGTATGAAATTGTATTGGAGGGAGAAACGCAAATGAGTAGCTCCGATCAATTTTTTCTTCAGGAGTCTTTCGGCAAGGCACTAATTAGCACTAATGGAGTAAATGGAGTGGCTATTTATAACTACACGTCAGACTCTTTAGTTGAGAAAATCTTTTCTTCAGACCTTCTTCCCAAGCGAAGGGCTGGAGATTATCCACGAAAGGTCAACTCCATGGAAGCATTGGAAGCTGCGACAAAAGCCAAATACTCAGAGCATCAATTCGGTCCATTTGTTTTTGATGAAAAATCAAAGCGGTATTATCGAATCAGCTATTTCCGCTCGGTGTCTCCTGTTGATGGAGAAAAATGGAATTTCATTCTCAGCATTTTTGATCAAAACCTAGAGCATATTGAAGACATCGCAGACTTTCCTAATTTTTCGGGTAAGGTCTTTTTCAAGGATGGCATGCTACACAAAGGGATCAACCAAGACGATGAATTGTATTTTGTCCGCTTAAAGCCACGTCTTTCGCATTAACCCTTAATCCATGAAACGCTTTCTTTTCTTCCTTTTAATCCCATTTGTATTCTCCTGCTCAGAATCGCAAAAGCAGGAAAACACCCGAATCAATTTCTCCTACACCACCGACACGATGCAGGTCGATCCGGGAGAGCATTTGATCTTTATTTCAAGGTATATGAGCACTTCAGCCGTTTCGAAAGACCAAAAATGGCTTTATAATCTCAATGTCAGTGTCCCTGAAATGGAGTTCATCGACCTGGAAAACTTAAGATTTGATCGGGCGATACCTCTGGAAAAAGAGGGCCCCGATGGAATCGGCACTTCAGTTTCTGATTTGCATGTCTCGGATCAAGGTGAGTTTTTCTTTATCGGCTATCGTTCACTGGTTAAGGCGGATGCAGCCTTGAAAAACTTTCAGCACTACCGAATCGAACCCGATCAATTCAAGGGCGATAGTTTGGGAGATGCAGAAGGAGTGGATTTTGGGTATACTATTTCTCAGGATGGGGAAAAGCTTATGGGAACCTACTCCAAACAGCAATTCAACGGTCCTACCCGGGGCTTGGCCATTCTTGACTTGGCATCCATGGAGCTCAAAACTATCCCTATTCCTGAATTAGAATCACTGGTGGACTTCAACATCAGTCAATTCGACGGAAACGGGAATCCCCGAATGAGCACCATCGAGCGGGTTTGGGTCAAAGAGTTTAATGGAAAAATCTACGTAACCAACACGGCAAGAAATGAGGCCTTTATCTATGATCCCGAGCTCGATTCCCTAGCTCATCAACAGTTTCAGTCTACGCTTACCGCAAACGCCAAAAAAGGGCTCTATACCAAAAGCACGAACAGTGAAGAGGAAATGAGAAAAGCTTGGGACGAAAAACAAAATGAAGTGAGTTTTCAGGAGATTTTTTATGATCCAACTCATGCGAAATTTTGGCGGGTCAGCACCGAATTAGACCGGATGATAGGGGATTCTGCAGTCATCAAAAAAGTGCTGACCATTTTTGATCAGGACCTCAATCAGCTACACGAAGAGCAAATCAAATTCAATATTTCAGGAAGCTTGGCTTATTTCAAGGAGGGCAATCTTCACACCTTTATCAATTTGGAAGACGAATTGGGATTCCTACTCATCAAACCAACTTATGAATAACTTCAAAGCGCTTATTGTCTTGGTGATTGCTGGATCGATTGCCTGTAGCAGCCCCGAAAATGAAAAAGGGGAAAGGTCTTCTTTAGGAGTTTCCTATGAAATCGACACGGTCATGGTTGATGCAGGAGATCATTTCTTTTTTCTCAATTGGAATTTGGGCATATCGGACATCAGTGCTGACAAAAAAATCCTGTTTAATCTCAATCCACAAACCCTCCTACTCGAAGTAGTAGACTTGGATAATCTGAAGCTTATGGAGACCATTCAGCTCGAAAAAGAAGGGCCCAATGGCATCGGCGGCGGGTTTATTATGCGTATCCAGGTACTTCCCGATGAAAGTGTTGTTTTCTACGATTTCAACGGCATCCATCATGTCGCCAAATCAGGTGAAAAAATCGCTACCTTCCAATTGGGGGAAATCGAATGGGAAGGGGCTAATCTGCCAGAAGGGGAGGAAATCGATGTTTCCAGCTTGGATACCAAAGATGGAAAAACCTTCTATGGTTTCTTTGGTACTCAGGGCTTCGATAGCAAAAACTCCGGTATCGCCCAATTCAACGTGATCGAAAAATCCCTGAAGCTTTTACCATCGGATTTCTTACAGTTTACCTCCGCTTATGACATCAGTTTTTCAATGGACGGAAGAGGCGCAGCTAAATTTCCAGAACGAAACCGTATCCGAGTGGTAAACGATAAAATTCTAATTACCACCAGTGCCAAAAACGAACTTTGGCAATGGGATTTGGCCCAAGATAGCTTAGTATCCCATACCTATACCTCTCAACTGACATCAAATAGTAAGAAAGGAAATTTCCCCATACAGGTCAATTCCAATGAGGAATGGTCTGCAGCAATCAAAGAAAAAAATAAAGAGGTCAATTTTGGTATGTTGGTACATGCTCCCGATCTGGATATGTTTTGGAGATATCATAAGGAAATGGACCGCATGACGGCGGGGGATACGATTATTTACAAGAATGTTCTGACCGCTTTTGACGAGGACTTAAATCAATTAGGGGAAACCGCCTTACCGGAAAAGTTCAAAAATGCCGATCCGGTTTTTTACCTAGATGGTAAGCTTTGGCATTTTTTAAATATTGACGATGAAGTGGCTTTTGTACGGGTGAATCCAACGATTACTGAGTAAGCCACCATGAGAGCTCTCCTATTTTGTTGTTTAGCGCTAGGCATATTTGCCTGCGGGATTGACAGAAAAGAAGGACTATCCTGGACTGGGTTTTCGATCAAAATAGACACCCTTTCCATCGAAAGTGGCCAACATCTCCTCCATGTAGGCCAAGGGATTCCAAAGGCCAAGCTGTCTGAGGATGAACGTTTACTTTTCTTCTATGATTACACAAACCATTCGATAGAGACCATCGATTTGGAAGAAAAAAAATGGGTCGAAACGCTCTATTTGGAAAAAGAGGGTCCAAAAGGAGTACTGGACCGAAGTCGCTTTGACTATATTCCATTGACGGACAGCTCTTTTCGTTTTTTTACTCAGCGTAATTTTATTGAGTTGAATCAGCGAAATGAATTGCTTTTCGAGTCGCCACGATTTGACAGCATGGTACAGGTGGACCCCGAGAAACAATTTGAAGCCTGGGCTAAGCTCTCATCCAATGAGCAGTATTTATTTGGACTATCGTCCAGTTTCAAACAAAATCAAATGTTCGGTTGGATAGATTTTAAAGACTCTGTTTACCGGGAAGTGAGCCTGGATAGCATGAACTATCGAAAGAATTTTGAAATTAGAAACAGCCGAGTTAGTGTTTCCAGTCCACTATATGCCGCTTTTTACCAAGAAAAATTTTTTGTCTATCATCACGATGGAATTGATGTATATCGCATTGACCCCATAACCGAAAAGATTGAATTCAAAGACAATTCCCCCAGTTTAGCACCCAGGCGAAAATCCGGTAACTTCCCAAAAACTGCCGAATTGGGGGAGTTTTCAGCGGTTCTTGAAAAGCAAAAACTGGAAATCAATTACGGTGAATTGGTATATGACAAAAAGAATGAATGGTTCTATCGATTTGCCAGCCGAAATATGCCCGAATCAGACCGTATGGTCCAGTATTTTTTGATTTTTGATCAGGAAATGAAGCTGCTCCAGGAGCTAGACCTCAGTGATCGGGAGATTGGTTTTTTCCAATATTTCGTAAGAAAAGGAAAACTTTATGTCAGAAATCAAGAAACTGAGGATTTAGAGTTTTTTGTGATTTCGGTAATCGAAGAGAATTAGCTTTTGCGAGAAAGATTTTTGAGGTCTAGTGCTCTAGGAAAAAGCCTAGAATATGAGATTTATTTCACTTTTTTACCGATGGGATCACATCCTTTTTTTACCCGCTGCTTGTCGCTGATTTCCCAATTCTAATTCTCTTACTGCAAAGGTCTGAGCATATCTTTAATTACTCCGCTCATTAACGGGAGAACTTTTCAGTAGTACATACCGCTAAAGCGAGCTATAATACTCAATCCAATCGAGGCAAACTCAGTTTATACTTCATGGCGATCAGGCGGATGGAAATCACCGTAAAAATCGACAGCAGCAAATTCCACTCTCTTCCCAAACCAAAATAATTCAGAACCAGGTATAAAATTGCTCCTGCCAAACAGGCCGATGCATAAATCTCTTTCCGAAACAAAATTGGAATTTCATTGGTCAGCGTATCCCGAATGACTCCTCCCATCACGGCAGTAAACATCCCCATAATCGCGGCAATCTCCGGCCGGACTCCCAGACTTAAGGCCTTCTCCACGCCCAGAACGGTAAAGAAACCAATTCCCAAGGTATCAAAAAGAAAGAAAGTCCTTCGCAATCGACTCAGGAAATTGGGAAAAACAAAGGCCGTCAAAATTCCCAATAAAATCGCATACAGAAAATGAATATCTCCAATCCAGACTAAGGGATGCGCATCCAACAAAACATCTCGAAGGGTACCTCCACCAATCGCGGTGATAAAACCGGTAAATCCCGCCCCAAACAAATCATGTTCCCGCTCCCGTACCGCCAAAGCTCCGGAGATGGCAAAAACAAAAGTTCCGATGAGTTCTAAAGCGTATTGTAAAGTCATGGAATATTTTTTTCAAAGGTCAGGCTAATTATCAAATAAACAGCAATTAAAAGGCAATAAGACCGAATTTCTTGAAATATTTATTTGTAAAAAGCTATAAATCATCCATAAAATTCGTTCATCCGCTTAATTTTCTTTCCGAATTAATTTCATATTTGAATTGAAAGTAATACCTTAAAATTTCAGGTAAAAGATCACCTCTCTTTTGGAAAGCTAAAAATTAACCAATGAGAAAACTGTACCATTCTCTCTTTTTTTACCTGATTTTATTCAGTATTCCGATTTTGTCTCTGGGTTCTCCATTGGATTCAACAAATCGGGAATCCCCACTAACCCATCTATTTATCAAAGACTATGGCAATTCCAAAGCCACTTTGGAGTTTGCTAATTTTGCCGCTCAGGAAAGCAAAATGGATACGACTTGGCTCAAAATCGGAGGAGCCCTTCGGCTCAATACCATTTACACGCATTTCGAAGGACAGACTTTTCCGCTAGGTACCGAGCTCCGGAATGATTGGACTTGGGATACGTGGCGAATTAACGTGGACTCCTATAGTGATGGCCTTCAGTTGTCTTTTGAGTACCGATTTTATCCCACCTTCAATACCCACTTTTTAAAATACGGCTGGATTGGTTACCGCTTTACTCCTACAACCAATTTGCAATTTGGAATCACCCAAGTACCTTTCGGCCTGTTAACCTACGCTTCCCATAGTTGGTGGTTTACCACGCCCTATTACGTTGGACTGGAAGATGATCATCAAATTGGGTTTAATTTGACTAAAGACTACGAAGGCTGGCGCTTTAATGTAGCCTATTTTCTACTTTCCGAGCCCCGTGGTACCAACGAACTCAGTTTCGGGGTCCCTGCCTCTGCCCGTTATTCTTACGATGTGGTCCCTGTACCTGGTAACACCAATATCGAACGGAGGCAACTCAATCTGCGGGCGGCCAAATTATTTAAATCAGGCGAAATCGGACTTTCACTTCAAACCCATGAAGTATACAATCAGCAAACCTCTCATATCGGAAGGCAATTTGCCGGAGCCATTCATTATGAAAATAATTGGGGAAGGTGGAATTTAAAATCCCAGGCGCTTTACTACAATTTCAAAGATGTCAGAGATGACGCTGATACCCGGTTAAGCTATGTACAGATGGGCGCCTATGGTTTTGGCACCTACGATGTCGCAGCGGAAGCGGCGATGTATACCCTGGGCCTTTCTTACGACATTCCCGTGAGTTGGGGTCCTGTGCGCAATATCCAAGTATACACGGATTACACTTACATGGAAAAATTTGGAGAAATCGAGCTCAACGGCACTAGACATCGATTTGCTCCTACACATATGTTGGTCCCCGGGGCTCTAGTCAGTGCCGGAAAAATCTACTGCTATGTTGATATTGCCCAAGGAAGGAATCAACCTTGGTTAAGCGATATTTTTGGCGGCAATGCATTGGGAACTGGTCGGGGGATCGATTACCAAAAGCCCATTGGACCCCATAATCCTATTTCAGAAAAAGCTGCTTGGAATACCCGATTAAATATTAATCTCGGCTATTATTTCTAAACCTAACCGATAATGAAAAATAAATACATCGATATTCATCCTCCCGTCTTTTGGCCAGCCACGATTCTGATCATCCTGTTTATTGGCGTCACCCTTTGGGTAGGAGAACCCATGGAGCAGATTTTTGATAATATGAAAACCTTTATCACCGATAAGACTGGATGGCTATTTATTCTCGTAGTCAACGTATTTATTATTTTTTGCATCTACGTGGGATTTAGCAAATACGGAAAAATTAAACTTGGTGGTAAAGATGCAGAAACTGAATTTTCCACCTCTGCGTGGTTTGCCATGCTTTTCAGTGCAGGAATGGGCATTGGGTTACTTTTCTGGGGTGTAGCTGAGCCGGTCAATCATTATGCAAACTCTCCGATATCAGACGATTACAGCCCAGAAGCGGCCCAAAATGCCATGAACTTAACCTTCCTTCATTGGGGATTTCATGCATGGGCCATATACACTGTAGTAGCTCTTTCGTTGGCATTCTTTGCCTACAACCGAAAGCTCCCTTTAACGATTCGCTCGGTGTTTTATCCCCTTTTGGGAGAGCGGATCAATGGCTGGATCGGTGATGTCATTGACGTTTTTGCAGTATTGGCTACGCTTTTTGGGTTGGCAACTTCCCTCGGACTGGGTGTTCAGCAAGTGGGTGGGGGGTTATTTTACCTTTTCAAAATCCCAAATACCGTCACCACTCAAGTCATCCTAATTGCAGTCATTACCCTAATCGCCACTATGTCGGTTGTGTCGGGAATCGACAAAGGAGTGAAGTTTCTCAGCGAATGGAATGTACGCATTGCGGCCATGTTATTGGTTTTCGTCCTGATTTTTGGTCCCACGCTTTTTATCATGCGCGGGTTTATCCAAAATGTGGGAAACTACATGAATAACTTTATCGAAGTATCCACTTGGACAGAGGCCATTCGAGATAAGGGATGGCAGGGTGATTGGACGGTTTTTTACTGGGCTTGGTGGATCTCCTGGTCTCCTTTTGTCGGCATGTTTATCGCTCGGGTGTCAAAAGGAAGAACGATCCGAGAATTTGTATTGGGCGTACTACTTATTCCAGCTCTGTTGACTTTTCTTTGGATGACCGCGATGGGAGGTTCTGCGATTTATCTAGATATGCAGTCTGGTAATCACGACTTGGCTAATGCCATCGTAGCGGATGCCTCCACGGCATTGTTTGTTTTCATTCAGGAATTTCCATTCAGCATGCTGGGTTCAATCATCGGATTGTTTTTAGTTACCTCGTTCTTTGTCACTTCTTCCGATTCGGGTTCTTTGGTTATTGATAATATTACCTCGGGAGGAAAGTTGGATTCTCCTGTTCCACAGCGCGTATTTTGGGCCACTGCCGAAGGAGCCGTAGCAGCTGCTTTACTGATCGGTGGTGGACTTGGAGCATTACAAACTGCCTCGATTACCACAGGATTACCCTTTCTAGTCATTCTTTTGCTGATGATGTATTCTCTCAACAAAGGCTTGAAATCCGAATACCTTAAAATGACTCAGCTGGAAAAAGAACCGGATAAAAAACGCTACGAAAAGAAACTCGAAGACACCTTGATCAAAAAGCAAGGGATAAAGAAGAAAGAATAGTTTGTACTAAACCTACATGAGCTATCCATGAAAGGAAGCATGATTTAAGCGATACCTATTGAAATGATTTTAACATCTGCCAGACTCTCTGGGACCTTTGAAAATCAATTATGACAAATGAAAAATTTAAATAAAATAGCCTTAGCCGCCGATTTGACGGAAATGGACGAAATGATGCTCCATTTCATCAAAGGATACGATTCACTCTTTGATTTTGAAGAGCTTCACCTGATCCATCAGATAGAAATTGAAGAGCTCTCCCAAGAATTTGAAGCCCTACTGGCAGAAAAGAATCAAAGCTTGGAAGAACTTATCCGCGAAGAACTGCAATCCAAAATCGATTCAGTATTTGGGGAAAATAAATCCACAATTCACATTTACATTCAACCCAAGCCTGACTTCAGTGCCTTGGTCACCTGGATCAACAAAAGTAGATTCGATCTATTTTTTCTCGGGAAAAAGAAAGGCCTGGATGGCTCAGGGATTTTCAGTAGTAAAATGGTCAGACTCCTCCGCTGCAATTTGATCCTTGTTCCCGAAACCGCCAAACCCACCATCACCAAAACTGTTATTCCTATCGATTTTTCTTCCTATTCGGGTAAAGTGCTGGAAATGTCCAGCCATATCGCCAAAAAAACCGGAGCCGAACTCCTGCCCATTCATATCCTCAAAATCGGGATTCACTATTTTCCCTTTGTTGGAAATGAAAAACAAATCAAGAAAAGCTTGGAAAAGGAAGCTCTAGGGAAATATGAAAAATTGAAGAAAAAAGCCAATATCGAGGCAACTTTGGCCATGTATCTCACCGAAGGTGATTCCATTGGAAATGTCATTTACAAAAAAACCAGAGAGCTTAAAGGTGACCTAATCGTCATTTCCAAAAAAGGAAAATCAGATGATTCGGACCTGCTCTTGGGAAGCGTGGCAGAAAACCTCATCGCCAACGATAAAAATATAGCCGTTTTGATTATTCAATGAAATCCATCCTTTTGCATTAGAAAAACCCCCATTTCCCGCTGCTCCCAAACCAAAACCGTTTTGGGGTTCTCCAAAAAGCGAAAGCCAAGACTTTCCAACTTATCCACATCGGCAGGCATCAATACAAATCGCTCCGAATCATCCGGTAGCAAGTATTTTCCTCCACCCAGAGGTTGGGATTTTTCTAAAATTCCACCAAAACCTGTACACATTCGAAACCAAAAAACCCCTCCCGGCTTCAATACCCGATGAATTTCCCGGATCATTTGCCAAAAGTTATCCACATTCTCCGCAAAATGAAGGACTGCAGAGCAAATGACGGCATCAAACGCTTCCTTGTGAAAGGGGATTTCTTCTAATCGACCCACTTGAAACCGGTGAACATCAAAATCAGAATTTAGGCTTTTGGCCTGAAAGCGACAGTATTGAACTGACACTTCATTTGGGTCAATTCCAAAAATGGAATAGCCCTGATTAACAAAATACACGGTATTTCTGCCCTCTCCACAGCCGGCATCAAGGATTTTCATCTCTTTGGTAAATCGACCTTTCAGGATTTGATCCAAAAGATAGATATCCACATTTCCCAAAAGGCGATTGAGCTCCCTAATTTCCATTTTCCAGTTTATCCAATGCCTTTTTGGCTTTGATTCGACCGATTTCTATCATCTCCGCTGCTCGATAAAACTCCAATGTTCCGGCTTGTTTCCGTGCCACTTTGATTTGCACATCTACTGGATGCTTTTCCAATAACAATTCGCAAAATCGATCTTGAAGCAAATCGAAAGAGCGCTTGACCAAATTCAAAGTTGAATAGCTGATGTCCTTTTCTCCGGGTTTTTCCTCAGGAAAATATTGACTCATCTTATTTTTATATTCAATCATCCAGCTGGGAAGATTGTTGATAAATCGATTGCCTTTGGCATCTTTTTTTGGTGGAGCAATAAATTCACTATCCAAGCCATTTACATCCACCACCACAAGTAAATCTTCCGGTTGGTACTTAATCAATGAAATCGGAATCGGGTTCAGCACGCCCCCATCTATTAGAGTTTTATTATCTGCGTAAGCAGGCAAAAATACCGAAGGAATACTCCCGGAAGCTCGGATAGCCTGGTACAAACCTCCCTTTTCAAAAACAAACTCCTCCCCCGAATGCACATCCACTGCATTGCAGGAAAATGGAATGGCCAAATCCTCAATCTGACAATCCGGAACAACTTTTTTCAGCGCAGAATAAACCTTTTCTCCCTTGATAAATCCACGGCTGGAAAAGGTAAAATCCATCAATGAAAAGACATCGATCCGATCCAAATGACATATCCAGTTTTTAAATTCGGTCAATTTACCAGCTGCATACATGCCCCCGACCAATGCTCCTGCCGAGCAGCCGGCGATTTGGCTGATTTGATAGCCCCGCTCTTCCAATTCCTCAATCACTCCCACATGCGCCAAGCCTCTTGCCCCACCACTGCTTAAAACCAATGAAACTTTCTGCTTTTTTGCCATATCTTTAGGGTAGAAAAATAAGTACTAAAATCCTGAATTCAATCGGCTCGGTAGACTAGCCCTTTTCGAATACAGGACAAATAAAACTTCCATACGAAAGTAAACAATATGAGTCAATTTAAACCCTTCCACCTGGCTTTCCCAATTCGTGACATCGAAGAAACCCGCAAATTTTACGGCGAACTTTTAGGCTGTGACATTGGCCGAAGTACAGATAAATGGATCGATTTTAATTTCTTCGGTCATCAGCTTTCTGCCCACATCAAGCCGGAGGAATTGGCCCAAGCAAAAACCAATGCGGTAGATGGTAAAAATGTGCCGGTTAGGCATTTTGGAGCAATTCTTCCTTGGGATGAGTGGCATGAACTAGCCGATAAATTGAAAGCCCATGGAATTGAATTTATCATCGAGCCTTACATCCGATTCCAAGGGGAAGTAGGAGAACAAGCCACCATGTTTTTCCTCGACCCCTGCGGGAATGCATTGGAGTTTAAATCTTTTCAAGACGAATCCCAGATTTTTGCAAAATAATCCTGATTGAAAAATTACTATCTAAATACCGGAATCGGCCGCATGATTGAAATAGAGGGAAAAGAGTACCTCTATTTCAGCGGAACTTCCTATTTGGGAATTGCCCAGGACGTAGATTTTTTGGATGTTTTGGCCAATAATATATTTGAATGGGGAGCCAATTTTGGACAAAGTCGAAATAATAATATCCGACTGGAAATATTTGATGAGTTTGAAGAGTTTTTTGCCTTTAATGCCGGCGCAACTTCAGCGGCAGTATTGAGTTCAGGCTATTTGGCAGGAATAGCAGCTTGGAAAAATATCAGTCAAGCAAAGGACCAAATTTGGATTGCACCAGACGCTCATTCGGCCATTATTCCTGATGGTTATTCATCAAGTAAACAACTGGATTTTATCCAATGGAAGAAAGACTGTCAGCAGCGAGCAGAAAAGCTTTCTCCCCAAAAAATCCTCCTCATTGGCAATGCGGTAGATCCACTCAACATCCAGATTCATGATTATAACTGGGTAAAAGAAATCGCCCAAAAACATGAAGTGAGCCTATTGATCGATGATTCCCATGCCTTTGGGGTAGTAGGTAAGGAAATTTTTGGTACCTACTCCATGTGGAATGATCCAAAGGTAAACTTAATGGTCACCGGTTCCCTGGGAAAAGCGCTTGGATTACCGGCAGGAATAATTTTGAGTGAGGAAGATCAAATTAAGAAAATAAAAAGTACACCTCTATTTGGCGGAGCCTCACCAGGCTCGCCAGCTCATTTACAGACTTTTTTGGAAATGCAGCATCGCTACGAGGAAACTCAGCATTTACTGGAAAAAAATTGCGTTTTATTTAAAGAAGGTATCCAAAACATTTCCCAACTTCATGGAAGATCAGATTATCCTGTATTTCGTTTTCATCCCAATGAATGGGTGGATCAATTGGAAAGTTCGGGAATCATCTGTTCAAGCTTTCCCTATCCCACCGCAGAAAGCCCCCAAGTAAACCGATTGATTCTTTCGGCCTATCATGAAAAAAGCGATATTGAATACTTGATTGATATTTTACAAGATTTAGCCAAGCAATCATGAGACAGTTACTGATTCTATTTTCATTTTTGATTTTTGCCTGCGAAACTAAAGAGCCGATACCTTTTGAAAGTGGCTTGGAAAACTATCCAACATTGAAAAATGTATTGGACAGTGCGGATACTTATCAGGTACAGATTCTCTATACCCGAATCGACCGAAATGAACACATGAACCCGTTGATGGAAACCTTTTCATTCAACCTAGACGACGAGCGTTATTTTTATCCAGCCTCTACGGTAAAGTTACCCGTAGCCATTTTGGCCTTGGAATGGCTGGAGGAGCAAAATGTGGATAACCTGACCCTGGTTACCCCAATGTTGACCGATTCGGTCCGCCCATCCCAGCTCCCCGCCTATGTGGATAAGTCCTCTTATGACTCTTTTCCGAGCATTGGCCACTACATCAAAAAGATTCTATTGGTCTCGGATAATGATGCCTATAATCGCCTATACGAACTTCTGGGCCAGGACTATATCAATCAAAAATTGGCAGAAAAAGGATTGAATCACACCCTCATCAATCACCGGCTGAGCTATCCGGCAGACGAGATTGAAAACCGCTTTTTCAATCCCATTCGTTTTGTGGATAAATCTGGCGAAATACTGCTCGAAATTCCCGAACGAAAAACCGAAACCGTCTATTCCAATCCTGAACGCCCAGTTATTGGAAGGGCTTATTACGCTGGAGATTCCTTGATTGAAACGGGGATGGAGTTTACTTATAAAAATAAATTTTCGCTTTCGGATTTGCATGGTGTGGTACAGCGAATCGTTTTTCCACAGGCTTTTTTGGAATCAGAACGGTTTAGGATCAATGAAGAGCATCAAGCCTTTATCTTGAAGTATATGAGTATGCTTCCCAATGAATCGGATTTTCCCAAGTATGAAGGCCCAGACTATTACGATAGCTACTCTAAGTTTTTCAAATTCGGAACAGATAAAAACCCGATTCCGGACCAATTCCGGATTTTTAACAAAACCGGCTGGGCTTATGGTCATTTGATCGACGGAAGTTATTTTGTGGATTATAAAAATGGAGTTGAGTTTTTCGTGTCAGCCACCATCTACACCAACCGAAATCAAACCCTCAACGATAATAGGTATGAAACCGAAGAAATCGGATTGCCTTTTTTTACCGAATTGGGTGAATATTTATATCAGCTGGAGCTGAATAGAAAGAAGGTATTGAAACCGGATTTTGAAGGGTTAAAGTTTGAGTATTGATAGATGCAAAAAATTACCGCTTATTTTAAAAAGAATTGGGCTTGGGGTTTAGGGTTTGCCATTCCTCTGGTCATTTTTCAAAAAGGTTATGTCTATCCCGAGCTTCGGTTTGAGTGGGATTTTCTTCAAGAATCAACCACTTATATATCCATGCTTTTTTATTGGTTTTTTTGGACCATCACACAGTTCTTTATATGGGAAGTTTTAACCCAAGCCTTCCTTGGAAATGATCAAAAACAAGCATAAAAAAAAAATGAATCAAACCACTCCTAATTCCTCATCAAGTCGATTTACAGAGCTTGGTCTTTTTTTTAAAGTGCACACTTGGTTTATTCTTTTGGCCTCTTTAGTCGGCGTGCTCATCCGCGGCTATGTTGGAATCAATCAGGGATTTGACTGGACCTATTTAACGGATTACCAAACTTACATCAATCTGGTTTTTAGTATGATCATTTGGGGCTTGGTTTTATATTTCGCATTTTGGAAATTCAACCCCAATTTTAGATCAAAAATGCGCGAAAAATTTGAGTCCAAAAACTAACTCTTGCACAGAACACCAACCTATAAAACCCCTTCAAAATCAACCATCGCTTGTGGATAACTCTTGCCCAATTGGACCTCAGCTTCTTTCATTTGAGCTGTGGATAAGTCCCAAGGATGCTGAATATCAAAGCCTTGTATTTTCGCCAATTCGGGAATCCAAAGCCGAACATACTCTCCATTTTTATCGTAATTTTTGGCTTGCCGAAGAATATTAAAGTACCGGTTTTCTCGCGGATCATTCCCCACTCCTCCCACATACATCCAATTACCCCAGTTTGAGCAGACATCGTAATCGATCAGCTGACTCTCGAAATAACTTGCGCCCCAAGTCCAATCAATTCCCAGGTCATTGACCAGAAAACTGGCCACATTTTGTCGGCCACGATTGGACATAAATCCAGTTAATTTCAACTCACGCATATTGGCATCAACAAAAGGGACTCCTGTCTGCCCCTCACACCAGCGCTCAAAATCGGCACTATCCCTTCTCCAGGAGTCCTTTGTATTTTTAATGCCTTCAAGGTGAAAAATTCGATCCCCATGCTTTTTACAGATGAATCGAAAGTAATCCCGCCAAATGAGTTCAAAGATCAGCCAATAGGTGCTTTGATTTTTCTTCCGTTGGCGTTCATAGCGTTTTACTTCCTCATATATGATGCGCGGGGAAAGACAGCCTAAAGCCAACCACGGGGAAAACTTGGAACTGTAATCTGCTCCGATCATCCCATTTCGAGTTTCCTTGTACTCTTTTAAGTGATCCCCTTCCCAAAAATAGGACTGGATTCGCCTAAGCCCGGCGCGCTCTCCACCATCAAACTCCATCACCTTTTCGCGCACGAACTCAGGCTCCTCCAATCCATAAGTTTCCAATTCCGGAACTTCCCCGCTGATCGGGATTAATTTTCGGGGAAATTTAAACTGCTCTGGTTGTGGATAACTTGCTCTGACCGAAGAAAGTTTTTCGATATTCTTCCGAAACTGAGTGAAAATCTCAGGCGTTTGATTGATCGGAAAGGGCAAATCATCAATATGATACAAAGTGCTCTGCCAAAAACTCTCTGTCGCAATGCCTTTGGACCAAGCTACTTTTTCCAAGGATCGGTCGATCGTTCGCTCTTCGGATGTCACTTCCCTGGAGAAAAAAATAGCGTCCGCTTCCAATCGCTCGGCCAAAGTCACTAGCTCTTCCTCCGGCTTTCCCCGAAGCAAAAGCAAATCCGATTCCCTGTCTCGAAATTGCGATCTTAAATCGCGAATTGCTTCAAAAAGAAATTTTGCCCGATGTGCTCCGGTTTTCGGAAAACCAATTTCTGTTTTTTCGAAATGCCGAGGATCAAAGCAGTAAACAGGAATGGTTTCGGCTCCCATTTGGGAAGCTTTAAAAAGCGTCTCGTTATCCAAAAGACGCAAATCATTACGAAACCATACAATTATTCTCCTGTACTTCATGCTTGCAAAACAGCCTGTTGAAGCATAGTGTTTGGTGGAATTTAAAAATTCATTGTCTCGGAAATTCATTAATTTGACTTCAAATTCAACTCATCATGAAAAACCTATCGTTCTTTTTGTTTTTACTACTTATCATCCCCATTTCTATGAAGGGGCAAACTTTACAGGAAAAGTTAGGCTACCCAGCCGATGCCAAGCTTTTAATCATTCACGGCGACGATGTGGGCGTTTCTCATTCTCAAAATCAAGCAACATTTAAAGCCATGCAAAAGGGTCTTGTGACTTCCACGAGTATGATGGTGCCAGCCCCATGGTCCGCTGAAGTAGCCGTGATGGCCAAGGAAATCGAAAATCCCGATATCGGAATTCACATCACGCTGACCAATGAATGGCTGCATTACAATTGGGGACCGGAAGCCGGGAAGGAAAATGTAGCAGGATTGGCCAATTCCATCGGGCATATGTACCCCTCTTGTGCAGAGGTCAGCGAACATGCTAGCCCTGAGGAGGTAGAAATGGAAGTAAGAGCTCAAATCAAAACCGCTAAAGCCATGGGAATCGATATCACGCATTTGGATTCGCACATGGGCTGTATGTTCTTTGGACGGCCAGAGTATCTTCGCATCTATGTCAAGCTCGCCTTGGAAAATAAGATTCCGGCGATGATCAATCGAGAACTGTACCAAGGACTGATTCAGCCCAATCTTGATTTATTCGCAGGAATGAATGTGGATAAACTCCCCATCATCGATCAAATCATCATGGCAGATGAGGAAGCTTACGAAAAAGGAATGGAAAAATTTTATACTCAAGCATTGAAAAATCTTCCTTCCGGAGTGCATGTATTGTTGATTCACTTGGCTTTTGATGATGTGGAAATGAATGCTGTGACCGCAGGCCACGATTCCTTTCATGCCCCATGGAGACAGCAGGATTATGATTTTTTTACCAGCGAAGAAGCCAAAAAGCTCATTGAGGAAAATAACATTAAACTGATCTCTTGGCGGGAGATCGGAAAGGTACTATAAAGGCTAAAACTGGATTTTGCACTGTTGAAGTGAAAATAATAGCAACAACTGCACTTTCAGAGTGCAAACCCGTTTAAAAAATGATTAATAAAATGTTCCGAATAACAAAAAGCCTATTTGCATGTCAACTCTTAGCATTGTGTTGGAGTTGCCAACGTCAACCGGATTCGTTTTCTCAAATTTTCCAAGACCTTGAAAATCAAGAAGGACTTGAGGGGAAAACCGAATACCTCAGTTCCCCTTTTGCGGCTGCCGGAGACCGAATGTATATGGTTGGACATCAGGATGGAACTTTTCCGGATTTAGGCTGGCATGTCCAAGGTGAAATGGGCGGGATTTGGTTGCATCCAATTAAATTGATGGATGGCTTTTCTGCTCAATTATCCATTAATGGACAAGCCCAATGCCTTGAAAAGGCTCAAAAATTTACAAATTACCCCAATAGCAATGTGGTTCACTATGGGGAAGTAGCCAAAGGCTTATCGGTCGAGCGGCTTCATTTTGTACCTGACCGACGAGAGGGAATGGTCGTTTTATACCGCTTTAAAAATGCGGAAGAGACCGAGTCTACCTTTGATTTTTCTTGGAATGCACAAGTGGATTTAAGACCCGTTTGGTTGGGTGAGGAGAATGGAATGAATGATGAGGAAGATCAAATTTCATTCAATGAATTAACCGGAACATTTACTGCAAAGGATAGCGGAAATGATTGGTTTACCACTTGGGGAACCGAGGCAGGCATTCCGCTTAGCCTACGAGATCCCGCTTGTGGGTTTGAAACCAAAGGAAAAGGAGCTGCAGCCGCATTCACAGTGACCATTCAAATTCCAGCACGATCCGAATTGGTGGTACCCATTTTTATTGCCGGATCCACTGAAAGCGAGTTGAAGGCGATGGAAACCTTGGCAGATTTACGAGAAAATCTTTCCAATGATTGGCAACTGAAAAAGGAGAGGTACCAGTCTATTTTTGAAAATACCCAAATAAACATACCTGACAAAGAATTGCAGAAAGCCTATGAATGGACCAAGTACAATACCGATTGGTTAGTCCGGGAAGTCCCCGGGATGGGTCGTGGTTTTGGAGCGGGATTGCCCGATTATCCTTGGTTTTTTGGGGTAGACAGCGAGTACACGATTCAAGGCTTGATCGCCACCGGCAGAAAAGAGTTGGTGTATAGCACGATGGAATTGATTCACCATCTTTCCGAAAAAACCAACGGCAATGGCCGCATCATTCACGAGGCCTCCACCAATGGAGTCGTATTCAACCCCGGGAATATCAATGAAACACCTCAGTGGGTTTCAACAGTATGGGAAGTCTACCGCTGGACAGGCGATCGCGAGTTTTTGGAAAAGTACTTTCCTTCTGTGGAAAAAGGCCTGAACTGGCTCTTGGAAGAAAACGACGAGGACGGAAACTTGCTTGCCGATGGCTATGGCATGATGGAAATCCATGGCTTGGAATCCGAAATGATCGACGTGGCAGCCTATAGCTACCAAGCTTTTGCTGATGCGGCAAAAATGGCTGAAATTCTCGGAAAAACGCAGCTTTCGGAAAGTTATCAACAGACTGCCGAAACGCTCAAAGAAAAGATCAATAGTGATTTTTGGGTAGAAGAATTTGGGAGTTATGCCGATTTTATTGGAACAGCAGAAGAAGCCCTTCACTTGATCGATGGGGCGATTATTCGGGCAGATACCTTGGATAAACCCTGGGCGGTAGCTGAATTGGAAGCGACCAAAGCCAAGTTATCCACATTACCCAAAGACCAAAAACAAGGCTTTGTGCTCTATCACAATTGGGTGGTAAATACTCCGATGGAGGTAGGGGTAGCCGATGTGGATAAAGCTAACCTTGCGTTGGAAACTGCTAAAAAGTATACTAACCCATTTGGAACATTTGTGACGGGAATCGATCGGGATGAAAGTGCAGAAACAGAGGAGGGATCCTTTTCTGGCAGCCAAGTTTTTTCCTACACGGGTGCGGTCATGACGTTGCCCACCGGAGTTTCTGCCATTGGCGAAAACAAGTATGGAAATCCCGATGGAGCCCTGGACTATTTGCAGCGAATGACTCGAAGTTTCGGCTTTGCGTTACCGGGATCGATTTATGAAGTTTCCCCTGATTATGGCATGTTTACCCAAGCTTGGAATCTGTATAGTTATGCCGTACCGATCGTGACCCAGTTTTTCGGGATTCAACCCGATGCAGGAAATAAAGTGATCCACATCCGTCCTCAGATGCCCAGCCAATGGGAAAATGCTTCGATCCAAAACGTACAAATCGGGGAAAATGAGATTTCCATTACCTATCAAAAATCCGGGAATGAATTGATGATCGAAGTTGAACAAAGTCAAAAAAAATGGGGCCTTTCCATAGAAATCCCGGAAAGTTATCAACAGGTCAAAGTCTTAGGCAAAGAGGTGAGCTCGGATACCCAAAACGGCTATCGGAGAATCCTGATGACGGGAGCGAAAGTGCGGGTGGAAGGAAAAGAATGATCAATGGGCAAACTCAATTTGAAATGTTTAAGGATAAAAAAGAGTGCCATCAACCGAAACCCTTACCCTTGAATCTCAGTAAATACTAAAAAATCTTTTCTTATGCGCATTGCTTTGGTATTTCTTCTTTCTTTAGCGATTTCATTTTCTTCTTTTTCGCAAACCCGACTAATCGGCAAACTCGAGGCTCAGTTTTCAGGAAATCAGTTTTTACGAATTCAGCATGGAGAAGAGGTTTTTGACCTTTTTGGCGAAAGGTATGATTTTGTCAATTCGGACACAGTTCCTGGTCCCAAAACCCTATCCATATATTATATTTCAAGCAAAGGGAAAATTCACACGAGCAAAACATTTTGGCTGGAAGAAGGAGAATATACGTTGACAGGAAAAGTAAATGATCCTGAATCTTGGAGACTTAGCCCTGAGCATCCTTTCACTGCGCTCCAATCAGAAATCACGACAGCTGAAAGTGAAATTAAGAAGCAACTGATTACCAAAAATCTGGACAAACTGGTGGGTATTCGAATGCTAAATTCCTACAAACAAATTTTTAGCGATGAAGAGTTGATGGGTTTGATTTCGGATATCCCAGCCGAATTTAAAGAATCTTGGGAAATCGACGAAGTCAAAACCTATCTCAGTTTGAATACCTTGGCGCGTGCCCAAATCGGTGAATTGGCTCCGGACTTTACCTTAGAAAGCAAAGCGGGTTCGGATTTTTCACTAAGCAATCAGAAAGGAAAATATGTGTTGTTGGATTTTTCCTTTACCGGGTGTGCGGGTTGCGTCAAGGCCCTTCCCGAATTAATCGAATTACAAGCCGAACTGAGCGATCAAGTGGAGTTTGTGACGGTTTGGAACGACCGAACTCGGAGAACTTGGCTGGAAATTCAAAAAGAACACAAATCCCAAATGAATTGGACCAGTCTATGGGATAGAAATAGTTTGGCGACCAAACTTTTCGAGATCGAAATTTTCCCCTCTTTTGTCCTCATCAATCCCGAGGGAGAAGTCCAAAGCATCTGGAACGGCTACAGCAAAGGCAAATTGAGAAGGAAATTGGGGAGGGAGATTTAGGCAATTTTCAATTAGATAATCGAGTAGGAAGGTAGGGATTATTTCCCTACCTGTCCTCTCACACCACCGTAC
>NZ_JAMWZB010000015.1 GCF_024305035.1 Algoriphagus sp.
CAAATTCAAAATCTCAGTCCTCCTTTCAATTATTCTAATGCATAATTCGGGTTTAACGCTGTGAAATTCGAAGGCCTATCAGGGGATTGGATTTTCTTTCTGATTAATCATAATTTAGATTTCTTATTTGGCTATCACTATATCATTTATGGGATACCTTGACAAAAAAATACAAGCTCTTACAAAGCTATCTTTTCTTTTGGATGGCTTCATTTTTGATTTATATTCTTAAATTTTCGTTATGTCCAAATCCTGGGAATCGTATAACAAACAATTTCGGCACTACCTGAAAATTGAGCGTTCGTTGAGTGAAAATTCCATCGAAGCCTATTGCCGGGATGTGCAGCGATTGGGACAATTTGTGGAAACTACCTTTAGCGGGTTGAGTCCTACCGATGTAAGCTCCAAAGAGCTTCAGACTTTTGTCCAGACCATTGGCGAACTCGGGCTTTCTGAATTTACCCAAGCTCGCATGATTTCCGGGATCAAGGCTTTTTACCGTTTTTTGATGTATGAGGAGTTGATAGCCAAGGATCCCGCACAATTGCTGGATTCGCCAAGATTGGGAAGAAAGTTGCCTGATACGCTGAGCTTTAACGAAATCAATCAGATCTTGGAGGGAATTCCGCTGGGCGAACCTCAAGGACATCGCAATCGGGCCATGCTGGAATTACTTTACAGCAGTGGTCTGCGGGTTTCGGAATTGATTAATTTGAAGAAAAGCCAGATTTTTGAAGACATTGGTTTTCTGCGAATCGTGGGAAAAGGAAATAAAGAACGCTTGGTTCCCTTTGGAAAGGATGCATTGAAATACCTGAAAATCTATCAAGAAGAAGTACGAAATCATCAGGATATTGCCCGAGGTCATGAGGAATTTGTTTTTCTGAATCGAAGAGGCAAAAAACTGAGTCGGGTGATGATTTTTATGATTATCAAGGAAGCTGTATTGCGGGTAGGAATTCAAAAAAATGTGAGCCCTCATACATTTCGACATTCTTTCGCCACACATCTGATCGAGGGAGGAGCGGACTTACGAGCTGTTCAGGAAATGCTCGGACATGAAAGCATCACCACCACGGAAATTTATACCCATTTGGATCGGGATTACCTACGTCAGGTTTTGACAGATTTTCATCCCAGAAATCAGAAAAATGTATAATGGCTGATCCTATTCACCAATGGTACATAAAACAATTAATCAGCACAGTTTCGGACTGGTTGAAATCAAAAAAACTTCCTTGAGGAAATCACCAAGGAAGTTTTGAAGTTTAGCATCTTGGCTAAAATTTGAGCTTACTGGACATCGGACATCCGACACTGGACTTCAAGCGTCATTTCTTCAAGACCTCTCTTGAAATCACCAATTTCTGTATTTCTGAGGTCCCTTCCCCGATGGTACACAGTTTGACGTCTCGGTAGTATTTTTCCACCGGATAGTCTTTGGTAAAGCCATAGCCACCGAAAATCTGTACCGCTTCATTGGCGACTGAAACGGCAATTTCAGAAGCATATAATTTGGCTTGAGCTCCGGCTAAGGTTACTTTTTCGCCTCGGTTTTTTAAATCCGCTGCTTTGAAAGTCAACAGACTCGCGGCTTCTAGTTGTGTAGCCATATCGGCTAGCTTGAAGGAAATCCCCTGAAACTTGCTGATCGGCTGATTGAATTGCTGCCGTTCTTTGGAATACTGAATGGACGCTTCCAACGCACCCTCAGCAATTCCGAGGGAAAGTGCCGCGATGGAGATTCTACCTCCATCCAAAATCTTCATGGATTGGATAAAGCCCTCGCCAACCTCTCCTAAGATCTGACTTTTATGAACTTTGCAATCTTCAAAAATCATCTCAGCTGTTTCGGAGGCTCGCATGCCGAGTTTGTCTTCTTTTCTTCCTCCCTTGAACCCGGGAGTTCCTTTTTCAACCACAAAAGCAGTCATGCCATGGGAGTCACCTACTTCACCCGTTCGGGCAATGACCACTGCCACATCACCCGAATAGCCATGGGTGATAAAGTTTTTGGCGCCATTGAGGATGTAATAGTCACCTTCTTTTTTGGCAACGGTCCGCATATTTCCGGCATCCGAACCGGTATTGGGCTCGGTCAAACCCCAAGCCCCAAGCCATTCACAAGTGGCTAGTTTGGGGAGGTATTTTTTCTTTTGCTCTTCATTGCCAAATAGCATGATGTGGCCGGTGCACAGGGAATTATGCGCAGCCATGGAAAGGCCTACAGAAGGATCCAATTTAGATAGCTCTACTATGGCAGTTACGTATTCATAATAGCCAAAACCGGAACCCCCGTACTCGGTTGGAACCAGGACGCCCATTAATCCGAGCTCGCCAAGTTTTTTGAAAAGTTCGATGGGAAAATACTGCTGATCATCCCACTCTTTGCGAAAGGGGGTGATTTCCTTGGCTCCAAAATCCCGGATCATCTCAGCGATCATTCGCTGATTCTCGTTCATCGTAAAATTCATCGTATACTTTGGGTTTATATGCTGTTAATCAAACCCTAAGATTCACATTTAGTTTGGTTTCAGCAAATCACTCAAAACCGTATAAAATTGGGCTGATCGAATAAAAAAAGCATATTCAAGTGTATAGTGAGTCGAAAATCTCTTATTTTTTGGTTTCATTTCTTGTTCAATAGCGGTTTTATTTGTTTTGTCACTTCATGAAAAAGTCTTCATCTTTTAGGAAAGGGAAGGCAATCTTAGCCTTACTAGCATTCGTTTTTCATTCAAATTATATTTTTGGCCAAGGTGCTAAGATACTGATCGATAGTCTACGAGCTCAGGTAACCGAACCGATGTCGGATGAAAAACTCGCCAATCTCTATGGGGAATTGGGTTGGCAATACGCGGCTTTCAACCTCGATTCTGCGATTTATTTTGGAAAATTGGCCGTAGAAACTGCTCATAAAACCGATAATCCCGGCATACTCGCCCAAGCATACAGCGATTTGGGAAGTGGTTTTTTACAAAAAGGGGAGCTGGAAGAGGGGCGAAAAATGTATACTCAAGCCTTGGATATTCGTCAGCAATTGGGAGATTCTCTGGGTATGGCCAAAGTTTTCATTGCCTTGGGTTTTGTTTATCAAAAGACCTATGAGTCAGACTCGGCTATTTCCAGTTTTTTAAGGGCTCTCCCTATTTTCGAAAAAGAAAATGACTTGCTTAGTGTGGCCACGATCAAAAGTAACCTGGGTGTAATTTATCAAAATCTGTCGCGCTTTGAGGATGCCATTCAGGTTTATCAGGAATCGGTTGCCATCCGAGAGGAGTTAGGAGATTACCGCTCTTTAGTTGGGACCTACAATAATATGGGAAGTTCCTACAAATACTTAAAGGATTTTGATCAGGCAGAAGCCTATTTCCAAAAAGCACTAAGTTTGGCCAAAGAACTTGGTGAGCCGATGAGTTTGGCAATATCTCATCGGGTTTATGCCATTTTTCTCCAAGAACTAGGGGAAATGAAAGCACTTGAAGAGGTGTCAAGATCGGGTTTGGAAGTAGCTCGATCTATAAATGCGGGCTATGAGGAGGCTACCCTTGAGTTTGCTTTGGGAGTATCACTTAATGCTCAGGGTTCCTTTGATGAGGCAAAGGCTCATTTGCTCAATTCAGCTGCCAGTTTTCAATCCCAAGGAGCTGAGGAAGATGTGCTTGGGCCTTTTTTTGAATTGATTTCACTCTATGCAGCCCAGGGGATTCCAGACAGTTCTCGCTATTACGCTAATCGCTATATTGAGCTGCAACGACAAAAAATAGAGAAGGAGTCCCGAGAACTTACCGCTGAATTGGATACTCGATATCAAACCGAACTTAAGGATCTTCAGATTGCCGAGCAGGAGTTGGAAATACAAAATAAAAATCTTCAAATCTTTGGCTCCTTGATTCTGGCTTTGATCTTGGCAGTGGTGGGTTATTTGCTTTATTATCAGCAGCGACTTCGAAATCAACAAATTCGCCAAGAATCAGCCCTTAAAACGGCCTTGGCCAAAATCGAAACCCAAAACAAACTCAATGAGCAGCGTATGCTCATCGCTCGAGATCTCCATGACACGATCGGTGCACAACTGACTTTTATAATTTCGTCGATCGAAAACCTCAATTACTTTGAGCCCATCAAAGAGACTTTGACTCAGCGCTACCGTGCGATCGCTGACTTTACTCGACAGACGATTACCGAACTTCGAGATACCATCTGGGCGATGAACCAAGGAAAAGTCAGCTGGGAATCTCTGTTTGTCCGAGTGCAGGATTACTTGAAAAAGGCGAAAGAAATCGTCGAAATGGATATTACCTTAACGGTTGCTCCGAATTTTCCCTCAAAAAGTGAGCTGAATTCCTCCGATAGCCTTCATGTTTTGAGGATCATCCAAGAAGCTGTCCAAAATGCAATCAAGTATGCCCAAGCCAGTGCAATCAAGATTAATTTAACAGGAAATGAGGTGCATTTTGAATTGAGTATTTCCGATAATGGACTAGGCTTTGATGAATCCCAGATTCAAGCTGGTCATGGATTGTACAATATGCGAAAGAGGGCAGAGGAACTGGGTGGTAACCTGGAAATTATCAGTAAACCCAAAGCAGGAACCCAAGTCATCTTGAGTAAATAGGTCTTTTGTCGTATAGTGCTTTGGGGGATCTTTTGATAGTTTTGAGTCCTTCCTTTCCCTAAAGGAAGGGTAAAAAGCAAATGGCGGATTTTGGACTTGAACCCTTCTTGTTAAAACTTCTGATAATTCTTGTTTCGGGAAGTATGCTGGCTATACATTATTTACTTTTTAGAGAGTACATCCGACAGGAAAAAATGCAGCGTAAAAGGCTAAGAGACTTGGAAAAAATTGTCCAGATCGAAATCAAAAGGTCATCCACATTGCTCCATACCAACTTGAGCTTAGCAGAACTAAAATCCAAAACTCAGGAAAAACTTGACCTAATCAAACTCCAGTTGGAAGCCCTGAGGGCGCAGCAAAAAAAATAAAACTTATTGATTGGTCCTTAGTGGCTTATAGGACATCCAGTCCACTTCCAGTTCGAATCGATGCTTAGGTTTCTCCAAAGCTTGCGGGTTGGTCTCCACCGCCCAATTATCGGTATGCCAAAAGTTCATCAAGTACTTACTGGGATGCTGAGGGATTCCTCGCTTTCCCTGATAATCCCAAAGCACTAAAGTGTCCCCTCGGTGAGGATGAATCATCCACCATCGAATGCGATCC
Source organism: Algoriphagus sp. (assembly GCF_024305035.1). GTDB lineage: Bacteria > Bacteroidota > Bacteroidia > Cytophagales > Cyclobacteriaceae > Algoriphagus. The sequence goes on from NZ_JAMWZB010000015.1 coordinate 5,222, forward strand.
GGATACCAGTCGAAACCATAGGTATGAAACTCAGCTGAGGCGTCAAAATCTGGAATGGTTTCTATAAACATAGGTTGATGTTGTTCATGGGTGATGTCTTCTTTGATTTTTTGGGCATCTTCCCGGTATTCACTGGTATAGATCAAGCCTTGAGCTAAATTTATGGTTCGGCCCACTCGCTTCAAATCTCCACTTTTTCCAGTCCAAGTGCCCACATAAATGACTTCTGGATCGGCCAGCAGCCATTCAAAATCGATTTCACTCAATCCTAAAATCGAGTCATGGGTATAGGTAAAATATCCGGCCACAGCTCCCATATCGGGCTGCTTAAACTTCGCCTCAGGCACCTTGAGCCGAGCTGCGTAGCGGCCAAAGTGAACTGATTTTTTGGAGCTGATTTCTGGCCCTCTTCCAGGACCTGCTGGGTCATTTGGGTTTAGCTTCAAAGAAAGAATGGAAGTTTCTTTCTCTTTTTTTGAAGACGTGCCCGCCTGCCATTTAAAATGGGCATCTGATCCTCTGGAAACGTACTCAAAGTGTTGGAGATTTTGGGAGTCAAACTCCTCTACAAATGCGTCATGAAATTCTGGATTTACTTCTATGGGATGAAGAAATGAACAGATGAGTATGGTGGAAATGCTAAGGAATTTCATGGGTTAGGGGTTCAATCTTTTAAATTCTCCGGTAGGGCAAAAGCCACGTAAGCATCTCCGCTTTTGGTTCCCTTTCCCCCTCCACAGGCAATGACCAAAAACTGTTTTCCATCCTTTTCATACATCGCGGGCGTCGCATGTCCGGCAGCGGGTAAGTTGGCTTGCCAGAGTAATTCCCCAGTATCCTTATCAAATGCCCGGATTTTTTCATCTTTTGTGGCGGCTATAAACAGCAAGCCTCCAGCGGTGACAACTGGTCCCCCGTAATTTTCAATTCCTGTGTTTTTCAATCCCTGTGCAGCCAGACTATCAATCTCTCCCAATGGGATTTGCCATTTTTTCAATCCAGTTTGCATATCCAGCGCTGTGAGAAGCCCCCAAGGAGGATTGGAGCCGTAAAGACCTTCTTGGGTAAGGAGTTTTTTATAGCCCTTCATGTAGTAGCGTGGATTGAGATGACTCGAGGCGGATTCGAGTTCTTTTTTATTCCCTTCCTCTAAAGTTCCCATCAGGTAATCGACCAAGACTTTTCGGGTCTCTTGGCTCAAATAATCAAAAGCCGGCATGGCTCCACGACCTTTCTGGAGCAATTGATCCAAGGAATCGGGGGTGTATTTTTGGTTGATTTGGATCAAATCTGGGATGGCGGGGAGATTTCCCCTTCGCTCCAATCCATGACAATTGCCGCAATAATTGGTATAAGCGGATTTTCCCACATTTTCAAAATCCGTATTGGGGCTCATCTCGATGATCCAAGGGATTTGATTGGCATTGACATAAAAGGTCTGGGTTTCAGGATCGAAAGCCGCTCCTCCCCACTCGGCCCCTCCGTCCATTCCAGGAAACAGGATTATAGGCTCTTCCGCATTGGGAGGAAGCCACATATCCCCATAAAGCGCATTTTTTAATTGATTCCGGATATCAGCCTCCCATGTGGGCTTAAGATTTAGGATGTCCTCTTCCTCAAAAATAAGACTCATAAATGGCTCGGGAAGAGTTGGAATGGGTTGTGTGGGACTGGTTTTTTCTCCCGGAAGGGTACTTTGAGGGACGGGTCGCTCCTCAATCGGCCAAACGGGCTCGCCGGTCTCCCGGTTCAAAACAAAAGTGTATCCTTGCTTGGAAGGTTGAGCCACCGCATCGATCCATTGGCCATCTTTTTGGATGCGGATTAGCGTAGGAGGGGAAGGGAAATCCCGATCCCAGATATCATGGTGAACGCCCTGAAAATGCCAGATTCTTTCCCCTGTTTTGGCATCAAGAGCAATCAGTGAATTGGCAAAAAGATTATCCCCATGTCGGTACCCACCCCAGAAGTCATAGGTTGCTGACCCGGTGGGTACAAAGACGATTCCCCTGGAATAATCCACGACCATCCCAGCCCAATTATTGGCTCCGCCAATTTGATTGATGTATGCTGGGTCCCAGGTTTCATGGCCCAGCTCTCCTTCTTTTGGGATGGTGTGAAAGGTCCATTCCAGTTCGCCGGTTTCGATGTGATAGGCTCTAATATGGCCTGGGGCAGCATCCAATCCCTCAGAGAGCCGCATTCCGATAATCAATAGATCATGATAAACTACTCCAGGGGCATTGGCCACGATCAAAAAATCTTTTCGCTCTGGATCTAAGTTTTCCCGAAGATCCAATTTTCCATTTTGCCCAAAGTTCGAAATAGGATTTCCTGTTTGGGCATCCACTGCCATCAGCCAATTCCCTGCACCGAATAGGATACGTTTATCCTCCCCTTTTTCCCAATAGGATACGCCTCGATTAGTCCCGGCCCAAGAATTTTCGCCACCTAATACTTCAAATGGATCAAAACGCCAAATTTCAGTCCCAGTAGCCGCATCCAAGGCAAAAATATTCAGCGAGGGTGTGCTGCCATAGAGGATGCCGTTTTTGACGATGGGCTGACATTGTATCTGAGATCGCTCGGTGGCATCTCCTGTGCGATAAGTCCAAGCTACCTCGAGCTGAGTGACATTTTCTTTGGTGATTTGGGAAAGGCTAGAATATCGACTTCCATCTTCGGGTCCTCCGTAGTAAGACCAGTCGGTGTAGTCGGTTTGAGAGCGGGGAGACTGACAGGCGAGGGATGAAATCAAGCCAAGCAAGATCAAAAAAGATCGTTTTGTACCTCTTAAGAGGGATTGATTTTGGGTTTTGTCAAATGGGTGAATGGCGCACATTCCGATAGGTTATTGATTAGCCCGAGAATATGCGCAATTTCTTTTAAAAATCCTTTGGGATGCAAAAATCAGTTGGGTTACCTGAATTTTTTTACTTAGTCAGGGTGACTATTTTTGGTAAGGAAAATCCAAAGGATCCGGAAAAATAAAGTCAAATCCCTCATCGATAATTTTCCGGGAAGAAATGAGGCGTTGTTCGGTTGGATTTTCAGGAGCGTAGCTAGCTGGAGGAGCAATTCCAAGGTCTTGAGCATTTTTCTCGTAAACTGCCTTCCGCAATGGATGAAGCGGAGCTACGCCGTTGAAGGTTGTGCCCCATAACTCGTTTGCTAAAATAAAATGCATCATCCGTACCGCGTCATTTCTATGGATGTAATTGACTCCAGTATGGCCGACCACATTTTCTTTTCCGGAAAAATATCTTCCGGGAATGCGATCATCACCCAAAAGCCCGCCAAAGCGAAGCAAGGTCAAATCTTGCCTCAGGTTTTCAAGAAGGTAGCGTTCTGCCTTCCAGAGTGCAGCATTGCCCGCCGTATTGGGAGTGATGATCTCTTCTTCGGTATATTCCTCAGCGGAAAAATTTTCGGGATAAACCCCTGTTGAACTCACATACAAAACTTTCTGAATAGGGGAGGTTTCAAGTAAAGCGGAAATAAATTTTAACTGCTCAAGATACTTTTCTCCGCCATCCTGTCGGCTTCGGGGAGGAATATTAAGCACTAGGACATCGCCTTGAAAAAGTTGGTGAAACCCTGTACCTACGGGGTGAGGCTCTAAGGCAAAGTGGACTGCGTGGATTTCTGAATTTTGTAGTGAGGTGGCTTTGTCAGAGCTGGTCGTGCTTCCTTTTACTGCGAAACCCTCTTTCAATAGCAGTTTTGCCAAAGGCAAACCAATCCATCCCAGTCCGATGATAGAAATATTGTTCATAAGCTTTAAAATCAAAAAACCTCCCATACGAGAGGTTTTATCTTACTCTTTTTTGGGCATGGTGCCGAGAATGATGTCCCAGAGTGGGGTACTTACCCCAAAGGCGACATCCGGATTTTTGTAGTGATGAATCGCATGATTGACCCAGAGTATTTTTAGAAAATTTTTGGGAGGATTGTAAGCATGAACGATGTAATGTACACCCAGGTAACTGGCATATCCGATTAAGAATCCAGGAAGAAAATAATAAGCGAAATCGCCCATGATCAATTTGAAAATCAAATAGGCTATTGCTGCATAGGCTGCACTCACAAAGGGTGGCATGGCCAATCGATCCTTGTCTTTTGGATAGTCATGGTGTACGCCATGAACCGAATACTGCAGTTTGTCTTTCATCGGTGTATCAGGTTCCATGTGAAAGAAATACTTGTGCATCATGTACTCCACAAAGGTGAAGAAAATATATCCTGCAAAAAGTATCACTAATCCCTTTGACAAAGGAATTGTGGTGTCTAATGCATAATAGAAAGAAATCGCCGATAAAATACCAAACATTGAAATCGGGATACTGATATGGGTCCGAGATAAACGTTCTAGTACCGGGTTATCGAACATTCTCACTGAACCAAAATTGTCCGGTCTTTCGAGTCTTCCAATCTTTTTCATATTGTTCGTGAATTAATCAAAGGTAAAATAACTAGTTGGTTTAATAATTAACTGCAAAAGTAACCTTTTGGGTTGTGTAAATGCCCTGATTTTTGTCAGTTTATTTTGGCTTCTAAATTGCCGCAAGGGTTTTCTCAATGGTTTTTTGATAATAATCCACGTAGCGTGGAAGAATTTGAGAAATGTCAAATTCCTTTGCGCGAGCCAACGCATTGGCCTTGTATTGGGCAATGTGCTCATCGGAAAGAATTCGCAATGCTTTTTCTTTCATATCTTGAATATCGCCAATTTCGCAGACATGACCGGTGACTCCGTCGATATTTAATTCAGGAATCCCTCCGGCGTTTGAAGTCAGAATAGGAACTTCACAGGCCATAGCTTCCAGTGCGGCCAGACCAAAGCTTTCTTTTTCAGAAGGCATAATAAACAAATCTGCCACCGAGAGAACTTCCTCTACCGCATCGAGTTTGCCTAAAAACCGGATATCATCGCAGGTGCCTAGCTCGCGGCAGAGACGCTCCATTTTGTCCCGCTCTGGGCCATCACCGACCAGTAGTAATTTGGCGGGGATTTCTTTTCGGACTTCATAAAAAACCCGTACGACATCCTCTACACGTTTTACTTTTCGGAAGTTGGAGGTGTGGACAAGTAGTTTCTCATCATTGGGACAGATGGCTTTTTTGAAATGCTCTTTTTTCTGTTTTTTGAAACGTTCCAAATCAATGAAATTGGGGATAACCTCGATTTCACGTTTGATGTCAAAGTATTTATACGTTTCTTTTCTTAGATCTTCGGATACTGCAGTAACTCCGTCGGATTTGTTGATGCTGAAGGTAACCACCGGCTCGTAGCTTGGATCCTTTCCGACCAAAGTGATATCTGTCCCATGCAGCGTGGTTACTACCGGGATCTGAATTCCTTGATCTTTGAGGATTTGCTTGGCCATATAGGCTGCCGATGCATGGGGAATTGCATAGTGCACATGGAGTAAATCCAAATTTTCATATTTGACAACAGAGACCATTTTACTGGCTAAAGCCAGTTCATAAGGGGCATGTTCAAAAAGGGGATAGCTTTTGATATCTACTTCGTGGTAATACAGGTTTTCACTGAAAAAATCCAAACGGGAAGGCTGACTATAGGTAATAAAGTGAACCTCGTGTCCGACTTTTGCCAGGCCTTTTCCCAATTCTGTGGCTACTACACCGCTCCCACCAAAAGTAGGATAACATACAATTCCAATTTTCATAGCTTTATTTCAGCCTTTTTGGCTAATCTGGTTTAAACACGCATCCACATTGATTTTGTTCAAATAAAGTGGGGATTTATATTTATCCAGTGGAGGTTTTAACTAGTACCAAGTAAAGATAAGCTGATTATCAATAAATTGAAGGAATTGAGCATTCAAATTACTCGTGCTTAAGAAATCAGAATTAGAATTCCTGATTCGAAAACATATTTATTTAGGATTTACCTTTAGTTTAAACTTGGCATTTAAAAATTGATTTATGACTCGATCCTTCCTTTTTTTACTCTTTCTCATTTCCGTAACCTTCTCCTGTCAAGCTCCGGTAGAAAATCCCCCCAACACCCTTCCCGATTGGTCAGCTAATCCCTGGCCGGAAATCCGAAAAGAGCGAATCAATCGTCTTTTACCCGAAGCGATGAAATCCGCAGGAGTGGACTGTTGGATCAGTATCTGTCGGGAAAATCACAATGATCCGATCGCTTCTCATATTGGGGGAGAAAATGCCGGTGGGACGGCCGTGTTTCTATTTTACCTCGATGAAGGAGGATTTCATTCCTTGGTGTTTTCCCCAGACGGCGAAGCCACCGCGCTCGATGAATTGGATATTCATGAGGAAGTGAGGAGAGTTCCTCGCGGAGAGTCGGCAGTGGAGGCAGCCGCCGCTTTTATTGAGGAAAAGAATTTTGAGAAAATCGCGGTGAATAGCTCCCAGAGCAATGCGATGGCAGATGGCTTATCGTATAGCCAGCGCGTTGCGCTTGAGGAAGCACTAGGTGATGCCTCAGAAAAGCTTGTCTCCTCGACCGAACTGGTTTATGAGTGGTTGTCCATTAAACTTCCCGCTGAGGTAGAAATCATGCGTCAGGCCGCCCAATTAGCTTCAGATTTTCAGTATCAAGCCTATGAAATGATAAAGCCCGGAAAAACCACCGATGCGGAAGTCGCTCAATTTTTAAAAGAAAAAATGGCGGAATATGGAGTGAAAGATGCCTGGCATCCTGATCAAAATCCCAATGTGAATTCCGGGCCCGATCGGGGACATTCCCATGCTACAGAAAAGGTGATCATGCCAGGGGATGTAATTCAGATTGATTTCGGTGTAAAGCTTTATGATATCTGGGTCAGTGATATTCAGCGCTTCGCCTATGTGCTGAACGAAAGGGAGACGGAAGTTCCTGCAGCTATTCAATCTTACTGGGAGCATGGCAAAGCAGGTTCTCGAGCAGCCTTTGCAGCCATGAAACCAGGAGTTAAGGGTGTGGAGGTAGATCGGGCACAACGGAAACTGATGGAAAAGGCCGGTTCAGAATATGTGATGTGGAGTACCGGTCATCCTGTCGGCTATGTTGCTCATGACGTAGGACCTAATTTAGGCGGAGCACAAAGCCCATCTGTGCGGCCTGCCGCCGAAAAGGAATTAAAAGCAGGGATGGTTTTCGCTTTCGATGGATTCCATTCCTGGAAACGAGCCGATGGAACTTTCAAAACAATCTCTGTGGAGGAAATGGCTGTGATCACAGAAAATGGGGCTGAATTTTTGATCCAGCCTCAGGAGGAATTGATTTTGATTGGAGAAAAATATTAATTGTCGGAAGAAGCTCTGAATAAGGGGGTTTTTCTCCTTTCCAATGCTTTGTAAATAATATCGTGGATTTCAGTTCGGATCCCCTCTTTGAGTAACTTGGTGTTTTCTGCCTCAGGATATACCCGATTGGATAGAAAAACATAGATTAAGTTGTTTTCAGGGTCCGCCCAGACGCAGGTTCCGGTAAATCCGGTATGGCCAAATGTCGTCTTTGGTGCTAAATCTCCAGCAGAGCCGCCCTTTCCCAATTCGGGTTCAGGTTTGTCCCATCCCCATCCTCTTCTGCTTTGGGTAGATTGGCGCTGAGTAAATGCAGCAACAGTGGCAGGCTTCAGCAGGCTGAGCTCTCCGTAATATCCCTGGTTGAGCATCAGCTGCATCATCACAGCCAAGTCATTGGCCTTGCCAAAAAGTCCCGCATGTCCGGCAACTCCCCCATACATGGCCGCACCGGGATCGTGTACATAACCCTTGACTTGTCGTTTTCTAAAGGCCACATCATTTTCTGTAGGAGCGATGTTGTCGATCGGCATTTTTTCGAATGGCTTAAAGGTCAGGCTATACAATCCAAGCGGCTCATAGAAGTTTTGGTCCAAAAACTCGTTTAAGGGTTGATTGACGATTCGCTCGACCACGGCCTGCATAAAATACATGGTCAGGTCGGAATAAACATAGCGATTTCGGCCCCCGCTTTTTGGGAGCAGATAGGATTTTACGGTCCAATGCCAGATGCTATCCCGAAGGTGATTTACCGCAAACATGTCGTTGGAAACCGGGCTGGAAAAATCCGGTGTTGGATTTGGTTGGTAATACGTATCACGCCACTGCCCGCCTTCCACTGTTTTTACGTAATGAGGAATAAATGCTTTTAATCCTGCTTCATGTGCCATCACATCCCGAAGGATCAACTTTGCTTTGTTGGTGCCCTTCAGTTCTGGGAGGTAATCGCCCAATGTTTTGTTCATGTCCAGTTCCCCTCGGCTATGAAGAAACATCACTGCCTGCGTAGTGGCCAAGACTTTGGTGATTGAGGCCAGGTCGTATACGGTTTCTGAATTCACCTTTGGGGAACGCTTGTATTCGAGTTGCCCATAGGATCGTTCAAACACTACTTTTCCGTCTTTGACCACCAGTACGTTTGCTCCCGGTGTGGCTTGGATCCGAATTGCTTTTTGGGCAACTTCATCGATTTGGTTCAGTACTTTGCTGTCCAGTCCCACACTTTCAGGCGTGCCATAAGAAAGTCTGTTCATCCCTTGCAGAAACCCTCCTACGCCATAGGTAAATTGGGTGCTCACCGATACGGGAAGAATTCCTTGTGCCGGCCTTGCACCAAAAAGGATCTGGGGACTTAGTTTTTGGGTCAACTCATTGTTTTCAAAAGCAAAAACGACATGCTCCAGTCCTTCCAAAAATTGGGAAGCGTAAGCATTTCCAAATAATACGGTGACGACTTTTTGACGCTTTTGAAGCATTCGTAGCAGGCTTATATCTCCCGGTGCAATGCCAAAGGCTCGTCTTGGGCTATTGGTTACTCCCATCAGACCGACGACCACAACTTCGTAGTCTTCCAGTTTTTTCATCAGCTTATAATGCTCAGATTCACTGGAGGCTTTGTCGATGTCAAAATGATCAAACTTAGTGTATTTGCTGAGTTGTTGTTGGAAGGCTTCTCCTTCGCCACCAATGGTCAAACTGGCAAATCGATTCATGTCTAACCCTTTGAATGGAATCAGCTCATCTTTGTTGGCTGCCACGGTAATGGCATTAGCATACAATTCCTCCCGAATTACTTCAGTTTCGGGCGTGTTGAGGCGATCGACCAGCCCGGCGGTTTTGATGGGTCTATACGTGTGGAGGCCTACTTGGTATTTTGCCTTAAGGATTTTTTTGATTTTCCTTTCGAGCTCTTTCTCTGAGATTTTTCCCTCTTGAATAGCTTCCTTGATTAGAGATTTGGCTTTGGGTACGTCCTGAGAATAGAGCAGCACATCATTTCCTGCTAAAAGGGCCTTGAGGTCTACTTCTCCCGGACTGCTGGATTGCAGCACGCCGCGCATGTTGAGGGCATCGGTAAATACCAATCCCTGAAAATTCATTTGGTTTTGAAGGAGGTCGGTGACAACTTTCCGACTTAAACTGGTTGGGGTATTCGCTCGATCATCTAAGGAGGGGATATTAAGGTGGGCGACCATGACCGACATGAGGTTTTCACGAAACAGCTCCTGATAAGGGTAGAGATCGATGTCCCAGATTCTATTTTCGGGATGCTTGATGACCGGAAGTGCATAATGACTGTCGGCCTCAGTATCTCCATGACCGGGGAAATGTTTGGCGTTGGCAATGATTCCATGATCTTGTAGGCCTTTCATGTAGGCGACTGCCCGCTTAGCGACCAGTTGTTTGTTTTCGCCAAAGGCACGATAGCCAATTACCGGATTATCAGGGTTGGAATTGACGTCCACGACTGGGGCAAAGTTGATGTGCATGCCCATTTCCTTAAATTGGCGGGCCATTTCGCTTCCCATGGAATAGATTAACTCGGTGTTTTGAATGGCTCCGAGTGTCATGGCTTTGGGGAAATCCGGAATGGAATCCAGGCGCATACTCAATCCCCATTCAGCATCCATGGCGATGAAAAGTGGGGTTTTTGCTTGCGCTTGATAGTAATTAGTCAATTTTGCCTGTCGATCAGGTCCCCCTTGGAAAAAAATCAATCCGCCTAAATTTTCGTTCTTCACCAGTTGGCTTATCTCATCGACATGAGCTTCGTCTTTATTTGAATAAGCGGCCACCATAAAAAGCTGGCCGAGTTGCTCGTCCAGGGAAAGATTTTGGTAAACCGAATCTACCCAGTTGAGCTGGGCAATGGGATCGGGTGCGATTAAGGGATCTTCGACTAAAAGAGCATGGTCTATTTTTCCCGAGGTGAAAAATAGGGCAACCAAGCAAATGCCAAAAACCCGCTGAACCGTATCACGCATGGATGTGTTAAGTTTTAATTCTTAAATTTGAAATTAATTAAACAGACAGACCTTTGAACGTTTTGTTACTACTTCTGGTATAGCAAGTCAAAAGGTCTTTTCACTAATTCCTGTTGAGGTAAAAGTAAATTGAAGATAGTAAAGAAAGGGTAACAATGAGTTCCTTTTCGGGTTAAAATTGATATAAATTTGATTATCGGCCGTAGCTTAGGATCAAAACTTCCTAGCTTCGAAGTCCGGTAAAAGATTCTCAATCTTAAAATTGAGCAGGCCTGAGTAGCCTATTGCCTAGCATGGAGACTCCCCAAAGGAACCTTCGCGAGGGATTGAATCAGAGCATAAATTAATCGTTGGACTGGCTGCTGGTCCATGGAAGAAAAAAGATAAGAAGATGAAATTTCCATCCATATTTCGTACAGCAAATCCGGCTCGATTTGACATCAAGCCAAGGTATTACGACCCCATCAAAGAAGAGCTGGAGCAGCGGACCTCAAGGATTAAACAAGAACTCGAGGCGGAAGGAAAATTAGGAGAAATTACCGAAGAAGAAAGGCTCAAACGATACCAAAGTGGAATTCGGGGAGCATTTGCTCAGCATCAGGGAATCCGAGAAAAGGGCAATAGTGTGATGAACTCCACCGCCATGGTCAGGTCCTTGATTTTTTTATTTTTGATCACAGGATTGGCGGGATACATTTACATCGGTCCGGTAATTTTCGAATACTTGATTTATTTGGGGATGATTATTGCTGCAGGGTATTATTTTTCCAAGCTCAAAAAATCCCGCAATGAGTGATGTGATCCAACTTTTGCCCGATGCCATCGCCAATCAGATTGCTGCAGGTGAAGTCGTACAGCGACCAGCCTCGGCACTGAAGGAAATGCTCGAAAATGCTATCGATGCAGGGGCAAGTAAGGTTCAGGTAATCGTCAAGGAAGCCGGAAAACAGCTGATCCAAGTCATTGACGATGGAAAAGGCATGTCCGCTGCCGACGCCCGGATGAGCTTCGAGCGACACGCAACCTCCAAAATCCGATCCAGTGCGGATTTGTTTGCTATCCGAACCTTTGGGTTTCGAGGAGAAGCTTTAGCCTCTATTGCAGCTGTTGCCCAGGTCGAACTCAAAACACGGCAAGCGGATCAAGAGCTTGGGACCCTGATCCAAATCGAAGGATCGGAGCTCAAAAAGCAAGAGCCCATCGCCACCACTCCGGGGACTTCTGTGGCCATGAAAAATCTATTTTTCAACGTTCCTGCTCGAAGAAATTTCCTCAAATCCAATCCCATAGAAATGCGGCATATTGTGGAGGAATTTCAGCGCGCAGCCTTATCCTATTCCGAAATTGGATTTGTACTGACACAAAATGATATGGAGGTGTTTAACCTTCAGCCAGGCAAATTGAGTCAACGGATTGTCGGGCTTTTTGGTAAAAATTACCAGAGTAATCTGGTGCCCTGCGAAGAACTCACTCCTCATCTCAATGTCAAAGGATACATCGGCAAACCCGAGTCGGCAAAAAAGACTCGGGGAGAACAATTTTTCTTTGTCAACAATCGATACATCAAAAGCAATTACCTTCACCATGCGGTCTCCACTGCTTTTGAAGGCTTGATCCAAAGCGATCAGCATCCTTTTTATGTCCTGTTTTTGGAAATTGACCCTTCGCACATCGATATCAATGTGCATCCGACTAAAACCGAAATCAAGTTTGATGATGAGCGCACAGTCTATGCGGTTTTACGCTCTGCGGTCAAGCAAGCGCTGGGTGCCCATCATGTGGTTCCGGCATTGGATTTTAGTATCGATATTAATTTCACGGAAAACTGGAGTAAAGATCCTGAAAAGAAAGCTGCCGTGGATCGGGAATATAGTTATAAAACCTTTAATACTCCAGAGTTTAAAAAGTCCCCAGCCAGTAGTGGTTGGGAGCGACTCTTTGAAGGGGGACCATCGAACGCTGAATCTTTGGCAGATCGGAAATTTAAAGAGGATGATTCTGAAATCTTAACCTTTAAAAGTAAGGCCAATACCGAAGCAGATTTACCGGTATTGAAACCTTCTCCACAGGAAGAAGCAACGGGGACTACTTTTCAGGTGGAGTTGAATTATATCGTCGCCCAAATGTCCACTGGACTTTTGATCCTCGATCAGCAAACCGCTCACGAACGGATTTTATACGAGCGGTACTTGAGACAGCTTAAGCTGGCCCAAGGCCCCTCTCAGCAGTGCTTATTTCCTCCCGTAGTGGAGCTGAGTCCGGGGGATTTTGAATTGGTCTTGGGATTGATGCCGGAGTTACATAGTTTGGGATTTATGATTTCTGAATTTGGAAACCATACGGTCCTAGTCCAGGGCATCCCGGCAGATGTGCAACTGAAGAATGAAAAAGACCTGTTTGAAGGACTTATTGAACAATTTAAGAATTTTAAAAATGAACTTTCGCTGGACAAACGAGAAAATTTGGCCCGCTCCCTGGCAAGAAAATCTTCTCTCAAGCGGGGACAAAAGCTGACTTCCCAAGAAATGGAAACGCTCGTGGGGCAGCTGTTTGCCTGCCAAAACCCAAATTATGGCCTGAGCGGGAACAAAACCTTTGTCAAATTGGATTTATCCAGCATCCACTCCTTTTTCGGAAAATAGAATCCTATGTTTAGAAATATCACCCCTGTCGTACAGAATATTTTATTGATCAATATTGGTCTTTTCATTGTGAGCGGCTTTGTCCTACCTCAGCTCAATGAATGGTTTGCCCTTTTTTATATTGGGAGTGAAAATTTTAAACCCTTTCAATTTTTGACCTACATGTTCATGCATGCCGATTTTTGGCATTTGTTCAGTAACATGTTTGGTTTATTTATTTTCGGTCCTTTGCTCGAGCAGTTTTTGGGCCCCAAAAAATTATTGACTTTGTGGATGGTCTGTGGGGTAGGCTCAGGAGTCTTGTATTCAGGATACAATATTTATCGGATAAGTAGTTTCGAATCTACCGTCGAGCAGTTTCAAGCAAACCCCGATCCGGAAAATTTTAACCGGATTGTGATTCAAAACCGGGGCTATTTCAATCGTGAGGTTTTTGATTTTGTCGATGATTACAGTAGAAACCCTGAAGATCCGGTGAAGATTTCTCAAGCCAATCAAACCTTGAATTCAATTTTAGACTTGAAAGCCAATATCCCCATGGTAGGTGCTTCAGGTGCTTTATTTGGAGTTTTGATCGCTTTTGGCATGTTGTTTCCCAATACCCAGCTTTTTTTGCTCTTTCCTCCCATGCCTGTCAAAGCCAAATATTTGGTCCTTTTTTATGGACTTTACACGATTTACAACGTATTGAACAATAACCCATTGGATAATGTTGCCCATTTTGCTCACCTGAGTGGCTTGGTCATTGGTGGGTTGCTGGTATATAAGTGGAAAAAGGATAGAAATAGCTTTTATTAAAATGTACGGAAATTTTTGGGAGAATCTGAAAAACGCCTTTCGGCACCGAGACAATAGCCTTTACAAACTCATTGCGATCAACCTGATCCTTTGGGCTGTGTTTATTGTACTTAATGTTTTGATGACTATTGGCGGGTTTGGGGAGGTTTATGCCGAGCTGATCTCTTATTTTATGCTTCCCGCATCGTTGTCTAGATTATTAACTCAGCCCTGGAGTTTGTTTACTTATATGTTTTTACATGAAGGGCTCTTTCATATTCTATTCAATATGCTTTTTCTGTATTGGTTTGGGCAATTAATCCATCAGTTTTTAGGGAGTCGAAAGCTTACAAACTTATATGTTTTGGGAGGATTGGCGGGCGGTCTTTTTTACCTGTTGATGTATAATTTAGCACCGTACTTCAGCTCCTCGGTGGATAGTTCCTTGATGCTAGGGGCAAGTGCAGGGGTATTTGCCATTGTGGTCGGAGCGGCGACTTTGTCACCGAACACCACGTTTTTCTTATTGCTCTTAGGGCCTGTAAAAATTAAGTACATCGCCATATTTTACGTGGTGTTGTCATTTGTCAATTCTGCCGGAGCCAATGCCGGGGGAGAACTAGCCCATTTGGGTGGTGCCTTGCTTGGATATCTTTACATAATTCAGCTGCGTAGAGGAGTGGACTTGGGGATTCCAGTACAAAAAGTGGGGATATTTTTTGAAAATTTAATTCAAAAAAGAGCTCCCAAGGTGAAGGTGAGCTACCGTAAATCCAAAGCCAGTACAGGTACATTTTCTACTTTTTCCAAATCCGCAGATCCTTCTTCCAAAGAAAGGTCAGCACGAACTTCCGCTGAGGAAACTAGCCAAGAGGAAATCGACCGGATTTTAGATAAAATCGCTGAAAAGGGCTATGAATCCTTGAGTAAAGAGGAAAAACGCAAGCTTTTTGAATTTAGCAAAAAGTAATACTAGAGCGGAAAAGCCAATCCAAATCGAAATCCCGCCTCTCTGGGACTCTGACTTTGTACCCGAAATTCGGTGCTAAGTCCCACCCAATCTACCAGTCGAATGTAGGCCCCAACGCCTACATTGGCTCCTTTAAAATTCCGGGTAACTCCGGGATTTCCGGCGGTATTGGGTGTTTCCCAGTTTTGGCTGTATCCTGCCATGAAGTAGAGTTGAGATGGACCACCGGAAACGTAGTATCGCAGATCCATGCTAAAATTGGATGCGGTTCCTACTCGGGGGAAGATTCGTGTATAACTGGGCTTGATAGCAAATTGGTCTACAAAAAAATATTCCAGGCCTACACCAGTTCCGAAATTTTTCCAGCGAAGGCCATAGGTACCAAAGGCATGGACTCGCACATCTCCTTGTTCCTGTGTCTGAGCGATCAACTTACCAGTGCCACAAACAACTAAAATTAAACTAATCACCAAAGCCTTTTTCATCCTTCAAGTCATTCATGTTAAAGCATAAAAATTAGGTGGCTTTGGTGATTAAAACAAGAACTTATTCCAAAACTCTGACCAGGCGCCCTAATCTTCCCTCGGCATCCATCCCTTCGATGATTAAAAGTTGGCGTTTTGCCACATCGGAATTGTAATATTCCACTTCGATCTCACCATTCTCCTCGATTTCGAGCAGGGCGTTCCAGTAAATGGTCGCTCGCTTATCATCGATGGCGTTTTCGCTCGTCTTTTCGTCATATTTTGGGGTGTAAAATTCCTTGGGAATAGAATAGCCTCCATAGTTGGTGACCAGGGTTCCTCCCACGCTTTGAGAGATTCCAGCACCAGACTTGGTATACACGGCGATTACTCCATTGGCTCCTTGGGCTCCAAAGATAGCCGAGCGTGCCGGATCTTTAAATACATCCACATTGGCTATGTCTCGAGGACTCACCTGAAGTAGCGTATTGGCATCTACCGGGGTGTTGTCAAGAAGGAATAGCGGCTGGGTCCCAGAACCGCCCAATGACCCGATTCCTCGGATATTCACACTGACATCGGTACCTGCAATGTAAACTGAAACCCCAGAAACGCGGCCTTGGATCAATTGAAATACATTGGTAAAGCCGACTGATCCGGGGATTTTTTCTGGATCCAAGGTCACATCCCCTGCGCCATAGATTTTTCTGATTTCTTCCTCTTCGGCTTCTAGGGTTTGACCTTCTACCGTTACTTCCTCCAAATCTAAAATGTCAGGATCTTCATTCATTCGCTGCATGAGGGTTCTTTCCTGATAGGTTGCGGCAAGGGCTTCGGGCCAGACTATCTGGGATGGATAGCTACCCTCAGTGCTTTTGAATACGGGTTCAGGCTGGATTACCTCCACATCGACAAAGTTCTTTAGTCGATTGTCCTCTGCGGTGATGGTAACATTGACCGAATCTCGGTATTCCAAATCACGCAAAATGAACCGTCCATTTGGACCGTATTCAGACGAAATAATTTCAATTCCTTCTCCGACTACTGCACTTACTTTTCCTCCAGAGAGACCTTTGCGGGTATCTTCCGCATCGGTGATTTGACCTTCAATATTGATGCCTCGCTCGATGAAAAAATCAATTTTGGGAAGTTGGTTGGAGGTCACTTGATTCCATTGAAACCTCGTCCAGCCATGGGTAAGCATAACCAAATCAAGTTCCTCTTGGGTTTTGGCACTTTGGTTTTGAAAATAGTACCCGGGAGAATGGATTTTTCCTTTCAAATCAGAATCCAAAAGCAGGCTGGAGAAAATAGTCCCAACAACTTCACTTTCATCCTTTTGTTGGTCAGCATCGACCACCGAAAGGGAGTAACTACCTGCGGCAGGTTGTCCATTCACCTGACTTTGGATCCTTAATTTAATAAGATCTCTGGGGCCAAGGGTGCCTGACTTGGATAATTCAAGGGCAAGTTCAGGTTTCTGATCAATATAGACCAGTCGTTCCAATAAAGGAATTCCTTTGCCATCAAGAACAGTGATTTGATTGATTCCAGTAAGGAGGTTTTCTTTGGGAATTCGCACTCCCCAAACGCCGTTTGTCAATTGTCCCTGAATCATGTAATTGATAATGCCACGGGTTTGGCTGACCAGTAACAGATCTTGATTTTCTTCGGTTCCCTGCACAAATGCTGTCAAATAACCTGCTTCAGGATTGTTAACAACCTGCATGATCAAGCCTTTTGAAAGGGCTTTGGGGAGGGGCAATGTAATCGATTGGCCTAGTTCAGTTTGAATTTTGGCCTTATAGTCCGATTGATTTGGCATTAAAGTAAGCTTCCCTAAACCGGCAAAATTACTTTCGAAACTACTGTTTTCGACCCCCTCTATTTGACCGGTAAATGAAAGCGGGGTACCGTCAGGTTCCACTCCACGAAAAGCGATCGTCGAATTTTTTCCAATCAGCCAATTTCCGCTTTCAGGCATAAATTGAATATCAGCCAAAGTCAAGCTGTAGGGTAGGCGTATTTTTTGGGTTACTTCATAATTTTCATTTTCAAAAAAGCCTAATACGAGGTGTTGACTGGGGTAGGCCTTTTCCGGAATTGTAAAACTAAAACTAGCCTGCCCATCTTGATTAAGCGCTAATTCTCGGCTTAGGATTTCCTCATTTCCACCAAACGCTTTTAAACTGATTTCTTTCGAGGAAAGCGGGTTCCCGATTTCATCTATTGCTTGAAGTTCGGCTCTATAGGTGACTTCTCCATTAGAGGAGGAAATTTCGGTGAATTTTAGTTGGGGCAGAAAACTTCCTCCCTGACCATCAATCACATTAAGTTTTTGATTGAAAAAATAGTTCTCACCAAAGTTTTTCATCCAAGAGGTGTAGGCTTTGATTCGATAAATACCCGGTTTCCCAAAGGGAGGCAACTGAAAATCCCCTTGGCCTCTCCCGTTTTCAATCCGGACGATTTTTTGATCAAGAAGCAATCCATCCCCATCAAAAAGATCTACATAAAGCGTCTGACTTAAGGGAGAGGGAATCTGCACACTGCCGGCGACTACATAGGCGCTGAACCAGAGATCTTCGCCCAGTGTATAGGTGTACTTGTCAAAGTGTAAGTATGCTTTCTCTGGTGGAGTTTCCTTTTGGTAGTTTTGAAAATAGTTCTGAATTTGCGTAGGAAGCTCTTCTTGGCCAAAAAGTGCCGTGAAAAAAGCAAAATAGGACAACAACCCGAAAAGTAATTTTTTCATAAAATTAGTTGGTTAAGTGCTAATAAGTCGTAAATAAACTAAAGTCGACGCAAAATGCAAGTCAAAAATTCTTAAAACTTTGTTAATTCGGCTACTTCGTTCTTATTGGCAAGCTGACCACAGGCCGCATCAATGTCCTGACCTCTTGATTTTCGAACTTTGGCAATGATCCCCTGGCTTTCCAAAACACGGACATAGAGAGCCACAGCCTCTGAAGAGGCTTGGCGAAATTCGCCCTCGTCAATCGGATTGTATTGGATGATATTTACTTTGGAGGGAATGATTTTACAGAATTTCGCCAAGGCTTTTGCATGCTTCTGGTCATCATTTATCCCCTCCCAAATCACATATTCGTAGGTGACTTTTCGTTTCGTCTTTTCATACCAATAGCGTAAAGAATCGCCAAGTTCTTCGAGTGGACTTTTATCATTAATGGGCATGAGTCGAGATCGGGTCTCATTAATGGCTGAGTGTAAGGAGATGGCTAAATTAAATTTAACCCCATCATCGGCCATTTTTTTAATCATTTTGGGAATCCCCACGGTCGATAGTGTAATCCGTCGGGGAGCCATTCCGAGTCCTTCCGGCGAAGTGATTTTTTCGATCGCATCAATCACGTTGGAATAGTTGAGTAGTGGTTCACCCATGCCCATAAATACAATATTGGTCAAGGGTCGCTGAAAATAGGTTTCAGCCTCCTCTTTGATTGCTACCACCTGATCATAGATTTCATCCGCATTGAGGTTCCGCATGCGTTTAAGCCGAGCAGTGGCACAAAAATTACAATCCAAACTACAACCAACTTGAGAAGAAACACAGGCGGTAATCCGTTTGCTGGTAGGAATGAGTACAGACTCCACGATTTTATCATCAAAAAGCTTCACTGCGTTTTTGATGGTACCGTCCTGGGAATGTTGCATCAAATCCACCTGAATGTGATTAATTATAAAATATTTCTTGAGCATTTCCCGGGTGGAAAGGGAAATGTTACTCATTTCGTCAAAATTTTTCAAGGACTTATTCCAAAGCCATTCATAAACTTGCTTGGCTCGAAATTTTTTTTCCCCCTGCTCCAAAAAGAATTCTTCCAAATCCGATTGGCTGAGTTTCCGAATGTCCCTTTTTTGGATTTCTTCCATGAGGCAAAGCTACGAATTTGAAGGCGGATTGCTGAATCCCATCCCTTTAAATATAAAGCAGCTAATGGTAAAAATCTTTGAATACTGCTGGAAGCTTAGCTGAATATCTGTACTTAGTTTTTAACTTTGGTTGAAATTCTTTTATCGTTTTCAACCGATCGCTTGTGAAAATTCAAATTATCAATGGGCCCAACCTGAATCTGCTTGGAAAGCGGGAACCCGAAGTTTACGGAAGTCAATCTTTTGAGGACTATTTGGAATCCCTCCGTTCCCAGTTTCCGGAAATTCAAATCGACTATTTTCAAAGCAATATTGAGGGTGAAATCATTGATAAGATTCACGAAGTAGGATTTTCCTTTGATGGAATTTTACTCAATGCCGGAGGTTATACCCATACTTCTGTGGCGATCTCGGATGCCATTGCGGGGGTGACCACTCCGGTGGTGGAGGTTCATATTTCCAATATTTATAAGCGCGAAGAATTTCGCCACAAAAGCATTATTTCCAAATCCTGTGTTGGGATGGTATCCGGTTTGGGGCTGAAAGGCTACCAGCTAGCTATCCAATACTTTCGCTAAACCTATTTTCGACTATGTTGACCTTTGCTGCCGGACCATCCAAAGTTTATGAGGCTTTACCTCACTACCTAAATGATGCCTATACTCAGGGAATATTGAGTGCCAACCATCGGAGCTCGGTATTTATGAGCCTCTATGAGGAAACCGAGCAATTGATGAAAGAGAAGCTTCATCTTCCAGAGAATTATCAACTCCTTTTTACCTCATCGGCAACCGAGAATTGGGAAATCATTTCCCAATCGATCGTCCAGAGTGCCAGCTTTCATGTCTATTCAGGTTCATTTGGAAAAAAATGGATTGAATTTGCCAAGTATATTCTACCCCATACTGATGGGATAAAGATCCAGGCAAATCAGGTTATCGATGTGCCAAATTTGGAAATTGAGGAGCGCTTTGACCTGATTGCCATCACCCAAAACGAGACTTCGAATGCCTCACAGGTGAGCATGGACTATTTGGAGGCGATTCGTGAAAAATATGCTAAGAAACTCATCGCCGTGGATACCACCTCGAGTATGGGTGGGATCGAACTCAGGTTTGAATTAGCAGATATTTGGTATGCTTCCGTTCAAAAATGCTTTGGACTTCCTGCCGGTTTGGGGATTTTGATTTTGGGTCCCAAGGCTAAAGAGCAAACTCTGCAAAAAGGAGAACGTGGTCGATACAATTCCCTGACTTTTATGCTGGAAAATGCGGCCAGCTACCAAACCCATTACACGCCCAATGTCTTGGGTATCTATTTGCTTAACCGGGTGCTTCAAGATATCCCTGAAATTCAGCATACCGATAAAAGTCTAAGAGAGCGTATGCTGAAATTGGAGACTTGTATCGCCCAAACTTCCTCTCTCCGTCTTTTGGTAGATAATGAGCTCAGCAGAAGCACCACGGTGCTTGGGGTTTCTGGTCCGGAAGAATTAATTACCCGAGTCAAAAAGGAAGCAGAAAAACAGGGGATGCAATTGGGCAGTGGTTATGGACCCTTGAAGCCAACTTCTTTCCGTATCGCGAATTTTCCTGCTATTACAGATGCTGAGATTGACCGACTGATCGCGTTTTTGTCAACGTATTAAGTGAGTGGAGGGTGTGCTATTCGGAAAGGGGCGAGGTAAAAAACCGATTTTTTCTGTGCTTTTAACTATTTCACAATTGGCTAACATGAAATTGCTTTTTGGCAAATTTTATTTGGTGTAGCTTTGCGACATGATTGACTTCAAACAAATCCTTTCAGTGTCACTGATTCTCTTTTCGGTCATAGATATACTCGGCTCCATACCGATCATTATCAATTTGCGAAAAAAGGCGGGGCATATTCAAAGTGAGAAGGCAACCTTGGCCGCTGGACTTTTGATGATCTTATTTTTACTAGCCGGAAAGTCCATTTTGGGCCTTTTCGGGATTGGGGTAGAGGATTTTGCCATAGCGGGAGCCTTGATCATTTTTGCTTTAGGAGCGGAAATGATTTTAGGAATTGAACTGTTTAAACCTGACCCCGAGGCTTCCACGGGAGCTTCCATCGTTCCGATTGCTTTTCCTCTCATAGCCGGAGCGGGGACCTTAACAACGATTTTAACTCTGAAGGCGGAGTTTGATCAAGTCAATATTGCCATTGGGATATTGTTGAACCTGGTTTTTGTCTATGCAGTTCTGAAAAGTACCAATTGGTTGGAGCGAAAGCTGGGGAAAACCGGCTTGGATGTGCTTCGGAGAATTTTTGGAATCATCTTACTTTCCATAGCAGTCAAAATTTTCAAAACGAATGCCTTCCCCATGGATATCATCTAAGGAGCCGATTTTTATTCTTTTCTTTGTGCCATGATTACGATTTATACCGATGGAGCTGCCAAAGGCAATCCCGGCCCTGGGGGCTATGGAGCGGTTTTGAAATTCAACAAGCATCGAAAGGAACTTTCCGAGGGCTTTCGCCTGACGACCAATAACCGGATGGAGCTTTTGGCCGTCATTCGCGCCTTGCAGGAATTAAAACTAACCGGGATTCCGGTAACCATTTACTCGGATAGCAAATACGTGGTCGATGCGGTGGAAAAAGGCTGGCTCTGGGGTTGGCAAAAAAAAGGCTTTAAAGACAAGAAAAATCCAGACCTCTGGCTACGCTATATTCCCCTTCACCTGAAGTACAAACCGAAATTCGTGTGGGTAAAGGGTCATGCCGGCAATATCGAAAACGAACGCTGCGACCAGCTTGCGGTGGAAGCTGCCGAAGGACCCGGGCTGAAAGTGGACGTGGGGTATGAATCCAATTCTTAGCTAGGGTTTAGTTGAAATGTTCCTTAAGAAAAACTCTGATTGGAAGTATTTGAATGGTTTTACCCTCACCGATAAGAGTATCCTTTTGATCTAAAGTGAGAATAATGCCCTCTTTTAAATCAAAGAAACTCATTGCTTCAAGAAGGCCTTCAACTTCCCGATTTTTATCTTAGGATTGAATTTTTTCAGAAACTTGAATGGCCCATTTACTGGTTTTCTCTTCAAAAACTACAAAGTCACATTCTTTCTTTTCTCTGAAATAAAACAACCAAAAACTTGTTTTTCGAAGGATTAAATATGCTAAATTCTCCAATAATCTTCCCTGATCCTTTGAAATGCTCAGGGAAATAGCCCCAGCAAAACCGGTATCTATGCAATAGACTTTCTTGGGGTTTTTGGATATGCTTTTGGCTGAACAGCTGAAACGCGAAAGAAAAAATAAGAGATAGGCATCCTCCAACCAGTTTAGATAGTCAGAGACGGTATTGGCTGATCCGACTGCAAAGGTTTTTTTGATTCCGTTGTAGCTTATTTCTTTTCCCACATTGGATATCAAGTATAAGGTGATACCCAAAAGTGTTTTGGTGTTTTTGATACTGTGGTGTATGGCAATGTACCTGAACACGATATCCTTGAGCAAGTTTTGGAGGATTTCAGGATTTCTGTCTCGTAGATACTCCGGGAACCCGCCCAAGTCTAAGTAATTTTGGAAGTTTTTAGCATTGTCTTCCCAATTGCAATAGGCTAAAAACTCAGAATAGGAAAACGGGAATATTTCATAAGCCAAATATCTTCCAGTGTGTCGTGTCCCGAGTTCCCGGCTGAGAAGCGAAGCATTGGATCCAGTAATGAAGACTTTTTGTCCTCGATCATGCAATTGCCTAACATAAACTTCCCATCCTTTTACGTTTTGAATTTCATCAAAAAAACATGGTGGACCACTTGATTCTTACATTTCATCCAATTTGGAGAAATCAACAACTGTAAAATCAAATATCCGAGGGTCTTCAAAGTTCAAATAGGAAAAGTTCGGAGAAAATTCATCTATGAGTTGTCGCATCAGCGAACTTTTCCCTGATCTTCTGATTCCGGGGATTACTTCTATTTGACGGCTTCCTTGATTTATTTTTTTTGCCTCTTTACGAGTGAGTGGCAATTTTTGGTTGAAAAGCTGTTTTTGCCGATTGCCTGTTAGTTCTATTTCTTCTTTGAGTAGGAAAATTCTACCAATTATATTACTCAAAGGCTAGAGTTTATTTTGTCAATATAAACTCTAGCCCTGTAAGTCCTCCATTGTCACCAATGGGAGGTCCTTTCGATGGACTTCTTTCAAAGGTCTATATTCAGATTTTGGATAAACCCAGCCTTCATTGGTCAATTCATAAAGAAGAGGAGCCAAATTCTGCACAGCGGCTTTGCATCCTTGTACGATGGCAGCCATTTTTCCGGTTTGCTTGGAGAGTACCGCTTCATTTTCAATTTCAAAGGGGCCTGAGAAATCTTTTTCTTTAAGCGCATGGACAAAAGCTCTCCAATCCATAGAATCTCCCAATCCGAATCCCGGTAATGTCGCTTCATAATGATGCCGGTCCCAAGGATTAGTACTTGAAGGAATTCCTGCTTTTTTTGCCCAGCCTTCAGGGATTTGATGCATGGGATACATATTTCCCCAAAAGGGATCCGGATTGTTTCGGGTTGATTTGACGTGAATTCGCTTAAGGCGTGTCATATCCGTATTTCGAATGACATCTACTGGATCGGTATGCTGCCAAATGTCATGAGAAGGATCGTAGATTTCTCCATGATTGGGGGAGGGGATCAGTTCGTACATCAGCTTTCGGGCGGCTAGGACTCCGGGCAGGTTATTGTAGGTGCCAAAGTGCCCCGGGCTTCTCCAACCTTCCATCGGGCAATTTTCATACAATATGCTCACACCAAGATCAGCTGCATACTTGATGATCGGAGTGAAAATCCGCTGGTATTCTAACAGGTTTTTTTCAAAGCCACCCTCTTGGTTTCCCAATTCATGGTTATATCCGACAAAGGTTCCGACTTTGACATCATTTTCATCTCCTCCAAGCAGGTAAGCCATTCGGATCAAGCGTAACAGGTGATTTTGATTTTTAATTCGCTGTTTCGGATCTCCACCGATGAGGTTTTCGAAGGCACCGATGGAAAGCCGTAATTGAGCTCTGTTAAATTGAGCAAGTAGCCTCTGGGCATCTTCGGGACCAAAATTTTCATAATCCAGGTGGGTTGCTACAAAATCATCCCGTGTACCGTCTTTTCTGAATACACAAAGATCCAGTCCTTGCACCCCGATTTCTTTTGCCTTTTCAAGGGTTTGTTCCAAGTTCAGCTGATCAAAAGCCGAGGTCATGATCCAAATGGGATTTGCCATGTATCACTAGGTTTTGGGTTTAAAAAAACAGCCCCTTGGGGCTGCTTGACTTACTTGTTTTCCGCCAGGTTCTTGGGTTTGGTACTGATTCGTGACCAGAGGAGTTCGCCCACTTTTTGGCCTTGCCAAACGCCCTCCTCAATCGCAGGCATGTAGTGAATGCCTCCATAAAACCGTGATATTGCTGCTTCCTCAGCTGCCTGAGAAAAAGAATTGTATTCCCTTACGGGCAGTCCATAATTCACTTCGGAGCTATCCACAAAATGAAATTCTTCGCCAAATAGCTGAGTCAAGGTATAGGCCGCAGCCGTGGAAGCTACACTATGTCCACTGGTATGCTCCGGAAATGGAGGGGTTTGCAAAACGGGAACCCACTCTTCATCGATAAATTGATTGATGTAGGTTTCCGGGCGAACGAGCTTGCTTCGGTACTTTTCGTCCCAACAAGCCACAAAGGCATCATGAAGTGAAATACCCGTAAGCGCAAGGGCTTCTGCGGTTTGCTTCCAATCTGATCCTGCGGTTTTCGCTGCAATTGCCGCAATACTCATCCAGTGTCCACCAGGTGTGATTTTTTTTTCGGCAAACATGACATGACCCTTAACGTTCATTTTGTAGGGATTGCAATCCCAAAACATGGCGATGTCCAATTCCTCTTTGCTGGCTTGATTCACTGCCTCATAAACTTCTTTGGCGCGTTTGAAAAACTCTGAGTCGGGTTCGGTGGAATAGGGAGGGGGTGGAGAAACTTTGTACTGACCGGCTGAGTCCAGCGCAAAGGTTCTGATTTTATTCCAATGGGGCTCAATCCCTTCCATGTAAGCAGGAGGAGTGGGCTCCCAAGTTCCAGGGAGATTGGTTACCGTGTATTTAGGAAAGGAACGGCTCTGATGATAATTATCCTTCGCCGAATACGCTTTGACGGCTTCGGCTACCTCTTTTCCGAAATTAACCGATGCGTCAAACACCTCCTCAGGAATTCCCTTTGCTCTCAATTCCTCAAAGGCTTTGTCCCGGTGAGCATTAACCATCTCTTCTGAAAAAATCAACTGAGTGCCCATCGTATAATAGGCCGCTAAGGAAGCTAGGGGAGGGTAGATGTTTTCTGGAACCGTGAACTTCACTTCTTCAGAACCTTTAAGCTGACCCAAAAGTGACGAATAATTGGGGTCCACTGCAGCGGCGACTTCATAGGCAGCCAAGGAAGAATAGGAGTAAATCCGTGCCGCTACTGGAGGAGAAAAGATATCGTGAATGATCACCTCTGTAATTCGATCCTGAGCTTCACTCAGGTAATGCCCGTCGGTAATGGCTTGACTGTAATCCACCGGCTCCGAACAGGAGCTTGCCAGGGCAAACATTCCTAGGTAAAGCAGGCTTGTAATTCGTTTCATGGGTAATTGTATTTTCATGGGTGTTTGTGCACTAAAAACCTTTCTGATATTGAAGAAGCGGTTAGTGAACCAAGTTAGAATTCGCTCATCCTAATGGGGTTAAAGTTAAGCATTGCTATTCAAAGCTCAAATTTTAGCGGCTTCCCATAGAAAGAAGAAGTCCAAAGCTAGGAGCATTTTTGACTCGCGCAAATGACTTGCATCAATTTTCTTTCGATTTTACTTGGTAAACAGGACCATTGTTGGTCACTAGCCATAATAGGGATTGATTTTTTGATTCGGGGGAAAGGATGGCACGAACTTCCGCATGAAGCGGGATTTGGTGGGTTTTAGGCAGGGTTTCCCAATTTGAATCCTTCCATTTTAGTTGGTGAAATGAGGCCGCTACTGATTTTCCCAAATCCACTCGATATCCCGATTCATTTCCTGCTAAACTCAGGATTTGGGATGATTCATCCCAATGGATAGCTTGTAGGGGGCTTAACTGGATTTCCCAGGGAAATGGTTCAAACTCAAAACTTCCATTTGCTTGCTGAAAATACACTCCTGAGCGGAGTTCTACCGCTTTTTTGGGCTTGATTTGCTCTAAGAGTTCAGCTCCAAAAAGGGATTCGGGTGACTTGAGTTGGGCATAGCTTGTATAACTCGGATGTAGGCGTTTGATGGAAGGGATTTGCTTGATTAGATCATCACGGGTGGCAAAAGGAACCAATTTTTCTTGCATGTAATGAAAGATGATCGGGTCGGATTGACCATTTTGATCAAAATCCGAATGATACAGCCAAATGGGTTTTTCAGGACTTGCTTTGAGCTTGGTGTTTAATCCCAAGTTACCCACGATCAAATCCATCAATCCATCACCGTTTAGATCAGCCGGTTTTAGGGTGTTGATCCAGCCTGAAGAATGCTCAAGGCCTGCTAGGTAGATTTCTTGGAGCTGATTTTCTGAAAGCCTGAATACCCGTATGTTTTGCCAATCCCCAGCCAAGATTAACTCCTTTTTGCCGTCTTGAGTTAGATCCGCCCATTGGGCTGAATTAATCATTCCTAATTCTGTGTTGGATCCAAAAAATGCAGCAGTGGCCTCTTGAAATTGACCTGAGCCATTGTTGACTAATAAATAGCTTTTTGGATTAGCGCCATAATCTCCCGGTACATTGGAAACGCCGACGAAAATGTCTAAGGCCCCATCTCCATTTACATCTTCAATGGCCAGGCTTGCCGTATTTTCCCCGATGGGCGGGAGAGCAGTTGGGGAAAAGGTGAAATCTCCCTTTCCATTGCCAAGAAAGATTCGGTCAAACAAAAATAAATTCCCAGATTCTGCTTCATTTCCTCCACTTCCCACATATAAGTCGAGATATCCATCTCCATTTAGGTCGGTGAACTCCGCTGTCACATCCTCTGCTCTTGCCAATTGCTCAAAAATCGGATGGGGCACTGCCTGAAAGCTCCCGTCTTTGTTTTGTAAAAAAAGACTTCCTGCTTGATCTTTGGCACCACCCAAATAAACGTCATCTAGCCCATCTCCATTAACATCAGCTAAAGCAGCGGCGGGTCCTCGATTGGCAAAGCTTTTAGGAATCAGGTATTCTCGGATAGTTTCTTCTCGCTCGGTTTTTTCTTGGTGTTGCCAGTGGATGGGGAAGGAATATCCATCGGTCGCCGGTTTACTTATTTCTTCATTTTGGGGAGTACCAGCTCCTTGTTTTAAGGTCAGGTCTTGATTGGAAGCTACTCCTTCAAATTTTTCTAGATTTCCTTGGGGCCAACGAACCAATATAGAGTCAATTTTTTGAGTATTTCCCAAACCAAAAACCAACTCGGCAGGAGTTCCCGATTGAAATCCTCTGCTGGTACTCAGGCGCTGTCTCCAGAGCTTTCGTTTTGCAAAAATACGGACCTCAGCGCCGATTGCCTGGGGGTTGAGGCTGGTTGTTTCAAGCTTGACTCGCAGGAATTGATGATTGAGTCGCTCACTTTTGTTTTCATAAACAAATGCCTCCTGATTGATATTGTTGATGACCAAATCCAGGTCTCCGTCATTGTCGAGATCCGCATAGGTGCTGCCGTTGGAGTAGCTGGGCTGGTCCAAACCCCAATTTTTAGCTACCTGCTCAAACCTGAGCTCACCGGTGTTTCGAAATGTGTAGTTGGGTAGCTTCACATTAGGAAGCATGTCGATTTGCTTTTGGCGAACTTGTTCCAGCGATAGGGTTGGATCAATGGATTGAGAATACTGGATAAAATCCAGATCGTTTGGGCGCTTTAAGATGCCATTGCTAATATGCAAATCGGTAACCCCATCATTATCCATATCAAACAGCAGGGGGGACCAACTCCAATCTGAGGCAAAAACCCCGGAGTAAAGCGCGATTTCGCTGAATCCTTGTTCACCTTGATTGAGCTGGAGATGGTTACGGACGTATTGATCGCCATATTCCAGATTTTTTTTAATTGCATATACTTCCGCTTTGTCTTCTCCGACTGACTTCATCCAGATCTCTGGGTCTTCGGGGAGCATATCGGTGGTAATGATTTCCGGCAGGCCGTCTCCATTGAGATCTGCGGCGTCATTTCCCATGGAATAGCGGGAAGTGTGGGCAATCCGTTTCTCCAACAATTCGGCAAATGTTCCATCTTGATTATTCAGGTAGAGGTAATCGTTTTCGGTAAAATCATTCGAAACATAAATATCGGGCCATCCGTCTGCATTGAAATCTTCGATACTGATCCCCAAACCAAAGCCTAAAATACTAGAATAGATTCCTGCCTCCTCGGTTACCTCTTCAAACCCTTTTCCTCCTTCCTTTGCCAGGTTTTTGAAGAGTTTATCCCCATTTTGATCAGGGAATATTCTGTTTTCTGCTTTCACAAAGACCTCGGGCGACTTGACTCCATGGTTGAGCAGGTAAAGATCCAAATCGCCATCTCGGTCGTAGTCAAAAAAAGCAGCATGAGTTCCAAAACCCTGAAAGTCGAGCCCGTATTCTTGGGCAACTTCCTTGAAAGTCTCGTTTCCTTGGTTGATATACAGTTTATTTTTCCCGCTTAGGCCTAAAAAATTTCCTACTTGACAGACATAAATGTCCAATAATCCATCTCCATTCACATCAGCCATGGTCACTCCTGTGGACCAGCCTCCATCTCCGGAAACACCAGCAGAGTCGGTGATGTCTCGAAACTTGAGCTTACCTTGGTTGAGGTAAAGCCGGTTGGGGACTTGATTTCCGGTAAAATACAGGTCAATCAAACCATCATTATTGATGTCCCCAGCTGCCACGCCCCCTCCATTATAAAAATAGAGGTACTCCAAAATGTTGAGTTCAGAGCTGGAGGTTAATTCATTGGAAAAAGAGATTCCGGTTTGATCACCGGGAAGCAATTCAAACAAGGGGGGCGCTTTCGGTGCTTCTTGGCAAGAGAAAAAAATTAATCCCGCCGCCAATAAGCCGTTAAACCCAATAATTTTAGTCAATCCCATAATTCCAAAATTCCGCCGAATCGTTGTTTTTGATGATCAACAGGCGATTATTCCCCAAGTTTGAAATCGCTCGGATATCCCCCTTGAGTTGCAATCCATGCTGTGCATTGGGCAAAAAGGTGAAGGTTCCATCTCCTTTCCCCAGCAAAACTTCTCCAAAACCAGCATCAGACTTTCCGATTTCAGGTTTGATTCCGAAAAGGTTTCCTCCAAGAATTAAGTCTAGAATTCCGTCTTCGTTCAAGTCCACGGGTTCGATGGCGAAAGTCCAGGTTTTTTGAGCCATTCGGGGAAAGGCTTTCCATTCAAATTTTCCAGCCCCTCGATTAATCAAGGCGCCAGATTCAAACTGATTGACTTCTTCAATGATGGATTTGGAAAGGGTTTCCGCATCAAAAATCTGATCTAGACTTTGGTTGTTGTAACTGGTGTAACGAACGTATTTCTTCCGGATTTCAGGAATTTGTTTTTCCAGTTCATGCTTAAGCACAAAGGGAATTTGTTTGCCGGATTCAGAAGTGGTAAAAATTTGCTCTATCGAGCCATTTTGATCAAAATCATTCAAGTAGAGACGAATGGGCTTCTCTGCACTGGCTTTGAATCGGGTATTGAGTCCTTGATTTCCTAACAGAATATCGGGAAGACCATCTGCATTCAAGTCAGCGATTTCCACGGTGCGATACCAGCCCTTAAGTTTATCCGTTTCGGGCATTTCGATTTTTTCAAATTTTCCTCCGGTATTTCGGAAAAAAAGTGGGGCGATCCAATCTCCCACCAAAACCAGATCCTGCAACCCATCCTGATCCCAATCCAAAATTGCCGCATCTGTGATCATTCCTACCTCCTTAAAATCAGGAGCAAGTTCTTCGGTTTGATTGCTGAAACCTCCCTTTCCATCGTTAATCCAAACCTGACTGGATGCAGGAGCGCCATAGACAAAGGGGACCAATCGCTCGGTAATGATGAGGTCTTCCGCACCATCCTCATTGAGATCAAGGACTTGAATAGAGGAACTGCTGCCACGGATTTGTTGGAGCCCGGAGGTTAGGCTTTTGGTAAAGTTACCTCCACGATCATTGAGGTAGATCCGGTCCGCCAAATCAGGAGCATTGCGAGGGGATTCATTTCCTCCTGAACTCACAATTAAATCCAAAAATCCATCTCCATTGACATCGGAAAAAGCCGCATCGGTATCTTCTGAAACGGCATCGATAAGAAAATCTGCTTGTTCTGTTTCCACAAAGCGACCGACTGGAGTGGCCAGGTACAGTTTGCCGGGATTTCCTTTTGCTCCACCTAGGTAAAGGTCTTCTAGGCCGTCTGCATTGACATCCCCTTTGGCAAAAGCAGGGCCCTCAGTAGAAAGCATGTGATAGGTCAATCGATCCCGGTCAAAATCTACAAAAGGATTTTCCTGATGCGTGTAGTTGAGTTGATTTTGATCCACTTGAGCGAACTTGATGCCCATCGGGGATTTTTTTGACGGGTTTTGATACACTTGAGCATCTTTCCAATGGAGTTTAAGAAGTTGGTTTGCCTGAATATTTTCCAAAATCGTCTGTGATCCATCTGGCCAGGTCACGATCAGTTCATCGAGTTGGGTGATTTCCCCCAATCCCAAGGTGAGTTTAGGGTCCACCGAAGACTGGAACCCTCTATTGGGCATTTGCTCCAAATAAAACACCTGCTCTCCCGCTTTTGCCTTTAGCTGGGCACCGATGGCGAAGGTATTTTGCCCCTTGCCAACTAGGCGAAATTGGATAAAGTTATTTGCTGGAGCAATTTCCTTCTGGGCATTTTTAAAGATTTGGGCAGGTCGGTTGACATTGTTGATTACCAAGTCCAGTGTTCCATCATTGTTTAAATCCCCATAAGCTGCCCCATTGGAGTGTATGGCTTGGCCGAGTCCCCATTCCCTCGCTTTATTTTCAAAGTTCAAATCTCCCAAGTTTTGGTAGGCATAGTTGGGAATGGGATGGATTGGAATGGGATCAATTAGGGCTTTGTAGTCCACTCCTTGTTGAGAGATGATTTTAATTTTGGTCTCTTCATCATCAATGAAGTTGAGGTAATCCAAATCCGTAATATCCTGATAGATGCCATTGGCCACAAATAAATCTCGCAGGCCATCATTGTCCATATCAAAAATCAAGGCTCCCCAGCTCCAATCAGTCGCCTCCACATTGGCCATTCGCCCCAGTTCACTAAAGGTCCCATCTCCATTGTTGATATGAAGCATATTTCTGGAGAATTGATAATGATAGCCATGGGTTTTATTGAACTGAAACCTATCCCAATTCTCAAAAGTGGTCACCTGTTTGAGTCGAGGCAAAGGCTCGGGTAGCATGTCTGTGACAAAAATATCGAGCAAACCGTCCCCGTTAATATCTGCAATATCAGCCCCCATGGATGCGGCCGAAATGGAGCGCATAGCCGATTCCAACGATTCAGTAAAGGTGCCGTCTTGGTTGTTGAGGTAAAGGTAATCCCGCTCAAAAAAATCATTGGAAATAAAGATATCCGGCCAGCCATCCTGATTGACATCCCCGATCGTGATCCCCAGTCCAAAGCCAATGATGGAGCCATAAATACCAGCTTCTTCGCTCACGTCGGTAAAGCGATCTCCATCATTTCTGAATAATTTATCTCCGCCTACCGGATCTCGTTTCGGACGTTCATTCTGCATTTTATTGAAGCTTCCGATGGCTTGGTAGCTGTTGTTGAGCAAATAGACATCCAAATCTCCGTCCTTATCATAATCAAAAAACACTGCATGTGTGGAGAATCCCTGATCGGCTAACCCAAATTCTTCGGCTTTTTCTGTAAACGTGCCGTCGCCTTGATTGATGAAAAGTTCGTTTTGTTTATTGTCTCCAGAGATATCCCCTGAGTTGCACACGTAAATGTCCAAATAGCCGTCACCGTTGATATCCGCCATGGATACTCCGGTACTCCAAGCGCGATTTCCCCCAACGCCCGCTTGTTCAGTAACATCCTCAAATTGAAAATTTCCTTTATTTAAATAAAGCTTGTTGCTAGTCAGGTTACCGGTAAAATAAATATCCAACAAGCCATCATTGTTGATGTCTCCTAGCGCAACTCCCCCACCATTGTAATAATTCCGGTAGGTGAAAATGTTAAAATCTTCATCAAAGGAAAGATCATTGCTAAAGAAAACGCCAGAGCTTTCTGACGATACCTCTTGAAAAAGGGTGGGGGCAGTTTCCTGTGGGGTTGAGCAAGCCACAAGCCCGACGAAACTTGCTAAATAAAGTGCGTTTATTTTCATGAAGCTTCCTTTTCGAGTTGTTTTTGAACCTTGAGATCAACGATCTCAGCGCGGATGGTGGATAGGTCTTTTTTGAAAACCCGAATTCTTCGGTTCCCATCGATTTTGACAAAGGCGATCAGGCTTTTATCCTCATTACTCACTTCAAAAAAACCTTCTCCATAGAGTTCTTCAAAATAGCTGACCACATCTGCTCGAAGTTTTTCTACAGCTAATTCCTCATTCCAAGGTGCCCAGCCGTCATAGGTAAATTCTACCGGCATTAGGTAGATTTTTTCATCTTCAAACTTAGGATAAAAACGCATCCGGGCAGGATTCCCTGAAGGAAGTTTGGGGATGTATTCCACCGACAATTCAGTCGGCCCATTGGTCAAAATCCCTTCTTTGTTCAGGTCCCAGCAGGTCTCATAAAATCCCTTTCGATCCATGCCCAATTGCAATCCCAGAAAGAGTTCATTGACTTCTTTTCCAGAGGCAAGTTCCCGCTCTTCAATCTTTTGATATTCGGATTGGCAGGCTCCTAAAAGAAGGAGAAAAAAGGAAAGTTTAACGAATCGTAAATAGTAGCGGTTCCTGATCATTTCTTAAAACGAGTATGTGTGGTTTGTTTTCAATTTCTAGGGTTTCAAAATCTCGGATTTCACCTGAGATGGCTATCCCACTGGCTTGAGGGGATAGGACTTCCCATTCTCCTTTAGGGGATTGTTTTAGTACCCAAGCATAACTTCCCAAATTGCTGCCAAGTTCGGGTTTGATCCGAGATTGATTTCCTCCTAAAAGCAAGTAGGAATCCCCCTTTGAATCTTGGACAAGATGGCTGGCATAGACAGGGGAGAATTGAACCTCTACCGGCAATTCTTGTTTTTCAAAACCACTTTTCCCATTATTTATCCAAAGGCTGGTTTCCTGGACGTCAAGCTCCAAAATTAAGGAATTTGAGAGAACTATGGGAGAAAAGAGCTCCTCCATGGACTTGTCCTTATAGGCGGCATAGGTAGTCAATTGTTTTCTTAAATAAGGGAGTTGACGAATCAACGTATTTTTGCTTAAAAGCGGAAAATTCCTGCCGTTTTCAAATCGGGTTAGGATTGGGTCCCAAGATCCATTTTGATCAAAGTCCTGAATAAACATTCGGTTTGTGAATGTATTCTGTGAGTTTAAGCGACTGTTTAATCCGATATTCCCCGCCAATAGATCAGGAAGCCCATCCTTATTGAGATCCTGAACGAGGATTGAATTCCAAAGTCCTCGAGTATTAGCTAATCCAAAATCCTCCGTGATTTCCTCAAATTGTCCATTCCCAGTGGTGAAAATCTTGATTCCCATCCATTCCCCTGCTACAATCAATTCCGGCATCCCATCTTGATTCAAATCCGCCAGTGCACCGCAGGTCAACATTCCTAGTTGAGAAAGTGCCGGATTTGATTTGGTATTGAATTGGACAAATTTTCCATCTCCTTGATTTTCCCAGAGATTCAGTCCTACCGCTTCGCCATAGTGAAAGGGAGCCGCACGCTGCCCCAAAATCAAATCCAAATCTTCATCTTGATCCCAATCCAAGGAAAGGGCAAATGAGGTGGATTGGCTGGGAAAAGTTTGGGAAATTGAAGGGAAGGCTCCAGAGCCGTCATTTAGATACAGGCGGTCTTGATAATGAGGACTTCCCGCCCCAAATTCTATGCTTCCGCTCACGACCAAAATATCGAGATGTCCATCCTGATTGGCATCAAAAAAATGCGCTCCGATGTCTTCTGATAAGCTGTTCTCTTCCGAATTGGGGAGAAGATGGGTGGTAAATGAGCCATCTTTAGTCTGAAAAAACAGCTGACTGGGAAATCCTTTAGCTCCCGGCAAAAGCAAGTCGGACCGACCATCCGAGTTGAGATCTCCAATTTCAACTTTTGGACCTTCGTTGCTGATCGCCCAAAATCGTAAACGATCCCGGTCAAAATCTATAAAATCACTTTCTTGGTGTTTGTAGTTAAGGGGGAGATTCACTTTAGCAAATAAGGGGGGGGCTAATTCTGATTTAACTTGGGCCGGCCGCATACTTTCTTGGGTCAATTTCAGTGTTTGATTGCTCGGAATCTCAGTAAGGATACTTTGGAGATTGTTGGGCCAGTCGATGATTATCGAGTCGACTAGGGTGAAGTTGCCCAATCCAAAATGTACCAAGGGGTCAACGGAGGACAGGTAGCCTTTCACCGCTTGATATTCTTGGGTGAAGGTTTGATTTTCAACTTTAAGTGTGATTTTAGCACCAAATTCACTACCCAGATCAAACTTTAAGTAATTACCCAGCCCAAGTTCGATGGCTCTATTTTTATAAACTCCAGCCTCTGAATTGAGATTATTTACGACTAAATCGAGATCACCGTCATTGTCCAGATCTCCGTAAGCAGCTCCGGTGCTGAAGGTGAGTTGATCTAATCCAGCGGTGGCCGCTTGGTTTTCAAAATTCCAGTTTCCAAGGTTTTTGAACCAGTAGTTTTGTAAGGGGTTGGAGGGGAATTCGTCAATCATTTTGCTAATCAGCAGGGAATCAGATTTATTTTGCCGAGCCTCTTCTTGCTTATCCAGGTAGAAGTCTACAAAGTCGAAATCAGTGAGGTCTTTGACAATTCCATTGGCCACAAATACATCTTTCCACCCATCCAGATCCGCGTCAAAAATCAAGGCTCCCCAGCTCCAATCCGTAGCATGCATGCCAGTCAACCGGCTGATTTCTGCAAAAAGCGGTTCACCAGTCTCCGGATGCTTGCCCAGATTTTTCTGAAGTGTGTTTCGGGTAAATTGACGATGGTAGCCTGCCTTGAAATTTGCCTGATATTTATCCCATTCTTCAAACGGAGTTTTGGTTTTGATCCGAGCCAGATCTTCAGGCAGCATTTCTGTCACAAAAACATCCGCAAGCCCATCATTATCCAAATCGGCTATATCCGCACCCATTGATCCGAGACTGATTTCAGGCATGGCTTCGGGCAGGATCTCTCTGAAAGTCCCGTCTTGATTGTTGAGGTAGAGGTAATCTCGCTCAAAAAAATCATTGGAAACGTACATATCCGGCCAATTGTCTCCATCAAGATCCGCCACAGTAACACCCAGTCCATAGCCAATGCTACTGCCATAAATTCCTGCCTCTTCACTCACATCAGTAAAATGATCTCCGTCATTTCTATACAGCTTATTTCCTCCCTCCGGGTCCCGGGTTTCCCGTTGTCCCTCGCGTAAGTCATAGATGCCTACCGATCTCCCTGAGTTGCTGAGGAGATAGAAGTCCAAATCACCGTCTTTGTCAAAATCAAAAAATACGGCATGCTGGGAAAGACCTTGATCATCCAAGCCGTAGGCTTTGGACATTTCTTTAAAAGTCAAGTCACCTTGATTAATAAATAACTCATTGTGTCGTTTTTCACCTCCTGGAGGGCCTGATTTGCAGATGTAAAGGTCGATTTGACCATCCCCATTAATGTCGGCCATACTCACTCCTGTAGTCCAATATCCGTTGGACTCCAGACCGGCAGACCCGGTAATGTCCTTGAACTTAAAGTCTCCTTGGTTGAGATATAATTTGTTTGAGCCTTGATTTCCGGCCAAAAAAATATCAATCAGTCCATCCTTGTTGATGTCTCCTAACGCAACACCTGCACCGTTGTAAAAATTTCGGAAAGTATAGGGATTGATTTCTTCGGAATAGCGAAGGTCATTTCTAAAGTCTATTCCACTAAGATCGGAGTCGATACGAGAAAAAAGTGTAGGGGTTTCCTCGCTCTCCTTAGCACAGGAGAGTAGAAAGAGAATATTTAGCAGGAAGAAAATTATCCTGGGTTTCATGGGTGATTTAAAAAAAAGGAAGTGCACATTGGTACACTTCCTTTTAGCTTATTTGGTTAGACTATTAATAACCTGGATTCTGAGTCAGCGTAGGGTTAGCATTGATTTGCTGCAAAGGAATAGGGAATAAAGCTCTGAATGGCTCTGATTGCCCTTTTTCCCACCATGGCTCATTCCATTTTCCAAATCGAATCAGGTCAGTTCTTCGGGATGCTTCAGCGAAGAATTCAAATCCTCTTTCGTTGAAAATATCATCCAAAGTTAATGCACCTAATGGGTCCAAACCGGCTCGTTCTCTAACCATATTGAATGGCTCAAGCGCTTCAGATGCATTTCCTTGACGGAAAGCAGCTTCTGCTTTGGTCAGATACATATCACTTAATCGGATCAAAGGATAATCATTACTTAGGTTCGAAGATGCACCAGAGGCGATTTCATATTTTCCTACCCGAACACCAGCTTGTCTTAGCGCGTTTGGGGCTAATTGGTTAATCTCTGGAGTGAAGGTTAATGGCTCACCGTCGGGATCACTATCTTCAGCGGAGATGTCATTGAGTCGGGTTCCATCCGAAGCAAATTGTGGTCCTACAAGGAAAGAGTTCTTTCGGACATCCTCATCATCGAAGGAATTGTAAAACTCTTCCAGTGAAGCATATCCATTCCAAGGCTGCTCTTGTAAATCATAAGTAGCCTGATTTGAATAATGGAGTGTCATCTGTGCGATGTTGAACCCTCCAGCGTTATTCTCATCATAAGGCAGGGTCAGGATATTTTCTGTTGAACCTCCATTTCTAGTTGCAAAGTTTGCAAAATAGTTTTGAGAAAGAGAGTAAAGCCCGCTATTGATCACCACGTCTGCAGCTGCTTCTGCATCAGCCCATCTTGGAGTTCCCGTGTAGACTTCCGCGTTTAGGTAAAGCTTTGCCAAAACAGCATGTGCAGAATAGTAATTCAAGGTCGTTTTGGTATCTTCTTTTGGTAGTAAATCCACATTTTCCAAAATGGAAGCTTCGATGAAATCGAATACCTCTTGTCGAGAATTATTGGAGGGGTTTCCCTCCAAGTCATCCTCAGTGATGATGGGGACATTACCAAAGCTGTCGATCAGCCAAGAATACACCAAAGCTCTTAACACACGCAATTCTGCGGTGAGTAGCTCTACGTCCCGGTAAGCTACAATCAGGTTGTTGATCTCACCAATTGCGGTGTAACAATAAGCCCAAGAATTGTTGAAGGCTTCGTCAGAAGGCTGCCAAGTGTGTCTGTGCATTCTCAGCCATAATCCGCCATCTTCCCAATCGGCTCCCTTTTGGGGGATTGCCATCTCGTCAGAAGAGACTTCGTAAATGGACCAAATACTGTTATGAGATCCCCAGCTCCCGACGATTCGAGAGTAGGCAGAGGCTTTCAAGACATCAATCAATACCGGATTGTTGCTATTATTTACCTCTTCTTGCGTAATCCCATCCAGCACCTCTTGATCCAACTCCCAGCATGATCCCAGCATCAATGTCGCAGGGATCAAAAGAAAGGTTTTTCTAAATGATTTAAACATATCTCTGTATTTTGATTGATTATTTGAAGTTTAAAGAAAGGCCTAGGGTAAATGAGCGAGTAAGGAAATAAGTATTTCTTCGCTCAATACCCGGAGAAAGCGAAGTGGTAAATCCATCTCCGTTTTCCAAATCCGTTACTCTTGCCTCTGGATCAATTCCTGAATAGTTGGTAATGGTAAACAGGTTTTGTCCAGCAAAGTATACTCTTAAAGAACCTAAATTGGGGGAATTGGTTTTGAAGTTATAACCAATTTCCATGTTGTCCAGACGGACAAAGCTTGCATCTTCTACATAGGAACTATTGAAGGTCGGAGTAGAAGTAATGAAGGGATCAGTAGGCGTTTTATCGGTAACTACCGAATTCCAAGTCACGGAAGCCCCGTCTGCATTTTCATAGAATCCTCTGTAGGAGTTGTACAAGTCATGACCCCAAACTCCTCTTAAGAAGAAATTTAAGGTGAACTGTCTCCAAGCGAAGTTGTTGGCAAAACCAAACTCACCTTTTGGAAGTCCGTTACCCAATCGTTCAAATTCATCTGGATTGGTGGTTGAAAGGATGTATTCGCCAGATTCAGAAATGCCTTCTAATCTCGGTCCATAAATGTCACCCAAAGTCTGGCCTACTCGGTTGTAGATGATTGGGTTGTTGTTTTGTCCTGGAGAGCCTGGCGTTGCAAAACGCAACTCATCAAAACCAAGACCTGAAGCAGACAAGCTTTCGATTTGAGTTTTCTGATAGATGGTGAAGTTACCGCTCGGTGTCCAAACAACCTCTCTGAGGTTTAGTCCGTTTACCGCAACTGCAAATTCAAATCCTGCATTACTCAAATCGGCCAAATTGACCCAGGTGCTACCTACGGTATTGAATCGTCCTGGATCAAAAATATTGGGTCCACCTCCTACGGGTACATTGAATAACAAGTCTGAAATATTTCGGGTATAGTAGTCCATGCTACCGGTTACCTTATTGTCCCATATTCCAAAGTCAAGCCCAACGTTAAACTCTCGCTTGGTTTCCCACTTCAAAAATCGGTTCGGGTTGGAGTTTTGTACGATACCAACATACACGTCATCAGTAGTCAGAGGGTCACCATCCAAGTCAATTCGGTTTCCATTTCCGAAAACTCCCAGGGCAAGGGTTGGAGAAGGAGGTAGGTTACCGGTCACGCCATAGGATACTCTAGGCTTGAATTGAGAAAATACACCCATGTCGAATAACTGAGTAAAGTCTGATCCTACAGAGAATGCAGGGAACACTCCGGTTTGATTTTCAGGTCCAAAACCAGAGTAGGTTTCTGCCCTTACCGATGCTGAGACAAATAAGTAATTATTGTAATTGAAGTTTGCTCTACCGAAGATAGAGTTCAATTGATCCTCATTAGCATAGGAGTACATGTTGGTAAAGTTACCTACACGAATCGCTCCAGCCCCTAAGTTATCCCAGCCAGTATCAAAAAGAAACTGTCTGGATCTTGCTCCAAATCCTTGATTTTTGGTGGTTTGAGTACCCACTCCACCTAACAATGCCAAATTCAATCCATCAAATAGATCAACTTCATAACGAAGAGTGGATTCAAAGATTTGTTGTCTTCTGTCATTGGTGATTCGTTCTGCAGAACCTCTAGATCCTAAGCCTACTTGAAAATCTTGTCTTGACCAGAAACCACCAATCAAATCATTACTTCTGTCTTCAGAATACTGCGCTGAAACCGTCAAATTCGGTAAAATATCATATTCCGCACGGTAAGAGGTCAAGGCAGTCTTTCGTTCGTTTCTGAATTTTTGCTGATTGATCATCGCTACCGGATTGTAGAAGTCAAATAGGTCGCGTTGGAAATAGCCTCCAAATCGTTCATTAGCATCTTCAGTATCCTCAAAAATAGGCGCAGTTGGATTGTAAATAGTCGCATATCTGAATGCCGCATCATTGATGGAGTTTGATTCAATCGTACTGAAAGATAGGTTTACGTTCATTCTCAACTTATTATCAAAAGCAGCTTGAGAAAGATTGATTCTGGTATTGATCCGGTCATTGGATGAGCCTTTTACGATCCCGTTATTGCTACGATAGTTGACAGCAGCCAAGTAATTCGTATTATTAAATCCACCGGAAACACTGGCATTGGTCGTGTAAGAATAAGCATCACGGATTAGCTCTTGTCTCCAATCGGTTTCGCTCCCAAAATCCGTACCTCCTCTTGCCACAAATTCCTCTGCAGAAAGTATGGGGATCAAATTAGCGGCTTGATCCAACGTTCCAAACGAGTTGATGTTGACTTCAGCTCTTCCTTCTTTACTTCCTTTTTTGGTGGTCGTAATCAAAATCACACCCGATGAACCTCTCGCACCGTAGATTGCTGCGGCAGAACCATCTTTTAATACATCGATAGACTGAATGTCATTGGGGTCAACGTTTTCCAGGGATGCTCCAATGACGCCATCTAATACAATTAATGGGGAAGAGTTTGCCCCGAAAGTGGAAAGACCACGAAGACGAATATTGAATCCGGCATTAGGGTTACCACCTGGTCGAGTGATGGATAGACCGGCTACTTTACCTTGTAGCAATTGAGCCGGGTTAGACACATTACCTCGGTTGAAGTCCTCCGGTGAAACACCCACTACTGCAGAGGTAATTTCCTTTTTATCTTGAGAACCATAACCAATGACTACCGCCTCTTCCAGACTTTGGATATCTTCTTCGAGGTTGATAGTGAAGGTACTTTGGCTACCAATCTCTACTTCTTGAGTGAGGTAACCGACGAACGATACCACGAGAATTTCATCTCCTGGTCTTACTTCCAGCGTGAACTTCCCGTCAAGGTCGGTAGGCACGCCACGTGTGGTGCCTTTGATCAAGACGGTCGCACCTGGAACAGGGTCTCCAAAGGAAGCATCCAGGACAGTACCCGTGATGGTTCTACTTTGGGCATTGGCTACTAGCGTAGCTCCAAAAAGGAGCGTGATCGCCAGCATCAATGTCTTTGCTTTTTGTAAATAATTTCTCATAGGGTTTTTTGTTTTTGAAAAAGCGAAATAGGTATGAGTACTTAATTTCAAACCTAATGTGACGCATTAATTTTAATTTTGCAATTGTTAACAAATGGCTTTAGTGATTGTTGAAAAACAGACAATTAACAGAATAATGTATATTTTAATGAATTGTTAGTGAATTGTTAAATTAAGTATAAAGACACTAATGGAAATCGATTTCCATTTACGGATAATTAAAAAAAACCATTTTTATTAATTATTCGAAAATTCACCTGTTTTTTCAAATGTTCGTTTTTCAGCCTGATTTCCACATTTTTAAAAAATTTAAAGAAGTCCTTTTGTTTTGATTAAATATTTATTCTGTAAGAATTGAAATTCAGCTTTTATTTCTGTGTCTAGCAAACCTTTTTGCTTCTTAAAGCATCTTAAATTTAAGGGTCTCGTTTTGGGATTTGGGTCTAATCGCCAATCTTCGGAAAAATTCAAGGGTTATGGTTTCTTTTTTAAAAATGATGATGGTGTTGGGTCTGTTCTTTTTGACCATTTCGATTTCCTTCTCTCAAGGGATCAAAGGGAAAATAACTGACGATCAAGGTAATCCCTTGAGTTTTGCCTCAGTCTATGTTCGGAATATTAGTGAAGGGGTTCCATCTAATGAAGAGGGAAATTTTGAACTCAAGCTCCCTTCCGGAGCCTATGATGTATTGTTTCAGTATTTGGGATACAAGTCTGTTATTGAGACGGTCATTGTAACTGATGATTGGGTATCGTTGAACGTAAAATTGACTCCTCAAGACTATACCTTAGCGGAGGTGGAGGTAAGGGCAGGACAGGAGGATCCTGCCCTTACCATCATGCGCAAAGCTATCACCAAAGCCAAATACCATCGACGTCAACTTGATGCCTATTCCATGATGGTTTATCTAAAAGGAACGGGTAAACTAACCGATGCTCCATTCTTTTTAAAAAATACACTGAAAAAGGAAGGACTTAACCTGAATGAAGCCTACACCTCGGAGTCTGTTTCAAAAATTACCTTTACCCAACCCGACAAGGTTGAGGAGGAGGTAATTTCGATCCGAACTAACGGGGACAATCAATCCACCTCACCGGCACCCTATATTCAAACGAGTTTTTATCAGGATAAAATCAACGAAATTATTTCCCCTCTTTCGCGGATGGCTTTTCAATACTATAAATTCCGATACGAAGGCAGCTTTTTTGATCAGGAGGTATTGGTGTCAAAAATCCGAGTTACTCCACGTTCAAGAGGAGAACAGGTATTTGAGGGCCATATCTACATCATCGAGGATTTGTGGGCAATTCATAGTTTGGATTTGAAAACCTCTTATTTAGGTTTTCAAATTGAGGCCAAGCAACAATATGCGCAAGTGGCCGAAAATGTGTGGATGCCCTTTACCCATACCTATCGATTTGGAGGCAAATTTTTTGGTTTCGAGGGAGAGTTCAACTATTTGGCATCTACCAATGATTATGAAATTATCCTCAATCCTGACTTAATTCAAACTCCCGATATTATAGATGAAAAAGTAGAGGAAGTTCCTGAATCCACGGTAAACCTTCCTGAAGGTCTTTCAACCTTAGAAAAGCTCACGGCCGAGGAACCCAAAACACGGAAGGAATACCGTAAGCTGATCAATGCTTATGAAAAGGAGCTTTTGGAAGAAAAACAGGAGGAGGATGTGGTCACCGAGCGCTACTACAAGGTGGACTCTATGGCCAAAAAGCGAGATTTAAGTTACTGGGATAGTATCAGGCCTGTTCCACTGACAGCAAGTGAAATTCAAGGGTATCAACGGGATGATAGTTTGGCCACAGTAGAGGCAGCCAAAGTAAGTGAGGTGGATTCAGTGGCTAAAAAAGCCCGGAGGAAATACCGGCCTTTGGATTTTTTGAATGGTGCGAGCTATAGTTTTGGAAAGGGGAAAAGTTTGGGTTTTGATCAAAATTGGACCAAATTCTCCTTCAATACCGTGGAGGGATGGAAAGTAGGGATGAAGCTCTTCTATCGAAAACTTTCGAATCAAGCTCAAACCGACAGCACCGTAAGATTCAGCAAGAGTTTCAATATTGAACCGGAACTTCGCTACGGATTTGCCAGTAAGCGTTTTTATGGTAAGACTAATTTTAGGTGGTCAACTACCGAGTCTATCTCCGGCAAAACCTGGGGAGTAGAAGGCGGGCGATTTATCGAGCAGTTTAACGGGGGTGAGCCGATCAATGAGCAAGTGAATGCGCTTTATTCCTTGCTGTTTCGACAAAATTACATGAAACTCTATGAGCAGGATTTTGCCAAAATTTACTGGTATCATCGGGTGAACTACGGCCTAACTTATCGGCTGAATTTTACGCTGGCTGAGCGTCGGTCACTTTCAAATAACTCAGACCTGAGCTGGTACAATAAACCCGAGCGAAGCTATACCTCCAATCAACCCGAAAATGTGGAAGCGGGTCAAGAAGCTTTTTTAACGCACCAAATAGCCAAACTTAATCTCTCTCTAGAATGGAGACCGGGTATTCGGTATGGAATTTCAAACGGTCGAAAATATCCAATCACGGATCGCTCCCCTTTAATCAGAGCAACTTACAATAAGGCCATTCCTTCTTTTTTCCAAAGCAATGATGCGGCTAATTTTGATCAGGTGGAACTCGGGATCGAACATGACTTTAAATTTGGAGTCAGTGGCAAGTTTGATTTCAATATTACTGCGGGTACCTTCCTCAACCGGGAACGGGTATACTTTCAGGATTTTGCCCACTTTGGAGGCAACCGGACGATCTTTTCCAATTTTGGTCCAGCTTCCAACTTCCGTTTCATGGATTACTATCGATACAGTACAAATTCGACCTATCTGACTGGAATTTTCCACTACCAATTCCGAAAATTCCTCTTAACTCAATTGCCGATGCTGCGGTTTTCGGGATTGCGGGAAAATATTTTCCTCAATTACCTCAAAACCGAAAACTCTCCCCATTATGTGGAGTTGGGCTATTCTCTTGATAATCTGTTCCGGATATTTCGGGTGGAATTTGGGGCCGGTTTTGAAAATGGAAAGTACCTGAGAGGCGGAGCCCGCTTTGGGGTGGCGACCTTTATTCGTATTGAGTAGTTTATTTCTATCTCAAAGCAAGTCTTAAGGGTTGGTTTTTTTAGGTTTTCTCTGACTTATACTCTTCTGTTCTAATTTTCTTCGGATTTCCCATCTGGGTGTAGAAAAATCAATTTTGGGATTAGGCGTAGTATGCCTACCTTTTTTCCGACAATCGTCGTGGACCGGCCTCTCGCTCCTAAGTTTTACAAAAGCTTTTTTGATGTTCGATCCCGGCATGATATGATAACTTTGAAATTATTTGTTTTCGGAAAATTTGATTTTATGAGAAAAGCATTCCTGATATAAAATTAGGAGCTGCTTTGTTTTTTGATTGTTCAGGTAGCAGGATGTGGACCGGTTAAAGTAGATTATTCGTAAATAGGTTTTAACAACCCATTAGAAATTGGTAAAAATAGTAGGGCAGGATAAGGACTTAAGCAATCATTTTGTGAATGATTTTAGTCTAGGGTCGGCTTTTAGGACGAATAAACAACACCTAGTCTACCGAAACGATATGACTACTCCGATAGGGGAAATCAGAGAAGGTTAAAAATCTGATTCTGAAAAGGAAGGTTTAGAATTTGCCTTTTGAATGGAATAGTTAATTAAAAAACAAGTAGATTCAATTCCATTAAGTAAAAGCTTTACGATGAGAAACCTTTTTTTGATCTTACTTCTTTTTTCAGCTAAAATTCTTTCCGGGCAAACCATCAGGGGAACGGTTTTCGAAAAAGAATCTGGGCTTCCCCTTCCCTTTGCCCATGTATTTGTCAACAATACCACCTTGGGCGCGGCCTCAGACGAGGAAGGCCGGTTTATGCTCATAGGAACTTTCCCCGACGAAATCGAGATCGTTGCCTCATTTGTCGGGTATGTCACTGAGGTGAAGACGGTTTCCTTTGAAAACAAAAATGAGCTAAAGGTGGACTTTGAACTTGCATTTCAGGAGTCTGGTCTTTCTGAAGTAGAGCTCAAGGCTAAACGCGACAAAGCCTGGCAACGCGAATTCCGAAGGTTTGAGGAAGTTTTTTTGGCGGT
This sequence comes from Algoriphagus sp., assembly GCF_024305035.1. Lineage (GTDB taxonomy): Bacteria > Bacteroidota > Bacteroidia > Cytophagales > Cyclobacteriaceae > Algoriphagus. Next base: position 50,174 of record NZ_JAMWZB010000015.1, read on the forward strand.
GCCCGATGACCCGTATAAATCCCAAATCGAAATCCAAAACCCCTGGGTGGTGGAATTTGAAAAGATAAAACCGAAAAGGGGACAAAATTACCTCCGGGCTAGCGCCCGGGAACCCCTGAAAATCATCAACCGCGCCCTGGGGTACCGAATCGATTATTATCTTCAGGATTATCGTCTTATCCGAAACGGATCCCGGTTTTACGGTCAGGTATTTTTCGAACCGCTGAATCCCACAGATGCCGAGGAATCCCAAGGCTGGGCGGAAGCCAGGGCTGCAAACTATCAGGGATCTATCCGTAGCCTCAATCAGTCCATCCTGCTCAATGCGCCGGATTCTGTGGAATTTAAACTCTATCGGGTTTTGCCGGAAAGGATGGACAGAAGACGCACCAACGAGTTTTATGAAGAATTGGATGAGTCCATTCTTGCTGTCAGCAAGGACTCTTTGCTGAGAAAACCTTTGGAAAATGGCAATTTCAGGATCTTTCTACCCGGAAAGATGGAAATCCACCACCTGGATAAGCCCTGGCCCAACCAGTATTACCGAGATGTGTATCATGCCCTCAGCTGGATCGAAGCCCCTCTGGGCTTTTATGACATCGATCGCAGAGGGGTACTGATCAATCCCACCCAGCTGATGCTCTCGGGCTATCTGAGTCGGCAGCGGGTAGCCCGGACCTTGCCGCTGGATTTTGTTCCAGAATCGGGACTTTTGGCCCAACAACCACCAAACGAAATCCTCAACGATCCTTCTTCCAAACTGAACCGCTTACGGGAAAAGGCATGGATAACTACCAGCAAGCCCTATTTTTATCCCGGAGAGACCGCTTGGCTCGGGGGACGGATGCTTTACCATGAACCTACCCTGAAAGATTCACTCAGCCGGGTAGTCTATGTGGACTTGTTGGACTCCAAGGCAGAAGTCATCCAATCGGCTACTTTTCCTGTCCGGGAAGGGAAGCTTTCCGGAGCCTTGGTTTTATCAGAGGATTTGAAGCCGGGGGATTATGCCCTTAGAGCCTATACCCATTGGAGCCGGAACTTTGGACAATTGGATGAATTCTTGACCCCTTTTGTGGTAATGGAGCTGGGATATTTTCCCACAATAGATCTTCCTGATCCGGTGGAATATTTTGGGGAAATTCAGGTGAGTTCCTCCTATACCCTCAGGGATTCGCTAAGCTATAGGCTAATGGATTTGGAGTTGGCCCTGAAGGATGGTTTTGACAATCCCATCGACGGGGAATTTATCCTTAGCATCACAGATGCGGAGTATGTGCGGGAATTCCCCCGAATAAACAGTTTGGAGCAGGCCATGGACTGGCTGGATACTGCCCTACCGGAAGACGTTGGGACTGAGCTATCCCATCCCGTCGAGTACGGGATATCCATTCAGGGTCAGTTTATTCCGGACAAAAAACGCCGTCCCCTGATCAATCCCATTACCATAGTTCGGGGAGACTTGGAGGATTACGGACAGGTGGACACGGATTCGGCAGGGAGGTTTTGGGCAACGGGATTATATTTCAAGGATACTGCCCAGATCGCAGTGGCGGCAATGGACAGTAAACGAAAACCCTATGGCTCGGTCAGGCTGGACTCCTTGGGAAAACCGGATCCTCCTTCGGAGTTTCCAAGAATTCCCTACCAGAAAGCATCTCTTCCGACTGATGAAGATATTCTCGATGCAGCAGGCGATTACATCCTTTTGGAGGAGTTTGTTAAAGAGGCTAAAAAAGAGGTTGCGAAAGAATCTGACTGGTATGGATATGGGGAGCCAGATAGGGTAATGACTGAGGATCAGTTAGCGATGAGTTTAAATATGATGACAGTTTTAACGCGCATGGGCTTTAATTCAAATAGTTTAAAATTTGGCAATTATAGCTACGGAGAAAGAACTGGAGCACCGCTTTTGATTATAGATGGTTCCAAGTTTCCTTTTCTTGAAAACCAAGAATTTGTGGATATGATTAATTCCTATGTTCCTAAAGAAATAAAATCTGTAGGAATTTATACATTCGGCGCGGGGGTATTTGGAATGGCAGGGTATTCAGGAGTAGTGATACTTGAAACCAAACGTGGTGAAAGAATCAGAGAAGAAAGAAGCCGCAACTTTAATTCTAAAGGTTTTCAGCTTTTTGATGTCTTAGGTTTTACCGAATTCGAGGAGTTTCCCAAAAATCCCCCAGCTGACCAATACTTAAAGAAAAAACCAACCATTTTCTGGGAACCTGATGCAAAGACTGACGATGGTGTTTTCAGCGTTCAGGTTAAAATTCCCCACGGAGTCCGGCAATTGCGAATTCGAATCGAAGGATTGACACTGGACGGGGAGGTGTTTAATAAGAGTATTGAATTAACCCTCTAGAAACAGTATTGATCATGCAAAGCTAAAAATGGGGTCCTCTTTCTGAAGGATGCGTTTGAAAGGAATAGTTGGAGCTATCCCAAATCGGTTAATTCATAAAAATTATCCGGGTAGATTACCTTAAAGCTGGAATTGGGATAGGTTTTGCTGAAAATTTTAGGGGATTTGGATTGATAGGAAGCCAACTTCATAAATTTAGCTAAATACGTGAAGTTGAGTTCCTGCTTTTAGCTAAATTCTGGGATTGAGAGAATGAGATTCTGTAAGGCATTACCAGTTGATTAGATTTCTGGCTTTTTAAAAGCCAAATAAAAAAGCCACTCTCTTTTGAAAAGTGGCTTTTGAAATATGCTTTATCGTCTTTAGACTTTCATGATATCGGCTTCTTTTTTAACCAATAACTCGTCAATTTTGGCTGAGTATTGATCAGTAAGTTTTTGGACCTTGTCTTCGGCGCGTTTGATGTCATCCTCAGAAACTCCGTCATTTTTGAGTTTTTTCAATGCATCATTGGTGTCTTTTCGGATGGTACGAATGGAAATTTTTCCATTTTCGGTTTCGTTTTTCGCATTTTTGACCAAAGTAATCCGACGCTCCTCCGTCAAAGTCGGGATGGTCAGAATGATCATTTCACCGTTGTTTTGCGGAGCTAGCCCCAGATCCGAATTGATGATGGCTTTTTCGATTTCTCCGATCAGGTTTTTCTCAAATGGGCGAATTGCCAAGGTCCGCGCATCTGGAGTGGTTACTGAGGAAACTTGATTCAGCGGAGTAGGGGATCCATAATACATGACCAGGATACCGTCTAGCATATTAGGCATGGCCTTGCCCGCACGAATTTTTAACAGTTCAGCAGCGGTATGGTCCACCGCTTTTTGCATCATTTCTTTTGCCTCTTCTAGGTATAATTCGATCTCTTCCATGATTAATTTATAGTGAGGTGATGAGTGTTCCGATTTGTTCTCCTTCGACCAGTTTGCTTAAGTTGCCGGCCTTATTCATATCAAAAACGATAATGGGCAGATTGTTTTCCTGGCAAAGCGTAAAGGCCGTCATGTCCATCACATTGAGGTTTTTTTCATAGACCTCCGAAAACGAGATGGTTTGGTATTTGGTAGCAGTCTCATCTTTTTCGGGATCTGCGGTGTAAACGCCATCTACGCGGGTCCCTTTCAAGACCACATCCGCTTCCACTTCGATCGCCCTTAAGCTTGCCGTGGAGTCGGTGGTAAAATAAGGATTACCAATTCCTGCTCCGAAAATAACAATTCTACCTTTTTCTAAGTGGCGAATCGCTCTTCTTCGGATGAAAGGTTCACAGACCGATTCAATTTTAATCCCGGACATCAGGCGGGTAAACATTCCAGCTTGCTCTAAGGCGCTTTGTAAGGCCATAGCATTAATTAGTGTGGCCAGCATGCCCATGTAATCTCCCTGTACTCGGTCGATGCCGGACTTTTCGGCCTGTACTCCTCTGAAAATATTTCCTCCTCCGATCACAATGGCGATTTCTACCCCCATTTCTTTTACTTTCTTGATTTCTTGGGTGTATTGCTGGAGCCGATTGGGATCTATTCCGTAGCTTTTATCTCCCATTAGGGCTTCTCCACTGAGTTTGAGGAGGATTCTTTTGTATTTCATAGGTGTCGTTTTTTTCAAAAGAGTGCAAGTATTGGTTTTGCAAAAATAACCGGACAAATATAATTTCTTCCATTCAGAATGCTAGTCAAAATTTCAATTTGCCCAAAAGTGCACGGTTCAATTCCTGCGCCAAAAAATTAAAAGGTGATCATCACTTGATTTTTTTCCACGCTTTGTTTGAGCGAGACTTTTACTTCTTTGACGATCCCATCCCCGGGAGCTTTGATGATGTTTTCCATCTTCATGGCTTCCAATATCAAGACTACATCACCTTTCTTCACCTCGTCTCCAGGAGCTACCTTTAAGTCCAGAATCAAGCCCGGCATAGGAGCTTTGATATCCTGAATACTGCTTTGATTGAGGTCAGTCATGCCAAGCTCTTCCAGCAATAGATCGAATCTATCTTTTAATTGTACCTCCACAATCTTGTTTGCCAGCTTGATTTGAAGGGTTTTTTCTTCCCGATTCAGACTTACTAGCTCCGCTTCCATGGAGGAATTGTTTTTGATCAAGTGAATTTTACGGTCGGAAATCCATTGGACATCCCAATCCAGGATTTGATCGTTTACTTTGAGACTTTTGTCGGATTTTTCGACCGAAAACGTCTTTTCGTTGAGGATAACTGAAAACATTCCTGCTAATTTGAGTCGCTATTGTTGTCAAGCTCAGGGACCCGAGCTTATTTCTACTCCAAATATCAAATAAATGATTACCAAGCCAAAGAATATTTTGCAATTCACGATTAGAATTTCGGGATTTGCGCTAATTTTTTTTCAACTAGCCTGTAAGTCGACACAGCCGACTCCAGCGCTCCCAGCTAATCCTCAAAAACCAGAAGTAGAGGTTATGGCCGAAATCAATCAGGATTCCATTCGATTAGTGAAACAAAAGGAAACTGAGCTTACCTCCTACCGGGCTGCAGCACCCAGACTGATGGATTTGGTTCACATGGATTTATCGGTAGGTTTTGATTTTGACCAGCAGGTAGTCATTGGAGATGCACGATTGACCTTGACGCCTTACGCTCGCCCACAAAAAACGATGAAGTTGGATGCTCAGGACTTTGAGTGGGGGAAAGTAAGCTTGATGGATGGTGAAAAGGAAGTATCCCTTGGCTACCGCTATGATGAGCGTGAGTTGCTGGTTTATTTTCCAGATACGGTTTCAGTCGGGGATACCATTCAGCTTCGATTGAGCTATCGGGCTTTTCCAGAGCGAAATTCTGGCCAAGGAAGTGCCGCAATCACAGATACCAAAGGATTGTATTTTATCGATCCGCTGGACTCGATAGACGCTAAACCCACCATGATATGGACCCAAGGGGAGACTGCACATAATTCTAAGTGGTTTCCGACGATAGACGAACCCAATGAGCGATTTACCCACCAAATCAAAGTTGAGGTTCCTGAAACAATGGTTTCCATAAGCAATGGGAAGTTGATCCAACAGGAAAAGGGAAAAGAGGGCCTTCGAGTGGATACTTGGCTGATGGATTTGCCTCATGCACCGTATTTAGTTGCTTTGGCAATCGGGGAATTTGAAAAAGTCTCGGACAGGTATAAAGAAATTCCTCTCGGCTATTATGTAGAGAAGGGGTATGGAGCGGGTGCCAAAAAAGTCTTTGAGCATACACCGGAAATGATTCAGTACTTTGAGAAATTACTTGAAGTAGAATATCCCTGGCAAAAATACGATCAAATTGTAGTTAGGGACTTTGTTTCTGGGGCGATGGAAAATACTACCGCTTCTATTTTTATGGAAGAGCTCCGGTTGGATGAGCGGGAAGCCATCGATTCGGAATGGGATTACATTATTGCTCATGAGCTCTTTCATCAGTGGTTTGGTGATTACGTTACCACTGAATCCTGGGCTAATCTCACGCTGAATGAAGCCTTTGCCAATTACAGTGAATTTCTTTGGCATGAATACAAATACGGGGAGGATGAAGCGAAGCTGAAGTTGATGACTGAGTTGGAAAATTACCTGGTGGAGGCAGATAATAAGCAAGTCGATCTGATTCGCTTTCAGTATGCTTCTGCCGAGGATATGTTTGATTCCCACAGTTATTCCAAGGGAGGCTGGGTTCTCCATCAGCTAAGAATCCATCTGGGAGATCAATTATTTTTCAAAGGACTCAAGCATTACCTAACTGAAAATGCATTAAATAGCGTGGAGGTGCATGACCTTCGATTGGCCTTGGAGGAAGTGAGTGGGGAAGACTTAAATTGGTTTTTTAACCAATGGTTTTTGGATAAAGGACACCCTCTGCTTGCTTTTGAAGTCGATTACTCGGTGCCGGAGAATCTTTTAATTTCAGTAAGTCAAAAACAAAATTTGGAAACTACGCCGCTTTACCGAATTCCGTTTACTGTGAGCTGGTATGCGGATGGGAAAAGACAAGAGAAGGTCTTTGTGCTTGATCAGGCTTTTCAGCAGTTTGCTTTGGAAAATAAGGAAGCCGTCAGTCAAGTCTACATGGACGAGAAAAAAGATTTGTTGGCTGTCCGTCAACAGGAGCTAAGCCCCGAATTTATGCTTCGCCAATTTCAGGAGTCTGAATTTGGAGTAGCCCGATATGAAGCATTGGATAGTTTGTCTGCTTGGGAGGCGGAGGATGAGCTTCAAAAAGTAATCCCCCTAGCATTGGAAGATGAATTTTGGGCCGTACGGGAGTCCGGGTTGAGAATTGTTCAGAACCACACTGACTGGATGGAAAAGGATGCTAATCTGGAAGAAAAAGTGTATCAGCTGGCCGAGGAGGACGTCCGGAATTCGGTGAGAGCCGGTGCCATAGATGTGCTTTCCGCATTTAACGCGGATAAATATTATCAGGCTTTTCGCAGGTTTGCCAATGATTCCTCCTATTTGATTGTCAGTTCGGCTTTGATGGCAATCAATCAAACTGAAGCGACAGAAATTGAGCCTGGGTTTTTAGAAAGCTTTTCTCAATCCACCAATTATAGGGTAGCCGTCCCGCTGGCAGAATACTATTTAACCAAAAATGTAAACCAAAAAGGTGCATGGTTTCAGGAAAAAACAGCGCAGCTGACCGGAGAAGGACTGTACTACTTTTTGGGCTATTACAGTGAATATTTTGTCCGAAATCCGGAAGAAGGAAAAAGTGAAGCGATCGCTTATTTGTTTTCAGAGTTGGAAAATAATGGACAGCTTTATGTAAGGTTGGGTGCCTTTCAGGGCCTCATGGGTTTTGCTGATGAGCCGGGGGTTGGAGAGCGGTTGAAGAGGGCAGTAGCCGCAGAACCTAACCCAGAGATCAAAAATTACATGGAATATTTTCTTCAGGCACTTTCTGGTGAAAATTAATGGGCTGATTTAGAATGGATTGAACTGATTCGGTAAAAAATCTTCTTAAAAATAAAATCCTTGTTTTGAAACTTTGAGAAAAGCCTATAATTTTGCCATCCGTTAAGACAGAGAGAAGGAGAAAGTTTCCTGTCTAAACGCTAGTTGGGGGAATACCAAAGCGGCCAACTGGGACGGACTGTAAATCCGTTGACTTATGTCTTCACAGGTTCGAATCCTGTTTCCCCCACAAAATTGCCTGAATTGTAAAATTTTTTTTCTAGTTTTGCAGGGCAAAAAATATTCGGCTTTGCCGGATCAAAAGCGGGAGTAGCTCAGTTGGTAGAGCGGCAGCCTTCCAAGCTGCAGGTCGCGGGTTCGAGCCTCGTCTCCCGCTCTATGCTTTTCTCTTGGAAAGCATCGGGTAAAAGCCGACGTAGCTCAGGGGTAGAGTACTTCCTTGGTAAGGAAGGGGTCAGGGGTTCAAATCCCCTCGTTGGCTCTTAACGGCTTTAAAATAATTCTAAACATATCTTTAAACTTAAACTGAGGATTTTCACGCATGGCAAAAGCAACATTCGACCGTTCCAAGCCGCACGTTAACATCGGTACGATTGGACACGTAGACCATGGCAAAACTACATTGACTGCCGCCATTACAACTGTATTGGCAAAAAAAGGTCTTTCCGAACTAAGAGATTTCTCTTCCATTGATAACGCGCCGGAAGAAAAAGAAAGAGGTATTACCATCAATACTTCACACGTAGAATACCAAACAGAGGCTAGACACTACGCTCACGTAGACTGTCCTGGTCACGCTGACTACGTTAAAAACATGGTAACTGGTGCCGCTCAAATGGACGGAGCTATTCTTGTAGTAGCTGCAACTGATGGACCAATGCCACAAACTAGAGAGCACATCCTTTTGGCTCGCCAGGTAGGTGTACCTGCTCTTGTAGTATTTATGAACAAAGTGGATATGGTGGACGATCCTGAGCTTCTTGAGCTTGTGGAAATGGAAATCAGAGAACTTCTTTCTTTCTACGAATTTGACGGTGATAACATCCCAGTAATCGCAGGTTCTGCACTTGGTGCATTGAACGGTGAAGAGAAGTGGGTTGAAACTGTAATGGAATTGATGAATGCTGTAGATACTTACATTCCACTTCCTGAGCGTTTGATCGACAAAGATTTCTTGATGCCTGTTGAAGACGTATTCTCAATCACGGGTAGAGGTACTGTTGCTACCGGTAGAATCGAAAGAGGTGTAATCAACTCTGGTGATCCTGTTGATATCATCGGTATGGGAGCTGAAGGACTGAAGTCTACCGTTACTGGTGTAGAGATGTTCCGTAAGATTCTTGACAGAGGTGAAGCTGGTGACAACGTAGGCTTGTTGCTAAGAGGTATTGAAAAAGCGCAAATCAAGCGTGGTATGATTATCTGTAAGCCAGGTTCTGTTACTCCTCACGCACACTTCAAAGCTGAAGTTTACGTACTATCAAAAGAAGAAGGTGGTCGTCATACGCCATTCTTCAACAAATACAGACCACAGTTTTACTTGAGAACCACTGACGTGACTGGTGAGATTAAGCTTCCAGAAAACGTAGAGATGGTTATGCCAGGTGATAACGTGACTATCGAAGTTAACTTGCTTAACGCAGTAGCTTTGGAAAAAGGTCTTCGTTTCGCGATCCGTGAAGGTGGCCGTACTGTAGGTGCAGGTCAGGTTACTGAAATTCTTGACTAATTCAGAACTGATTCCTTATAAATAAACAATGCGATCCTGAATATTTTTGGGATCGCATTTGTTTCTTTAGGCAGTTATCTCTAATTTTGCGTTCCCATTAGCGGAGCGTTCATTCACACGGGCATAGTTCAATGGCAGAATAGCGGTCTCCAAAACCGTTGATGGGAGTTCGAATCTCTCTGCCCGTGCAAGTAAGAAAGACATTATGAATCTCAAAAACTTTGTCCTCGAGTCATACGATGAAATGAAAAACAAGGTCACTTGGCCTAAGTATTCGTTTCTTCAAAATTCAGCAGTATTGGTGTTGGTAGCATCTTTGATCTTTGCGCTATTTATTGGTGCGGTTGATTTAGGATTTGAGAACATCATGACATGGTTTTATGATTTATTTTAATTGAACTGACATTACAGGATGGCTGAACAAATGTGGTACGTACTCAGGGTAGTTGCGGGACAGGAAAAGAAAACCAAAACTTATCTGGAAAATGAAATTGCCAGACAAAAATTGGATGAATTTATCCCCGAAGTCCTTATTCCCTCTGAGAAGGTATATGAGATGCGAAACGGCAAAAAGCGAGTACGGGAAAGAAATTTCTTTCCAGGCTACGTTTTAGTCAATGCGGATCTTACCAATGGTGAGGCCAACCACGTAATAACAAGCATTCCGGGTGTCATCGGATTTCTTGGATCAAACCAGGGGGGAGCTTCCAAAACCCCTGAACCATTACGACAATCTGAAGTCAACCGTATCTTAGGAAAGGTTGAGGAGATTGATGAGTTTGCCGAGAAGTTAGATACCCCATTTATAGTTGGAGAGTCCGTAAAAGTAATGGACGGACCTTTCAGTGGGTTTACCGGGACAATTGAGGAAGTGTTTGATGACAAGAAGAAATTGAATGTTATGGTCAAAATCTTCGGTCGAAACACTCCTGTAGAATTAAACTTTATACAAGTAGAAAAACAAGACTAAGCAATGGCTAAGGAAATCACTGGTTATTTAAAACTGCAAGTGAAAGGTGGCCAGGCAAACCCGTCACCTCCAGTAGGTCCAGCTCTTGGTTCCAAGGGTTTGAACATCATGGAGTTTTGTAAGCAATTCAATGCACGTACCCAAGATAAAATGGGTCAAACGTGCCCTGTTTTGATTACGATTTACTCGGATAAGTCTTTTGACTTTGTAGTTAAAACTCCTCCTGCAGCAAACATGCTACTCGAGGCGGCAAAGGTAAAAGGCGGATCTGCAGAGCCAAACCGAAAAAAGGTAGGTTCTGTAACCTGGGATCAGGTTAAGGAAATCGCGGAAGTAAAAATGCCTGACCTAAATGCCTTCAAAGTGGAGTCAGCTATGAAAATGATAGCTGGTACAGCGCGAAGCATGGGAATCACAGTATCTGGAAAAGCCCCTTGGGAAGTATAAAAAATAAACTATGGCTAAGTTAACAAAAAAGCAAAAAGAAGCTCTTTCTAAGTACGACCCAAGCCAAGTGTACTCCCTGGAGGAAGCTTCTTCGATCGTGAAGGAAATCACTACAACTAAATTCGACGCTTCAGTGGACATTGATGTTCGCCTAGGTGTAGACCCTCGTAAAGCCGATCAAATGGTTCGAGGTGTAGTAGCTCTTCCTCACGGCACAGGAAAAGACATCAAAGTATTGGTGCTTTGTACTCCTGACAAAGAAGCCGAAGCTAAAGAAGCAGGTGCAGATTACGTTGGATTGGACGACTACATTGCCAAAATCGAAGGCGGATGGACTGACATTGATGTCATTATCACCATGCCTAATGTGATGGCCAAAGTAGGTAGATTAGGTAGAGTGCTCGGACCAAGAGGTCTGATGCCAAACCCTAAAGCAGGAACAGTAACACTAGAAGTAGGAAAAGCTGTCAAAGAAGTTAAAGCGGGTAAAATCGATTTTAAAGTCGATAAGTTCGGAATCATCCATGCAAGTGTGGGCAAAGTCTCTTTCTCTCCTGAAAAAATTGAGGAGAACATAAAAGAATTGATTTTGACGATTTCCAAATTGAAACCAGCTTCTTCTAAAGGGACATATTTTAAGAGTATTCACGTATCCAGTACAATGTCTCCTGGTATCTCAGTGGACAAGGGTAGCATTCAAGGAATTTAATCATGACTAGAGACGAAAAGAAAGAAATAATCGACGGTCTTACCGAGAAATTCAGAGAAAACCCTTTCTTCTACATTACAGATGCCGGTGGATTCTCTGTAGCTGAAGTAAACGCATTCAGAAGAACGTGTTATGAAAGAGGTGTAGAGTATAAAGTCTACAAAAACACCTTAATCAAAAAAGCACTAGATAATCTGGAGGCGGACTTTTCAGGATTGGATGAATCGCTTAAAGGATTCTCTGGAATCATTTTCTCAAAAGAGACTAGTAACCTGCCAGCTAGAGTATTGCTGGATTTTAGGAAAAAAATAGGTAAAAAAGAGACTAGACCAGTATTCAAAGGGGCAGCCATTGATTCCGATATTTTCATCGGTGAAGCAAACCTTGAAATGCTGTCTAAACTCAAGTCAAAGGAGGAATTGCTTGGCGATCTTATCGGCTTGCTACAAGCTCCTGCGATGAACCTTATCTCTGCCCTTCAGAGTGGTCAAAACAACCTTACTGGTGTGTTAAAAACCTTAGAAAGCAGAGGAGAATAACAATACTTCAAATTCAATCAAAAAAAACGAAAAATCTAAATTTATAATACAATGGCAGATCTTACACAACTTGCAGAACAGTTGGTAAACTTGACTGTAAAAGAGGTTAAAGAATTGACAGACATCCTTAAAGATCAGTACGGAATCGAACCTGCTGCAGCGGCTGTTGCAGTAGCTGGACCTGCTGCTGGTGGTGCCGATGGTGGTGCTGCTGAAGAGGAAAAAACTGCATTCGACGTAGTTCTTAAAGCAGCTGGTGGACAGAAACTAGCAGTAGTAAAGCTGGTTAAAGAATTGACTGGTCTTGGCTTGAAAGAAGCGAAAGAATTGGTTGACTCTGCACCGAAAGCCTTGAAAGAAGGCATCGCTAAGGACGAAGCTGAAGCGTTGAAAAAATCTCTCGAAGAAGCTGGAGCTGAAGTAGAGATCAAATAATTTGGTTCATCCAGGCCTGCTTAGGTTTGGGTGTAGCCCTAAGACCTGACTATTCAAGTCAGGTCTTTTCCTGTTTATGCGCAGGTAAAAAATTGCATTATTTCGAGCGAAAATTGTAATTTTCCAAAAATTAATTTCACTATAAACATATACTACCTTGGCTATCAAGAATCAAACCGAAAGGAAAAGTTTCTCCTCCATTAAGGTGGTCAAAGACTATCCGGATTTTCTAGATATTCAGCTGCAGTCATTCAAAGACTTCTTTCAGTTGGATACACCTGCAGAAAAACGCCGGGCAGATGGGTTATTCAAAGTGTTTTCTGAGAATTTCCCAATCTCTGATTCCAGAGAAAACTTCACTTTGGAATTTATCGATTATGCCGTTGATCCTCCTAAGTACAGTGTAGGTGAGTGCATCGATCGAGGCTTGACCTACTCTGTACCATTGAAGGCAAAATTGAGATTGCTTTGTCATGATGAGGACAATGAGGATTTCGAAACCATCGAGCAAGAGGTATTTTTGGGAAATCTTCCCTACATGACCGAAAAGGGCTCATTTGTAATTAATGGAGCCGAGCGGGTAATTGTATCTCAATTGCACCGTTCTCCGGGAGTATTCTTTGCTCAAAGTAAACATACCAACGGGACGAAGTTGTATTCTGCTCGTATCATTCCTTTCAAAGGTTCTTGGATCGAATTTGCTACAGACATCAACAATGTCATGTATGCCTATATTGATCGTAAGAAAAAATTCCCAGTCACCACACTTTTAAGAGCAATTGGGTACGGATCCGACAAGGATATCCTGGACCTTTTTGGCCTCTCTGAAGAAGTATCTGCCACCAAAACTGCCTTGAAGAAGGCTGCTGGTCGAAAACTCGCTGCTCGTGTTTTGAGAACTTGGGTAGAGGATTTTGTGGATGAAGATACCGGTGAGGTAGTATCCATCGATCGAAATGAAGTATTGCTTGAGCGTGACACCGTTTTGACCGATGAAGACATTGAAATGATTTTGGACTCTGGTTCGAAAAGCATCATTCTGCATAGAGAGGATGTGAATGTGGCCGATTACTCGATTATTTACAATACACTACAAAAGGATAATTCAAACTCCGAGAAGGAAGCCGTTGAGGTGATTTACCGTCAGTTGAGAAATACTGAAGCACCGGACGAAGCTACTGCTCGGGAAGTAATCCATTCTCTTTTCTTCTCTGACAAGCGTTATGACTTGGGGGAAGTAGGGAGATATAGAATCAATAAAAAGCTAGGGCTTGATATTGATTCGGATAAGATTGTTTTGACTAAGGAAGATATCATCAATATCGTAAAGTATTTGATCGGATTGATCAACTCCAAAGCGGTAGTCGATGATATTGATCACTTGTCCAACAGACGGGTACGTACCGTAGGAGAGCAGCTTTACAGCCAGTTTGGTGTGGGGCTTGCCCGAATGGCCAGAACCATTCGAGAGCGAATGAACGTTCGTGACAATGAAGACTTTAAACCAGTTGATTTGATCAATGCTCGTACGCTTTCCTCGGTCATCAATTCCTTCTTTGGAACCAACCAGCTCTCTCAGTTTATGGATCAAACCAATCCATTGGCTGAGTTGACGCACAAGCGTAGGCTTTCTGCTTTGGGGCCAGGTGGTCTGTCCAGAGAGCGTGCAGGTTTTGAGGTTCGTGACGTTCACTATACCCACTATGGTAGACTTTGTACGATCGAAACTCCAGAAGGTCCAAACATCGGGTTGATTTCTTCGCTTTGCGTGCATGCTAAAGTGAATTCCATGGGCTTCCTGGAGACTCCTTATCGGAAAGTAAAAGACGGTAAGGTGGCCATGCAAAAAGAAGACATTGTATTCTTGACCGCAGAGGAAGAAGACGATCACAACATTGCGCAGGCGAATGCTCCTTTGGATGAGTCAGGAATGTTTGTCAATGAAAAAGTGAAAGCAAGATTCGAAGGGGATTTCCCAGTCTTGGATCCTTCTGAGATCAGCTACATGGACGTGGCTCCCAATCAAATTGTGTCAGTGGCCGCTTCATTGATTCCATTCTTGGAGCATGACGATGCAAACCGTGCGCTGATGGGATCAAACATGCAACGTCAGGCTGTTCCACTTTTGAAGGCAGAATCTCCAATCGTAGGAACTGGCTTGGAAGGAAAAGCTGCGATCGATTCCAGATCCTTGATTATTGCAGAAGCAGATGGGGTTGTGGAATACGTGGACGCAAAGAAAATCACGATCAAATATGATTTGAGCGAGGATGAGCTTTTGGTCAACTTCACCGATGAATATAAAACGTACGATCTGATCAAGTTCAGAAGAACCAACCAGGATACCACGATCAATTTGACTCCTTTAGTTTTAAAAGGAGAGAAAGTGGTCAAAGGTCAAGTTTTGGTAGAAGGCTATTCGACCAACGAAGGTGAGCTTGCACTCGGTAAAAACCTCCGGGTGGCCTACATGCCATGGCAGGGGTATAACTTTGAGGATGCGATTGTCATCTCGGAGCGAGTAGTCAGAGAAGATGTCTTTACCTCCATTCACGTTGAGGAATTCCAGCTAGAAGTTCGGGATACTAAGCGTGGAGAAGAAGAATTGACTTCGGAGATTCCTAACGTTTCGGAAGAGGCGGTGAAGCATTTGGATGAAAACGGGGTAATTTCCATCGGAGCTGAGGTAAAAGAAGGCGATATCATCATCGGTAAGATCACTCCGAAAGGAGAAACTGATCCTACTCCAGAAGAAAAACTGTTAAGAGCCATCTTTGGTGACAAAGCAGGGGATGTAAAAGATGCTTCTTTGAAGGCTTCTCCTTCCCTAAATGGAGTGGTGATTGAAACCAAATTATTCTCCAGACCTAAAAAGGATAAAGACAACCGAGCAAAGGCAAAAGCGGAGGTTGAAAAGTTAAAAGCCAAGTACTCCAAAGATCTTTTGGCCATTCGTGCTCGAATGATCAATAAGTTGGTAACCATCCTGGACGGTAAAACTTCCCTAGGGGTCAAGCACAAATTTGGTGATGAAATCATCAGCAAAGGAATGAAGTTCAATCAAAAGAACATTGAAAACAACCTTTTCCCTGCAAAGAATCCGTACAGAGATGAGTCAAATTACAATGTTCCTGAGGAAGCTAACTTGATCTCCGATATTATTCTGGACGATTGGACAGATGATCCACATACCAATGATTTAATTGTGAAACTGGTGAAAAACTACACCAATTCCCGTAATGAAATCAGTGGTTTGTTTAAGCGAGATCGATTTACATTAGAGGTAGGTGATGAATTACCTGCAGGTATCGTACAGCTAGCCAAAGTTTATATCGCCAAGAAGCGAAAGCTGAAGGTTGGAGATAAGATGGCGGGTCGTCACGGAAACAAGGGTATTGTCGCCAGAATCGTACGAGACGAAGACATGCCTTTCCTAGAAGACGGAACTCCAATGGATATCGTATTGAATCCACTAGGGGTACCTTCTCGAATGAATATTGGTCAGATCTTTGAAACGGTATTGGCTTGGGCCGGGCAAAAACTAGGTAAGAAGTACGCCACCCCAATCTTCGATGGGGCTTCCATGGAAGAAGTTGCAGCCGAACTCGATGCAGCAGGGTTACCACCTTATGGCCGTACTTACCTTTACGATGGATTAACCGGAGCGAAGTTTGACCAGCCGGTAACTGTAGGTATCGCCTACATGCTAAAACTGGGTCACCTCGTGGATGATAAAATGCACGCGAGATCTATTGGTCCATACTCCCTAATTACCCAACAACCCTTGGGTGGTAAGGCGCAGTTTGGTGGTCAGCGATTTGGTGAGATGGAAGTGTGGGCATTGGAGGCATTTGGTGCGTCCCATGTGCTGCAGGAAATCTTGACCGTAAAGTCTGATGATGTAATCGGTAGAGCGAAAGCCTATGAGGCCATCGTAAAAGGTGAAAACCTTCCGAAGCCAAACATTCCTGAATCATTCAATGTATTGGTTCATGAGTTGAGAGGCTTGGCTCTAGAAATTACCTTAGATTAAATTGGCTCAACAGGGCGGTCATTCCGCCCTTCACATATCTTCAAAAAACTATGTCGTTTAGAAAAAATAAAAAACTCAACAATGATTTTTCTAGGGTTACGATCAGTTTGGCCTCTCCAGAATCTATTCTGGATAGCTCAAATGGAGAAGTAACTCAGCCAGAGACGATAAATTACAGAACCTATAAGCCTGAAATGGGCGGTTTGTTCTGTGAGCGAATCTTTGGTCCGGTCAAAGACTGGGAATGTCATTGTGGTAAATACAAGCGCATCAGATATAAAGGAATCATCTGCGACCGTTGTGGGGTGGAAGTCACCGAGAAGAAAGTTCGCCGTGAGCGAATGGGACACATCGAGCTTGTAGTGCCTGTCGCTCATATCTGGTACTTTAAGTCCTTGCCGAATAAAATCGGTTACTTGCTTGGTTTGCCAACCAAAAAACTGGATCAAATCGTGTATTATGAGCGATATGCGGTAGTCCAGCCGGGCATCAAAGCAGAGGAAGGAATTCAGTACCTTGATTTCTTGACCGAGGACGAATACTTGGACATCATGGACAAGCTTCCTAAGGAAAATCATATGCTTGATGATGATGACCCGAATAAATTCATCGCCAAAATGGGAGCCGAAGCCCTTGAGATGCTTTTAGCTCGCTTGGACTTGGATGATCTATCCTACTCCCTTCGTCATCAGGCAGCTACGGATACTTCTCAGCAGCGTAAGGCTGAAGCCTTGAAACGATTGAAGGTTGTAGAAGCATTCCGAGACGCAAGAACCCGTATCGAAAACCGCCCAGAGTGGATGATCGTACGAATGGTGCCTGTGATTCCACCAGAATTGAGACCTTTGGTTCCTTTGGATGGCGGACGTTTTGCGACTTCGGATTTGAATGACCTTTACCGAAGAGTAATTATCAGAAACAACCGATTGAAGCGTTTGATTGATATCAAAGCTCCAGAGGTGATTTTGAGAAACGAAAAGCGAATGCTTCAGGAAGCGGTAGATTCACTTTTTGATAACTCAAGAAAAGTAAATGCGGTAAGATCCGATGGAAACCGAGCCCTAAAATCCCTTTCGGATATGTTGAAAGGTAAGCAGGGTCGATTCCGTCAAAACTTGTTGGGTAAGCGTGTGGATTATTCCGGTCGATCGGTGATCGTAGTAGGTCCAGAGCTGAAACTACACGAGTGTGGTCTTCCTAAGAATATGGCAGCAGAACTTTTCAAGCCTTTTATCATCAGAAAACTGATTGAAAGAGGGATTGTGAAAACCGTAAAATCTGCTAAGAAAATTGTGGACCGGAAAGATCCAGTAGTATGGGATATTTTGGAGAATGTGTTGAAAGGACATCCTGTCCTGCTTAACCGAGCCCCAACACTTCACCGATTGGGTATCCAGGCTTTCCAGCCTAAATTGATCGAAGGAAAGGCAATCCAGCTTCATCCATTAGTTTGTACCGCGTTTAACGCTGACTTTGACGGTGACCAGATGGCGGTTCACGTTCCATTGGGACATGAAGCGATTTTGGAAGCCTCTACCTTGATGCTTTCTTCTCATAACATCCTAAACCCTGCCAATGGTGCTCCTATTACGGTACCTTCTCAGGACATGGTTTTGGGATTGTATTATGTAACCAAAGGGAAGAAATCGACAGATGAGGAGCCAGTGGCTGGAGAAGGAATGACCTTCTATTCCCAGGAGGAAGTAATTATTGCCATGAACGAGGGCAAGGTCTCCAAGCACGCAAATATCAAATGTAAAGTTCGTGTGAAGATTGGCCCGGACGAATTTGAGGATAAAATCATCGATACCGTTGCTGGTCGCTTGATTTTTAATCAGTTCGTTCCCGATCAAGTAGGGTATGTCAATGAGCTATTAACGAAGAAAAAGCTTCAGCAAATTATTGCCGAAGTAGTGAAGGTGTGTGGTATTGCACGTACGGCTCAGTTCTTGGATGATATCAAGCATCTTGGTTTCCAAATGGCTTACCAAGGTGGGCTTTCCATGGGACTCAACGATGTAATTATTCCTGATCAAAAAGATCCATTGGTGGCTAAAGCCAAAGAGGAAGTGGATGCAGTATGGAACAACTACCTTATGGGTCTGATTACCGACAATGAGCGTTACAACCAGGTTATTGACATCTGGACCCGTACCAACTCCAATCTGACCAACATTTTGATGAAGCAGATGGAGGAGGATAAACAAGGGTTCAATGCCATCTATATGATGATGCACTCCGGAGCAAGAGGTTCCAGAGAGCAGATTCGACAGCTTGGAGGAATGAGAGGATTGATGGCTAAGCCACAGAAAAATCTTCAAGGTTCTGTCGGTGAAATCATCGAAAACCCGATTCTTTCTAACTTTAAAGAAGGACTCGATGTACTCGAGTACTTTATCTCTACCCACGGTGCACGTAAAGGTCTAGCTGATACGGCATTGAAAACTGCCGATGCGGGTTATTTGACTCGACGATTGGTGGATGTGGCTCAAGACATGATTGTGACCGAAGAGGATTGCGGTACTTTAAGAGGCTTGATCGTTCAGCCATTGAAAGATAACGACGAAATCGTTGAGCCACTTTCTGAGCGAATTCTAGGACGGGTTTCCGTACATGATGTTTACGATCCGTTGACCGATGAATTAATCGTTCCAGCTGGTGTGGAGATTGGAGACGAAATCGCTAAGATGGTCGATGATTCGGCAATCGAAGAAGTGGAGATCCGTTCGGTATTGACCTGTGAGACCAGAAGAGGAGTTTGTAGCAAATGTTATGGACGAAACTTGGCTACAGGCCGAATGGTACAGGCCGGTGAATCTGTCGGTGTGATTGCCGCTCAGTCAATCGGTGAGCCAGGTACCCAGTTGACGTTGAGAACTTTCCACGTCGGGGGTACAGCTTCTAACATGGCCGTCGAAGCCAGCATCAACGCTAAGTTCGACGGGGTGGTCGAATTTGATGAGGAATTGAGACTCATCGAAACCACCAATAAAGATGGAGAACCAGTTACCGTAGTGATGGGGAGATCTGGAGAAATCAAGATCAATGAACCTAAATCCGGAAAAACTTTGGTTTCAAACCATGTGCCTTATGGAGCCTTGTTGAATGTAAAGGATGGACAGAAAATTGCTAAGGGAGATTCCCTTTGTACTTGGGATCCTTACAATGCGGTTATTATTTCCGAGTTTGACGGGAAAGTGGACTTTGAGTCTATTGTAGAAGGGGTAACTTTCAAGGAAGTAGCTGATGATCAGACAGGTTTCCGTGAGAAAGTAATCATTGAAACCAAGGATAGAACCAAGAACCCGGCGATTGTTGTAGATTATGGAGAAGATTCCAAATCCTACAATATCCCAGTGGGAGCTCACCTTGCCGTAGAGTTAGGTGATCAGGTAAAAGCGGGTCAGATTTTGGTGAAAATTCCTCGATCTGTCGGAAAAACCCGAGACATTACCGGTGGTCTTCCACGAGTTACCGAGTTGTTTGAGGCACGAAATCCATCCAACCCAGCAGTAGTTTCTGAAATCGACGGTGTGGTTACCTATGGTGGGATCAAACGAGGTAATCGTGAGATCATCATCGAATCCAAGGACGGGGTGATCAAAAAATACATGGTGTCGCTTTCCAAGCACATCTTGGTTCAGGAAAATGACTTTATCCGTGCGGGTGAACCCCTTTCCGATGGAGCCATTACACCAAATGACATCTTGTCTATCAAAGGACCTACTGCGGTGCAAGAATACTTGGTCAATGAGATTCAGGAAGTTTACCGACTTCAGGGGGTAAAAATCAACGATAAGCACATTGAGGTAATCGTTACCCAAATGATGCAAAAAGTTGAAATCCTTGATGCTGGGGACACTGGATTCTTGCAAGGACAAGTCGTGGACAAGTGGGCGTTCCGTGAGGAAAACGACAACATTCTGGATAAGAAAGTGGTCATGGATGCCGGAGATTCCTCTACTTTGAAGCCTGGGATGATTATTTCTTCCCGACGTCTTCGAGACGAAAACTCTTCCTTGAAGCGTAAGGACTTGAAGCTTGTACAGGTACGTGATGCGGAGACGGCTGTTTCTAAGCCTACTTTGCAAGGAATCACTGCAGCTTCGTTGGGTACGGAAAGCTTCATCTCGGCAGCTTCCTTCCAGGAAACTACCAAGGTGCTTTCTGAAGCCGCGATCCGAGGCAAGCGTGATGAGCTTTTGGGACTGAAAGAAAATGTAATCGTAGGACACTTGATTCCTGCCGGAACAGGCCAGCGAAAGATCCAAAATGCGATCGTAGGTTCACAGGAAGAATACGAGAAACTTTCCGAAAATATGGAGAAGTCTTCCCGTAAATCAAGCGAGGCGATCCTATAATAAAAAGTTAATCTACTATCAAAAGGCCTGTAGCAGTACAGGCCTTTTTTAATCCCAGTTTATGATGAGTGACGAGAAAAATCAAAACCGACCCGATCAACAGATCAACGTGGAGCTTTCAGAGGAAGTAGCTGAAGGTGTTTATTCCAATCTGGCGATGATCGCCCATTCCAATTCTGAATTTGTGATTGATTTTATCCGGTTGATGCCGGGTGTACCCAAGGCAAAAGTGAAGTCCAGGATCATTGTGACTCCGGATCATGCCAAGCGATTGCTTGCTGCACTGAAGGATAATATTGAAAAATACGAGGCTGCTTTTGGAAAGATTAATCAATCAGGAGGAGCCCCCCAGTTTCCGATTAGTTTCGGGACACCGGGAGAAGCCTAAGAAAAATATAACTGCTTAATTTTGTTTAATTTATTACTTTCAATACCTTTGCAGTCCAAAATTTAACAGTTTACAGGAAAACTAAATTTTATCAGTTAATGCCTACTATTCAACAGTTAGTAAGAAAAGGTAGAACTACACTGGAAACCAAATCTAAATCAAGGGCTTTGGACGCTTGTCCACAGCGTAGAGGGGTTTGTACCAGGGTGTACACTACTACCCCTAAGAAGCCAAACTCAGCGATGAGAAAAGTGGCCAGGGTGAGATTGACCAATGGAAAAGAAGTGAATGCTTACATCCCAGGTGAAGGTCATAATTTGCAAGAGCACTCGATCGTATTGATTAGAGGTGGTCGTGTGAAAGATCTACCAGGTGTGAGGTATCACATCATCCGAGGTGCATTGGATACTGCCGGAGTAAAAGACCGTAAGCAAGGTCGCTCCAAGTACGGTGCTAAAAGACCTAAAGCAGGTAAGGGTGCTCCCGCTGCTCCAGGCAAAAAGAAATAATCAAACACATTAGAAGAAATGAGAAAAGCGAAACCAAAGAAGAGATATATTCTTCCTGATCCCAAGTTCAACGATACTTTGGTGACCAAGTTTGTGAACTGTCTGATGGTAGATGGGAAGAAGAGTATTGCTTACAAGATTTTCTACGATGCAGTAGAAAAGGTAGAATCCAAAGTAGGTGAGAATGGTCTTGAAGTTTGGAAAAAGGCGCTTAACAATATTGCTCCATCCGTAGAGGTGAAGAGTCGTAGAGTTGGTGGTGCTACATTCCAAGTTCCAATGGAAGTCCGACCCGAAAGAAAGATGGCCCTTGGAATCAAGTGGATGATCAACTACGCTCGTAAAAGAGGTGAGAAAACCATGATGGATCGTCTAGCTGGCGAAATCATCGCAGGTGCCAAAGGTGAAGGTGCTGCTGTGAAAAAGAAAGATGATACCCACAGAATGGCCGAAGCAAACAAAGCATTCTCACACTTTAGATTTTAATTAGGATGGCAAAAAGAGATTTAAAATTTACCAGAAATATCGGTATCGCCGCTCACATTGATGCCGGTAAAACGACTACCACAGAGCGGATCCTTTTTTACTCTGGTGTTTCACACAAAATCGGTGAGGTGCACGATGGTGCAGCTACCATGGACTGGATGGCTCAAGAGCAGGAGCGAGGAATCACGATTACCTCGGCTGCGACGACCGTATTCTGGAACTACAGAGATCAAAAATATCAAATCAACATCATCGATACCCCAGGACACGTGGACTTTACTGTAGAAGTAAACCGCTCACTCCGGGTATTGGATGGATTGGTTTTCCTGTTCAGTGCTGTGGACGGTGTTGAACCACAGTCTGAGACCAACTGGCGATTAGCTGATAATTACAAAGTAGCCCGTATCGGGTTTGTAAATAAAATGGACCGTGCCGGTGCAAACTTCCTAGAGGTTTGTAAGCAGGTGAAGGAGATGCTTGGCAGCTATGCAGTGCCTTTGCAAATCCCAATCGGGTCTGAAGATAAATTCAAAGGGGTAGTTGATTTGATCAACAACCGTGGAATTGTCTGGAATGAAGAGGACATGGGGATGACCTTTGAGGTAGTTCCTATTCCAGAAGACTTGAAAGAAGAGGCTGCGCAGTGGAGAGAGCATTTGCTTGAGGCTGTAGCTGATTACGATGAGTCTTTGATGGAGAAGTTTTTTGATGATCCAGACTCGATTACTGAAGAAGAGATTTTGAATGCGTTGAGACAGGCGACCATCGACATGAAAATTGTCCCTATGGTATGCGGTTCCTCATTCAAAAATAAAGGAGTTCAGACCATGCTTGACTTGGTGATGGAGTTGCTTCCATCTCCAATGGATAAAGATGATATCATCGGACATGATCTCAATGACGAGGAAAAAGAAATCAGAATTGCTCCAAATGAAGATGAGCCATTTGCTGGTTTGGCTTTCAAAATTGCAACTGACCCATTTGTAGGCCGATTGTGTTTCGTAAGAGCCTATTCAGGTAAATTGGATTCCGGTTCCTATGTATTCAATAGCCGATCCGGTAATAAGGAGCGGATATCCCGCGTATTCCAAATGCACGCCAATAAGCAAAATCAAATTGATGCGCTTAGAGCTGGAGATATTGGAGCAGTTGTTGGATTTAAAGACATTAAAACAGGGGATACCCTTTGCGACGAAAAGCGTAAAGTAGTCCTTGAATCCATGGTATTCCCTGAGCCGGTTATTGGTTATGCAATTGAGCCTAAAACTCAGGCGGATGTTGATAAACTAGGAATGGCGATCGCCAAATTGGTAGAAGAAGATCCAACCCTTCAAGTAAATACTGATCATGAAACAGGGCAGACCATCTTGAGAGGTATGGGTGAGCTTCACCTGGATATCATCATCGACCGATTGAAGCGTGAATTCAAAGTTGAGATCAATCAAGGTGCTCCTCAGGTGGCTTACAAAGAAGCTTTATTTGGTTCAGTAGAACATAAGGAAGTTTACAAAAAGCAAACTGGTGGTAAAGGTAAATTTGCCGATATCGTATTTGAACTTGGACCTAAAGATCCAGATCCTGAGACCGGAGAAATCAAGCCAGGTCTTGATTTTGTGAATGGTATCGTAGGTGGGGTAATTCCAAAAGAATTCATTCCTTCCATTCAGAAAGGTTTCGCAGAAGCGATGAAAAATGGGCCTTTGGCAGGATATCCGATTGAATCGATGAAAGTTCGTCTTTTCCACGGTTCCTTCCACGACGTCGATTCAGATGCGCTTTCTTTCGAATTGGCAGCTAGAATTGGTTTCAAAGAAGCCGCTAAGAAGTGTAAGCCACAATTGCTTGAGCCAATCATGTCAGTAGATGTGGTTTCTCCTGATGAATATACTGGTCCAATCACCGGTGACTTGAACCGTCGAAGAGGATTGATGAA
This sequence comes from Algoriphagus sp., assembly GCF_024305035.1. Classification (GTDB taxonomy): domain Bacteria; phylum Bacteroidota; class Bacteroidia; order Cytophagales; family Cyclobacteriaceae; genus Algoriphagus. The sequence continues at coordinate 74,046 of NZ_JAMWZB010000015.1, forward strand.
GGGAATGGATACCAAAGGTACTTCTTCTGTCATCAAGGCGGCTGTTCCTTTGTCTGAGTTGTTTGGATACATTACCGACTTGAGAACCATCTCTTCGGGTAGAGCTACAGCTTCTTTGACATTCTCTCACTATGAGCCCGTGCCAAATAACATAGCGGAGACTGTAATTGCTAACGTAAAAGGTCAGAAAGACTAATCAATATTTGCGATGAATCAGAAAATCAGAATAAAATTAAAATCATACGATCATAGCCTGGTGGATAAGTCATCAGAGAAGATCGTGAAAGCTGTAAAGGCTACCGGTGCTGTTGTTGTCGGTCCGATTCCTTTGCCTACCAAAAAAGAGAAGTTTACGGTGTTGAAATCCCCACACGTTAACAAGAAGGCAAGAGATCAGTATCAGCTTTGTACTTACAAGCGATTGGTTGACATTTACTCCAATTCTTCCAAGACAGTGGACGCGTTGATGAAAATCGAACTTCCCAGTGGTGTAGATGTAGAAATTAAGGTCTGATCTGACCTGAAACCAACAGATTTAAAAGACCTGTATTTTCAATGCAGGTCTTTTGTTTTGCCTTGAATCGATCAAAGGAATCAACTTTTGGAGGGATTGAGGGTCAATTATTTTCTAAATGTTTGAAAATATAGGAGTTGCCATTTGTTGCAGAATTTTATTTCAGTAACTTTGCAGTCCTTAAAAAGGGCCCCTTGCACATAATTGCTTGTGGGTTATCAAATTATCTTATAAAAGATGTCTGGTATAATTGGAAAAAAAGTAGGAATGACTAGCATTTTTAGTGCCGATGGACGTAATGTCGCATGCACGCTAATAGAAGCTGGTCCTTGCGTAGTGACGCAAGTAAAAAACGTTGAAACAGACGGGTACAACGCAGTGCAGTTGGGATTCGGTGAGCGGAAGGAGAAAAACACTCCTAAGCCATTGATCGGCCATTTCAAAAAGGCCGGGACTACGCCCAAGCATAAAGTTGTTGAGTTTCGTGATTTCCGGGTCGAATTTGAAGGCCAGGTAGATCTCGGAGCTACGGTGAAGGCCGGAGAGGTATTTATCGAGGGAGACTTCGTGGATGCGATCGGTACTTCAAAAGGTAAAGGCTTCCAGGGTGTAGTGAAGCGTCATGGTTTTGGTGGAGTGGGAGGACAAACTCACGGTCAGCACAACAGACAGAGACACCCAGGTTCCATTGGTGCTTGTTCTTGGCCATCCCGAGTATTCAAGGGTATGAGAATGGCTGGAAGAACCGGTGGTGACAGAGTGAAAGTATTGAACCTCAGAGTATTGAAAATTTACGCTGAGCAAAATCTCCTTCTGGTGTCCGGTTCAGTACCAGGTCCAAAAAATTCTTATGTCATTCTAGAGAAGTAAGCCATGGAATTAGCAGTAATTAATCAAAAAGGAGAAGACACCGGAAGAAAGGTGCAGCTGTCAGAAGAGATCTTTGGGATCGTACCGAATGACAATGCAATCTATCTGGATGTAAAACAGTACTTGGCTAATCAGAGACAAGGTACTCATAAGTCAAAGGAAAGAAATGAAATAGCTGGATCTACTAAGAAGATCAAAAAGCAAAAAGGTACCGGTGGTGCCCGTGCTGGATCGATTAAGTCCCCGCTATTCAGAGGTGGAGGTAGAGTTTTTGGTCCAAAGCCAAGAGACTATTCCTTCAAATTGAATAAAAAGTTAAAACAACTTGCTAGAAAATCCGCACTTTCTTACAAAGTGAAGGACAATTGCTTGTCGATTTTAGAAAACATCTCGTTTGATGCGCCTAAGACCAAAAGCTATCTGGCATTGCTTAATGGATTAGCGCTATCCGATAAGAAGACGCTTTTGGTACTTCCTGAAGACAACAAAAACGTTTACCTATCCAGCAGAAACCTTCCTAAGGCAAAAGTTGTGACTGTGAATGATGTGAATACTTATCAGTTGCTCAATGCAGACCATTTGGTTCTTTGCGAAGAGTCGGTAAGTAAATTGGAAACCATTTTATCGAAATAAGACAATGGATATTCTAAAGCAGCCTTTAATTACAGAGAAGATTTCTGCCATGAACGAAAAAGGCGTTTATGGGTTCGTCGTGGAGAAAACCGCAAAGAAACCAGAAATCAAGAATGCTGTAGAAAAAGCATACGGTGTGAAAGTGGTTTCAGTAAGAACCATGAGATATGCTGCCAAGCATAAGACAAGATACACCAAAGCAAAAATCGTATCAGGCTTCACCAATGCTTTCAAAAAAGCAATCGTGCAGGTAGCTGACGGTGAGGTAATTGATTTTTACGGAGAAATTTAATTGAATCAATATCATGGCAATTAAAAAATTAAAGCCTGTAACTCCAGGAACAAGATTCAGAGTGGCTCCGGCCTTTGACGAGATTACTGCGTCAAAACCAGAGAAATCACTTCTTGCTCCTATCAAGAAGTCAGGTGGTAGAAATAATGATGGCAAAATGACTGCTCGCTACATCGGTGGTGGTCATAAGCGAAGACTCAGAATTGTAGACTTCAAGCGAAACAAGTTTGGTGTGCCGGCGACCGTTAAGTCGATCGAATACGATCCAAACAGAACTGCACGTCTTGCCCTGCTTTATTATGCAGACGGTGCAAAAGCCTACATTATCGCCCCGGAAGGTTTGCAAGCAGGTCAAACAGTGATTTCCGGTGAGCAAGTTGCCCCAGAAGTGGGTAACGCGATGCCTTTGAAAAATATCCCCATGGGTACTATCGTACACTGTGTGGAGTTGAAGCCTGGTAAAGGTGCAGCAATGGTAAGAAGTGCTGGCGGGTATGCGCAGATTGTAGCTCGTGAGGGCAAATACGTAACGATCAAGCTTCCTTCTGGAGAAATGCGTATGGTATTAGGAGTTTGTATGGCAACCATCGGTACCGTTTCCAATGGAGATCATATGAATGTGGTATTGGGTAAAGCTGGCCGTAAGCGTTGGTTAGGAGTGAGACCTCGAGTAAGGGGTGTAGCTATGAACCCAGTCGATCACCCGATGGGTGGTGGTGAAGGACGTTCTTCCGGAGGTCATCCAAGATCCAGAAATGGTCTATTGGCTAAAGGAAAGAAAACCCGCTCTCCTAAAAAGTATTCAAACAAGTTCATCGTCAGCAAAAGATCTAAATAATTATGGCACGTTCATTAAAAAAAGGTCCTTATATCGAGCATCACCTGTTGAAAAAGGTAGATGTAATGAACGAGTCCGGCAAGAAATCCGTGATCAAGACTTGGTCAAGAAGATCGATGATTTCTCCAGATTTCGTAGGACATACCTTCGCTGTGCATAACGGAAATAAATTCATCCCGGTATTCGTAACAGACAACATGGTAGGTCACAAGCTAGGTGAATTTGCTCCTACCAGAAATTTCAGAGGCCACATTGCCAAAAAAGATAAAGGAAAGAGATAATCATGGAAGCAGTAGCAAGATTAAATAATGTTCCTACCTCTCCTCGCAAAATGCGACTTGTCGCTGACTTGGTCAGAGGCAAAAGAGTGGGATTGGCATTGAGCATATTGAAGTTTACTCCCAATCACGGAGCAATCCGATTGGAAAAACTTCTTCTTTCGGCAGTAGCTAACTGGCAGGCAAAAAATCCTGATGAAAAGCTCGAAGAAGCGGATCTATACATCAAAACCATCATGGTAGATGAAGGAAGATCACTGAAGCGATTGAGACCTGCTCCTCAGGGCCGTGGCCACAGAATCCGTAAGAGATCAAATCATGTAACCCTTGTCGTTGATGCGTTCGGCGGAGAAGAGGTTACCGCTGATGTAGTAGAAACAAACGAAAAGGCAAATTAAGAACAGACTATGGGACAAAAGATTAACCCAATAGGATTTAGACTTGGTGTAGTCAAAGGCTGGGATTCCAACTGGTATGGTGGGAAAGACTTCGCTGAAAAACTATACGAAGATCAGCAAATCCGAAAGTACGTCCTTGCCAGAATTCCTAAGGGTGGGATTGCTAAGGTGATCATTGAGCGGACGCTCAAGCGTATCACACTTACCATTCATACCGCTCGTCCGGGAGTAGTGATTGGTAAAGGTGGAGCCGAAGTAGACAAGCTGAAAGAAGAGCTTAAAAAGATCACCAACAAAGACATTCAGATCAACATCTTTGAGATCAAAAGACCTGAATTGGATGCCAAATTGGTAGGTGAATCCATTGCTCAGCAGCTTCAAGCCAGAATTTCCTTTAGAAGAGCAATGAAGCAGGCAATTGCCGCATCCATGAGAGTGGGAGCTGAAGGAATTAAAATCAAACTTTCTGGACGTCTAGGTGGTGCCGAAATGGCCCGATCTGAAATGTACAAAGAGGGAAGAATTCCTCTGCATACGTTGAGAGCTGACATTGATTACGCAATTTCTGAGGCATTGACTGTCTACGGGATTATCGGGATCAAAGTTTGGATCTTCAAAGGTGAAGTGTACGGAAAGAGAGACTTGTCACCGAATCAGGGAGCCGCTAATGAGCCGAAAGGCCCAAGAAATGCAGGTCCTAAAGGAGACAGAGGTCCAAGACGCAGAAAAAGAAATAACTAATTTTCACCGATAAGTGAGAACTCATGTTACAGCCAAAAAGAACTAAATATAGGAAAATGCAAAAGGGCCGTGTCAAAGGCATTGCACAAAGAGGGCATACGCTTTCTTTTGGCAACTTTGGCATCAAATCCCTGGAAGCAGGATGGATTACCTCCCGTCAAATTGAAGCAGCTCGTATCGCCATGACAAGGGCGATGAAGAGAGAAGGTCAAGTTTGGATCAGAATTTTTCCAGACAAGCCGATCACTAAGAAGCCTGCTGAAGTACGTATGGGTAAAGGTAAAGGTGCTCCTGAATATTGGGTAGCAGTAATCAAGCCAGGTACCATCCTCTTCGAAGCTACAGGTGTATCCATGGAAACTGCCAAAGAAGCATTGAGACTTGCACAGCAGAAACTTCCAGTAAGTACAAATTTCGTTGTTCGTAGAGACTACGCAGAATAATTAGGAACTATGAAATACACAGAGATCCAATCACTTTCCGCAAGTGAAATCGCTGAGAAAATCAGCGCCGAGAAAACGAATCTGGGCAAACTTAAATTTGCTCACTCAATTTCTCCTATTGAGAATCCTAACAGAATCCGCGAGACCAAGCGTTTAATCGCAAGATTAAAGACTGCATTGGCTGCCAAATAATAGCTAACAGAAAACAAAATGGCTACGATCGAAAGAAATCTTCGAAAAGAAAGAGTTGGTAAAGTCGTGAGTAACAAAATGGACAAGTCCATCACTGTCGCTGTAGAACGTAAAGTGAAGCACGGCATGTATGGTAAGTTCGTTACCAAGACAACCAAATTTATGGCTCATGACGAGAAAAACGAGTGTAACCCTGGTGACACCGTTAAAATAAGCGAAACTCGTCCGCTGAGTAAGAACAAGCGTTGGAGATTAGTTGAAATTATTGAAAGGGCTAAATAATCATGATACAGCAAGAATCCAGACTAAGTGTGGCGGACAACTCCGGTGCCAAAGAGGTATTGGTCATCCGCGTATTGGGAGGAACTAAAAAGCGATATGCTTCTATCGGTGATAAAGTAGTCGTGACTGTTAAGTCAGCCCTATCTTCCAGCAACATGAAAAAAGGTACCGTCTCTAGAGCGGTAATCGTAAGAACCCGAAAAGAAATAAGACGCAAAGATGGCTCTTATATTCGATTTGAGGACAACGCTGCTGTATTGTTAAACAACAACGATGAGCCAAGAGGCACTCGTATCTTTGGCCCAGTGGCTAGAGAGTTGAGAGAGAAGCAGTTTATGAAAATCGTTTCTTTGGCCCCTGAAGTATTGTAATCATGGAAAAAAAGACAAAAAAGCAGACTAAACTGCACATCAAAACCGGAGACACTGTGAAAGTGATCGCAGGTGATGACAAAGGAAAAACAGGGAAAGTACTTGCCGTAGATACAGCCAAGACTAGAGCTTTTGTAGAAGGGATTAATATCGTGACCAAACACGTGAAACCTACTGCTGCTAAGCCTCAAGGTGGTATTGAAAAGAAGGAAGCCGCTGTACATATCAGTAACCTGATGCTAGTGGATCCTAAATCCGGGGAAGCAACCCGTACAGGACGCAAAATCGGTGAGAATGGTAAACTAGTAAGATATTCCAAAAAAACTGGGGAGGTGATCAATGGCTAATCCTAGAATGAAAGAAAAGTATGTGAACGAGATCGTTCCTGCTTTGAAAGAAAAATTTCAATATTCTTCTGTAATGCAGGTTCCTAAGTTGACCAAGATTGTACTCAACAAAGGGATTGGAGCAGCAGTAGCTGATAAAAAATTGGTAGATCAGGGAGTTGAAGAACTTTCTTTGATCACTGGTCAACGTGCCGTGGCGACCATCGCCAAAACTTCTGTCTCTAACTTTAAATTAAGAGAAGGAATGCCCATTGGCGCGAAGGTTACGCTAAGAGGTGAGAAGATGTATGAATTTCTAGATCGTTTGATGACTGTCGCACTTCCTCGTGTACGTGATTTCAAAGGTATTTCTGACAAAGGTTTTGACGGAAGAGGAAATTATACCTTAGGTGTGACCGAGCAGATCATATTTCCAGAAATCTCCATCGAGAAAGTAAACAGAATTTCCGGCATGGATATCACTTTTGTGACTTCTGCTACTTCAGATGAAGAAAGTTTGGCTTTGTTGAAAGCATTCGGCATGCCGTTCGTTAAACCCGCAAATCAAGAATAATTATGGCAAGAGAGTCCATCAAAGCTCGCGAGAGAAAGAGAGAGCGTCTGGTAGCCAAGTATGCTAAGAAAAGAGCTGAGCTGAAAGCAGCCGGTGATTACGAAGCCCTTGACAAATTGCCCAAAAACGCATCTCCGGTAAGATTACACAATAGATGTAAACTTACTGGCCGTCCAAAAGGCTACATGAGAAAGTTTGGTATCAACAGGGTAACCTTCCGTGAAATGGCCTCAGCAGGCAAAATTCCGGGAGTGACTAAGTCCAGCTGGTAAAATAACGACAGTAGTTTTTATTTAAAAAATCAATTCGTAACTTTGCACGCCCAAAACGGGTGGAGCTAGACTAATAATACCATGACTGATCCAATAGCTGATTATCTGACCCGATTGAGAAATGCCATCAAGGCTTCTCATCGAATCGTAGAGATACCTGCTTCTAACATCAAGAAGGAGATCACTAAAGTATTGCATGACAAAGGATATATCCAGAACTATAAGTTCGAGGAAAATGGACCTCAGGGCAGCATCAAAATTGCCTTGAAATACAATCCTACTACCAAGCAAAATGCGATCGTGAGCCTGAAGCGTGTTAGTACACCAGGTTTGAGAAAATATGTGAAACATGAAGACTTGCCTCGCGTCATCAATGGCCTGGGTGTAGCAATTGTTTCCACTTCCAAAGGAGTAATGACTGACAAAGAAGCACGTACCGAAGGTATCGGAGGCGAAGTGCTTTGCTATGTATATTAATTTACTATCATGTCAAGAATAGGTAAAAAACCAATAAATCTACCCAGCGGTGTTACTGTAGACGTTTCCTCTCCCGGAGAGGTGACTGTTAAAGGTCCAAAGGGTACACTGACTCAGGAAGTCAATCCTGATATTCAGGTCAAAGTGGAGGGGAATGAAATTATCGTTTCCCGTCCTACCGAATCCAAAAGACACAAATCACTTCATGGTCTTTATAGATCTCTGATCAATAACATGGTCATCGGGGTTTCTGAGGGCTACAAAAAGGAGTTGGAGCTAGTTGGTGTAGGTTACAAAGCGGCCAATCAAGGTCAGGTTCTTGAATTGAACCTCGGTTATTCACACAACATCTTTTTTGCATTGCCAAATGATGTAGCGGTGAAAACTGAAACCCCAAAAGGTAAAAATCCCATCATCACCCTGGAAGCAATTGACAAGGAATTGATCGGGCAAATCGCTGCAAAAATCAAATCGTTGCGTAAAATCGAGCCATATAAAGGCAAAGGTGTACGTTTCGTGGGTGAACAAATTAGACGTAAGGCTGGTAAAACTGCCGGTAAAAAATAATAGGTTATGGCATTTAATAAGAATTCCAGAAGACTTAGAATCAAGCAGGGGATCCGTAGAAAAATCTCCGGTACCGATTCCAGACCTCGGTTATCTGTATTCAAAAGTAATACGGGTATTTACGCTCAGCTCATCGATGACCTTAAAGGTCAGACTCTTGCTCAAGCTTCTTCCAAAGAATTGGGAGCAAAGCAAAACATCAACGTTTCCGTCTCTGTCGAAGTAGGGAAGAAACTTGCTGAACGAGCAGTGGCCAATGGTGTCACCGAAGTAGTATTTGATAGAAATGGCTACTTGTATCATGGTAATGTGAAAGCTTTGGCCGAAGGCGCCAGAGAAGGAGGCCTTAAATTTTAATCCATTATGTCTCAACTAAGAAAAAAGCCTATCAGGGCTACAGATACAGAATTAAAGGAAAAAGTAGTTGCAATCAACCGCGTAGCCAAAGTGGTAAAAGGTGGTAGAAGGTTCTCTTTTTCTTCAATCGTGGTAGTAGGAGATGGCAATGGTGTTGTAGGTTATGGATTGGGTAAGGCCAATGAAGTAACTGATGCAATTACCAAAGGCATCGAAGACGCAAAGAAAAACCTTGTTAAAGTACCTGTGCTTAAAGGAACTATTCCTCATGAGCAAATTGGTAAATTTGGAGGTGGTTTAGTATTGATCAAACCGGCGGCTCCAGGTACTGGGGTGATTGCAGGTGGTGCGATGCGTGCGGTGTTGGAATCGGCAGGAGTGACTGACGTTTTGGCTAAATCCAAAGGTTCTTCCAATCCTCATAATGTGGTGAAAGCAACAATAGACGCACTATTGCAGCTTAGAGATGCCATTGCTGTTTCTCAGCAACGAGGGGTGAAAATGTCTAAAGTTTTTAACGGATAATCATCATGGCTAAGATCAAAATCACGCAAATTAAATCCGTCATTGATAGACCTAAAGATCAAAAAGCAACTATTGTCGCTCTTGGTCTTGGTAAAATCAGCAAATCTGTAGAAGTTGAAAATACTCCTCAGATCGCCGGTATGGTAAAGAAAGTTAATCACCTTGTAAAAGTGGAGGAAGCTTAATTATGAAATTACATACATTAAAACCAGCCGAAGGATCTACCAAAAACCGAAAAAGAATCGGTAGAGGTCAAGGATCCGGTAGAGGAGGAACCTCTACAAGAGGTCATAAGGGTGCTAAATCAAGATCTGGTTACAAGTCCAAGTTAGGATTTGAAGGGGGTCAAATGCCACTTCAGCGAAGAGTTCCTAAATTTGGATTCAAAAGCTTCAACAGAGTTGAGTTCAAACCAGTAAATTTGGATACCTTGCAGGCCCTGGCTTCTCAATACAATTTGGAGTCTGTCGATATGGAGACATTAGTAGCTCATGGAGTTGCTTCCAGAAATGACAAGATTAAAATTTTGGGTAATGGGGAGTTGAGTTCCAAGCTATCTGTTTCTGCCCATGGTTTCTCTGCCAGCGCTGTCGCTGCCATTGAAAAAGTGGGTGGTTCTGTAAACAAGATTTAATTAAATGAAAAAGTTTATTTCGACAGTTAAGAATATCTTCTCGATCGAAGACTTAAGGATTCGAATCCTTAACACGATAGGCTTTCTGATTATTTTCAGATTGGGTTCGTTTATCGTACTTCCCGGCGTTGACCCTTCCAAATTGGGAGGACCTCAAGAGGGAATCTTCGGATTGATTGACACTTTCCTTGGAGGAGCGTTTAGTAACGCTTCTATCTTTGGATTGGGGATTATGCCCTACATTTCTGCTTCCATTGTGTTGCAGCTATTGACTGTCGGAGTACCTTACTTTCAAAAAATGCAGAAAGAGGGTGAATCTGGTCGAAAACGAATCAATCAGATCACTCGGGTTCTCACCATCTTAATCACAGTTGCTCAGGGTATAGGGTATGTAACTGCTACCATTTTACCTACCGGAGCTGTGATGGTTAGTACAGGCTTATTCATGTTTAGTTCTTTGGTTCTTCTTTCAGCCGGTACGATGTTCTGTATGTGGTTGGGTGAGAAGATCACAGAAAAAGGGATTGGAAATGGGATCTCTATGCTGATCATGATTGGGATCATCTCCAGATTTCCCGGTGCGATTATCGCGGAAGTTTTGGAGAAAAACACTTCAGGTTTGCTACTACTCTTGATTGAGGCGGCAGTCTTGTTCTTTGTAGTGGTTTGCGTAATTGCACTCACTGAAGCTACTCGACGAATTCCTGTACAGTATGCCAAACAAGTGGTAGGTGGAAAAGTGTACGGTGGGCAGCGTCAATACATTCCTATTAAGGTCAATGCATCCGGTGTAATGCCCATTATCTTTGCCCAATCTTTGATGTTTGTGCCTGCTTTGATTGCCCAAATTTGGGCTGGTGAAAGTGATATTGCCAATTACATTGGAACGACCTTCTCTGACTTTACCTCTTGGCAGTATAATGTACTCTTTGGCGCATTAATCATCATCTTTACCTTCTTCTACACCGCGATCACGGTGAATCCAGAACAAATCGCAGAGGATATGAAGCGAAATGGTGGCTTTGTTCCGGGAATTAAGCCTGGAGCGCCGACCTCAGAGTTCATTGATGGTATTATTTCTAAAATCACCCTTCCAGGTTCCATTTTGCTTGCTGTAGTGGCCATTTTACCGGCCCTGGCGATCATTGCAGGTGTAGGTGCAGAATTTGCTCAATTCTATGGAGGTACCTCTCTGTTGATTATGGTAGGTGTGATCATGGATACCCTTCGTCAAATCGAAAGTTATCTTTTGATGAGACATTACGAAGGAATGATGAAGAGTGGTAATATGAAGAATAGTGCTTCAAATTACCAAGTAGCTTAAGATGATTCATTATAAGACTTCAGAGGAAGTTCAAAAGATTAAAGAAAGTGCTGACATCTTGGCCAAAGCTCACGGAGAAGTAGCCAAGCATGTCAAAGTAGGGGTAAAGACCTCTTACTTAGATAAAATAGCTGAAGAGTTCATTCGGGATCATCAAGCTGTACCGTCCTTTAAAGGATATAATGGCTTTCCCGCTTCACTCTGCATTTCTGTGAATGAAGTTGTCGTTCATGGATTTCCCAGCTCATATGAATTGAAAGATGGCGATATAATCTCAATAGATTGTGGAGTCTTTCACCAAGGTTTTCATAGCGATTCCGCTTATACTTACCCCATCGGTGAAGTCTCCATTCCTGTTTTGAATTTATTAAAAGCCACTCGAGATTCGCTTTATTTGGGAATAGAGCAGGCTATTTTTGGTAACCGGATTGGAGATATCGGTCATGCAATTCAGAAATTTGTTGAGTCTAAAGGCTATACCGTGGTCAGAGAATTGGTAGGTCATGGACTAGGAAAAAATCTGCATGAAGCTCCTGAAGTTCCTAATTACGGTAAACGAGGTAGTGGTCCCTTGCTAAAAGCAGGGATGGTTATTGCAATTGAGCCCATGATTAATCTGGGTACGCGAAATATCGTACAAGAGCGGGATGGATGGACGATCCGCACAGCGGATCGAAAGCCCAGCGCACATTATGAGCACACGGTTGCGATTTTCGAAGATAGAACAGAGGTTTTGACCTCACATAAGTACATAGAAGAGAGTTTTAAATTCTAATATGGCAAAACAGACTTCAATAGAGCAAGACGGAACAATCATAGAGGCGTTATCCAACGCCATGTTCAAAGTGGAACTAGAGAATGGGCATCAATTGATTGCGCATATTTCTGGTAAAATGAGGATGAATTACATCAAAATCCTTCCTGGAGATCGCGTCAAATTAGAACTTTCTCCCTATGATTTGTCAAAAGGCAGAATTGTATATCGATATAAATAAACTGATATGAAAGTTAAAGCATCTATCAAAAAGAGAAGTGTTGACTGTAAGGTGATCCGAAGAAACGGAAAGCTTTATGTCATCAATAAGAAGAATCCTAAGTTTAAACAAAGACAAGGTTAAGATTATGGCTAGAATTGCAGGTGTAGATATACCAGACAATAAGCGCGGCGAGGTAGGACTTACCTATATCTTCGGAATAGGAAGAAGCTCCGCCAGAGCGATCCTGAACAAGGCCGGTATCTCCTTCGACAAAAAAGCAGGAGAGTGGGATGACGATGAGTCTACTGCCATCCGTAACATCATCTCTGAGGAATTCAGAACTGAAGGTGTGTTGAAGTCAGAGATCCAATTAAACATCAAGCGACTGATGGACATCGGTTGTTACAGAGGTTTAAGACACAGAAAAGGACTTCCAGTGCGTGGTCAAAAGACCAAAAACAACGCCAGAACAAGGAAGGGTAAGCGTAAGACAGTTGCTAACAAGAAAAAAGCGACTAAATAAAACCTGATTTAGATTATGGCTCAGAAAAGAAACGATAAAGCAAAAGGTAAAAAAAGAGTAGTTAAAGTTGAGGCGGTAGGCCAGGCCCACATTAAAGCTTCCTTTAACAATATTATCATCTCTATTACCAATAATTCAGGACAGGTTATCTCTTGGGCTTCTGCCGGTAAAATGGGATTCAGAGGTTCAAAGAAAAACACTCCTTATGCTGCACAAATGGCTGCCCAAAATTGTGGTCAGGTTGCATATGACTTAGGTTTGCGAAAAATCGAAGTTTTTGTAAAAGGTCCGGGATCCGGTAGGGAATCAGCGATTAGAACATTGCAAAATGTAGGATTGGATGTGACCACCATCATTGATGTGACTCCGATGCCACATAATGGTTGCCGTCCTCCTAAGCGTAGAAGAGTTTAATTATAAAATTGTAACAGAATGGCTAGATATACAGGTCCTAAATCAAAGATCGCTCGAAAATTTGGCGAGCCTATCGAAGGGCATAGCAAAGCGCTTCAAAAGAAGAACTATCCTCCCGGACAGCACGGGCGAGGAAGAAGAAAGAAGCAGTCTGAATACGCAATCCAGCTTGCTGAAAAGCAAAAAGCAAAATACATTTACGGTGTATTGGAAAGACAATTCGCTAAAATGTTTGACATCGCTTCCAGAAAAAATGGAATCACTGGTGAAAACCTATTGCAATTGCTCGAGGCGCGTTTGGATAATACCGTTTACAGATTAGGAATCTCTCCTACTCGTAGAGGTGCTAGACAATTGGTTTCCCATAAGCACATTTTGGTCAATGGTGAGGTGGTTAATATTCCATCATTTACCTTGAAGCCAGGGGACATCGTTTCTGTCAGAGAGCGGTCCAAATCCTTAGAAGCGATCACCGAAAGCCTAGCAGGAAAAGGTGCCAATAAATATTCCTGGTTAGAGTGGGATGGTGCTTCATTGTCCGGAAAGTTTGTCAGTATCCCAAGCAGAGATGATATTCCTGAGAATATCAAGGAGCAACTTATTGTCGAACTTTACTCTAAGTAATATTTACTATTTTCAGCTTTAAAACAAAGAACAAGATATATGTCCATATTAGCATTTCAAATGCCCGAAAAAGTGGTAATGGAAAAAGCCGATGACTTTCATGGCTTGTTTACCTTCAAACCACTCGAAAAAGGCTATGGAGTTACTATCGGTAACGCCCTGAGAAGAATATTGCTTTCTTCGCTGGAGGGTTATGCCATCACTTCAATCAAAATCCCTGGAGTGGTGCATGAGTTTTCTACCATCGAAGGTGTAGTGGAGGATGTGACCGACATTATTTTGAACCTGAAGCAGGTCCGATTTAAGAAAGTACATGAGGCTTTCGACGGCAAAATTACTGTGGAAGTTAAAAATCAGTCTGTCTTCACTGCCGGGGACATTGCCAAGTTCACTTCTTCCTTTGAAGTACTCAATCCTGATTTGGTCATTTGCCATATCGATGAGAAAAAAACCTTCGAGATCGAATTGATTCTTGATAAAGGGAGAGGCTACTTGCCAGCTGAAGAATCCAAACCAAAGGAGCAAGTTTTTGGTCAGATTGCCATAGACGCGATCTTCACTCCAATCAAAAATGTGAAGTATAGTGTAGAAAACACCCGTGTGGAGCAAAAAACTGACTTCGAAAAGTTGATCCTTGAAGTGACCACCGACGGGTCAATTCACCCGGAAAAAGCACTTCAAGAATCAGCCAAAATTCTGATCCAGCATTTCATGTTGTTCTCTGATCAGACCATGGTTCTTGATTCAACTGGACCTGCTGAGACTGAGCCGATCGATGAGGAGTTTCTTCACATGAGAAAACTCTTAAAAACATCCCTCAGTGATCTAGATCTTTCTGTTCGAGCATTCAACTGCCTTAAAGCTGCTGATGTGAAGACTTTGGGAGATTTAGCTAAGTTGGAGATTTCTGACATGATGAAATTCAGAAATTTCGGTAAAAAATCATTGGCTGAGCTTGAGCAGCTGATTCAGGAAAAAGGCCTGACCTTTGGAATGGATATTTCAAAGTATAAACTTGATGAAGAATAAATAAAATGAGACACGGTAAGAAATTTAACCACCTTGGAAGAAAGGCTGCTCATAGGAAAGCGATGCTTTCTAACATGGCTACATCCCTGATTCTTCACAAGCGTATCTCTACCACGCTTGCCAAGGCAAAGGAATTGAAAAAATATGTAGAGCCTCTGGTAACCAGAGCAAAAGAAGATACTACACATAATCGACGTGTGGCATTTTCTTATCTTAAGAATAAGGAAGCCATTATTTCTCTTTTCGGAGAAGTAATTGCTAAAGTGGGTACTCGTCCAGGTGGATACACACGTATCATCAAGACGGGATTCAGATTAGGTGATAATGCCGAAATGTGTATTATTGAGTTAGTAGATTTCAATGAATTGATGTTGAAGGATGCTAAGCCAGCTAAGAAAACTACCCGTAGATCTCGTAGAGGAAGCGGTGCTTCTAAGCCAGCCGAAACTGAGGCTACCGTTGAAACCTCAGCAGAGGAAAAGCCTTCCAAGCCACAAGCACCTGAGGCTTCTGATGATACCAATGCTGAATCTGAAGAAAAATAAGATTGGATACTTATCAACACATAAAAAGGATTGGACGTTAGTTCAATCCTTTTTTTTATACCCAACCATTCCTCCTCCTTCCAAGAATTACTTAACTTTGGACAATCTTTTGAAACATGATTAAACAAAAAGCTACCTTACTCCTTGCAGACGGAACCGTTTTTCACGGTTCATTAATCGGTAACCCGGGCACCAATGGCGGTGAAATTTGCTTCAATACCGGTATGACGGGTTATCAAGAAATTTACACCGACCCTTCCTATACCGGACAGGTCATCGTGACGACGACTTCCCATATTGGAAATTATGGCGTTCACGATGAAGAAATAGAATCTGATCATCCTACTATTGGCGGAATTGTAGTCAATTGCTTTTCCGAGGTTTATTCCCGATTGGATGGACATGGTTCCCTCCAAGATTATTTGGTTAAGTACAAAATAACGGGTATTGCCGATATCGATACCCGGAAATTGGTAAGACATATTCGCTCTCAAGGGGCAATGAATGCGATTATCAGTTCCGAGTTTGAAGGCAATAGGGATGGATTGCGTGCCGAGTTGGAGAAACTTCCCGATATGAATGGGTTGGAGCTTTCTTCCAAGGTCTGTACGCAAGAACCTTATTTTTATGGAGATGAAAATGCAGGGATAAAAGTGGCTTGTTTGGATTTTGGCATTAAAAAGAATATTCTGAGAAATCTGGCTTCTAGAGGGGTGTATTGTAAAGTGTTTCCCGCTAAAACAAAATTAGCCGAAATGGAAGCATGGTCACCCAATGCCTATTTTCTCTCCAACGGCCCGGGGGATCCGGCGGTCATGGAATATGCTGTAGATACCGTTAAAGATATATTGGAGACAGGTAAACCCCTATTTGGGATTTGTCTAGGGCATCAACTCTTGGCTGAGTCAGTCGGGATATCCACCTATAAAATGCACCATGGGCATCGTGGGATTAATCACCCCATCAAAAATTTAACTTCAGGTAAAAGTGAGATTACCTCCCAAAACCATGGATTCAATATTGTGCGGGAAGATACCGAGAAGCATGCCGAGGTAGAAATCACCCATGTACATTTGAATGATAATACTGTAGCAGGGATAAAACTTAAAAATAAGCCTGCATTTTCTGTGCAGTATCATCCTGAGTCATCTCCGGGACCGCACGATTCCAGGTACCTTTTTGATGACTTTATTTCCTTAATCAATCAAAATTAAATCGCTTAAACCTTTTAAAACTATGACCTTGATTCAATCAATTCATGCCAGACAAATCCTTGACTCTAGAGGAAACCCTACTGTGGAAGTAGATGTGGTGACCGAAAACGGAGCCTTTGGACGTGCAGCAGTCCCTAGTGGAGCCTCTACTGGAGCCAATGAAGCAGTGGAGCTTCGAGACGGAGACAAAAGTAAATACCTCGGAAAAGGGGTGTTAAAGGCGGTATCCAATGTCAACGACGTGAT
This sequence comes from Algoriphagus sp., assembly GCF_024305035.1. Classification (GTDB taxonomy): domain Bacteria; phylum Bacteroidota; class Bacteroidia; order Cytophagales; family Cyclobacteriaceae; genus Algoriphagus. The sequence goes on from NZ_JAMWZB010000015.1 coordinate 90,526, forward strand.
TGCTCCAGAACTAGTTGGTATGGATGTTTTTGAGCAAAACATGATCGACCAAATCATGATCGAACTCGATGGCACTGCCAATAAAAGTAAACTTGGAGCCAATGCAATTTTGGGTGTATCCCTTGCTGTGGCAAAAGCCGCAGCCATGGAGTCTGGTCAGCCACTTTACCGCTACATCGGCGGAGTTAATGCCAATACGCTTCCTGTGCCGATGATGAACATCATCAATGGGGGGTCTCACTCAGATGCACCTATTGCTTTTCAGGAATTTATGATTCGTCCTGTAGGCGCAGAAAGTTTTTCTGAAGCCATTCGAATGGGTGCTGAAATTTTCCATCACCTGAAAAAAATCCTGCATGACAAAAACTTGGTGACTGCGGTAGGGGACGAAGGCGGTTTTGCGCCAAACTTCTCTGGGGGGACTGAAGAAGCGCTTGGAAGTATTTTGGATGCGATTTCCAAAGCAGGCTACAAGGCTGGAGAGCAAGTCACCATAGCATTGGATTGTGCTGCCTCCGAATTTTTTGTAGATGGAAAATACGATTATTACAAATTTGAAGGTTCAACTGGAAAAGTTCGCTCTAGAGAAGAGCAGGTAGATTATTTAGCTGAACTTTCTCAAAAATACCCCATCGACTCGATTGAAGATGGATGTGCTGAAGAAGATTGGGAAGGTTGGGCTATGCTAACTGCTAAAATTGGAGATAAGGTGCAGCTAGTCGGTGATGATCTTTTTGTAACCAATGTGAAATTTTTGCAGAGAGGGATCGAAGAGAAATCGGCGAATTCCATTTTAATTAAAGTAAACCAAATCGGTACGCTTACCGAGACGATCAATGCGGTAAACTTGGCCCACAAAGCTGGCTTTACAGCAGTAATGTCTCACCGCTCAGGGGAGACGGAGGATTCAACTATTGCAGATTTGGCAGTAGCCTTGAATACCGGACAAATTAAGACGGGTTCAGCTTCTCGATCTGATCGAATGGCCAAATACAATCAATTGCTTCGTATCGAAGAGCAGTTGGGCGAATCGGCGGTATTCAAAGGGAAATTGAAATAAGAGTAATCCAAACTCTCCATAATTTTGAAAACGTCCTCTTGCTTTTAGTAGGGGGACGTTTTTTTTGGACTTAGTTGAAGCGGTTAATAAAAATCCATAGAAATGATACTTGCTTTTGCACCATTTTTGTACCTTAAGTTGATATAGTAATTCCGATGAAATCGAGCATGACGTACCCGTCACACACGGGCATGATTATCAATGCTGCAAGATTCCATCTGACTGCTGAAAAGCAAATTATAAATAGATGAAATCGAGCATGACTAAAGCGACACACAGAGGGATGTTTATAATCAATGCGAAGATTCCATATGGCCTCTGAGAAACAAATTATAAACAGATGAAATGCCCATGAGAATAAACCTCACACAGGGGAATGATTATACAGGGCATTCCATCTGACCGCTGAAAACAATTATAAACAGATGAAATATCCATGACGGGAGCGCGACACACAGGGGGATGATTATATCCGAGCATCCACCGTTTTCGTAGAAATCAACTGTACAAATCAGGACGATATGAAAGCTCAGACAGTAAACTTTGATCAACTCATTGCAAGGGGCTGTGGAATAGATGTCCACAAGAGCCTTATCGTGGCGACTATCAAGGGTGAAGGCTTAAAGGAAGAGACCCGTTCCTATGACGGCTTCACCGAATCGCTTGAACAGCTTCGGGACTGGTTGAAAGAGCACCGTGTGACCCATGTAGCCATGGAAAGTACGGGGGTCTACTGGAAACCTGTTTACAACATATTGGAAGAAGATTTTGAGGTTATACTGGTCAATGCGCGTCATATCAAGAACGTGCCGGGGCACAAGACCGACAAAAAGGACAGCAAGTGGATTGCCAAACTGCTGCTTTGCGGATTGTTGAAAGGGAGTTTTATCCCTCCCAAAGGGATCCGGGAACTGCGTGACCTGACCCGATACAAGCGCAAAATAATCAACCAGATTGCCTCGGAGAAGAACAGGATTCAGAAGATCCTGGAGGATGCCAACATCAAACTCTCCAGTGTGATCAGTGACATGAGCGGGGCGGTGGCCACCAAGATCATCAAGGCCCTGATCGAGGGGGAAGAGGACGTGGACGAGCTGGTGAAGTTCCGTCATGGGAAAATGCGCTGCACCAAAGAAGAACTGGCGGCCTCACTGAGAGGTAGGCTGAGTGCCCATCACCGGTTCATGCTGCAGACGATTAAAGAATCGATCAGCGAAAAAGACCGGCTGATCGCCAGACTGAATGAACAGATTGATAAAATGCTCCAGGAGAACCAGCTGGAGCTGGACGCCAAACTGCTGGAGACCATTCCCGGGGTGGGCAAAGACGGAGCCGCTTACATTCTGGCTGAGATCGGCAATGACATGGACCGCTTTCCCAATGAGCAGCATTTAGCCTCCTGGGCGGGGATGAGCCCGGGCAGCAATGAATCGGCCGGTAAAAAAAAAAGTAGTCGGACCACCCATGGAGACAAATATTTAAAGTCAATGCTCACGCAGTTTGCCTGGGCGGCAACACGGACCAAGAACACGTATCTGAGGAGCAAGTATGAAAGTCTGGTTGGAAGAAGAGGTAAAAAAAAGGCGCTGGTAGCAATAGGACACAAGATCCTGATAGCGGCCTACTTCATCCTGAAGGACAAAACAACATACAAAGAACTCGGAGCAGAATACTTGGAAAGCCGGAAGAAGGACAGACAAATCCAACATTACCTGGACAAACTCAGGGAACTTGGCGTGGAACTGGACAAGGAAAAGGTAGCATAAAAAAACAAAGGTCGTTTTTTACTGGAGGTTGAAACATCGTTGTGAAAGCAGCGAAACCCCGCAGATGAAATTGACATCAGACGCTAAGCACACAGGAGTATTGCCGCGAGCATGTAGATGAAAATTTAACTTCTTAGCGTCTTTTACCCCTTTACCTAAAAATATAAAAATAAATAAAAAACAATTATAAACAGATGAAAAAGATTTTCAAATTCACGACCAATTTCTACGGTATTGCCACCCTTTCCTTTTTGTTTTGGATGATTTTTATTGATTCGAATAATATTGTCAATCAGTTTAAACTGAGCCATAAATTAAATCAATTGGAAGACCAAAAGGAGTTTTACCAAGAACGAAAACAAAAAATTCAGGCAGACCGAAAAGAATTAATGAATAACCCTGAACTTTTGGAGAAGTTTGCCCGTGAAAAATATTTCATGAAGAAGAAAACGGAGGACCTCTATGTTATTGTCAAAGAATAAATTTTTACTGCTTTTTGGGTTATTATTCTTTACTACATGTCTAGCAAGCCTAGCCCAGCGCGAAATCTATTCGGACTCTATTCCTTTCAAGGATCGCCTGTATTTCGGGGGTAATTTTGGAATGCAGTTTGGAAACATTACGCTTGTGGACGTCTCCCCCTTGGCGGGGGTGATGATTACGGAGCGGTATTCGGCCGGCTTGGGGGTGACCTATCAATATTTCAATGACCGCCGTTTCGTAGGAGGGTCTACTTCCACCTATGGAGCTAGGGTTTTCAATCGCTATAATGTTTTGCCCAATATTTTCCTTCATGGAGAATTTGAGTCCATTAACTTTGATAATTTTAATCAGTTTAATGGAGAATTTAGCCGGATTTGGTCCAATGCGCTTTTTCTTGGAGCAGGGTATTTTGCGCCGTTTGGCGGAGGTAGAGGGGGAGCCAATTTCACTTTTCTTTACAATATTCTCCATGACAATCTTCGTTCACCCTATGGTGAACCTTATGTCATTCGTGTGGGTTTTGTGATGTAACCACGCTTCAAACCTATTCGATGAATTCATTGATTAAGAAAATCCATCAAGCCCACCAAGAGTGTTCAGATTGTCCTTCTCCACAAGTGATCCAGCAATTTTTTGAAGAATTGCTGGGATTGCTTTTTCCTGAGTACACCGTTCAAAAGCTCAAAGAGGAGCAAGAGATTAGTCAAAAACTTGCTGCATTGGAGGAGCGTTTAGCCAAGATTCTGGAGCGAAACACGCACCTGCACGGACAAGATGGCAAACAACTCGCTCACCAGTTTTTCATTCAATTGGAACGGGTGTATGATTGGATTCATCAGGACGTAGACGCCATGTTTTCGGGAGATCCGGCTGCAAAATCCCGAACTGAGATTCTCCGTTCTTATCCTGGCTTTTTTGCCATTGCTGCCTATAGAATAGCCCATGAACTTCATGTCCTGGGTATTAAGTTGATTCCTAGGATGATTACCGAGATCGCTCATAGCCGAACTGGAATTGATATTCATCCTGGAGCGAAGATCGGTCAGCATTTCTGTATTGATCACGGTACCGGCGTAGTCATAGGAGAAACCACAGTAATTGGTAACCGGGTTAAGATTTATCAAGGAGTGACCTTAGGGGCCTTGAGCGTAGATAAAGCCGATGCAGATAGCAAGCGTCACCCAACCATTGAGGATGATGTGGTGATCTATGCTGGTGCTACCATACTTGGAGGAAAAACCGTCATTGGAAAAGGAAGCACCATCGGAGGAAATGTTTGGCTGACTAAATCCGTAGCCGCAGGATCTAAAGTATATTATCAGGCACAAATGCACCATGCCGATTCGGAAGTGACTGACTTGTATATTTTCAAAAATGATGAAAATGAAACTCTTTGAATTAATCGGTAATACGCCTCTTATCGAAATCCAACATATTTCGGTCAATCCCAAAGTGACCATTCTCTGTAAAATGGAAGGGCAGAATCCCGGGGGAAGTGTTAAAGATCGGGCAGCTTTTAATATGCTCCAATCAGCATTAGATCGGGGTGAAATCAAAAAGGGCGATAAACTGGTCGAGGCGACAAGTGGAAATACCGGTATTGCCTTGGCCATGGTTGCCAAGGTTTTGGGCTTGGATATGACGCTGATTATGCCAGATAATTCTACCCGCGAGCGGGTACTCTCGATGGAGGCTTATGGGGCCAGGGTGATTTTGACTCCTGCTGCCAAAACCATTGAATATTCCCGTACACTTGCCGAAAAAATGAATGCTGAAGAGGGGTATTTTATGCTCAATCAGTTTGCTAATCCGGATAATTACCTGGCTCATTACAAAACCACAGGTCCTGAAATTTGGAGGGATACCGATGGGAAAGTTACCCATTTTGTCTCAGCAATGGGAACTACAGGAACCATTATGGGGGTGTCCCGCTACTTGAAAGAAAAGAATCCCACCGTACAAATAGTCGGGACCCAACCCACTGACGGGTCGAGTATTCCGGGAATCCGGCGCTGGTCTCCGGAATTTTTGCCGGCAATTTTTGAAAAGGAACGGGTAGATCGAGTAATCGATGTCTCTCAGCAGCAAGCTACTGAAATGACTCGTCGCATGGCAAAAGAAGAGGGGATTTTGGCAGGAATGAGCAGTGGGGGGGCATTGCATGCCGCCATTGAACTTTCCAAAGAACTTGAAGAAGGCTTGATCGTCTGCATTACCTGTGATCGGGGAGATCGTTATTTGAGCTCAGATTTGTTTGGGTAATGCCCATTTAACCAACCATGGGTTCCTGGTTTTGGATTAAGATATGGCCTGCATTAACCTAGCAAGGATTGCTTATATCCAAATCCCCTTTTTTGACCCTTTCCTAGAAAAACTGTTTCATTTTTTGCAGTCCAGTTTGAGCGACTAAATCCGCATCCATTTTCCAAAGACTAGGATTAAAAAGTTCAAGAGACAGAATTTTGGTACCTCCCATGGATTTCAGGGTTTGCGCTACTTCTGCCAAAGGACCTACACCATCTCCCGGATACACCCGGTGTTTGTCCTCTTGTTCGGTACGCGGCAAGGCATCCGGAAAATCATTAAGATGAAATACTTCAATCGCCTGTCCATGAATTAACTTCAATCCATCAAATCCAGAACCTCCGCGAAACAAGTGGTATATATCCGGTAATAATCGCGCATCCGGATCATTGGCCATGGCTGCAACCGCCAAGGCTTGTCCCAATTGATGAAAAGGAGGGAAGGCTCCCCAAAATTCGAGCTGGGGCATACAGCCTGTGTTGCGTCCAAGTTCCAAAAGCTGCGCATATTTTTCACCAGCTTCCATCAAATCCACCGGCGCCTCGGCTCCAATGGCTGGGGCGGCGATGCGTTTACAGCCAATCGCTGCCAGTTGATTCATTTCTTTCTTGATTTGCTCAAAGCCACGACTACTTTTCTCTGGATCCTGAGCCATCCAAGTAGCAAAACCAATCGCATTGACCGCTTCGATTCCTGCATCATCCAGTTCTTTTTTAAGCATAGCCAAACTTTTTCCTGATTCCAAGTATGCATCGATTTCCATCATCCAAAGCTCTATGCCATCGTATCCTGCCCGGGCTGTTACTTCAATCATTTCGGAAAGGGAAAGCTTTTGCCCTCTGATGGTGCTGGTATTTAGTGAAAAGCGAAAATTCGCTTCCTGACCGGATTTTGGTTTTGCCCATGCAGGCCCTGCTAAAGTCAAGAGTGGAGCCCATGCGAGGCTTTTAAGTAAATTTCTGCGTGAAGTCATGCTAGGATTGTGCTATTTTTGATGTAGGAATATTTCCTTTCATAGAAAAAGAATACCATTTATACTTATTTCTAAAAATAAGAATCTTCCAGAGGATTCTATCGTAATTTCATCCATGCGGAAATTTATTTTTTCTTGGGGCTTATCTGTGGTTTTGACGGTTTCGTCCCTAGCTCAAACAGTCAATGAAAATTTGGCAAATCTTGATCAGTATCAAGAACAGCTTCCTTTTTTTCAAGAATTGATAACGGGTGCCCAATATCCCGAACCTCCCCGAAATCACGAGGGTTTTCCTTTTTTGGAAACTCGGTCTTTCCAAAATGGAGGGTTGACGATCAACCGGGTTTTCTACCCCGATGTTCCACTACTATATGACATCAGGTTCGATCAGTTGGTGACCTTTCATCCGCTTTTCTCGCAGAAGCTTTTGATCAATCCCGATAAAATCGATGCCTTTGTCCTTGCCGACGGAAGGGAGTTTATACAGCTTAAGGGAAACGAACGCTACTTTTATAATAGAAATGGCTTTTATGAACTAATCGAAACCGGATCGTTTCGATTACTTTCCAAGCATTACAAAGAAGAGAAACCTGCACGCGAAGTGGGTGAGTTTGTGGCCTATTATGTGGAATATGAAGACTTTTTTCTTGAGAAAGAAGGAGTGTTTTTTCCCATCCGTAAGAAAAAAGATGCCATCAAGCTTCTTCAAATTGAGAAAAAAGAAGTGCGGGAGAATTTAATTCGAAAAGGCATTTACTTCAACCAAAACCGAAAACTCTTTTTGAAGGAGTTAGTGAACTTATCCAGTCCCAGCAAAATGACCACAAAATGAGTTTAAGTAGAATTTTATTTTTTTTCCTTCTGATCACTGGATGGAGTCATCAAAGTCTTCAGGCACAGCAAAGGCAAAAAATTTCAGGTTTTTTTGCTGGGATTTCCTTCGATCGTTTTACCGAGAGAATCGAGGAAAGCAGTGATTATCGGTTTGTTTACGATCAAGAACAGCTAGCTCAAACAACCGTCAATTTACAGGCGGAAGACAGTGACTTGGCAGATTTGCTGGAAACCATCTTTTCAGGCACAGATTTTAAGTTTTCCATTGCGGATGACCATCGAGTTTTCATCACTCAAGGCAAAAAAATGGTAGTAAATTTTGCAAGAGGGTATTTTGAACCTCGGTCCAAAGCCGAACAAGGTACCGATGAACCCGGGGATTCAAATTTGGGAGCTTTTGCAAGAAATATGCGCTTTGAAATCGGCAAAGACAATCAGGATCCCAACAAAAGGACAGCAGTTCTTAGCGGAACGATTACTAGTATTGATAACGGCAGTCCGATGCTTGGAACCGTGATTTTTGAGAAGGAAGGATTCTTACAAGCCATCACCGATGAGCAAGGGAAATACCGATTAGAACTTCCCAAAGGGCGACATACACTTTTTGTTCAGAATCCGGGTGGATACCAAGAACAGCGGCAAATCGAGCTCTTTGGAGATGGGGAGTTTGATTTGGAAGTACAGGAAAGTTTCCTCTCTTTGGATGAAATCGTCGTGAATTCGGGTGCTCTTAGTAATGTCAGCAAACTGGATATGGGCGTGCAATCCATGAGCATGTCCCAAGTAAAACGTCTGCCGGCCATCTTGGGTGAGGTAGATGTGATTCGTGGCATCATGACCATGCCAGGAGTCAATACTGTAGGGGAGGCCAGTGTAGGGTTCAATGTCCGGGGAGGAGCTGCCGATCAAAACCTGATTCTCTACAATCAATCTACGGTATTTAATCCAGCGCATGTTTTTGGGTTTTTCTCGGCTTTTAACCCGGATATGGTTTCTGGGGTCGAGTTGTACAAAGGTTCCATTCCGGTAAATTATGGAGGTCGGCTGTCTTCGGTGCTTCAGGTCGAACCCAAATTCGGACGCTCGGATAAAATCGGCGGAAGCGGAGGTATAGGAATCATGACTGGGCGATTGAGTCTAGAGGGACCGATTGGAGAGAAGACCACATTTATTGTAGGCGGAAGGACTACTTATTCCAACTGGGCACTCGATCTGCTTGAGGATGAAGCGGCACTCAATGGTTCCAATGCATCCTTTTATGACTTTAATGCCAATGTCCGGCATGAATTTAACGAAAAGAATCAGGTGGAAATCACTTCTTACCTTTCCAGAGATGAATTCGGGTTTGATCGGGACACCACCTATTCTTACCAAAATACGAACCTGGCCGCCACTTGGCGACACTTCTTTAACGATGAATTGGAGGGAAGCTTGACCTTAGGCTATGATGGCTATGAGTTTGGCATTGTTGGAGCTGATAACCCTCTGAATGCGTATCAGTTTAATTTTGACGTTAATCAATTCCATTTTCGAGCGGATTTTGAGTACCGAAAAGGAGAAAGACACCTCTATAAATTTGGGGTGCACGGCATCCAATACCAGCTTAACCCGGGTACCAATCTTCCTTTTGGGGAGGAATCCATTGTCATCCCCGAGGATATTTCAGATGAAAATGCGCGAGAGTTTGCCTTGTATTTCGGGGATGAAATGACCATCAGCGAACGGCTATCGATTAGCTATGGGGGGCGATACATGTTTTATCAGCTTTATGGTCCGATGACTGTCAATGACTATGTGCCAGGGGAGGCAATTACCGAAAGCAATGTTATCGGAGAGCAAACCTATGGCGCAGGAGAAACGGTCCAAACTTACCATGGACCTGAGTTTAGACTTTCGGGTCGCTATACCCTTACCAATCAATCTTCGATTAAACTGGGGTTCACGACCATGCGACAAAATCTTCACCTGCTTTCCAATACCTCGGCCATTGCACCGACAGATAGCTGGAAACTCAGTGATCGATACATCAAACCTCAGACTGGAGGCCAAGCTTCTTTAGGCTATTATCGCAATATGGCTTCCAATACTTTGGAGTTTTCTGGAGAATTGTATTATCGATACATGAATAACCTGCTCGACTATCGATCTGGAGCGACGATTATTTTAAATGACCATATTGAACAGGATGTTCTCAATTCTTTGGGTAAAGCCTATGGGATAGAGCTATTACTTAAAAAAACCTCCGGTAATCTCACTGGATCTTTAGCCTATACCTACTCTCGATCCCTGTTACGGACTTCCAATGAGCCGAGTGTCGAGAAGATTAACCAAGGACGTTTCTATTCCAGCAATTTTGACCAACCACATCATGTAGTTTTGGTAGGGAATTTGGAATTAAGCAAGCGGATCAATACCTCAATCAATGGAAACTACAGTACCGGAAGACCCGTAACCTTACCCATCGCCAAGTTCGAATATGCCGGATCGGAACGGGTGTATTTTTCCGATCGAAATGCCTACCGAATTCCAGATTATTTCCGAATTGATGTTTCAGTCAATCTGGAAGGCAATCACAAAGTCAGAAAATTAGCCCATTCTTCTTGGTCTGTGGGCGTGTACAATGTGCTGGGGAGAAGTAATCCTTATTCGGTTTATTATGCTCCGGTTGATGGGCAGTTAAGAGGCTATCAACTTTCCATTTTCGCACGTCCTATTCCATTTATTACCTATAATTTCAAGTTTTGATGAAGCGCATTTTGTTTTTATACAGTTTGATTTTTCTGGCTTTTGGAGCTTGCAGAGAGCCTTTTGAACCAGAAATTGACGCGGTTGATCTTAACGTTCTAGTAGTCGAAGGCTACTTGGACTCTGATGGTTCACCGAGCTTGATTTCCTTGAGTTATACCCGGCCCATTCAAGAGGATTTGCCACAGTTGGTTCCTGTGGTTGGAGCGACGCTGTATTTGGAGAATTCTGGGGGGGATCGCTTTCCTTTGGAGGAGGTTGGAGGAGGGAGCTATCAGTTTTCCCAGGATATCAATGAGCAAGATCGTTATCAGTTACGGATTATTTTAGCCAATGGTACGAGTTATACTTCTGAGGAATTGGCACCTATCCTCACCCCGGATATTGTCGATGTGGGCTTTGAACGAAACGAGGATGGCGTAGAGATTTTTCTCACCACACAGGGGGATGAGAATGCCGATGACTTTCTGTGGATGTATGAGGAAACTTGGGCATTTAGGCCTCCTTTTCCCTCTCAAGTCAAATACGATACGGCAACAAAGCAAGTGATCCTGCGGGAGCCCGATGAGCGAATAGATGTCTGTTATAAAAGCGAGCGAAACTCTGATCTGCTCCTGGAGACTTCTTCCCGCTTCGAGGATCAGTTTGTTTTTCGTCAGGCAATCAATCAGATCGATGAGGGTGATGAGCGACTTTCACTTCGCTACAGTATCCTGATTTCCCAAATGGCCCTGAGCAAAGAAGATGCTGAATTTTGGGAGATTTTGAAAAAGAATACCGACGATTTGGGTTCAATTTTTAGTCCCCTTCCCTCCAATATCAGAGGAAATATCCGACAAGACCAAAATCCGGATGCTCCTGTAATTGGGCAAGTCAGTCTGGGTAAAATAAGACAAAAGCGACTCTTTATTGATCTGCGGGATGTAGTCCCTTGGAGAGCTGAAGTGCCTGAATATTTTGGATGCATTCAGGAACCGGATACGGTTCTGGTAAAGGACTATGATGATTATTTTCGTACCGGGAGAAACATGCCGACACTTCCAATTTTTGCTGAAGGTAATGCATTAGCGCCAATAGGCTATCGATACGCCACGGCATCCTGTGTGGATTGTACCCGAAGAGGAACGAATGTGAAACCAGAATTTTGGGAAGATTTATGAGAAATTACCGGAAAATCCTTACCCTAATCTTGACCTTTGGGGTTCAGGTACTTTTTGCCCAAGAACTGGTCAAAGAGCAGGTGAATTATTCGATCCCCAAGTCGATTTATTTCACTGGGGAAAAAATCTGGCTGGAGGCTTCCGTCTTTCAAAATGAAAAACCTTCGACTTCACAGGTGCTTTATGCCGAACTGCTCAATCGGGAAAACCAATCGGTACATGTGGAGAAGTTTCTTCTTGAAAAGGGCAGGGTATTTCATTTTTTGGAAATCCCGGAAAACCTACCTTCCGATCATTACTTGCTTCGGGTGTTTACTCGGGTGAGTCCATTAATTGATTTGGAAAATGGACTCAAACAAGAATTTATTACAATTTTTAATCCCACAAAACCACCAAAAGTCAGCGCTGAATCGATCACCCGGGCGTTTTCCATAGCCGAGTCTTCAGCCTCCCTCCGACTTTCGAGTAGTGAAGTGAAAGCTGGGGAAAAATTAACGCTGAAATTCGGGGATTTGACCGAAATCCAAGAAATCAGTGTGGCTATTTTTAATCCGTTTTTGCAAAAATCAGGGCAAATTCCGTCGAAAGTTATTTATCAAACCGAAGTAAAAGGAGATTTGGTTCCCGAACTTTTTGGACATATCGTCACCGCAAGAGTGGACCCCAAATTACTGGATACTACCCGAGTATATTTTCTGTCAGTTCATGGAATGGAGTCTGCCTTATATACCGATCGAGCCGATGCAGAGGGGGTTCTCCATTTCGACATTGGGGGGTTAAAGCACTGGGAATTTGTCATTGCTCAGGCAGATCAAAACGGGAGTTTGTTGGATTTTGAACTTCAGTCTCCAGCGGTACAGACAGCATTTAAAAGCGATTTTATTTTTCCCGAATTGGAAATCGGTCCCAATGATGAAGCGTTTTTGCGCCAGCTGCTGATTAGCAGTGGCGTGCAGACATTTTACTCCGAGCGCTATGAACAAGAACCTATTCCGGTGGTCACGGGATTTGTGGCGGACCGCACCTTTCTGTTGGATGATTATACCCGTTTTGAGACCGTGGAAACTGTGATCAAAGAATATGTGCCCATGATTGCTGTTCGCACTCGCCAAGGAAAAAAGCAATTTCGCTCCGTGAATGAATTTGGAAATAGTTTTTCAGAAAATCCCTTGATGCTGGTGGATGGGATGCCCGTCTTTGATTCTGATCAAATGGCTTCGTTTAATCCAGAGAGTTTTGAAAAACTCGACGTGCTATCTCGGAGATTTTATCTCAACGAACAGGAATATGAAGGGGTGATGAGTTTTTCTACGTATGAGGGAAATGTAGGTGGATTTCCTTTGCCAAGCAATGCGATTTTCTCACAATATAAAGGCATTCAGATTCCAATCGAAATGGAAAAATCCCTTTCTCAACCCGGTTCCTTAGCTGATCTCAGATCTCTGTTGTTTTGGTCTAAAGATCCTTTGCAAAATCTGCCGGATTCAAGGGAATTGGAGATTTTGACTTCTCAACTTCCAGGAGAATTTGAGATTAAGGTCAAATTCAAAAATCAGGATGGAAGCCTGACAACTGCTCTACTTCAATTTGAAGTTAAAGGGAATTAAGCGGTTTATTTTTTCTTCAATTCGTTGGTTAGAAACTCTCCAAGTTTTTTCTGATAAAAGGTGGAATCTGAGGGGTATTCAGGAATCAACTCTTTCTTTTCAGGGAAAGACTCCATGTGGAGAGTCTGCGTCGGGAAGGCAAAACGAACCCCTAGCGTATTGGCTAATTTGACGATTTGGATTAATACTTCATGTCGAGCACGGAGTTCATCAGGCCAGCCGGGGACCTCGAAAAATATGTAAAACATGATGTCCTGACTGTAGGCAGAAAGATTATTGAAATAAATGTGGTAATAATCCTTTCGGGTATCGGGATGAGCGGCTACGATTTCACGAAGTCCCTTGACAAACTCCTCAATTAAGAGGGGAGGAGTGTCGTAAGTTACCGTCAAGGTAGTTAAAAATCGCCGATATCTTCTCAAGCCATGATTGTCCAGTACGGCATCTGCGATTTTGCCGTTGGGAACGTACATGAGTGAATTTCTGAACGTACGGATTCTGGTAGATCGAAATCCCACTTCCTCTACTGTGCCATCAATGTCACCCGAAGTTATCCAATCGCCAACTTGGAAAGGTTTATCGATGAAAATCATTACCGAACCAAAGAAATTTTTGATCGTATCCTGGGCAGCAAGGGCTATGGCGACACCCCCAATGGATAATCCAGTCAGAAATGGAATGATATCCAGATTAAGTCCATCCCGCAAAATGAATAAGGTACCTATGACCACTACAAACGCTTTCAGCGTTTTTCGCATTAACGGAACCAACTGATCATCGAGTGTGGACTCGGTTTTGGTTGCTAACCGTGCAAAATATACGGCTACTACATTGACCAGTTTATAAAAAGCAACGGTGATAAATAAGGGTTTGAGGGTATTTAAAATGACGATGATCCATGACCAGATTTCAACTGGCAACTGAAGCACAGGCATAAACACCGAAAGCAAAAGGACAATGAGGTAATAGGATAGGATCCGTGCCACCGGAAGAATGTAATTTTCGCCAATTTGTTGGTATTCGAGCCGCTTGAAAAAATAAACCAAGCCTTTGTCTAATAGGAAGGTGAAAAAGAAATGGGCAAGAAAAACGATGAAAACCAGCAAAAATAGACCTGATAGCTGCCATAAGTACAGCCCAAAGTATTCTTGGTTTCCGATTTTGGGCAGCAGGTTGAGAAGCCGATCAGTTCCATAAGGGTAGGTCTCTTTATGCAAATCCGGGATTTGACTGACGGTAAAAGAGGAAAATTTCCACTGGTTGTCCACCTTTTCTAAAAATACCCCCGGCAGTTTTGATTTATCGAAATAAAATATGGGTTGGCCGACTCCTGAGGTGCTGTCTTGGTAATCGGATACATTGGGAATGGAACTGGTGCGAACCATGACTCCTTTGCCCTCAAAAATTTGTTTTAACTTAATGGCCAAAGTCTCCTCACTCTGATCCATTTCCTCGGAAATCCGGAGGGTCTTAGCGGCTTCATCTGGATTGAAGTTCGATTCTTCCAAATTGTAGAAAAAGGAAAGAGTGGTGTAATACGGTGAGCTGAGATTGATTTGATTCGAAAATTGATCTTTGACGATCGTGTCTTCGACTAACTGCCCCTTTGCCTGGTTGGCGATCAAACTAAAAAAAACGAGGAAGAGTAATAGGTTTTTCTGCATTGTTGATTAAAGTTGCCCCAATTTAGTCAAATCCCACGCCCGACCCAAAGCTACTCGCTAAGTTGGTAAGTGGTCAAATAATTACCGGCAATGGTGCGAATCAGTAATTTGCCTTGGTTGGCTAGATAGCTGATGTGAAGCGTTCCACTGCTTTCAGGAGGAAGTTGAGTCAATAAATCCCCATCCTTGTTATAGAGGTAGGAAAATTCTTGGGTGAGATCTGTGATCACTACAATCTGTCTTTTTCCTCCGAAGTCAAAATACTGATAGTCCAAATCCCCTTCAGAAACCCGAGCCGTGAAAAGTTCGTTTTCCTGACGATCCATTACCTTCACTTGGTTATAGTTTCTAGTGAGAATTAGGTAGTCCTGATTTTTTTGATCAGGAATGAGCATAAACTCACTGTCCCGATCTTCTTTGATCAGTTGGTTTCGGTAAGTGATCTCCCCGTTGAAATTTACCCGCACCACTTCGCCGCTTTGCGTCACTCCGACTAATTGAAATGCCCCTGAGTTGGGGTTTCGCTCCAAAATCATTCCCGATGAAAAGGAATTACCTAAGGAGATTGGAGATCCGGCTTGGTACTCGCCCCTTCGGTTAAATAAATTTAAGTTGCCTGATGGGCTTAAACTCACCATAAAATCGCCTTGTCCCGGTACGCGGAGGTGGCTTGGAGGGTTCACTAAGGGCTCCGTAGTGGAAAGTGGATTCCATCCTTCAAGTTGCTTCCCCGTTTTGTCGAGTAGGTAAAGGTTCCCTGATTGCGTCGCGACAAAATAGCGGTAGTTTTTATTGTTGTCGTAATCCACCAAATTGAGGTGGGTGATTTGTTCTCCCGGAATTTTGATGGGGTAATTGGGTAATGGATTTCCCAAACGGTCAATCCCATAAATGGAATTTTGAGTCGCAAAGAGAATTTGCAGTTTGTTATTTCGGTAATAGTCCACCTGGAACAAATCTGAAATTATCGGCCCGTCAAGGGGTACAGAATAAACAATTTCTCCAGCAGAATTCACCTGATAAACGACTTGGTTTTCATTCTGAACCACCAAATCCTCGGTGAGGTCTAAGTGATTGATCGCAACTTTCGGACCATAGGTCAGTCTTGCATCAAAACCAATGCGGTTCTGTGCTTCCATGCTTACACTAGAAGTCTCGGATGCGATGTTTTGGAGGTTTGCTGATTGAAAGGGAATAGTCAAACTAGCCTTTGGACCATCCGCAAGTTGATTGATCCGGAAGGATAGGTAAGGAAAGGCCTGAAATGCGGATTGATATTTTTGGAGGAAAGTGCGCCATGAGGAGTTGGTTTCTGCTATCCACTTGTCCCAACTGTTTTTAGTCAAGATAATTTTTGAAAAACCTGCAGTAGGCGTAAGTGCAATTTTTCCTTCTGGGGCACGATTGGCATTAGCCCATGTATTTCCACTTTGTATGTCGTCTAGAATCAGTTTCATGCTTTGCTGAGTATTGGCAAAAATCAACAGCTCATCGACCTCAGCAAGATAGGTCTGTTCAAACCCCATAAATTTACCCCCGAATATATAGGCTGGAAACTCCTCTTCGTCAATAAATAAAATATCTCTTCCGGCATAAAAATCTCCCGTGGTTTCACCTTCTGTATTCATTAAGTATTCAGAAAATAAGGAAATAGCCGCTTCGGTATTTTTGCTTCTGACCAAAAGTGCTTTGTTGGTGGAGGAGCCTCCGTAGGGTTCTAGGTCAAGCAGGTAGATTTCTCCGGTAAAATCATCCAATAGGCCTTTATCTAGCAGATTTCGCTGGATTTCTGCAGCCAAGGTTGATTTACTCGGAAATGCGCGGTTCACCAGTTTCTGAGTTTCAAAGATGCTGCCTAAGTTGATTTGGGTTACCGCAATTGCCCGGGCAGAAATGGCCTGTTCCAGTTGGCTTATATTTGCCTGGATGGAGGGCGTAAAATCTATGGTATCTGGAAACCAAACCGGTCCTTCGAATCTGAGTTGACCTTCGTCCAAAAACAATTCCAGTCCGGCAAGTGCAGAAAAGCTCCCGATACTTTGGACAATATCTTGGTCCCGGTTTGACAGCGTACCACTCATGAGTGTTTTGATTCCTTGGGAGTTCACCCATAATCTTCCCAATTCATAATCAATTGAGGAGTTGGCAGAAATCAGGTCATGATAGGTGATCAATTCTGGGTTGAGGTAATGCCTGATGGCTTCTTCGACGACTGCCGAGGACTGGGAGATAATTAGTATTGGGCCTAAAAATGAAAAAGTCCACACCCGGGTATTGGAAGCATCAAAATATTCAAAAACAGGTTGATCGGAGTATTTTCTCTCGTTAATCTTGCTGTTTCGGGGAAGTTTTGATTTTAATTCATCGAGTAGATTGGGGCCCGTTTTCGTGCTCGCCGACAGCGTGTAAAGCAGGTCAAAACTGTCTGCCCCAATGGAGTGGTAGCTGACTGTCAGTGTATTGCCTGATAGAATTTTGCTGATCTGGCCGCTATTGCCGGTGAGGCTATCGAGTGCTTGGAGTTGGGAAGAGATTTTTTGGAAAGCAGGGAAGCTTTGGAAAATTTCCCAAGAAGGATGCTCGACAAGCGCATTCCAAGTAGTGGATCCCTGCTCACTTTCAAATACAAAAACCGCATCTTGACTGATCAAATCGAGCGGTTTGACTTCAGTCTTTGCAAAATAGGTGTCATACACCCAATAAGCAGCAAGGCCACCACTGGTAATCAGGACTAAAATAAGAAGGCTTTTCCAGAGTTTCACAGGCGAGTAGTCAAATCCAGGCAATCAAATAATAATAAAACCCGGCTCCAACCAGAACGTTCGGAGGCCGGGTTTTAGTCAATAGATGTATTTAGTTGGATAAGTTGTCCAATACACTCATGACTTCTTTGACGTGTCCCCTGGAGGTTTCGAGGAGGTCTTTTTCTTCTTGATTTAGGTCCAACTCAATGACCTTTTCGATGCCATTTTTTCCGAGAATTACTGGCACTCCAAGGTAGCAATCATCGATTCCATATTCTCCTTCCAGCTTGATACATACTGGGAATACTCTTCGCTGATTTTTTAGAATGGCTTCTACCATTTGTGCAGCAGCAGAGCCAGGTGCGTACCATGCGGAGGTACCCATTAATTTAACAAGTTCACCTCCTCCGAATTTGGTTCGCTCGATGATGGCGTCAAGTTTATCTTTGGCGACTAATTCGGTCACCGGGATTCCAGCAACGGTAGTATATCTTGGTAAGGGTACCATCGTATCGCCATGTCCACCCATTAAAATGGCTTGAATTTCTTTAGCAGATACGTTCAACTCTTCAGCTAAAAACGCACGATATCTTGCCGTATCCAAGATTCCAGCCATTCCCATAACCTTCGTTCTAGGGAGTTTGGAGGTCAGGTGAGCCTGATAAGTCATCACATCCAATGGATTTGAAACTACGATGATGATGGCATCGGGGGAATATTTGATCACATTTTCAGTAACTGATTTTACAATTCCGGCATTGGTTTCAATCAAATCATCCCGAGTCATCCCCGGTTTTCTCGGAAGTCCTGAGGTGATGACCACCACATCTGAATTGGCAGTTTTGCTGTAATCATTGGTGCTGCCAATCGTCCGGCTATCGTACTGATTGATGGGTGCCTTTTGCCAAATATCAAGCGATTTTCCTTCAGCTACGCCTTCTTTGATGTCAACTAAAACAATTTCTTCGGCGATTTCGCGATAGGCCAATACATCAGCGCAGGTTGCACCGACATTTCCAGCCCCTACTACGGTAACTTTGCTCATAATTATGTTTTGATTTATTATTGGTAACTGCCTAAAAGCGACGCTAAGTTAATTAACAAAGACAGGATTCGAAACCCGAAAGTGAATACTTTGTTTGGCGGTAGGGATTGGGGACGAAAATGGAAAGAAAAGTGAATTACTTCATTCAAACATCTGCCTCAAGCTGAAAAAACCAAACGACTCCCGGTAAGATCGAAATAGGCGCTGATTATTTTCATTGTAATATTCCGACAAGGAGGTCATCATTTTGGCTTTTATTTTTGGATTGGAATCAAAGATTTCCTGAATCACAAAATGCGGTATCACGATCAAATCTGCTTCATCTGAGGTGACCAGTGCGGTGTAAGTTCTTTTGGCATTTTCTAAAAGTGAATTTTCACCAAACGCTTCTCCGCGGTTGATTTCCAGAATGGTTTCGAAATTGTCTTTAATATCAATCATTAAATTGACTTTTCCCTTCTTGACCAAATAAAGCGCCTGGCTGGGATCTTTACTGAAAAAGACAACCTCATCCCTCTTGTATTTGCGCTGATGCATGGCCGGGAGAAAACGTTCCATCTCTTTGTTTTTAAGCCGTTCAAAAAATTTGATTAATCTTAGAAAATCAAACAACTGCAGATCTTCTTCTGTATAGGTCTTGGAAAAAGGGTTACGCATGGACTTTTTGTTTGAAGTAAAGCAATTTCCGAGTTGCTGGATTGTATTTAGCCCATTCTGCAATTCGATATCCGACAATCCAGGCGATTTTTCCGCCGGAAACGAGCACCTTGATTTTGGATTTCTGTGCTAATGGTACTTTCAAATCTATTAAAAAGTCCGATACCTTTTTACTGTTTTTCATTCCAAGAGGAATAAATCGATCCCCAATTACCCAGTTTCGGATCACCAAAGGAAATTCTAACTGTTCCAGGTCCAGCATGGCATTGCTTCGATGGGTATCTAGGGAAACTGGACAGCTTAGCTTGATTAAGTCATAAGTATTCTCCGGTAAAAAAACTTCGATATCATTTTCTGAAATTTCCAAAGCCTGGAAATCTGGGCGCTGAGGCATTAGAATCAAATCATCCCGATCCAGATTCAAAAGGTGTGTAGTGGAGGTGAAAATTTTACCCACTTCGCCGGATTTGGCAGCCTGATAAATAGACTCTGCCTGATCTGAGTTGAATCCAAAGGACCTAATCCACAGGTAAATTAAACTAACTGCTCCGGGCATGTGAATAAATCTTGAAATCGCCAAAAATGACACATCATCCTCTTTGCGGACATGTTGTTGGATCCACTGCTCATAAAGACCTCCAAAAGCTCGGGTGCTGTCTTTAATCCGGGCAAGACTTGCTAGCAGATTTTTTTTAGCGTCTGGGTTGCTTTCATAAAGTTTTGGGAGGACTTCCAATCGCAGCTTATTCCGTTTGTAGTCGGTTTTTTGGTTGGAACTGTCTTCCCGCCAGCTAATTTTTTTTTCTTGCGCAAATGCGGCTAGGTCTTCTCTAGAAAAGGTCAATAAGGGTCTTATCAACTGACCATTTCGATCTGCCATACCTTGTAACCCATCCAGTCCGGTGCCTCGGAGAAGATTCAAAAAAACGGTTTCTACTTGATCATCTTCATGATGGGCGAGGATAATTCCCGATAGGTTTCTAGCCTGACGCAGTTTCTCAAACCATTCGTATCGAAGCTGCCGTGCAGCCATCTGAATGGAAATTTTTTGTTGGGATGCAAACGTTTCAGCATCCACACGTTGGGTGTGGAGCTTCAGGGAATTTTTTTCTGCCCAAGTTGCGACAAAATCTTCATCGCCTCTACTTTCACGTCCACGCAATTGAAAATTCATATGGGCAACTTCGAAGTTCACACCCGATTCCAATAAAAGCTCTCCCAGAACCATGCTGTCTAGTCCCCCGCTACAGGCCAGTAAATAGGTTTTGTGAGCATCCAAAAGGTTCTTTTGACGTATATGCGTTTTAAAGGCTGTGATCATTGATCAAAAATAGCTTTTTCTACTAATTTTGCCCACTGTCGATTCATCATGAGAAATCTCTTCCCGGTTTTATTCTTCCTTTTGCTGCTGTTTTCCGAAACCACCTTTTCGCAAGGCAATCCACGTCGAGATGCCTCTGCCTCTTCGGAACAGTCTGAGGGGAGTAATCAGCTGGAGATCATTAGGGCAGATTCTTTGGTAGGGGCCCAGGGTTTTCAGCGGCTGTATGGGGATGTAAAGATGAAAAATCAAAGTACACTCATCAACTGTGATTCGGCTCACTTTTACCGTGCCCAAAATGTAGCCAAACTTTATGGTCGGGTATTTATTGAAAATTTGGAAGATTCAGTAACTACTCGAAGTGCTTATGCCGATTACAATGGAAATACCAAATTGGCCAAACTCCGGACCAATGTAGTGATGACGAATGGGGAGACCTCATTATACACCGATTACTTGGATTTCGATCGAGCCGCAAATGTGGCGGTGTACTTCAATGAAGGGAAAGTAGTGGATACCACCAATGTACTGACGAGTGTGAAAGGTCGATATGAGGTCAATTTGGAACGCATTACTTTTAATGAAGAGGTGATTTTGGTCAATCCGGACTATACGATGAAAACCAATCATCTGGTCTATATGACGATTCCCAAGACGGCAGAAACCAAAGGTTTAACAAATCTAATCGCAGAGGATGGAACCACGCTTGACGCTCAACGGGGGAGTTTTTACCATACGCAAACCAAACAGTTCCGGTTTTTTGAAGGTGTGGTGGATACCGAAAACAGTCGAGTGAAAGCAGACGAATTGATCTATCGAGAGCTGGACGCTTACTACGAAGGAAAGGGCCGGGTGGCTGTCTTAAATAAAGAGCGAGAGGTAGAGATTTTTGGGGATGTGGGAAATTATTGGGAAGACCGTGGGTATAGTCGTGTATATGGCAATGCGCTAGTAAGAAAATACTTTGAGAAGGATACCTTATTTATGATTTCCGATACGCTGATTTCACAGGATAAGGAAGGGGATTCCCTGAGATTTTTGAAGGCTTTTCGATCCATAAACCTCATCAAATCGGACCTTTCTGGGATTGCTGATTCTTTGGTATACAATTATGCGGATTCTTCTATCCAGCTGTTTAATGATCCGGTGATATGGAATCAAAGGAACCAGATTTCTGCCGATTCAATGGTTTTTTACCTGGTTAATGAGGAACTGGAGCGGGCTATCATGAAAGAAAAAGTGTTTTCAGTCATGACTGATACTCTGGCTAATTTTAATCAGATGAAAGGGAGAAAAATGACTGCTTTTTTTGGGGAAGGAGAAATCAGACAGCTTTTTATTGAAGGAAATGGGGAGTCGCTTTACTATGCTTTGGAGGGGGATACACTAAATCAAGGGATCAATCGAACGCTTTCCGCTACGATACGGTTGAACTTTCAAGATGGGGCCGTACGCCGTGTTAATTATGGGGTAAAACCTGATGGGAGGTTTATTCCTATTCAGGATACCGATGAAAAATCAACACGATTGGAAGGTTTCCAATGGAGAGAAGAAGAAAAGCCTCGAATGGAGGATATTTTGGCATGGCGAAAAGTAGATGAAATTGATTTAGATCAAAAAAATCTATTCGACATTCCCAATGTCAGACTCAGAATGCCTACCGAGGAAGAGATGGAGAAATCACTGGAAAAAAGCGTTTCATCGGAGCTAAAGAGTCGTTTGAAAAAGGCCCCTACCAAGATCAAAGGGGCAAACGATCAAAGGCAGGAAAAATTTTAAAAGGCTTAACAACAATTAACCGCATTTTTTCGCTCAGAGGCTATCCAGGAGTTAATTTTGTCCGTATATTGTTTAGAGATTAAAAAAATCGAAGAGCTTATAGCGTAAAACTTTACATGAACAAAATTTTCAAACTTTTCACATGGCTCATGCTGTCGCTCCCATTTTTAGTGGAAGCCCAGGATATTCGTGTTTTGAGTGAGAACTTGGAGTTTGTGGGAGACATTGGTTCTTCGCAACGGAAAAGTATTTTGATTCAAAATGAATCCGACCGTGCCAAGACCTTTTACCTCAAAAATATCCGAGGTAGTATAGGCTCCTCGCAAAACATGAAAATCTGTGTAGGGGAGCAATGCTTTGATGCCAAAAAGGACTTGGCAAAAGTTAAATTAATCATGGAGCCGGGTGAAATCATCACAGACCTTTATGTAGAGTTTGAAATGGGGATTGCGGAGACCAGAGGGAGTTTTGATTTGTTCTTTGTCAATGTGGAAAACATACGCGATGCCTTTTTGGTGGAGGCTCAATACGAAGTTTCCAATCCAGAAAAGAAGGTTGATGAATTTGATTACCAGGCCCTTTCCTTGAGCGATGTATACCCTAATCCGAGCAATCGAATGGCCTATTTTGACTACTTAATCAAAAACAGGTCTTCCAAAGCCAAAATCTCAATTAACAGCTTTATTGGGAATCCAGTTGCAGAATATGAGCTGGACCCTGAGCGAACTACCCTTCAGGTCAATGTCTCTGACTTTAACCCGGGAGTATATTTTTACACGCTTTTTGTCGACAATAAAAATATTGTCACAAAAAAACTCGTTGTAAAGAAGTAAATCTATCCTCTGATCTATCCGTTTGAATACCAATTAATATCCCGTATATTTGCGGTCTTGAAAATGAACATGCGTTTATCCATCCTTTCCCTTTTATTTATTTCACTCCTAGCCGCTTCCTGTGGTCCATTTAGCAAGCTTGAAAAAAGCACCAATTGGGAAGAGCTTTACGAGGGAGCGAATGATTATTACCAAAAAGGAGAATACAACAAGGCTATTATTCTTTATGATAAGGTTTTGCCGGTGATTAGGGGAAGTGAAAAGGCTGAATTGGCAGATTACAATTATGCCAATTGCCACTTTAAAACGAAGCGATACATTGAGGCGGCAGGATATTTCAACAACTTCTACCGGACTTACAACAGAAGTCCTTTAGCGGAAGAAGCCTTATTTATGAATGCCTATGCCTTGTACTTGGATTCTCCAGATTACAATTTGGATCAGCAGAGTAGTCAAGAAGCAGTTGCGGCCATTCAGCAATTTGTTATACAGTTTCCCGGCTCAGCCAGTTACGAACGGGCAATGGAAATGCTGGAGGATTTAGAGTCGAGGTTTGAAGAAAAAGCCTACCAAGAAGCAACTATGTACTACCGCTTGAAAGATGGCTTATTTCCTGGAGAATACCGAAAAGCATGTATTGTCAATTTTCAAAACTTTGCTAGAGATTATCCTGAAAGTAAATACAACGAGGAATTGGCTTACAAACTGGTTGAGGTGAGTTCTACCTATGCCATGAACAGTGTTTTCAATAAAAAGGAAGAACGATTAAATGAGTCTTTAAACTTTGCTTCAGATTTTTTCCGAAAATATCCGGACAGTAAATACCTTTCTGAGGTGAAAAAATATGAAGCCTCCTCCAAAGAAGAGTTGACCTCCCACCTTGAGCTTAAAAAACAATATGCCGAACGGGAAGCCGAACAAAAAAAACAAGCTGAAGAATTAGTCGAATCAAACAGAAATTAACAAACGAATAAATAAAATGGCAGTCAATCCATCCATCATTACGCGAGATCTAGAAAAAATAGCCGAACCAACCGGCAACATCTATGAATCCATCCATGTGATCGGACAGCGTGCAAAGCAAATTTCTTCTAATCTTAAGGAAGAGTTGAATACAAAATTGTCTGAGTTTGCCTCCACGGTGGATAATTTGGAAGAGGTCTTTGAGAACAAGGAACAAATCGAAATCTCCAAATTTTATGAGCGAATGCCTAAGCCCTCTACTTTGGCCTTAGAAGAATTCGTTGAGGGGAAAATTTACCACAGATTCCCCGAACAAGAATCAGAGCAATAAAAATGAACCTTCAGGGGAAGCGGATCATTTTAGGTGTGACGGGCAGTATTGCCGCGTACAAATCCGCCCATCTGACCCGTTTATTAAGAAAAGCAGGAGCAGAAGTGCAAATCATTATGAGCGCTTCTGCTCTTGATTTTATTAGCCCTTTGACCTTGGCAACCCTTTCCAAGAGGCCCGCTCTTCATCAATTTCAAAAAGATGAAACTGGAGTTTGGAACAATCATGTCGAATTAAGCCTTTGGGCAGATCTTTTTTTGATTGCCCCATTGAGTGCCAATACCCTGGCAAAGCTCGCCAATGGCATCTGTGATAATCTGCTCACCGCCACCTATCTCTCAGCCCGTTGTCCGGTTATGTTGGCTCCTGCGATGGATTTGGACATGTATCAGCATCCCGCTGTTCGGACTAATTTAGCTCGTATTCAGTCTTTTGGAAATCAGATTTTGGATGCTGAATCGGGCGAATTGGCCAGTGGATTGTCTGGTCAAGGAAGAATGATGGAGCCGGAGCATGTGTTTGAGGAAGTCAATCGTTTTTTTCAAAAGAAGCTAGATTTTCAAGGAAAGAAAGTCTTGATCACCATGGGCCCCACTCAAGAAGCCATCGATCCGGTTCGCTTTATCAGTAATCATTCGAGTGGAAAAATGGGCTATGCTCTTGCAGAAGCTTTTTTAGCTCGGGGAGCGGAGGTTTTTGTGGTTTCCGGACCCATTTCCATTCAGGTTTCCAAAGAGAAGTTTCATTGGCATGACGTATTCTCGGCCCAATCCATGTATGAGGCTGCAGCCGCACTTCATTCCCAAGTTGATATTGTGGTGTTTGCTGCAGCGGTGGCGGATTACGCACCTGTAACGATAGCCTCTGAAAAAATCAAGAAGGAGGATTCTGAAATGAGTATTGCACTGAAGAAGACTACCGATATCGCTTTGGCGCTCGGCCAATCCAAAAAGCCGGGACAAATTCATGTGGGCTTTGCACTGGAGACCGAAAACGAAGAGGAACATGCAAAAGGCAAACTGAAGAAGAAAAATTTTGACATCGTTGTGCTTAATTCGATGAAAGAAAGTGGTGCAGGATTTCGTTTGGATACCAACCGCGTTCACCTTTTTCATCAAGATGGTAAAAAAGTAAGCAGTGCCGTTGAGCGGAAGGAGTCGATTGCATCTCTTATTTTGGATGAAATCAAAAAGCGAGACAACTGGAAGCAAGCCTGATAAATTCTCTTATTTTTAGGTTATGAAAAAATGGATCATTTCCTTTTTACTTTGGACCATGGCGGAAGTTTGCCTTTCGCAAGAGCTCAATTTTACTGTAATCATCAACAGTGATCGTGCGCGAATCCAAAACACCGATGTATTTAATCAGATGAAAAGCTCCTTTGAGCAATTTTTAAATGGGCGGTCTTGGACATCGGATGAATTCAGACCCGAGGAACGAATCAAGGGAAATCTTCTGATTACCATAAATGAGGTTCCTCAGGTAGGTACCTATTCTGCTACCGTTCAGGTTCAAGTGGTTCGTCCCGTTTATGGCACCAATTATGAGTCTTTAATTTTCAATTTTGCAGATCGGAACTGGAGTTTTGATTACATTGAATCTCAGCCCTTAGAGTTTAACCGATTTTCATTTCTGAATAACATCAGTTCACTTTTGGCTTTTTATGCCAATATTACGCTGGGCTTGGATTACGACACTTTTCAGGAAAACGGGGGAGATGAGTTTTTTGCGATAGCCAATGACATTGTAAATAATGCGCAGCAATCAGGCAGAGCCGGATGGACACAGAGCAATTCTGACCGAAGAAGCCGTTATTGGTTAATTAATGACATTTATACCTCTTCGGTTTTTTCGGCCATTCGAGAGGCGTATTACCTTTACCATCGGCAGGGATTAGATTTGTTACAAGTTCAGCCTGAAAAGGCCTATGAAAATATAGTTGAGGCCATTCGAATTGTTTCAGATGCGAATGATGCCCAGCCCAATGGGATTTTGACCATTTCCTTTATGGATGCCAAAGGAGAGGAAATTTCTAAGGTTCTAAAAGGAGCACCCCTTGAGCTCCGTACTGAGGCGGTTGAACTACTCCTCAAAGTCGATCCCAATAATGCCAGAATGTACAATGAACTTCTGAGAAGCTAACTGGAATTTTTAGCTTTGCACCAAGTCCCCTTTAAGTATGCTAAAATCTTTGAGTATTTCCAATTATGCCTTGATTGATCAGTTGCATATGCGACCCAGTCCTGCCTTGAGTATGATTACTGGAGAAACTGGAGCGGGTAAATCCATTATGCTCGGTGCGGTAGGCTTGCTGTTGGGAAATCGGGCAGATACTAAAGTCCTCCTGCATGAAGATCAAAAATGCATCATCGAGGGTATTTTTGACATTGGAAGTTATGGATTGAAATCATTTTTTGAATCCGAGGAATTGGACTATGATCAGACCTGTATCATTCGTCGGGAAATCAGCCCTAGTGGTAAATCCCGTTCATTTGTCAACGATACCCCAGTTTTACTAGATCGGCTAAAAGTCTTGGGAGCTCGCTTGATGGATATTCACTCACAGCACGATACCCTTCAGCTGGGAGATGGGCAATATCAGTTAGGATTAGTCGATGCATTTGCTCAGAGTAGTGCCGAGTTGGAGCCTTATCAGATTGCCTTCAAAGCTTATAAAAAGGAGTTGAAAGCGTTTGAAGACTTGAAATCAAAAGCGATGGATTTGCAAAAAGAGGCCGATTTCAATCAGTTCCAATTGGATGAGTTAAGTGCTTTGGCGCTCCAAAGGGGAGAGCAAGAAGAGCTTGAATCTTCTCAGGAGATTCTTGAAAATGCAGAAGAGATCAAACTTAAAATTAACGAGGTGATCGATCTGTTTGAAGGGGAGCAAATTGGAGTTCTTCAAGGCTTGGGGCAAATTCAGCATACCCTGCAGCACCTATCCCGGTTAGCCCATAAGTTTCAGCCTTTCCAAGACCGTTTTCAAGCTGCATGGATTGAACTTAAGGATTTATTGGAATCGTTAACTGATGAAGACAGTCAAGTAGAGGTAGACTTCGAAAAACTCGAGGAAACCCGAGATCGACTAAGTAAAATATATCAGCTTCAAAAAAAGCACGGAGTGAATTCAGTGGAGGAATTGATCCAGATTGAGCAAGAATTAGCAGACAAAGTGTTTCAATTTCAAAATTTGGATGAGCATCTGGAAAAGGCGGAGAAACAACTTAGAGAGGCGGAGAAAAGCCTGCGAGAAAAGGCAGAAAAAGTAAGTAAGCGGAGAATGGCAAGTTTTTCCTCTTTCGAAAAATCACTGCAAGAATTACTCTCCGGTTTGGGGATGGAAAATGCCCAAATAAAAATTGATCGGAAAGAAATAACCCCTTCACTTTCCGGAATTGATGAAATCGAATTTCTCTTTACTGCCAACAAGGGGTCTCAGCCTCAGCCACTTAAAAAAGTTGCCTCTGGTGGAGAATTTTCAAGGTTACTTTTTGCAATTAAGTATTTAATGGCCGACAAAATGGCTTTGCCTACCTTGATTTTTGATGAAATTGATACCGGGATTTCAGGAGAAGTTGCGCTTCAGATGGTACGGATGATGAAAGAAATCGCTGGACAGCATCAGGTGATATGCATCACCCATCTTCCTCAAGTGGCCGCCAAAGGAGACGTGCACTATTTTGTCTACAAGGATAATGCCTCCGAAAAAACCATCAGTAAAATCAAGCCACTTACCGAATCAGAACGAATTGATGAGCTGGCTAAAATGATTGCAGGAGCAAAACCATCTGCCTCTGCACTTGCAAGTGCAAGGGAGCTTCTGGCCGGATAAGGGCTGTGAATCCCAAAATTTCCTTATTTTTACCCAGAATTTTTGACAACAATCAATTAAGCCATATGCCTGAAAATTTGCTCAAAGGAAAAGTCGGAATCATCACAGGTGCTCTTGATGAGAATTCAATTGCTTGGAAAACAGCGCTCAAAGCTAAGGAGCAAGGAGCCCGTTTTGTCCTTACCAATGCCCCAATCGCCATGCGGATGGGTGCTATTAATGAATTAGCACAAGAATGCAATACCATCGTCATCCCTGCTGATGCTACTGTACTGGAGGATATTGAGAGATTATACACCGAGGGAAGGGAATATTTAGGAAGTGATTTTGATTTTATTTTACATTCCATCGGGATGTCTCCCAATATTCGAAAAGGAAGGAGTTACGGGGATTTAAACTACGATTGGGCAATGAAATCTTACGATGTTTCGGCGATTTCCTTCCATAAAATGATGCAGGTGGCAGAAAAAATGGACGTCATGAAAGAATGGGGGTCTATCGTGGGCTTGTCCTATATTGCTGCACAGCGGGTTTTTCCGTTTTATACCGATATGGCTGATGCCAAGGCCCTATTGGAGAGTATTGCCAGAGGCTACGGATATAGATTTGGTAAGTTGAAAAAAGTTCGGGTAAATACCATTTCACAATCCCCAACAAAGACCACTGCTGGAACCGGTATTGGAGGATTTGATTCTTTCTTCAATTTTGCCGAATCCTTGTCTCCACTTGGAAATGCTTCTGCGGATTCTTGTGCAGACTACATTGTGACCATGTTTTCAGACTTGACACGAATGGTGACCATGCAAAACCTTTTCCATGATGGAGGCTATTCCTTTACCGGGATATCAGAGGATATCATGGAGAAGTTCAAAGATTTTTAATCAATAGAAGCCTGAAATTAACCAAAGTCCAGCTGATAAGTTGGACTTTTTTCGGTGTGCCCAGCATGGGCGATAGCTATAGGGTGCAAGTCCCGAACACG
>NZ_JAMWZB010000016.1 GCF_024305035.1 Algoriphagus sp.
AAATATGGTGCATTCTTATTTACCGAAAGTGGTGCAGTTGTAATTACCGATTACAACTAGGATTGAAACGTCTCATAGATTTGCTCCTTAACCCATGTTTCAAGGCCTCAAATACCGAATCCACAGAAACTAGGATTGAAACGAGTAGCCAATCCACCTTTCCAGTAGGTTTCCATTACCTCAAATACCGAATCCACAGAAACTAGGATTGAAACAATCATGAGCAAGCTCAAAGAAAAAAAAGAAGCTCGCCTCAAATACCGAATCCACAGAAACTAGGATTGAAACTGGTGACGATACCTACTTCTGGTCGCTGGATGAGATCCTCAAATACCGAATCCACAGAAACTAGGATTGAAACCACAAGGATACCGGAGTTCATTGGGGGGGATTAGCCTCAAATACCGAATCCACAGAAACTAGGATTGAAACCCTAGAGGATATTGACCATGCTTGGATGATTTCGTACCTCAAATACCGAATCCACAGAAACTAGGATTGAAACCGGTGCTGTTGATGGGGATTGAGTAATCAAAATCTCCTCAAATACCGAATCCACAGAAACTAGGATTGAAACATTGTCATGTACAAAGTACTAAAACCTCTTCCCGGACCTCAAATACCGAATCCACAGAAACTAGGATTGAAACATAGTTACTGCTAGAAATCCGCAGTTAATTAATCTAACCTCAAATACCGAATCCACAGAAACTAGGATTGAAACAAAAATGGGCTGCGATAAGGTAGGAAGCGGGGTTTTCCTCAAATACCGAATCCACAGAAACTAGGATTGAAACCACTCGTGGTTTTCAGGGCATAGATTTTAAGTTTGCCTCAAATACCGAATCCACAGAAACTAGGATTGAAACACTTTCTTTCCAAGCCAAACGAGCAACCGGTAATGCCCTCAAATACCGAATCCACAGAAACTAGGATTGAAACTTTAGGCTTACATTAAGATTGCTGGAAATGGGATTGCCTCAAATACCGAATCCACAGAAACTAGGATTGAAACACTTTCTTACCAAGCCAAACCAGCAACCGGTAATGCCTCAAATACCGAATCCACAGAAACTAGGATTGAAACCGTAAATAATTTAGTCGTTTGGCAGGACGGTAAAGCCTCAAATACCGAATCCACAGAAACTAGGATTGAAACGGATTACACCGATTAACCCAGCATCCTAGCAAGTCGCCTCAAATACCGAATCCACAGAAACTAGGATTGAAACGTATCGATTCAAATATCAAAAACATATCACAATATTCCTCAAATACCGAATCCACAGAAACTAGGATTGAAACTAGCTCTGTCAATAATTACCCCCCAATCAGGAGTCAAACCTCAAATACCGAATCCACAGAAACTAGGATTGAAACTCGGAGAAGGGGATACAAAGACTCAGATCTCTGTCACCTCAAATACCGAATCCACAGAAACTAGGATTGAAACTTCCATTATCCGAAAGTTGATGGATAAGATGTCTGACCTCAAATACCGAATCCACAGAAACTAGGATTGAAACCGGGGTTCGGGTCGGAGGTGCTAACTATGAGGAAGCCCTCAAATACCGAATCCACAGAAACTAGGATTGAAACCAGGCCATTGTCGAAAAGTCCTGGAACTGATAGTAACCTCAAATACCGAATCCACAGAAACTAGGATTGAAACACCTTTGGGGTGTCAATCCTGCTATTTTCGATCCTGCCTCAAATACCGAATCCACAGAAACTAGGATTGAAACGGATCAACTGACAAAACTGAAACTCCACCTCCCCTGCCTCAAATACCGAATCCACAGAAACTAGGATTGAAACAAAAGTCTTTCATCGCCCCTTTTCTAAGGTGAGGTATCCTCAAATACCGAATCCACAGAAACTAGGATTGAAACAATATTATCTGTGATTACTTTCCGGACGCCCGAAAAGCCTCAAATACCGAATCCACAGAAACTAGGATTGAAACTTGAGCTTGACCTTCCAGAAGCCTATGAGCTTGAGACCTCAAATACCGAATCCACAGAAACTAGGATTGAAACCTTCCTGTTTTGATTGGGGGAGCTGTTGGATTAATCCTCGAATACCGAATCCACAGAAACTAGGATTGAAACTTCACGACCGGAAAGGTGACGAGTACCCGGTCACCCCTCGAATACCGAATCCACAGAAACTAGGATTGAAACATGGCTTTAGCCTCCTTTTCCTCCCTTGCTTTGGCTCCTCGAATACCGAATCCACAGAAACTAGGATTGAAACATTATACTCATACCAATGGCTTGAAAGGATCTTTATTTCCTCGAATAGGTTAAAATCTTTGAATTTTTGACTACAACTACTAATTCGCTTTAAATCAACTGTAAGGATTATGGGAAATGTATCTAGTCCAATGTTTGGATATTCCGGACAATACTGGGTTCTTCGTCAATTTTGGTGAAAGAACATTAATAAAATACACATTATTATTTTGCAGTAACCCCACTTCCTTTTTTGAATACCAGTCCCATCTTTTCGATTAATTTATAGGATTGGCTGGGTTTATAATCAACCTCAAACTGTTCTTTTATCACTCTAAGAATACTGGGTCCTGACCAATTTTTGGCATTAATCCCGTAATCTTCAGGTGATTTTTCCAGAACTATGGCCCGTATTTTTTCCATCTGTTGATCCGTAAGGTAGGACTTCCTCCCTCTCCCTGACCTGTTTTCCAATCCTTCTACTCCGTTTTGCTCGAAACGATGGACCCAGTTGACCACCTGTTTGAAACTGACTCCGTACCATGAGGCAACTTCCCTGCTTGAATGCCCCCTTGCTACATGGTAGACCATATTCAGGCGTGTTGCCAACAGGAAGTCAGCGTTGTTTTTCAAGATTCCGGCTATTTCTTCCGGAGTCTTTCTGTTTATTTTTAATACAGGCTTGCCCATAATGATAGGTTTAATCGATATAAATATATAATTTAAATGTGTATTTAATAAACATAATATATGGTCATCCCTTCCTTTATTATCCCTTCAGAACTCCAGCTTTCAAAAGCAGTTCTTGTCAACCAGGACCCTAGTCTTTTGATTGCAGCGGTGTCCGTACAGAAACGGTCTGCCTGCCCGTGCTGTGGAAAACAGAGTAAATCCGTTCACGGGTTTTATGACAGATCACTTGCTGACCTGCCGGTTTCAGGCAGGGAAACCAAAGTTATCCTGCGTGTCAGGAAGTTCTTCTGTAAGAACAGGAAATGTTCCCGAAAAGTCTTTACCGAACGGTTTGTTGATCAGATCAAGCCCTACAAAAGATGTTTTTCCAGATCTGCTGATCTGGTCAGATCAGTGGGTACAGAGCTTGGGGGGAATAAAGGCGCCGCCCTCTGTAAGGTAATCGGATACCCTGTCAGTTCATCTACTGTTTTGAGGACCCTCAAAGGAATCGGTGTTACTGCCAGAGCATTGACTTCGGGAACCATTGGCGTAGATGACTGGGCCTATAAGAAAGGGAGAAATTACGGGACTATCATCGTCGACCTGATCAATAAAGAAGTCATCGATCTGCTTCCGGACCGGGAAGCTGACACGCTTGCAGATTGGCTGAAAGGCCACCCTGAGGTTCACACCGTATCCAGAGACAGGGCAAGTGCCTATGCTCTGGGTATCAGAAAAGGTGCACCTGATGCCATTTAGGTAGCCGACAGGTTTCATCTTTTGGTCAATCTTACCGATGCCTTTAAGAGATCCCTGAGAAAGCACAGTACGGTGATCAAAAAATGCTTTGAAGAAATGGGATCCGGACAGGCAGGCTTACCGGAACCCGAAGAACAGAAAGCCATAAAAGAAACGGAACTGGAGGCCGGGGAAACCCTGTCTTTATCTTCCCCTACAGAGGGGGAGGCACGGATGGTAGGGAATGTCGGTCCGGATAGACAGTTTAAGTTTCAAAAAGCCAGGGAACTTCACCAACAAGGCTACGGCATCAAAGCTATTGCCAAACAGCTCGGGGCGGGCAGGAAAACAATCAGAAAGTACCTTGCCTCTGAGTGTCTGGTCTCAAGGGAGATAAACGGGAGCAGGACCCTGACCAACTTTTCTGGTTTTGAATCTGAATTGATAAAGCTTAGCCAGACTAATACCACCTACTTAAACCTTTTCAACCACATAACAGAAAAGGGTTTCAATAGAAAGTATAGCCAGTTTTGTGAGCGGATGAATAAACTGATCAATGATGGAAAAACTGCTAAAACCAGAGAAAACAACCTGCTCCCTTTGCTCAAACCGGTTAAGACCTGGTCCCTGTCAAAACTGGCATTCATCGCCTTGGCAAAGGCCGGTACTTTGAAAGAAGAAGATCAAAAATACTTGGACATATTGCTACAAAAATCACTTGAAATCAAACACAGTACTGATTTAGCCCATTCCTTCCGCCAACTGTTTGTAGCCAAAGAAGAGGGCAGTTTAACGGAGTGGATAAAAACTGCAGGCGCCGAAGGTTCAGCGCTTAAAGGGTTTGCAAAAGGAATAAACCAAGATTATGAGGCAGTAAACCAAGCTGTTATATCCACGATTAGCAACGGGCAAGTGGAAGGGCAGGTCAATAGACTCAAAACCATCAAAAGAAACATGTATGGCAGGGTGGGATTTGACCTTTTGAGAAAAATAGTACTGGCTAATTCTGGCTGAATCCTTCACCAAAAGTGACGAAGAACCCAGTATTGTCCGGAATATCCAATGTTCGAGGGAATAAGAGGAAAAGTCGAGGGTTTGGTGTGTTCTCAATCCGGTGGCAATACCTACGTCAGGTAAAACCCAAAGAAAAACGGCATAAAATCGTACGTCCAAGAGAAAGCGGTTTTCCCAGTTTGCTCAAATTTAGTGCAGGTTCCCTCATTGGTCCACACAATGCCTCGGCACAAGGACATGAGGATGGGATTAAAATCATCTGGACAACTAATTTCTGGGCAGGCTTGGCTCGCCCTCATGACAAAGCATTAGTCGTGACTATAAATCTGGAAAAGGATGTCTATTCTTAAACTTTCGAAGGTGAATCCAGAGTAAAGAGTGAGCATTTTTTAGTACTTAATTCTCCGAAGGCTAACCACTGGCATGTTTCCTCGCCTTTAGCCAGGGAAACTGGCACAGTAAAAAGGTCATTGTTTCTGACTCGGTTTATTTGGGAAAAATTGATCGGCCGGAATAATAAGGTTCGAGTATCAGGGTAAATCCAAGATTTCTTGAATTTCAACCAGATCCTTCTTGCAAAAAGGCTGTGCAGACCCAGCCCTGAGCGTCAGTAATCTGACTAATCAAAGCGCTGAAGGCGCGTTCTTTACAAGCCCCAAATGCAATTTGGGGTCTAGAAATCAGAGATTGGGAGCCAGAGCGATGAAAGCACGATCTATTCCATTTATTCGGTTTTATAACCCTACGATAGGAGATTCGAAATTTATCCCGTTTGCTATCGAGGATCTCGAATAGCGGATTGGGAGGAAAGAAAGATCCTTAGTGACCTTCCATTCCTTTCACCCAAAGCGGTGCGCCTTCTTCCCATTTGTTATGGGTGAGTTTGACCTTTTTGCCGTCTTTTAGACGGAGGGCCACGATTTCCCCATACATCTGAGGAGAGAAAATAAAACTCTGGGAAAGCGGTTGCTCATCATTGATCCCATATTCCTCCGTGGTATAAATCAGCCACTCTCCATCCGGTGAAAAGTGGGGATGCCCCGTCTGACTTTGGGTAAACGTGAGTTGTTTTGGTTTTGACCAGTTTTCTCCTTCTCGCTCGATCAGGTAGATGTCCATGGTTTTGATTCCGCTGCCCACCTCTTTCCCATTATGATCGCCCACGAAAGCAATCTTGTTTCCATCCGGAGAAATCACCGGGAAATTCTCCCGACTCGGGCTTTTGGTCAGGTTGGTAAGTACTCCATTTTCTTTTACAAAAATGTCAAAATTCCCATCCCGGTCACTGCGGAAAACCAATCTGTCTTTTGCCGCTGAATAATCCCCAAAACCACTGTTGTTATTCATCTGAGTAAGGTTTTGCTGGCTTTTGCTTGCAAAATCGTACTCCCAAACTGCCGCCTTGCTTCCCTGATCTCCCCGGAATGGCCCCGTGGTGAAAAGCAAACCGGAACCATCAGGCAGGTATTTCAAATCGATGACTGTGCCAAAGGCAGGATGTACCCCGGACTGAGGCTGTATGGTATGAATTTGCTCAGTTTCTAATGTTTGATAATTGACGCGATAGAGTTCCGGCTTGATCTGAAAGAAATAGCCTGCAAAGAAGCCCAGGTAAATGCAGAGAAGGGATAGTACCAAAAAGGTACGGAAAAGATAAGCGGGTAAAGTCCTCTGAGAGACTGTGGAATTCTCTGCTTTTTTCCGTTTGAAATAAAATAGCAGAGCCAATCCCCCCAAAATCAAAACCAAACCAAAAGCGGCAAAGGGTAAGTAGTCAAATTTCATAAAATCTATCAGGAAGAAATAAAAGAAAACGCCCAGTACAGCCAGGAATCCTACGAATGCTCCCAAAACCGCGATCAAAAATTTCCAAAAGTGGATTTTCCTTCGATTCCGTATTCCCAGATAAATCCCCCAAATCAGTATGCCTACACTCAGCAGGATCAAGATCAAAGCGATTCCTGCCCAAAATGTAGCTCCGTCGATAAAAATTTTTGTGGGATCTGATTGATCGACGTAATCAAACACCAAGAATGGTCCATTTGGGTCGGGAGGAGCGGCAAATGCTCGGCGAATGGCCGTAAGCTTCAAGTTCAGGGAGTCTTGATTTTTGAGGATAGGAAAACCAGCTCCGATCAAGTTGCCGGCAAAGCCCCCCTTGTTACTTTCGATTTCCTGGGCTGTTTTGGCCCCGTGAGCCACCCAAAGCCCTGATTTACTTCTATGCGGATTAAATAGATCCAATTCACCCCGGTAAAGTGTGTCTATTTTCTGTGAATTCAGGTCTAGCGTGAGTTGATAGACACGATCTGCTGCTTGATTTACGGTGGTGTACGCCAGTTTGCCTTCGGAAATCAATTCTGGTGAAAGGCCCACATGGCTGGAATCGCTAAGTTGGACCACTTCGGATCCATCCGCTTTGATTTTGAAAATTGCCGGTTGATTGTTTTTTCTTCCGCTGTAAAAATAAATGTTTTTCCCATCTGCAGCCCATGTTGGACTTCCGTCCCAAGCCTCTTCTTCGGTCAGACGAACTAGGTCTCCGGTTTCTAATTCGAGCTTGTAGATGTCCCCAATCCGATCCATGGCAAACGGAAACACCCGATGGGGCCGAATCGCATGGCCTCGATCACTGGAAAAGGCCAAAAACGTTCCGTCAGGAGAAAAGCTCGGGCGAAAGTCTCCTCCGGGATGAAGGGTGAGATTCTTGGCTGATGAAATATCCTGCAGGGAATCCGGCAAAAAGTCCATCAAATAAATCTCTGCATTTCCCTCATGGGAAGCCACAAAGGCGAGTTGGGAGCCGTCGGGAGAAAATGCGGCCTGATCTTGAAAAGAATCCGATTGGATTAAAAGTTTGGGCTTGGCACTCCCATCCAGAGGCATCACATAAAGCTGGGGAATACCACTGCGCTCCGAGGTAAAGACAATCCATTGCTCATCCGGGGAAATCACGGCATCATAGTCCAATGCCGCATGATTGGTCATCGCCTGGAAGCTCTTTCCGTCATCTTTGGAAAGATAAATTTCCCAAGTTTCTGGGGAGAACGAACTGAAAAATACGCGTTCTTGAGCTTGGGAAATGAAAGCGAACCCTAAAATTAAGTTGATCAAAAGAGTGGCCTTTCGCATGGTGAAAGTAAATTTGGACTTGGTGGGAGGTTACTTATTAAATTGAAATCAAGATTATTCAAAAACTCGAAGGAGTCAATCCCTGAATTCAGGGATAAAAAATCCAGATTCTTCTTTTTTCTCTCAGGAAATATAAATTTTTTGGGTTAGATTAGATTTTATTGAGAAAATCACGAGTACTATAACTCAGCTAATTATGTGCTTTTCGTCCATTTCTGAAGCTTTAGGCGTTTTGAACGAGCCGGCGAAATCAAAAATTGATCAGTTGCAGGTGGATTTGGAACAAATCCCAGATTCTTTTTTTGCCCTGTTTTGGCTTTATACCCATGACTTTCTTTACATCAGTCCGAGCATTGAACGGGTGACCGGTCATACGTTTAGGAATTTTGAAAAGCATGGGATGGTCTTTTTCACCGGGATTATTCCTCCCCCCTTGATTGAAAATATTTACCAATCCATGTATGCTCAGGCTGAGGCAATTAAAAATCATCCGGATCATCTCTTTGCGGATGAATTTTTGCAAATCCAAGCAGCCGTGTTTGATCCTGAAAAGCAGGAAATCCCGGTCAATTACAATGCGGTTTTGCTGGATGAAAAAGTCTTTGATCCGATCTCTTATTTGGTGCTGTGCTCGTGGATCGATACCCGGGAAAAATCAGCCCAGGAAGTGCATCAGTTGGAAATGGATTTAAGAAGCAAGCTAAGGGCAATCAAGCAGGTTTATTTCCAATCCAAGCCAGAGCGCTTTGAATTTCTCAAAGTCAAAAACAAAATCTCCGATCGGGAAAAGGAAGTGGCCCAATTACTTGCACAAGGACATTCGACCAAAAGCATCAGCGAAGAGCTTCATATCAGTTTCAATACCGTGGAGTCCCATCGCAAAAACCTTTTGCACAAGCTGGAAGCGAAGAATACCGCTGAGTTAGTGTATAAGTTCAGAAGTATTGGGTAGTGTTTTTACTTGGCTTTTACCCTCCAATTTATGGTAGTCCCCTATTTACATGATGCGTTAAACATCAGGAATGATACCCTCAGGGCTGAGGTTTTAGATGCCCAGCTCAAACTTGAGGAATTGCA
The DNA here is from genome assembly GCF_024305035.1 of Algoriphagus sp. Taxonomy (GTDB): domain Bacteria; phylum Bacteroidota; class Bacteroidia; order Cytophagales; family Cyclobacteriaceae; genus Algoriphagus. The sequence continues at coordinate 8,871 of NZ_JAMWZB010000016.1, forward strand.
GGATTGCTATTTCGGCTTGTTTTGGCTCTATACCCATGACTATTTGTATATCAGTAGCTCTGTTGAGAAAATTCTTGGTCATCCGTACCGCTTGTTCCAGGAAAAAGGAGTTGCTTTTTTACAAACCATTATTCCTGAAAATCATTTTGAAAACATCTATTCTTCATTGGACAATCAGGCCAAAAAAATAGAAGAAGACCCTGAATACCTAACTTCTCATGTTGTCTTACAAGTGGATGCCGCTATTCTAAACCAAGATCAAATACAAGTTCCGGTGAGATATCAAGGCATTTTGCTTGATGCGAGGCAATCCCATCCAGTTTCTTATCTTGTTCTAGGTTCTTGGATTAAACTTGAAAGCATGAAAAGTTTTCCCTTTGATGAAAAGACCATCCTCCAGCAATTCAAACGAATCAAAACTGCCTACATCCAGGATAATCAAAAGCGATTTAGAAGCCTGGCTGCAAATCGAAAAATTTCTCAAAGGGAGTGTGAAGTAATTGAGCTTTTGGCTCAAGGGTATTCCACCAAAAGGATCAGCGAAAAGCTTCATATCAGTTTCAATACCGTGGAGTCCCATCGTAAAAATCTCCTGTGTAAACTAGAGGCAAAGAATACCGCTGAGTTGGTGTATAAGTTTAATCAGATTTGATTCCTACTCCCAACTCAAAAGTAGCTCAGTCATTTCTGTGCCCAATTGTTCCTCAAGTTGATTTTGAAGTTGCCCATCATCCATTTTCTCAATCTTCGTCAAATCCGTTTGAATCAGAAATTCCCGCAAATCAATTAGTCCTTTTTCTCCGAATTTTTCCTGCAGCCTCACCGCTTTTTTAAACAATTGAAACTGAAACCACTCGTAATTTTGCGCTCCCAATCCGGGCAGGTAGAGTTCCTCAAACTTTTCCAAAGACGTATGTTTAATGAATGGAAAATGAGCTTCCGAACCTACCTCAGCATAAGCTGCCGTGGCTTTGGCCATTTTGGGATGAGATTTTATCAAAAAGTTCCGTGCTGCATAGGTAGCGAAAAGCTCCTGAAGCCATCTTCGTTGGGGTTTACTCGCCTCATAAAAATGATACAAGTGCCCCAATTCATGCACTGCTACATTATTTCGATAAAATAAATCCATATCCAAGGGGTCACCGAAGTGACTTTGTAGCTTTTTCAATTGCTCAGCGGGTAGATTTTGGAGCTGTTGCTCGGCTTGGATGGCTACTATGGATTTTTCACTTCCCAAAAATATATTGCCCGCCCAAGCTTGAGGCATGCCTGGAGGCGGGAAATAGGCGTAATCGTTCCATTCGGAATTGGAGACAAAAAGTATCGAAACTGAAAAGTTCATCTGAAAAATCTGATCAAAATAGTCCTTCGCATTTTCCAGCAGGCCCAATGTGTGTTGATCCACTTCAGCTTTTGGAGAGTTAAAGACAGCGATGTTTTCGGCTTCCGAAACCAAGTTCAAACCCTGATGCTTGCTGCTGTCGGGCCAAGAATTTTGAGAAAAAGCCAAAAAGAAACGAAAGATCAATAGTAAGGATGGCAGAAGTGACTTGTGCATGCTTTTCAGTTTTTTCAAAATTAGGAAGCTGACAGTCCATGCACAATCCCTGAATTCAGGGATTGACTTTATACTTTATTAGGTCAAACTTGATCGGTAAAAGTTTGAGCGATGAATTTACCTAGCAATACGGAAGTCAAACACATCCATGAGGCTCCCCAACCCGCAGTTCTTACCGATAGAATAGACATTATTGATATTATCCGAGGAGTTGCACTTTTAGGGATTTTAATTCTCAATATCCCCTATTTCTCCATGCCGGAATATTTTTCCGAACCTTGGGTTCAGGATACCGGCAACGTTAATTTTTGGACGCATGCTGTCAATATCATCTTATTTGAAGGGAAGATGCGGGCACTGTTTTCTTTGGTTTTCGGAGCGGGAATCGTACTGTTTACCAGTAAAAAGGAGAAAACCGGAAAATCCGTGACTTGGCTATTTTACAAGCGGATGATCTGGTTGACGCTCTTTGGCTTGGCCCATGCCCATCTGATACTTTGGGTAGGAGATATTTTGTATTTCTATGGGTTGATCGGGATGCTGGCTTATCTTTTCAGAAAGATGAAACCCAAATACCTGGCTTTGGGAGTACCCATCGTGGCGATTATTGGATTTGTGGCCAATACCCTTTTCATGCAGGATATCCGGGGTAAATACCTTGAATTTAAAGAGGCGAACTCCTTACAAGAGCAAGGGACCGCACTTACCGATTCGCAAACCGCTGCAATCGAAACTTGGAAGGAACTTCAGCGGGAATACATCCCCAATCCCGAGGAAGTGGCCGAAAATACCGCTTTGATGAAAGGCAGCTATTCGGAAGTAGCCAGTTTTGTTCGGCCCAAAGCTTGGGACGGACAATTCAAGTTTTTGGTTTTTTCGATCTGGGATATGCTGGCCTTGATGATGCTGGGAATTGCTCTTTTTAAATGGGGTTTTCTGACCATGAAGTGGACTCAAGCGCAATACAAAAAAACCATTTGGGTCGGCTATGGAATCGGCCTGCCTTTGGTCATCTTCTCCTTTATCTACAATACCATACATTTTCCCAATGTAGAAGCTGGGCTGAAGTACATCGAGGAGCACTCCATCAATTGGGTTTCATTGATTTACGATTTTCAGCGCATCCTAATCATGATGGCGCATGTCTCGGTCGTGATTTTAGTATACCAAAAAGGCTATTTTAAATGGGTAATGAATGCACTTCGAGCGGTAGGCCAATTAGCTTTTACCAATTATGTGATGCATTCGGTGATTTGTACGCTGGTGTTTTTTGGCTATGGACTGAATCAATTTGCCGAATGGGAATATTATCAGCTCTACTTTTTGGTGTTGGGGATTTGGATTTTCCAATTGGTTATTAGTCCCATTTGGTTGAAAAAATACCTTTTTGGACCCTTGGAATGGGGGTGGCGAAGCTTGACTTATGGACGGATACAGCCGTTTAGGAGGAAGGAAATCCTAGAATCAAAGGAGGTGAAACTAGAGACGGCAGGTAATTTTAAGGTCTAAATCACTTAGTAATGGCCTTTCGGAATGGCACTAAGGATTACTATCTCATTTAAATTTGTTCGGTTTAGATGAACTTTGATTGGATTTGCAAAGAAAATTTGTTTTCTGTCTGGATACCGAACATTTATAAACTAAAAGAATTCATGGAAATCGAAAATACAAGCTCCCCAAAAAAATTCAAGGAGCTCCTTGGGATTTTTGCCGAAGTATTTGAAATGGAAGATTTCAACATTCCTTCTGATGTCTATTTGGAGCACCTGTTAAAAAAGGAAGATTTGATCGTTATCATCGCAAAACATGAGGATGGCGTGGTTGGTGGTTTGACGATTTATCGGTTGATGAACTATTATTCTGAAAAACCACTGGCTTATATCTATGATGTGGCCGTATCTCCCTCATATCAAAGACAGGGCGTAGGAAAACAGTTGATGGCTTACACCAAAAGCTTTTGCCTTGAAAATGGATTTGAAGAAGCCTATGTTCAAGCGGATATCATTGATCAGCACGCACTAGAATTTTATAGGAAATGTAATCCCAGCAGCGAAAGTGAGGTAATTCAGTTTTCATTTAATCTTATAAAGTCATGATCCGGACCTTCGTTTTGATTTTCGCGCTATTCTTTTTCTCAGAGGCTTATTCCCAAATTGAGGCTGGAGAGCGATGGGTGAATGTCAACGGAAACAGCATCCACTATCTCGACTTCGGCGGCGAAGGCTTACCCGTGGTTTTGATCCCTTCTGGAACTTGGTCGGCTGCAACCTATGCTGAATTTGGGCCCTTGTTGACTGAGAACAATCAGGTTTTTGCCCTTACCAAACCGGGCTATGGAAAATCGGAAGGAGATCAATATGATGTACCCAGCCAAGGCGATTATCTGATTGGGTTTTTGGATGCGTTGAAATTGGAAAAGGCGGTCTTTATTGGAAATTCTTCGGCTACGGCCGAAATCACCTATTTGGCAGAGCACTATCCGGATCGTGTGGCCGGGGTTGTCTTTCTTTCCGGACTATCTACGCCTTGGGTTTGGGACATCATGGACGAAAAGGACCCAAATCAAACAAATAAAATGTACGCCCGGTCGGCTTATTCCGAAGACCCCATTGATGAATTGAATGAAGGTGGGAAACAGACCAACTCTAGAAAAAACAAGGCAGAAGAAATCCTGGAAGCTCGGTCAACCTATCGCCCCAAGCATTTTATTGGGGACTATTCCATTGATGTACCGGCTTTATTTTTCACCAATAAGGATGGACGATTAGGGTATGAAAAGGATGTGGCGGCCTTATTGGTGGCAGGTTCCCCGCTGATGGATGAAGTGCGGCAGAGTTTTCCTCCTTCCCCTTTGCGAGAGGATTTGGATAGAAGAGTCACAGATTCAGTGTATCGGGCTGCCCAATTTGACCGGATGCAGGACTCAATCGCTAGAGCCTTTTTTTACAAACTCGCAGCAGATCCAGTGATGCAGCGTGAAGTACTGGATTTTCAAATCGAGACGGTTTATCCGGCCTTGATTGCCGCTCAGGATCGAATGAAAAAAGCCTTTGGGGCAAATGCACAGCTGGTGAAACTGGATACACCCATTGTGGTTGATTATGCCTATCGGGATGCACCGGATTTGATTTTGGGAGATCTAATTGAGTTTTTAAAGGAGTTGGATTAAGTAAAATCCCTGAATTCAGGGATTGACTAATCTATTGAATTTAAAAAACTTGTAGACAATCAACCAAACACTCCTTCCGATGAAAGACTGTCCCAAGTTTATTCTGGTCATTTTCTTTAGTCTTTTTGCTCTGGTCTTTTTGACCATCTCCTATGTTGTGATGGTCAAGGTTCTCGATGCTCAAAATTTTAAAATCAAGGTTTTTGAAAAAACAGCAATCCAAGCGCCTGGTAGAATTTTCTTAGCTGAATTGAGAAGGTAACCTAAGCAGGTTTCAATATGAAAAGCAGTTGTAATTTAAATCCAGCCTTTTACTGGGTCAAGCCATACCTTACCATGCTATTTGTGCATTCAGCTTGTATTTCAAGGAATACGGGTGTTATAATTCAAAACCCGATGAGAATATTTTTTTTAATCCTATTCTTTCTCATCTGGGGATCAATTCAGGGCTTTTCCCAAGACTGGTCTCCTCAATTCGAAAAATACCTAAAAGCTGGAATGGAGGAGCGTCAAATCCCAGGGATGATTACCGCTGTATTTTTGGAGGACAAATTGGTGTACAGCCAAACTCATGGTCTGAGAACTATCGAACAGCAACTCCCTGTTGATCCTCATACGGTGTTTAACTTGGGTTCAGCTACCAAGCCCTTTATCGGTATCGCCATGGCTATGCTGGTCGAAGAAGGAAAAGTTAACTGGGAAGATAAAGTAAAAGCCCATTATCCCGATTTTCAGCTTTCAGACGAGGGTGTTACCGCTGATGCGCGGATCCAAGACTTATTTCTGCACAATCTGGGCATTGCTGCCGATGATTTACTTTGGACGCTAGATAGCACCTCTACCGAGGTGATGCTTTCACGCTACTCCATGGCAGAAAAAATCCATCCGATGCGGGCGGACTTTCATTATAACAACATGCTGTATGTGATTGCCGGAGAGGTGATCAAAGCAGTATCCGGTAAACATTGGACGGAGTTTGTCGAGGAAAATATTTTTCTTCCATTGGAAATGAATCACAGCTTTAGCCGCGCAGGAGAAGTGCCCGCCTATGGCAACTACGCTACGCCATATTTAGTCCAAACGGATAATTGGATTCCGCATCCCCTGAATCTTGCCGACCAAATGGGGGCGGCCGGAAATATCTGGTCATGCTTGGAAGACATGGAGCATTTCCTGGAGTTTTTGGTCAATCAGGGAAAATATAAAGACAGGGAGTTGCTCAGTCGGGATTCCTTTCAGTTTTTGATTCGCTCGCATACTTTGGAAAGCAGTCCGGAAATGGATCCGCTTTATGAAGGATTACAATCCAATTTTAGGACTTATGGAATCGGTTGGTTTCTGCATGATTATCGCGGTGAAAAGGTAGCCTATCACCCAGGAAGTATCGAGGGCTTAAACGCGCAAATTGGCTTTGTCCCCTCTAAAAAATTGGCCTTTTTCACGATGTGCAACCGGGATTGGGCCGAACTTTGGCGGAGCACTTTCTATAAAGCCATCGATCTTTGGGCTTATCAGGATGACAGTAGAGATCATTCAACTTTGGCCATCAATCCTACCGAGTCATTTTTTCAGGAATGGGAAACTAAGAAAGCCGAGGACAAAAATTCCGATGCCTTGCCAACGATCACAACAGAGGCACTTATCGGAATCTATATCCATCCCATGTATGGAAAGGCGGAGGTGAATTGGCTTGAGGACGGACTTAGAGTGCATTTTAATGAGTACCTTAGTTTCGAATTAGCGCATTGGTTTGGCAATACCTATTTGGGAAAAACACAAAATAAGTTTTTGGGATGGGATGACTATTTTGAGTTTGAAAATGGTAGTTTATTGGTTTTTGGAGAACGATTTGTCAAGCAATAAAGCTTAGTTTCACATCTAAGGTAGTATTCGAGGAAGAATTATTTTTCTCCTAAAACTTTCTCCTTAAAATCCAAAATATGCTTTGCCTGCCATAACATGTAGTCAGCAAAGGCTTCATCACTTTCCAGTTTCTGAGGAAATTCTTGTTCCAGTCGCGTAATCAATTGATCCCCAAAAGCCCGTTTCATCCCCGCTTCAATTTCCGCTGACAGATTACATGCCTTTAATTTTTCATAAAGTTGCTTGTAGCGTATGGAATCGTTGAGTAAGTCTTTCAGGTACTGTTGTTCCTCCTGTCGAGTTCCTTTCCATTCTTCTTCGCTCATGTTTTTGAGTTCCCCTGTTTCCATCCAATGGAGATTGAAATTTGTTTGTTCAAACTCTGGATTAATGAAGCGAAGGGCAGGGAGGTCAATCCGCAAGTCTTCGTCTGTCAGAAAATCAGGACGGTACATCGCCCGCGAACCCATGATTCGCTTCAGTTTTTCCCTTTCAAAATCAGGGGTGAACACCGAAATATTTTCGAAGTACTCGATAACTTCCAAATCCGAACAATGTACTAGGACTATGGGATTATTGTAATAGACCAATCCCAACACCCGCTCGGGATGATGCTCCGCGATCCAAGTCAACTCCTGACTTCCAGGAAAACGTCCATAGAAAAAGGCCTTTTCCACACCCAGCGCATCCATAAAAAGCACTAAATCTTTTCCCAGCGTAGCCACATCCATCCCCCATTTGGTATCAGAGCTTTTGCCATAGCCCCTACGCATGGGTGCCACCACATGAAAACCTTTTGTCAATTCCTCCAAAAAGGCAAAGCCTGGAGAATCAGGTTTGTGATAGGGGCCTTCGTAGTAGTTGTGAAAGTCCTGTACTTCGATAAATAAAGGTCCACTGCCGCCGTGGTCGTAATACTCTAGTTGGATCTCGCCGATGTCTATCATTTTGGATTGGTAAGAAGGCGAGGTCTCCTGAGCTTGGAGTGAAAAGCTCAAAAGGGTAAGAATTAAAACTAGAGGGATTGGATGTTTCAGTTTTAGCATGCTGGTATTTTTTTCATTCAAGTGTTTCATTCAAAAAGGTTTTGATTTCTTTTACATAAAAAGGTGCGTAAACTTCTTCCCAAAAGGAATCAAAATCTGCATCTTCGGGGAGTTCAGGTTCCCATACGGTCTGTAGATTTTCGCCAAAGGCTCGTTCCAAACTCGCTCTAAACGATGGGCCGGGATCATATTTTATGAAATGGTTTCGGATAAACTCCTGTCGGCTTGACTCCTTTCCCAGTTCTCGGAAATAGGCCGCCGCCTGAGCTACCCGATCATTCCAAGGTTTGAAATCAGGCGCTGAAACCTGTTGGATGGTCCGATTTAGATAAAATGCATTTCTTCCACCGGGAAGGCTTTCTACATCCATTTTGCTTAAAAAACGAAGTGTGGGGATAGCAATTCGAGCAATGGAATCGGACAAAAAATCCGGACGCCAGCTGTTTCTTGGTCCACGCATGGCCACTGCCCGTTCACCCAAATCCCAGGACATGGCGAGGAGTTCGCTTTCATATGTTCTGATCTCAGGTTCCGAGGAATTAAGACCCAAATAGGGATTACCAATCATCACTAGGGTCGCAATACGTTCCGGATGATGCTCGGCTATCCAGATCATATCCTGATTGGCGGGAATACGTCCGATCAAAACGGCTTTTTTGATGCCCAGCGCATCCATAAAGCCCAACAGGTCTTCCGATTGCGTGGCCACATCATAGCCCCATTCGCTGTGGTCTGATTTTCCCCAGCCCCTTCGTGTGACTGCCAGAACTTGATAATCTGAAATAAATTGCTGTGCGATACCTGCCATTTCTCCTGTGTGCCATTCGGATGCGTCATCATGAAAGGATTGCAGGAAAATCAGGGGTAGTCCAGAACCGCCAAAATCCAAATAGTGCAATTGGACGCCATTAGTCCGGATGAATTTATCCTGCACTTGCTGTGCATTCACTAATTTCAGCGAAACTAAAAATAGAAAGGGTATATAAATCAGGCCTCGCATTTAGTCTTGTGATGATTTTTCTAATTCTTCCAGTTTTTTCCTAGTTCCTGCATTTTCATCCCGCTTCAAGGCTTCCTTGAAAAATTGGATAGCCTTTTCCTTTTGTTCGCTTGCTAGGTAGAAATCCCCCAAGGAGTCATACACATTGGCACTTTCAGGATAATTCTTCACATTCATTTCAAAAAACAACTTGCTTCTAGCTAGATCACCTGCTTGCAGAGCCCAATATCCCAGCGCATTAATCATCGCTTCTTGGGGCTTGACCTCGTAGCCAAATTGCTCCGACATGCGCTGATGAATAGACTCAATACTTTTGATCAACTCCTCTGTGGTCTTATTTATGCCGATAAAAGGGTCAGCGGCATCGACCAGTTCTTGCTGCAGATCAGCATACCAAGCAAATAGAAACTTCAAACCATCGTAAGTTCCCGGAATCACCATATCGGTATGGCTTCCCTTGGGATAGTTTTTATATAAAACCCGCATATCGGAGCGCTCGGTGAGAAAATCTCGAATCTGTTCATTAGGAATTCGGAAAGTTGTCAACAAAGAATCAATTTTAGGATTCCCTGTGGCATTGGGGTCCGCTACGGCAAGCACATAGCCTTTACGGGCCAGTATTCCCTTTTCTGCTGCTTCTTTCAGCTTTTTCCCCATCAAACCCTCATCCCAAGTGGAAGTAGGATCTAAAGAAATTGTATTCTGGAATAAATGGGGACGGGTTGCCAAAGCATAACCCGATAAGAGTCCACCCAAAGAATGACCGATAAAGGTTCGGTATGGGCTGGTCGCATAGTTGCGGTCCATGTGTGGAATCAGTTCCTTTTCGATAAAGTCCAAAAATGCTTCCCCTCCACCTGATTGAGACACATCAAAACCAGAAGGGTCAATGGGCACATGCGTGGGAGTCAAATCTCGAGTTCGATTGCTGTTTTTGATCCCCACAATAATAGATGGGGGCATAGCATCAAAACTTAGCTGCTTGATGAGTTGGGTGGTGATTGCAAATTTGCTTTCTGCATCAAGTAGGTAAACCACCGGGCTGGGAGTTTGCTCCATTTCCAGATTCCGGGTACTCTGGGGTAGGTAAATAAACAAATGACGATTTTCTCCGAGGATTTCGGAGTAGAGACTATCTTGATGACCTTGATAGTATAATTGTTCACTGATGTTTTGGGTCCACCCAACATGTGCCAGGGAAGCATAAAGGAAAAGGGAATAGAAAAATCTCATTGCTTTAAAATTCAGTTTCACAACGAGTTAAAAGTCCGATTAAATTAAAAAGGGATCAATCCCTGAATTCAGGGATATTGAAATAATTAAGAGGTATTTAAGAGAAAATTAAATGAAAATTAGGTCTCCAAAAGGGAGGTTTTTTGCCTTAAATCAAAGAAAGGTGAAAGGGAACTAGGTTTATCACTTTTCCCCATTAACCCTTGCCAAGTTCTTTTTAAAAATACCTAAATCGTTGTGTTGACTTTTTTCTCCCAGCAAGACCGCTTTTTCATAATAGGCAACAGCCTCTTGTGTCTTTCCCAAGGCGACCAATCCGTCACCCATACTGTCATAAACATTCGCTGAATTCGGGTTTCGATTCAAATTATAGGTAAATAAAGCCAAAGCATGAGCTGGTTGATCTTTGCGAAGCTGATCGTAGCCGAGCATATTAATCGTTGCCTCTGGAATTTTCCCGGAAGCAGTGTGCATCTCCAATCCTTCCAGATAGTTGGCGAATCGCTCGGAATCATACCGTTGAGCGGCCTTCACCAATTTCTTAGTCGGATCCCCATAATACTTTGATAGAATGGAGGAAGCGATTTTTTCCGGTTCTTGTAGATGTAGGTAATGCGAATAATTGGACAGTAGGACCATTTCTGAATCTTCGCTATTCAAAATCTGAGACGTAAATTCAGCTATTCGGTTCTTGTGGAGCAGATTGACCATTTGCAGATAATCAACTGATAGTTTTGGCTCAAAAGGATTTTCCATAAAGACTACTTGCTTGCCTCCTGCGAGAATTGCGGATGGAATTTTTGGAAAATCATATAGCTCAGACTTCCTTCTTTCACCTTTTGCAAAATCAAACATGACTTGAGCTTCCGCCTTTATTCCTTCTGGTGCTTGTTGAAATCTTTTCTTTCGAAGATCAAAATACTCCGTGGCGACTTTCTCCCCATCCCAGCCCTCTTTGTCAAAAATGGCAACCATTTTTTCAAAGCTGGAAGACTCATCCACCGGATCTAGGTAAACCATCCCTTCTACCTGTTCGGGATAAGATTGGGCAAAATCCTTAATCAAAATGCCTCCCCATCCATGTCCTACCAAAATATAAGGGGGCTCTAGGTTCAATTCTGTGAGAAGGTTTTTGAGTTGTCGGGTTCGATTTTCGGGAGTTGGCAATTCCTCAAAAGAATCAGATTGGCCAATGCCTGCTCGATCATAAGCCAGCACGGGGGTGTTCTTGCCTAAAAGGTCGATCACTTTATTCCAAGTTTCGGCATTGGAGGCATGATTGCTTTCCAGAATAATCAGGGGTTGCCCTAATTTTCTGTTTTTGTCTCCCATCAATAAATAATGGATGGATTTACCGTCAACGAGAATAGACTCTCCTTTTGTTTGTGCTAGGCAAACGTTAGCCGAAAAGAAAATTAAGACAACTATTATTGAAACAACCTTTTTCATCTGTTTATAATTTGTTTCTCAGAGGTCATATGGAATCTCGCAATTCTAATCCTCCCGGTGTGTGACGGGTACGTCGTGCTCGATTTCATAACAAATTGATTTAAAGCATTCTATTTACAAAATATTTTTAAAAAATCTACTAATTTTAACTTCTTTTACTAATGAATAGTAGATCATTTAAGAGTGTAAGTTTGTTTTTCTCTGATTTACCATGGATGGCCAAAAACTTATTTGCCGCCTAGGAAGGAACACTTTCACTTAATTAATAGACTGTAAGTTTCCAGTTGTGCTCCAAACACGAACTTCAGGGATATTCAAACCACAAATCCCCAAACCAACATTCCCCCAGCCAACCAAACATAGGCTATGTAGGCCAAATAAGTCAAAATCTTCTCCAGCAAGGCACTTTTGGGCGCCATTTCCATATGATGCATGACGTCTTTTCCTTTGACAAATCCGAGGTAAACCAAAACACCGGTGATAACCAAGAAGAACAAATTGAAGAAAAAGGTGTAGTCAATCGCAAAGTGTTCCCGATCTGTGATATCGACTGATTTTGGGTCAGGTAAATAACCCAAAAGATCAAATCCATAGTGAAGCAATAAGGCAGTACCGATCAGAGAGGAAAAAAGCAAAAACAGGATAAACAGGGACATCTTCCATCCATAGTAAGTGGCATTGATTCGTAGCACGGGAAAGACCACCAAATCACTGAAGATAAAAGCCATCACTCCGGCAAAACTCACTCCTTTACCGAAGAGCAAGGCCGCCAAGGGAATATTTCCCATCGAACCGATAAAGGTCAGAAAAGCCGCCACGGGTCCGATGACGGTATGCTGCAGCAAGGTCAAAAAGGAAAAAGAATCGATATTTTCTCCGGTGTTGATAAATAACGAATGAAAAAAGGAATCCGGTACAAAACCCGATATGATCCCCGCAATCGTAAATCCAATGGTCACATCCTTCCAGACCATGTTCCATTCCATCACATATTGCTTACCCACTTTTGCCCAATTTTCAGAAGATTGTATTCGCTTTTTTAGGGACTGATCCGAGTGATCCTCCTCCTTGGCTTTGCCTAAATTTTTTCGGGCTTGTTCAATCAGTTTTTTGGGTTTGATTATCCGGATCAAAAACCAAGAAATCAAAATCAGCATCGCTCCTCCAACATATTCTCCCACGACAAATTGCCAGCCCAGAAAGATGGAAATGATGATTCCCAATTCGATTACCAAATTGGTCGAAGCCAAAAGAAATGCAATTGCTGCCGAAAAACTAGCTCCTTTCTGGAACAAGGATTTGGTGGTGGCTAATGCTGAAAAACTGCAGGAACTGGAAATAAAACCGAAAAAAGTGCCTAAAACCATGCTTTTGCCACCACTATCTCCCATGGTTTGTTGCATGCGCCGCTCGGTGACAAAAATCTGGATCAGTGAACTCAGTGCATAGCCCAAAATAAAAGCCCAAAGGGCCATCCAAAAAAATCCCAAACTGGTATGGGCCGACTGGGCCCAGTTTTCCAAAAATTTATCCATAGGTTTGATTTGAAATTCGACTTCCTTTTAAGGTAAAAAAAATCAAAGGACTGTGCAAAAAACCTAAAGAATGGTTAAGCTTTTCCAGAGTCTCAGACTTTGGAAAAGCATTTCTACCCAAGTCTCATTTATGCAAATTCATCCGTCAGCACCTTATAGGTCGGGTCTTCCATAATATTCACATCGATAATCTGATCGGCGCGTGCCAGCAATCGGCGACAATCCGGGCTCAGATGCTTCAGGTGAACTTTTTTACCCACTTTCATATAGCGTTCGGTAATTTTATTCAAGGCTTCAATTGCCGACATATCCACCACCCGACTTTCTCCAAAGTCAATAATCACCTCTTTGGGGTCATTCAACACATCAAATTTATCATTGAAAGCGGCCACTGAACCAAAGAAAAGGGGCCCGTACATTTCATAATGTTTAATGCCGTTTTCATCGATATGCTTGCGGGCACGGATACGTTTGGCATTGTCCCAGGCAAAAAACAAGGCTGCCAAAATCACTCCGATCAATACCGCCAAAGCCAAATTATGAAGTACCGCCGTGATGATGGTGACTAAAAACATCAAGAAAATATCCTTCTTAGGCATCTTGGTAATGGTGCGAATACTCGCCCATTCAAAGGTCCCGATGGCTACCATAATCATCAATCCAGTCAATGCCGCCATGGGAACCCGCTCAATCAAACTAGACCCAAAAACAATAAATACCAGCAACATGACCGCTGCCACAATCCCCGAAAGTCTTGCTCTGGCTCCTGAAGAGACATTGATCAAACTCTGTCCAATCATGGCGCAACCTCCCATTCCGGAGAAAAAGCCCGAAGCCACATTCGCCAGGCCCTGGGCCACCGCTTCCTTATTACTACGACCCCGGGTTTCGGTAATCTCATCAACAATATTTAGGGTCAAAAGCGACTCGATCAAGCCCACACCCGCCATGATCGCCGCATAGGGAAAAATAATCTGAAGTGATTCGAGGGTTAAAGGAATAGCAGGAATGTGAAATGGAGGAAATCCTCCTTTGATACTGGCAATATCGCCCACAGTTTTGGTGTCAATGCCCAAAGCGAGTACCAATCCAAACACAACCACAATTGCCGTCAAGGAAGCCGGAACAGCTTTAGTCAACTTGGGCAACCCCCAAATAATCAACATGGTCAAAAGCACCAAACCCAACAAAATGTAAAGGGGAGTTCCGGTCAGCCAATTGCCATCGCTGCCTTTAAACTGATTCAATTGAGACATGAAAATGATGATTGCCAATCCATTGACAAAACCGAAAATCACCGGATGGGGAACCAATCGGATCAATTTTCCCAGACGAAGTGAACCCGCCAAAATCTGGATAAGTCCTGATAAAACCACCGCTGCAAACACATATTCTACCCCATGAGTAGCCGCCAAAGTCACAATGACCACGGCAATTGCCCCGGTTGCTCCTGAAATCATCCCGGGCCTTCCACCCAGAATGGAAGTGACCAAACCCATCACAAAAGCGGCATACAAGCCCGTCAAGGGAGAAAGCCCAGCAATCAGTGCAAAAGCGACAGCCTCAGGGATTAAGGCCAACGCCACAGTCAGGCCGGAAAGAATTTCGGTTTTGTAATCTACGCGTTGGCTAAAGTCAAATAGATTGAAATACTTTTTCATCTGTTTATAATTTGTTTTTTAGAGGTCATATGGAATCCCGCAATTTTAATCATCCCGGTGTGTGTCGGGTACGTCATGCTCGATTTCATCAAGATAAAATAGGATTGATTAGGTGGAAATGAGTAGGTGCAAGAATGCAGACAAAGGGCATTTTTTCCGAAAGAGATTCAGAAAGAAATCAAAAATTAATGTGGCCCGTTTCCTAGCATAAAGAATTTCATTGCGCTGCAAAGGTAAGGGAAATATTCTTACCAAAGAATATTTTGCGCTCATGGGAAATGGGGCTTAGGCGGTGAATCCCTGAAAATCAGTTCTATTTACACCCGCAATCGATTACAGAGTTGCTAAGAAAAAAGATTTCTGCTCGAATTTAAATTGAATTTTTAGCCCGTAGATCTACGCCGATCAGATTCGCTAATTCACCGAGTAAGGTTAATTTAGGGTTTCGCTTTCTTTTCAAGTGACGACCACAATTTTCCCAGAAGCCTGATTGCTTTCCATCAATTGATGAGCCTCCACGATATGGGATAGCGGAATAACCCTTGAAATCTGAGGATTTACTATACCTTTCTCTATATTCTGGATAAAATCTTGAAAAGCCTCGGCATCTACGTCAATTGATCCACTATGAAAGGTGGTCAAGCCTACCGTACTGGGAATAAAATCCATAGGGGCAAAATCAGAAATAGACCAATTTTCAGATAACATCCCCGTAAAACAGAGTAAGCCTCCGGACTGAACCGATAGCATGGAATCTCCTAGCGTATTGGTTCCTATTAGCTCCAAGGCCTTTTCCACCCCCTTTGGAAAAAATTCTCTTACTTTCTCAGCTACAGTTCCCACATCGATTAAGACATGATCTGCTCCATTGGAAAGGAGAACTTCTTGATTTTTGGGATTTCTAGTGGTGGATATCACGCGGCATCCTTTGAGTTTTGCCCATTGGGCTGCCATCAATCCAATGGAGGAAGATCCTCCCCGAATGAGCAAAGATTCGTTTTTTTTGATATTTAGGGCTAATTCAAGTGAGCCAAACACCGTTTGGAACAACTCGGGCAAGGCGCCTAAAACACTCCATTCAAGCCTACTTTGGAACGGAGTCAAAATTGAACGGGGAAGAACGGCATATTCCTGATAACTTCCATCAAAATCTCTCCCCATACCTCCCATGCAAGCAGCTACTTTTTGACCGAATTTATACTCACCTGAAGGATCTTCTGCTACCTCCCCGACGCATTCTATTCCCAAGACCCGAGGAAAATTTACATTGGGCGAAACCCCTTTTCTGGTCATGAGTTCAGACCGATTGAGCCCAAAGGCTCTCACCTTCACCAAAACTTCACCTTTTTGAGGTTTTGGAATAGGTCTTTCCTCCATTTCTAAATTTTGGGCTCCTCCAGGATGATTTAAAACGATCGCCTTCATTTAAATTCCTATTGGCTTATTTTCAGCTCTTTGAAAAATCCTTCCGTACCGATATCCACCCAAAGCCCGATTGAACCACTCTGTGTTTTACCCAGCATTTCATTGACCAGAAAAGAGGGGTAGGCTTGATCCTGGAGAAAGAGCTTGACCCTTTTTCCAAGTCACGCTCCACCCGCAACACCCCCTCACCATTTAATTGATTTACAGTGGCTTTGACATGGGAAAGTTCAAATCCTCTCCCTTCAAAGGTTATCGATTGGGCCTGTCCTCCATAACTAATGGAGAACAAACTCAAAAGGGTCAATTTCATCAAATTATTCATGCTTGCTTGAGTTATGAAGCATTTAAAAGATTAAAACAACTTCTCTTGCGGAGGAGTCACACCCGCTAGACGGAGATAAACTGTCGCTTGACCACGGTGGTGAGTTTGATGTTCAAAGCATTTTTGCAGGGCTTTGGCTCGGCTCATTTCGAATTGTCCGAATAAATTCACCTGTTCATCCAACTGATTTTCAGATAAGGTTTTGAGGCTGCTGATCACGAAGTCATATCCAGCCAAAACCAGTCGGGCCACATTTTCTTTGGATTGGTCGGCGGATTGTTCAGATTCACCCATCTTGATGGGGTTTTCCACTCCTGTGCCTGCCGATGAAAATCCATAATTTGCATCGGTCAGGTGCAGCATTTGCTGGGCAAAGGAGCGCATCTCCGAAGTAGGTTTGAGATCAAAGCGATCTGCTGGCATGGCTTCCAAATATTCTTGGGTGTAGGCTTTGGCTCGCTCCCAGTCTTTGACCATTTCTTCTATGGAGTTTTGGGCAAAGGAAAGGCTGACAAAAGCCAAGAAAAAGGCAAGAGTTGCGAAAAGATTTTTCATTGAATTTGGTAATTTGAAGTTGATTTCACTTAATATTTTTGGTAAAACAATCCTGCTCCAAGATCACTTCCCAAAGTACCTGGAGCAATATGCAGGTAATATTTGCTGGTTGGATCGGTGACGATTTCCAAGCTTCCTTTTTTCTGGATGATGACATTTTCACCCAATTTCAATTTGTTGGGGTCCGCAGATTCGCCTAATCCTCCAGGACCTCCGCCCTTGTTGACCAGTTGATTATAACCGACCACTAGTGAATTGGATAATTGGAAACTTCTCTCCTCTTCCTGGTCCAAAATCCAAACTGCTTCGGCTTGGGTGACCACATTATTATAAAATTGAAAATCTTCTGCCAATGACCAAGTCCAAACCGCTGCTCCGTAGATATTTACGATCAAATTATGATGCATGGCGCTATTTTCCGAGGGCTGGTCAGAATGCCAAAAGACTACGGCATCCTTTACTCCATAAAACACACAGTGGTCTACCACTACGCCTTGACCGCTAGCCAAAACCGGGAGATGATTGGGAGCGGCATGGATATCACCTAAAAACAAGCACTGGGTTACCCTCAGGTCATCCAAATCCCTCCCTTCTCGAATGATGGGGTAGTTTCTGATGACCATTCCCTCCTTTGGTCGCTCATGTACCGGAGAACCCAACATGCGCAGTCCTTGAATAGTCACATGACTGGTCTCGATTTGGATTCCATTTGATGCTCCACCGAGTCGATCATCAGGGATATTGTCAAAGGGCATGGTGGAAATCAACACGGGCATTTTTCCCGGGTCCCAATTGTCGTCATCGGGCAGAATCTCAGCCCGGATTATCAGGCGATTTTCTTGGGTAAACTGCCTGTTGATCGGATCAAACCGAACCGTAGTATCGAGCGCATACATACCCTCTGCGAGAAAAACGGTCACAGGCCCCGATCCTTCCAGGGTATTGATTCGTGAGGCTGCTTCTTTTAAGGATTGTATAGGATGGTCCTTCTGCCCGGAATTTTGGTCATTGCCAGTTTTAGGATTGATGTAAAGAGTGCCTTGGTCCAGCTGTGCAAATACCTGAAGAATCAGCGTCTGGAAAAGCAAAAAGGTAATCTGTAGCCGTTTCATTCCTTGTCTATTTTTTGTTAAGACAAAGATCGAAGGACCAATTGAGGTTTACCCTTAATCTAGTTTAAGAAATCAGCCTCTAAGCTGAATATTTTTTCGGATTTTGCTCAAAAATTCCGGTGTGATACCTAGGTAAGATGCGATTTGCGTGTTGGGTAATCGGTTGGATAGATTTGGATACTGATCCAAAAATGCCAAATACCGATCCTCTGCGGTAGAACTAAAATTTTGCAAGACTCTATTCTGAATCTCAATGTATTTCAGTTCTATCAAGACTTTAAAAATCAGATTCAACTTGGGCACATGGGTATATAAATAATACAAATCTTGCTGCTTGATTTGAAAGATTGAGCTTTTTTCCAAGGCTTCAATGTTTAACTGACTAGGCTTTTGAGTATGAAAACTGCCAATATCAGCAATCCAGTCATTCTCTGCGGCAAACTGAATGTTGTGTTCAAACCCTCTGTCATCCACCCCAAACAAGCGAAAGCAGCCCTCCACTACAAATGAATAATGCTGACAAACTTCCCCAGCTAGTAAAATTTTTTCTCTTCGCTTTACCTGACGCACTTTTGCCCGATCGACCAAAAGTGTTTTTTCTTCAGCTGAAAGCGGGATAAAACTGCCTAAGTGGAGTGTAAGAGGGTGGGTCATGTAGCCTTAAAATTATCCTAACATCATTAACATCCGATTCATTTTCTGGAAAAGAAAATTATAAAGGATTTTAAGTCTTACGTTTCCTGAGTATGAGAATTTTCAATTCTATTTTGCTCTTAAAACTTCAAATTGAAAATCAATTTAGCGTTTTTTTCTCGTTAAATGAATTCAAGATTTATAGCAAAAGCCTAGTGAACTCCCTACATTTGGGGGTCCATTCAAATCTATTTTGAAGCTATTCTCTTCTCCAAGTCAACAAATTCGATTTCTGCAGAAGCTCCAAAAAACGCTTGAGCGACTAATTCGCTATGGAAGTTTTTTGGCTTTCCTTGTCCTGCTCCGCCATATTGGATACTCGGAAGATCCAGGGGAGCGCCTAATCGAATCGGTTATTTTTTCTTCGTTGATTTTACTGATTGGCTTCAGCTCTATAGTCAAAATCGGCTTTTTTGAAAAGTCAATCCAATCACCTCGAATCCTTACTGAGGTGCTGTTGAGCCTCTTTTTGATGATTTCGGCGATTTATCGCTTTGGTTTTTTTCCTTCGTCCTTCGACTCAAATCTCCAATGGCTGGAGAGTTATTACTTGGTCAATCTTTCGATCATTGTGCTCTTTTTTATCGAATTGAGTAAGCTGAGTATGGCCGTGAACCGCTTGCGCCTGAGTCCATCGTTGGTTTTTATTTTATCGTTTTTAATCGTCATTTGTATCGGAGCTGCATTGTTGAGTTTACCGGCGGCTACAACGCGGGATATTTCGGTGATTGATGCGTTTTTTACCTCGGTCAGTGCAGTCTGTGTGACCGGGTTAATTGTACTGGACACCTCCTCGGATTTCACCGTTTTCGGTCAAACTGTGATTCTTTCTCTTTTTCAAATTGGCGGCCTGGGAATGATGACCTTTACGAGTTTTTTTGGTTTCTTTTTTAAAGGCAGCTACAGTCTGGAAAACAGTCTTTTTCTGAGAGATTACATCAATGAAAACAATGTCAATGAGGTTTATTCCACGCTTTTGAAAATCATTTCCTTTACCCTATTGGTTGAAGGAGGAATAACACTGATGATTTATATCAATACTCCGGGATCCTTATTCGAAAGTGTTGCGGATAGACTTTTTTTTGCACTTTTTCATGCCATTTCTGCCTTTTGCAATGCCGGGTTTTCTACCCTTCGCAATGGGCTTTTCGAAGCTGGATTTCGGGAGCTTTATACGATGCAGTTGGGAATATGCCTTGCCATAGTACTGGGAGGCATCGGTTTTCCAGTGGTGTTAAACTATTATTCCTACCTCAAGCATTTGGTTGTCGGGGGGTGGAAAAAGATGTGCCGATATGAAGAGTTTCGGCATGTGGCCCGTACGACCAACCTGACTACCAAACTGGTGATGTATACCACTGGTTTTTTATTGATTCTGGGAGCGGTGGTTTACTATTTTGCCGAAAAAGAACATACCCTTCAAGGCTTGAGTCCCTATGGACAGTTTGTTACCACGGTTTTTGGTACGGTTACTCCAAGAACTGCAGGGTTTAATACCGTGGATATGACGCAGCTCGCCATGCCCACGGTATTGATTTACTTGGTGTTGATGTGGATCGGTGGATCTCCGGGCAGTACGGCAGGAGGATTGAAAACCAGTACCTTTGCCGTGGCGGTGATCAATACGGTCAGTATTGCCAGTGGAAAAAAGAGAGTAGAAATATTTGGTAGGGAAATCAGTCAGGATAGTCTTCAAAAAGCCTTTGCGGTAATCGCACTTTCCTTTTTGATTATCGGTTTGGGGGTATTTTTGGTGACGCTTTTTAATCCCGAATTGGCCTTAATTGATGTGGCTTTTGAAGTGTTTAGTGCCTTTTCTACCGTAGGCTTGAGTTTGGGAATAACGGCTTCGCTCAGTACGGCAAGTAAAGTTGTGATCATGATCATCATGTT
The DNA here is from genome assembly GCF_024305035.1 of Algoriphagus sp. Lineage (GTDB taxonomy): Bacteria > Bacteroidota > Bacteroidia > Cytophagales > Cyclobacteriaceae > Algoriphagus. The sequence continues at coordinate 29,385 of NZ_JAMWZB010000016.1, forward strand.
TATCGGTCGAGTAGGAAGTTTGACTATTTTAGTAGCTGTAGTCAGGAAGGCCGGAAGTCAAAAGTATGCATATCCAAAAGAAACCATTATAATCACGTAAAACATGAAATCGAGCATGATATGGCCCTCACATACTGGTATGAGGATCAACCCTGCGAGATTCCCTGTGGCCGTCAAGAAATAAAAATAAACACATGAAATCGAGCATGACCTACCCGTCACACACCGGGATGATTATATTTGCGAGATTCCATCTGACCTCTAAAAAGCAAATTTTAAACAGATGAAATGCCCTTGAGAATCCACCTCACACAAGGAAATGATTAAACAGGGCATTCCATCTGAGCACTAAAAACCAAATTATAAGCAGATGAAATACATCATCGTAGGAATGGGAAATTTCGGAGGTTATTTAGCCATCCAGCTCACCGAAATGGGCCATGAGGTGGTTGGCATAGATACCCGTGAGTCAAAAATTGACTTTGTAAAAGACCGGGTTACCCATGCAGTTTTGTTGGACGCGACAGACTTACAGGCGGTGAAAACCCTACCCATAAAGGATACGGATGTGGTGATTATAGCTATAGGTGAGGATGTGGGTGCTTCAATCATGAGTACAGCCATGTTTAAGCAACTCAAGGCCAAACGAATAATAGGCAGAGCCATTAATAATCTCCATGAAACAGTTTTACGGGCTATTGGGATCGAAGAAATCATTCATCCTGAGGAAGAGACCGCGGATCGATTAGCGAAGAGATTGGAAATGAAAGGGGTGATTGATTCCTTGGAAATTTCTGATGAATATAATATTGTTGAAGCCAAGGTTCCCAAACGATTTGTGGGTATGACTGTATCGGAATCGAATATACGCCGTGAATTTTTCCTCAATATCATGACGATTATCCGACTCGAGGAACGTAAAAACCTGATTGGTTTGCCTGTCCCTCATAAAAATGTGTTGGGTGTAATTAATGCTGATTACACGTTTAAGGATGGGGATTTACTTTTGCTTTTTGGCAAACTCAAACATCTCCAGGAGTTTCTGAATCTTTCTGAGGATTAAGGGAAATTAATCCAGGGAAGTACCACATTCCCGACAAAAATGATCCGAAGAGTCCAATCCGTCCTTTCCACAATGCGTGCAGGTCCGGGCGGAGGCATGGTGATCTGCCGACTTCATTTTTGCCATTTCAGAGCTGACTATGCCAGTGGGTACGGCTATAATCGCATAGCCCAAGAGCATGATCAAAGAGGCCATGAATTGCCCCAAGGTGGTCACTGGGGTAATGTCCCCAAAACCCACCGTAGTCATGGTTACAATCGCCCAATACATGCCTTTGGGAATAGAGGTGAATCCGGACTCAGGCCCTTCGATCAAATACATCATCGTCCCCATGATCAGTACCACGGTTAACACCGTGAACAAAAAGAGTTGGATTTTGGCCATGCTGGCTTTCAAAGACCTGCGGATAAAGTCAGCCTCTGCCAAATATCTTCCCAGCTTTAATATTCGGATCACACGCAAAAGCCTCAAGGCACGGACGACGGTCAACAATTGGACATTGGCTACAAAAAAACTCAGATAAACGGGTAAAATCGCCAACAAATCCACTAGGCCATAAAAGCTGGTGACATATTTCATCGTTCGGCTGGTAAGCCAAACGCGCAGAATGTATTCTAGCGTAAACAAACAAGTGAACAGCAATTCCAGCTGATAAAAAAGTTGGCCGTAATCAGCTCTTAGGTGGGACACAGAATCCAAAATAGCCACTATCACCGAGGCAAAGATAAGGACCAACAAGACCAAGTCGAAGGTTCGCGATGCTCGATCATCCGATTCGAATACAATGTGGGCCAGACGCTTTTTACTGAGTTTCATTTCGGAATTTACTTAAAATAGGATGAAAGGTTAATTTGCTCTAAGTCAAAACTCTTGGGAAATCGGGATGGATGAGGAGACTGGGCTCAGCACAGGCTTGCTGATGACCGATGCTTCCTTAAATTTAACGTTTAAGCTGATTTTAGGCCGTTTAAATTTCTTCCTTTTAAGGCGGGAAGATAATCAGATTTAAAATTCAATTCATCAATCCAAGTAATAGACTCGCTTGACCCGACTGCTGATATTGGTCAGGAGTTCGTAGGGAATTGTTCCGATTTGATCAGCGAGCTCTTTGAGGGAAATTTCCTGTCCGTAAACGACTGCTTCATCCCCGGTCTTGACTTCCATTCCGGTCACATCCACCATCACCATATCCATGCAAACATTGCCGATGACCGGAGCCTTTTTTCCGTGAATGAGCACATAGCCTTTGCCATTGCTAAATCTCCTGTCAAAACCATCTGCATAGCCGATGGGAAGGGTGGCAATTTTTCCGCCTTTTGCCATCATGCCCTTTCGGGAATAACCTACCGTCTCCCCTGGCGCTAGGGTTTTGACTTGGGAAACCGTTGTTTTTAAGGTGCTTACTGATTTCAATGCGGTGTCGTGAGTTCCGGTCACCTCCACTCCATAAAGCCCGATTCCCAAACGAACCATATCCCATTGATATTCCGGAAAGCGAATAATCCCCCCGGAGTTTAGGGCATGGATCAACGGTTTTTCGTTCAAAACCTCAATCAAAAAACCGTTCATCTGTTGGAAGTTTTTCAATTGCTGCCGGGAATATTCCTCATGGATTTGTTCATCCGAACCGACCAGATGGGTATAAATCGAGGCAATTTGCAGATGCGTGGTCTGTTTTAATTCGCTTCGCAATTCCGCTAAATCCTCTCTATCAAATCCCAATCGATGCATTCCCGTATCCAAATCCAAATGAACTTTTAGGTGGGCATTCTGAGCGATGCACCATCGATTTAGTTTTTTGAAAAAATCCAAACTGAAGACCACCGGTTCTAACTCAACTTGTTTTAAGAGATGAAAGGATTCCTCCAATGGATTCATTACCATGATCGGCAGTTTGATTCCTTGCTGGCGCAAAGCAACTCCCTCGTCGGTATAGGCTACGGCCAGGTAATCCGCTCCCAGCGCTTGCAGGTGATTGGAGATTTCTACCGCTCCACCTCCATAGGCAAAGGCCTTGACCATGACCATAACTTTGGTATCGGGACGAAGGCGTTTTTTGAAAAAATTGAAGTTATGGGTGAGCGCATTCAGATTGATCTCCAAAACCGTTCCGTGGATTCGCTGCTGTAAGAGGTTGATCACCGATTCGAAACCAAAAGATCGGGCACCGGTGACCAAAATCAGGTCATTTTGAAATAAATCCGGATTTATCCATTGGAGCAACGCTTCGGTACTGGCGAAAAAGTCTGCCTTTCCGGGCCATTTTTTCCCGATGGCTTGAATGGATTTTCCGACGCCCAGAACCCAGTCTATGTCGTGGTTTTGAATCAAGTTGACCACTTCGGGGCACCATAGATCCGAAGATCCTTGCTGTAATAAATCCGAAATAATCAAAATTTTCCGACGTTTGGCTCGCTGCATCTTCATAAAGTCCAAGGCGATTCGCAAGCCCTCTAAGTCATTATTGTAGGTATCATCGATGAGGCTACAATCATTGACCCCCGCTTTGAGGGTGAGTCGCATATCCACGGGTTTGAGATGCTGAAGCCCCTGTTGAATTTGCTCAGGATCAAGCTGAAGAGTCAACGCTGCGATGATGACGTGCGTGACGTTTTCAAGCGATGCTTTATCCGAAAATTGGGTGAAAAAGGTAAAGGTGCTCAGATCGGATTTCATCAGGATAATTCTCGCCCCTTGCTCCAAAATTTTGATGGAGCGGGTAAAATCCGCTCCGGGCTGATCCGACCAGCTGATCAATCTTTCCCGTGCAAAGTTCTTTTGGATTTCGGCGTCGATTTCCAGGTGATCGGAGCAATAAATCAGCAATTTGACCTCTTGAAAAAGGGTCAGTTTTTCGTTGATCTTGTCTTTTCTATCAAAAAACCCTTCCTCATGGGCCGCACCGATATTGGTAAAAATCCCCAAATCAGGCCGAAGAATCTCTTCCAATGCTTTCATATCCCCTTTTTGGGAAACCCCTACCTCCATGACAGCGACTTGGTGGTAAGGCTCCATCCCAAAAACAGAAAGGGGAACACCCACTTGGGAATTGTAGCTTTTGGGACTTTTGGCTACCGAAAACCGCTCTGAAAGCACCTGCCCCAGCCATTCTTTGACAATGGTTTTCCCATTGGATCCGGTGATTGCTACGAGCGGATTGCTAAAGCCTGAGCGCTGATGTGCCGCTAGCTTTTGCAAGGCATCCTGGGTGCTTTCTACCCGGATAAAGGTCACACCGGGGTGGTTGCATTTTTCATCTTTGGAGACCAAAAAGGTCAACACCCCCTGATCGATCAAATCAGGAATGAAACGGGCACCATCCACTTTGGCACCTTTCAATGCCACAAAAAGCGTATGAGCCGGATCGATCACCTGGCGGGAATCAATGGCGATTCGGCGGATCGAACCTGAGGAAGCTAATCCCTGGATCTCTCCGGAGGTGATGGACGCAATCTGATCAGGGTTGAGATTCCTTAGCATCGGCAGAGGGATTGCTTTTTTTCTTGAAGAAAACCTGACGAATCCACCGTGGAAGGAAAATCGCCCCCAGAATCAGATAAGGATAATAGGAAAGCAATCTCCACAAAATACTCGTCACGAAAGTATACCCTCCCAAAAACTGGGCAAAAAACTGTCCGAAGAAAAACTCAGCCGTCCCCGAACTTCCAGGAGTGGGTGAAATCATCATCACAATCCACATGATCACCTGACGTGCAAATACGATCACTTGGTTGTCCAGTGATAAGGGGATGTAAGCTGAAATCAACGCATTGAGCATCAGATAGCGGGAGGACCAAATAAATATGGTGGCCAGAATCACCGGGACCCAATAGTTATAATTTTTCCCGCTTAATTCTTTTGAAGCATCGATGATTTGATTTCCGTATTCCTGGGCATCGTGCTTCCATTTTCTCAGCCATTTGATCGAGAAAATTTTGATCAAAATCCATTTAAATACCCTGGGCCGGTAAAAAAGTGCCAAGGCCATAATCAAACTGTATGAGGCATACAGTCCATAGCTGATCCAAAAGATGGCCTGAAGACTATTTTCGAGTTGGTTTTTTAGGAGTTGGCTATCAGGAAAAATATTTCCTTTAGCAAAATAAAGAATTACCGGTGCTCCGATGATGAAGAAAAGATTGTCCAAAATTGCGGTAACCATCACAAAAGCAATGGCTCTGCCGAGTTTGATTCCCTCTTTGTGGAGAATGAAGATGGCTACTGCTGTTCCTCCAACCACTGAAGGTGTCACCGCAGAGGCAAACTCCCAGAGAATGATCACGTAGATGGCCCGAGTCCAAGAGATTTCTTTTTGGGTGATTTCACGAATCCGGTATACATAACCCAAATCCCTGAAAAATATCACGACGATTGCCAGCACGATAAAGGCTGCCGAGGCATCAAACACTCCGCGGAGTGTATTGGCATTGACACTGGGGTCAAAATAAAACATCCCAAATACGATCCCCAATCCAATCAGAATGGGAACCCAGACCCTATTGGGGTTGAGTGTTTTAAAAATCTTCTTATTGTCAAGCTTCATATTAGGCTACTCCGATCGGCTCCGTCTTTTCTACCCAAAAATTATTGTATCCTTCTCCGATGATAATGGTCACTTCTGACAGCTGAAGAAGCTCCAATATGGCCAAGAAGGTGTATATGACAAATATTTTATCAGGTTTGTAGCTGATGAAATCGGTAAAAGGTACTTTTCGCTTAAAGCTTATTTTTTCCAACACAAAATCTTTTTGTTGCTCTATGGTGTAAGGATACTGAATGACGGTGTGTTTTGTTTCTTCGGTTCGGGCGGACATTTTAGCCATACATTTCTGAAAAACCTTCAATAGCTTATAGAGGTCCACATCTTGGAGCTCAGCATCCACATCGTCAATTTTGCTGAGCGCTTTCAGTTCGGCTGCAATATTACCTCTTTTCTCCTTGGCCAATCTGCTTTCCTCTAACGCGGAGAGCTCCGCCACTACGGATTTGTATTTTTTATACTCCAATAAATTCCGGATGAGTTCCTCTCGCGGATCGATTTCTTCTCCCTTTTCGTTGAGCTCGGGTCGTGGAAGCAGCATTCGCGATTTGATCTTCATCAGCGTAGCCGCAAAGAGGATAAACTCGCTAGCCACTTCGATTTCCATTTGCTCCAAATGGTGAAGATAATCGAGAAAATCATTGGTAATCTTAGAGATAGGAATATCGTAAATATCGAGTTCGTCACGCTCAATGAAGAAGAGCATGAGGTCAAATGGACCCTCAAAAAGCGGTAATTTGATTTCGAAACTCAATGGATATCTAAATTAATGGTTAATTTTGTTCCCTTATTGTCAAAGATATTCAATTACTAGAAATAATTGGATTTCAGGTCGGAGAATCGGGGGATTGTACTTAGTTGCTATGCTAACTAAAAAACAAACAATTCTTTGTTAAGTTTATCTTTTCTGACCACAAATCGTAGAAACATTCATGTTGATTCAACCCGGAGAATTGTTAGCCCAAATAGATAGTCCAGAGGATCTAAAAAAGTTCCCCAAAGATAAATTAGTCCAAATTTGCGATGAGTTGCGTGACTTTATCATAGACAACGTTTCTGTGTATGGAGGTCATTTTGGAGCCAGTTTGGGCGTAGTGGAGCTTACTGTTGCGCTACACTATGTACTCAATACTCCAGAAGACCAACTCGTTTGGGACGTGGGTCATCAAGCCTATGGGCACAAAATTTTAACTGGGAGAAAAAATAAATTTCATACCAATCGAATTTTTGGGGGAATCTCCGGCTTTCCAAAAAGAAAAGAAAGCCAATACGATACTTTTGGAGTAGGCCACTCAAGCACCTCTATTTCTGCTGCACTGGGAATGGCAGTAGCTTCCAAATACAAAGGTTCAAAAATCCAACACGTTGCCGTCATAGGGGATGGTTCCATGACCGGAGGAATGGCTTTCGAGGCCATGAATCATGCAGGGGTAAGCGATTCCAATCTGCTGATCATTCTCAATGACAACTGCATGGCCATTGATCCTAATGTGGGGGCTTTGAAAGATTACTTGACCGATATCACCACTTCCCATACTTACAATAAAGTCAAGGATGAGGTCTGGAAAATGCTGGGTAAGTTCAGCAAATTTGGCAGCTCTGCTCAGGAAGTGATTTCCAAAGTCGAAGGAGCGATCAAGTCGGCTGTGCTGAAGCAAAGCAATCTTTTTGAATCCTTAAATCTCCGATACTTCGGTCCGGTTGATGGCCATGATGTGAATCATTTGGTGGAGATCCTGCGGGATTTGAAAGATATTCCCGGTCCAAAAATCCTTCATTGTGTTACCGTGAAAGGAAAGGGGTATGAGCCAGCAGAAAAAGGAAACCATACCACTTGGCATGCCCCGGGTACTTTTGACAAGGTTACCGGAGAGATCTATAAAAAAACTCCAAGTAAACCCCAGGCTCCAAAATACCAGGATGTCTTTGGCCATACGATAGTCGAACTGGCAAAGGCAGATTCTCGAATTATGGGCGTGACTCCAGCCATGCCATCGGGATCTTCTTTGAACATCATGATGAAAGAAATGCCTGATCGGGCGTTTGATGTGGGGATTGCCGAGCAGCATGCGGTGACTTTCTCTGCCGGTTTGGCTACGCAGGGATTGATTCCCTTCTGTAATATTTATTCCACTTTTATGCAGCGGGCTTATGATCAGGTGATTCATGATGTCTGTTTGCAAAATTTGCCTGTGGTCTTCTGTCTTGATCGGGCTGGATTTGCCGGAGCAGATGGACCCACTCACCACGGCGCCTATGATTTGGCTTATTTCCGATGTGTGCCCAATCTGGTTGTAGCAGCACCGATGAATGAGGAAGAACTACGCAATATGATGTATTCTTCTACTCAGCATGGAGGTCCCTATTCCATCCGATACCCGCGAGGAAATGGCGTCATGCCAGAATGGAAAACGGAATTTCAAGCCATTCCAACAGGTCAGGGTAGAATCGTCAAAGAGGGGGAAGAAATTGCCATTTTGACCCTAGGCCATATTGGGAATTATGCCGTAGAGGCCTGTGAAAACCTTGAAAAAGAAGGTTTAAATCCGGCGCATTACGATATGCGATTTGTGAAACCTTTGGATGAGGAATTGCTTCACGAGGTATTCGGTAAATTTAAAAAAGTCATCACGGTGGAAGACGGCTGTCTGATGGGTGGATTTGGTTCGGCCATACTGGAATTCATGGTCGATCATGGCTATCAGGCTCAGGTGAAGCGCTTGGGTATCCCGGACGAGGTGATCGAGCATGGTGAGCAAATCGAACTCCATCGCCTTTGTGGATTTGATCCCGAGGGAATCGCCAATGCCGTGCGAAGCATGACTGAAGTGCTCAAAATTAACTAAAATCATGTCTCCCATTCATTTTTTTGAAAAGGGCTCGGGTCAGTCTGTGGTTTTGATCCATGGATTTTGTGAAATCGGAGCCATGTGGGAGGATTTTGCCCAAGAATTATCGCAAAGTTTTCATGTCCTTTGTCCGGATTTACCCGGTTTTGGAAAGAGTCCATTGCCCAAACCGCAAATCTCTTTGGAGGAAACCGCCGTCGTGCTGGAGGAGTGGATGGAAGCGCATTCAATCCACAATCCGATTATTATCGGTCATTCTTTAGGCGGTTATATAGCCTTGGCTCTTTTGGAGTTGATGGGGAATAAAATCAAGGGAATAGGGCTTTTTCACTCGACGGCATTTGCCGATGATGCCGAGAAAAAAGAAATGCGGAATCGCACGATTCAGTTTTTGAAGAAGTTTGGTGCAGAGAAGTTTGTCAGTTCATTTGTACCCCCACTTTTTTCGGAGAAACACCGGGAAGAATTTGCCGATGAAATCGAAAAGGCCACCCAACAGGCAAGGCAATCTACCTTGGAGGGATTGATCGCCTTTACCGAAGCCATGCGGGACCGCAAGGATCGATTCGAAGTTCTGAACAACTTTCAAGGCCCCAAACTCATGATTGCCGGTACGGAAGACGGGGCGGTCAAAATTGAAGCTAGCCGTCAGCAGAAAACAGCCTTTACCGATTATGTGGAACTCGAAGGCACAGGCCACATGGGGATGATTGAGGAGAAGGAAAGAACCTTAGCTTTGGTCAGAAATTTTTTAATTGAATCCATTTAGGACTCATTCTAAGTGTCTCTTGATATCCATAGCCGAATGAAGAATCCTAACGATTTCTACAGGCTCATTTTCTTTGTTTCGATCAAAAATAAGGTGGGATTTAACTTAGCTGACTCTTTAGTCCTTTTGCAATATTTTGAGGGATTTTCCTGAAAATGGTCCCTTAGCCACATACTCAATTTCTTGAATGATGAGTTTATAGTAGCGATCTGCCTGCTCTTTTGACCAATTTTGGAAGGTATAAACCCAAATACTCTCCAGATCTTCAATCGCTTTTTGGCTAATGCGATAAGAAGAATTATTCATGGGCTCTTTTCTGGATTTTTTTCAAATATTCATTTGGCTCGAAATCTTCTACAAAGCCGCTGTCCTCGCCCTCTTGAAGTGCTTTAATTAATTCTCGTTCCTTTTTTTCTTCCCTTTCCAATAATCGCAGTGCCGCTCGAATTACTTCACTTGCTGAACTGTACCGTCCAGAATCCACCTCTTCTCTTATAAATTCCTCAAAATGATTGCCTAAGGAAATAGATGTTTTTTTACTCATTTCGGTATAATTTCTTGAATATACCAAATCTTGGTATTGAGGTCAATAAGTAAATATTGAAGTCAAAGTTTCACTTATGGGTTCCAAAATTTAAAATTGTCCAAACACCATCCGATCCTTCCCATTCAAATCTTGAATTACCTTCACCTCCGTATAGCCTTTTTGCAAGAGTAAATCCTTGACTTCTTTTCCGTAGTCTTCGTGGATTTCGAAGTAAAGTTTTCCCTTCGGTTTTAATGCCTTTTTTCCCAATTCGGCAATCCTCCGGTAAAAAAGCAAAGGATCCTCATCGGGTACAAAAAGTGCCAGTTCCGGTTCAAAACCCAGGACATTGGAATGCATCTTGGCTTTGCCTTTTTCAGGAATATAAGGGGGATTGCTGACCAAAATATCCAAGTCTTGGATTGGAATTTCTTCTTTCAAAATATCCAACTGAATCCAATTCACCTTTGCTTTTAATGCCTTTCCATTTTTTTGAGCAATAGCTAGGGCAGAGGCAGAAACATCCAATCCGTAAACTTCTGCCTGGTTCATTTCCAAAAACAAGGTAATCGGAATACAACCTGTGCCCGTACCCATATCCAAAATCTTTAGACCTGATTTCGGATTCTCCTTGATGATCAAATGCACCAGTTCCTCGGTTTCATTTCTGGGAATCAACGTATCTCTGCTCACCTGAAATTCTCTGCCATAAAAAGGAGCCTTTCCCAAAATCTGCTGTATGGGTTCTCCGGTTTTCAACCGCTCAAAATCATCACTCAATGCCTGCGGAAGGTCTTTTTCCTCCAAAAACCGCATCATATCCACCCGTCTCAAGCCCAAGTGATGCTCCAGCAGCCACTCAACGAGCGTTTGAGCTTCAACCTGCTCATAAAGCGGCAGCTGCCCAGCCCATTTTTTGACGAGTGTGGAATAATTAATCATTGTAGCGAATTCTCTTAAGTATTCGTAAAGGTAAACACGAAAACCGTTTCCCATGAAATCGAGCATGACTAAAAAGTCCCACACTGGGATGATTATAATTGCGTGATTCCATGTGACCGCTAAAAGACAATTATAAACACATGAAAAAACTGATTTTACTATCCTGGATTTTGCTTCTTCCTTTCCTTTCTTATGCTCAGGAAAAACGCAGTGTATTCTTTGAGCTCGACGGTACGTATTGGGAAAAGTCCCTGAGCTATCCCCAATTTTTTGCACCTGAAAAAAATCGATTTGGAAGTGCTAGGTTATTTGTAGGCATACCTATGGGTGAAAAATGGGCCATTGGACTGTTGGGGGGCCCTAGCGCTACCTATCAGCAACAGGAAGATGGGAAGCGGTTTAGAGAGCTTTATGCACCCGAGCCGGATGAGAATGGAAATGCGATTTACATTGGCAATACCACTGAGACTATTCCAGTTGGACTACAAAGCGAATTGATTGGTTTTGGTGCATTTATACAGCGCCGGATCAGCTTAGGTGAAAAAACCTCGCTGAATATCAATTTCTATGGAATGAATGAAAGTGGAACTAATGGGCAATTGGAGATTTTTCCAGACTATTCTTACTGGTATTGGTGGCCTTGTCCGAATTGCCTCACGATTGCTCCCGGACCAATCGTACGGGAAATGGAGCAGAATAACTGGAAAGCAGGCTTGGATTTGGCTTTTGCCTGGTCACTTTCCCCAAAAATTGACCTGGGCTTGCGAGCTAATTTTTTGGAGTTTCGCAAGCAAAGCTTGAAAGGAGTTCCCAGCATCACCAATGGCTTAACTATTTATGATCCCAACTATATACTGTCCGAAGGCTATTTTGGGGATCGATACGATTTCGGATCGGCTGTGGCACGGGAAGGAGTTCGCCTTTCCTTGAGCTTTAAGCCCTTTTGATTGGAGGATTCAAAAGACTCGGAAAGAAAACCTACCTTTGTGCAGAAATAGAATCGAATGAAGCTGCATAACAATACCATCCGAGGGGTTCATTCCGCTTTGGAAGCCATTTTTGAAGAGGGACAGTACGCCGATAAGGTGATCGAGCGAACCCTCAAATCCAATCCCAAATGGGGGGCGAGAGATCGCTCTTTTATCGCAGAGACCACTTATGAAATGGTGCGCTGGTGGAGACTGATCAATTACCTCAGTCCCTCAAAAGACTACTGGGATCTTTTTGGCACCTATTGGCTGATGCAGGGAAATGAGCTGCCGCCTTGGGAGGAATTTGCGCGGATCAATCCCGAAAAACTGAAAACCCGCTACGACGCCTTGGAGAAACCGGCGCTATTGGAGTCGATCCCCGATTGGATGCAGGAATTGGGCGAAAAAGAACTGGGCGATAAATGGGCCCCGGAAATCCACAGTCTCAATGAAGAGGCAGAAGTGGTGCTTCGGGTGAATACACTAAAAATCAACCGGGAGCAACTTAAAAACCGTCTGGCTGCTGATGGTATCCGCACTTACATTGTCAAAGGCTATCCGGATGCCTTGATCCTGGAGGAAAGACAGAATATTTTCAGGAACCCGGCTTTTAAGGAAGGGCTTTTTGAGGTGCAGGACGCCTCTTCCCAGTTGGTCGCTGCTGCTTTGGCCGTGGAACCGGGAATGCGCGTAATCGATGCCTGTGCCGGTGCGGGTGGCAAAACCTTACATCTAGCAGCTTTGATGGAGAACAAGGGAAAAATCCTCTCCATGGATCTTGAGGAGTGGAAACTGCAGCAAACCAAGCTCAGGGCACGACGAAACGGAATTGACATCATTGAGCGGAAAGTGATCGAAGGATCTAAAACCATCAAGCGACTGAAAGAGTCAGCGGATCGACTGCTACTTGATGTGCCTTGCTCCGGGATGGGTGTACTCCGGCGAAATCCCGATACCAAGTGGAAACTCAGCCCTGAATCCATTGCCCAAGTGCAGGAAACCCAGCAGGAGATATTGCAATCCTATCCCAGCATGCTAAAAAAGGGTGGGCAATTGGTCTATGCGACCTGTAGCATTTTGCCTTCGGAAAATGAGAAGCAAATCGAGAAATTCTTAAATTCCGAAGCCGGAAAGGATTTTGAGTTACTCGAAGAGCAGCGGGTGTTGGCCCATGAAAGTGGATTTGACGGTTTTTATATTGCCAGGTTGATGAAGAAGTAAGGGTCCAAGGCTAATCGAAAAGACACCATTTGCTTTTCAGATTGAGCATTTAGGGTGAGATACCCTTTTTGGCAACAAAATGAAAGAAATTCTTTTTTACAGCTTAATCGAAGCGGATTAGATATTTTTATTTACTCCTCACCATATAATTATTTCAAGAAATAACTTCTCTTAACCTACTTTTTTACTGAAAAATCTTGCATTTCATAGAATAGATTTTTATAGTTGGAAATCAATTAGTTTTCAACTCACTCTTTCATCTAATGAAAAACAATTTTACCTCCCCATTACAAAAATCCAGGTATAAACGGATTTTTGAGAATTTTAACCGCTTTTGTCTTGGCTAGTTTACTGCTTAGTTCATGCGTACAGGAACCTGAAAGTCCCCGAGTGGAACTGAGCGAACGCGATCAGCTATCCAACGTCAAAAACTGGTTTGAGCAAAACAAAACCAAGCTACGATTGCCGGAGAGGGGCAGCAATCTCCGATCCGGGTCACAGGAATTGATCCTTCCCTTCTTCGAGAAAGAGCCCGATTGGGAGCAATTCCATCATTACTACTTTCCCGATGGACGGGAGGTTTTTGAAGTGAGCTTGGCCAATGCAACCAAATACTTCCCTGCCAGTATGCTAGACAGCTTCCCGGATCGGAACCCGGATGAACTGGTAATTCAGAACATCATGTTTGTCAAGCATCCCACAGAAGAGCGATTTGATCCGGTGATCGCTAGATACTATCCTGATGGGGAAGGATCAATAGAAGATTTTGAAGGAATCTATTACAAGGGTATCCCCCATGACTGGTCGGGAATAGTGGATATCTGGACTTATGATGAACGGCATTTTATAGTGTTTACCTTTGAAGATGGAGAAGTGGTCCATCATTTTAATTACCACCCAATTAATTCTACCAACCATCAAGCCAAAATAGCAGGAGATTGTTATGAAGTTGAACGATCTATTTTTATTCCTGATAATCAAGGTGGCGGAACTGTATTAGATGTGACCAAAACATATTGTACTGGGGATACAGGATATACTCCAGATGGTGGCTCAGGTGAAGGAGGAGATAATTATGACTATGAAAGACCTACTTGTTGTGACGACCCAATAACTGCTCCACCAAGGGACGAACCTAGCTATGATCCACCATCGATACCCGCGCCCTCAACCATTATCAATCAACTGACCAATCCCTGCGCTGCCGACATTTTTAAAGAGCTATCTAAAGGGAGCGCATATTTGACTGATAAGAGTGGTTTGGGAAGCTTGGATATTTTCCCAGGAATGCTGGACCTATTTGAAAATAGTGGCCAATTTGACTATCGTATCCAAAATGGTAATCTTTCGGGACAAAATGCTGTAACTAATAGAGTTCAAGGGGTAAACATTATCACCCTAGACAATGATTACCTAAAAAACGCCACCTCCCTTAGTATTGCAAGAACCATCATACATGAAACGGTGCATGCTTATCTTTGGGAACAAACAAAAGTTCAAACCGATAAATCAAGCCTTGAACTATTAAACATTTATTGGGAAAAATATAAGGGTTCAGGAGACGGAAGATGGCCAAATACCCAACATGCAGCCATGAGTAATTTTATTTTAGGAATTGCAGTATCTCTGTACAATTGGGATAAAAAATATGGACCAACGGCAGGAAGTTTGCCATTTGATTACTACTATAAAATGGCTTTTGGTGGGCTAGTAAAAAAGGAAAATCCCACTCAGCTTATGGATGAGGCAAAGCCATATTTACCTTCAGGCACTTCTTGGGACGATATTTTAAATTTACTTGATAAAGAAAAATCTGGGAACTATGAAGCAAAGGGTAAGAAATGCAATTAGCATAATATGCAAGTTTATTTTGATTTTAGTTTCCCTTATTTTCTCCTTATCATTAAATGCTCAGGATATTGATAATGGTGAAGGATTATCTTGTGCTCAATACGAGTTTTTAAATGATGTCTTTGGCAAATATTCAGATAAGCAGGAAAAGGTTTATTATCAGCCAAAAAATCAAGAAATTTGGATCAATGAATTTTTGACATTCAAAAGCGATATTGGGATCGGTACTTGTATATTTAATGAAGGCTCCTTAGAAGAAGCGATAGAAGGTCTCAATAAAAAAGAATTTCTTACCAAGTCTTATGAAAGAAAGAAGTTACCCAAGAGACTTAAACCGCTAAAGGAACCTAGTGAAAGAAGTGGTTTGCATATTTCTGAACCCATAATAATAGACTCTTATTGTTTCTTATTTATTTGGGAGAAGTCTTACAGAGCGGTTGAAATTTACCATTTCGAAGTAGACGATCATTGGAAGTTTAAATGCTTTGCTTTGTTATCTGGAGAATTATAAGATAGGCCTCTGAAAAAAGCTATCCCAACTTAGGGATGGCTTTCTACCAAAACGCTGGAAACAATTATACTTGAATCTGGGCAATTATGCTAAAGGTCAACCTAGTACTTAAGCTAGTTTTGGTGACAGTTGGATTGTTTTCCCAAAAAGTTACTGCACAAACTTTAGAATATTCCTTGATTAGTCAATTGCTAGTAGAGCGGGATTGGTGCACTATAAATAAAGAATTTATTTCTTGGGAATCTCAAGGTTTTGATGAATATGATGACTTTAATCCTAAAAAAGCAGAATATGCAGACCTCTTTGCAATTAACCAAAATCTTGATTTGGATAGTTTAATTGGACATAATTATAAAGAAAAAATAAAATGTATAATTTCTTTAAAGAACCGTAATAAAATTAAAAGAAAAGAAATTGATAGTAATTGTAATAAAGTAAAATTTAACCAAGCAAATACCAGCGTACTATATTTCACAAATCCAATTGTCCTGAAAAGCGAACGTGGGGAAATGTATGCATTAATCATTGAATCGTTTGAAGGAGAAACCATATATTGTATATACAAACGAATTGAAATGGATTTTTGGGAAAAAATACATAAAACTATGATTTCTATTGAGTAAGGCTAATTATGCCCCACCTCTATCCTATCTACTTGAATTCCTCAAATTAGTTTATTAGATTAATTTTTCTAATTGATTCTAGCAAGTAAAACCAGAATAAGTAAACTTTAGATAATTGACTTTTCGATGCAAAATTTTCTAATCGTCCTAAGCTTTATTTTTCTAGTTCAGGGCAAACCTCCTGAGCTCGAATACTCTCTACTCAACCAAGTGGTAATCGAAAGTAGCGTAAAATCCATCAGATCCGATTTTTACAGTCCTAAGGATAAGTTTAAAACCTAGGGGGAATTTTCCCTCGCCTTTGAGCGGGATATTTTAGATCCGACCAAGAGCTTCAATCTGGACAGCTTATTTACGGGGCAGCAGATTCGAGCTTTTGAGCAATCCCTGCAAACCGAAAAGCCAAGAAAAGTAAAACCCAAAATGATCCAAGCCCAACTTTCCAAAACGGGTTATCAATTGTCCTTTCCCTTAATTCAGGAAGGAAAAAATGAGGAGATTTATGGGTTTGTATTTGAAAATGTCATGTCTATGGAAAGTGGTGGAGTAATTTTGAAACTCTATCGAAAAGAAGGGAAGAAATGGACCCTACTTCATGAAACCTATGTGGCCCTCAGTTGAATTAGATGCAAACTCACAAAAACACCGAGTTCATCAATTCCCTCAACCAAGGGGAATCTTTAAAAAACAGGAGAATGGGAATAGCCAAAACCTGTACGACCGTTACCAAAACATAGGAGGCATAGATTTTCTTTTCCTTTTGAAAATCCCTGAAAATCAAAAATAAAAGCACCAGAATAATCAGCACCTGATTGCCCACAAAGACATCCGACCAGACAAAGGGTAAGTCGGAAAAACTTTCCGGTTGGAATACCATCAGTAAGGGAACATAGGAAAGGCGCACGGTTGCCGGAGAAAGTACCCAAAAAACCGTCGAGATCATCCATCGGGCATGAGAGGCCGTATTCCTCGCATTCATCACCGCCAAAATCACCGAAAGCATGAAGAATCCGATAAAAAGACAATCCAATGAGGAAAGGCTGTAGCGGACATCAAACAGCGGACTGGCTTCAGTAGCCTGCAGGTTTCCTTTGACCATGTTTAATCCGGAGGCCGTCACAAATCCAGCCAAGACCAATCCGACCATGCCCACTTTTCGGTGAAGATGGATGGACCTATGGTGATAAATCCAAGGTTGGGCAATCAAAATCAGGTACCATGCCGTAGCGGAGATTCCATGCAAATGCCAGTGAAAGGGCATGGAAGTGAATCCCATCCAGTATTGATGAAATCCAGCAAGGGTAAGTAGAAATGGCAAAATCAGCCAAAGGTGAAGGCGGGGAAAGAGTTTGGTATTCAAGGCTGGATTATTTCAAGATGTCAACTGGGTAAAAACTAGATGAAAATAATCCTTATAATCTGAAAGGCAATTGCTTATAAAATATTTTTAAATAACTCAAATTTTAATAATCAGTGATTTTGAGAGGATCTAGCATTTTGATTTTAGTGACTTTCAAATTCAAATTATCCAAAGTTTTCAATGGGAGATTAAACGGAATACCATTTTTTGAAATAAGCCTGTCAAAAAGGCCCTTTTCTGCTATCTTTGTGGCTTGTTTTGAGGAGGATGCTTGGCATCTCTCCTTTTTCTTCACCTAATCCCTCAAAAAAGGACACTGTGAAAACGTATCAGGAATTCAAACAGGTCGATTATCCGCATATCGGAGAGTCGGTTCTTCAGTACTGGAAGGAAAATAAAATCTTCGAAAAATCCGTTGCCAATCGCGATGGTGCTGAGACCTTTACTTTTTTTGAAGGTCCTCCCTCAGCCAATGGAACTCCCGGGATTCACCACGTGATGGCCCGGACGCTCAAGGATATTTTTTGCCGATATAAAACGCTGAAGGGTTTTCAAGTGAAGCGAAAAGGGGGCTGGGATACGCATGGTCTTCCTGTAGAATTGCAGGTAGAAAAAGAACTCGGCATCACCAAGGAGGATATCGGTAAGAAAATTACCGTCGAAGAATACAACCGCAAATGCCGGGAAACTGTCATGCGTTTCAAAGACGAATGGGATGACTTGACCGAGAAAATCGGCTATTGGGTCGATCTGGATGATCCCTACATCACTTTTGACAGCAAGTACATCGAGACGCTGTGGCATCTGCTCAAGCGACTCTACGACAAGGATCTTTTGTACAAAGGCTATACCATTCAGCCCTATTCCCCAGCCGCAGGAACGGGACTAAGTTCACACGAACTCAATCAACCGGGAACTTACAAGGATGTCAAAGACACCTCGATCACGGCACAGTTTAAGCTGAAAAATCAGGAAAACACCTACATCCTTGCCTGGACGACTACGCCGTGGACTTTGCCTTCCAATTCCGCCCTGGCCATCGGAGAAAATCTGGATTATGTCAAGGTCAAGACTTTCAATCCTTACACCCATGAGCCTGCAACTGTGATTCTGGCAAAAGCCAGAATGGGAGCCTATTTGAATCCAAAAGCGGCCGAACTGAAATTGGAAAACTACCAAGCGGGTGACAAACTCATCCCTTACGAAGTGATCGAGGAGTTTAAAGGAAAAGACATGCTGGGCTGGGAATACGAGCAATTATTTCCGATTGAGGCCTTGAAGCTTCCTCATCCGGCGTTCACGGTAGTTTCTGGGGATTATGTGACCACAGAGGACGGCACGGGGATCGTTCATTTGGCCAAAGCCTTTGGTGCGGATGACTTTAGAACCTTGGTTCAAAACAATGTTCCTGGGGTATTTGTCCAAGATGAATTGGGAAATGATATCCCCGTCGTGGACAAGCAGGGAAAATTTATTCCTGTGGTCGGGGAGTATTTAGCCGCAAAAATGCAGGAACATGGCATCACCGCGCACAAAACGTTTGGAGCGGATGATTTTTATGTAAAAAACTATACCGATGATGACGAGGGTACCGCGGATTTCAAAAACACGGACATCATCATTTCCATCATTTTAAAAAACGAAAACAAGGCCTTCAAGGTCGAAAAATACGAGCACAGTTATCCTCATTGCTGGCGTACAGACAAGCCTATTTTATACTATCCACTGGAGAGCTGGTTTATCAAAACCACCGCTTTCAAAGACCGACTGGTTGAACTGAACAAAACCATCAATTGGAACCCTGAGGCGACCGGCACAGGACGGTTTGGCAATTGGCTTGAAAATCTGGTGGATTGGAATCTCAGCCGATCCCGGTTTTGGGGTACGCCGCTGCCGATTTGGAGAACAAGTGATGGAAGCGAAGAAAAGTGCATCGGTTCAATTGCAGAGCTGGAGTCGGAAATAGAAAAGTCGATTGCTGCAGGCTTTATGAAAAAATCGCCTTACGAGGGCAAAGAATTGGATTTGCACCGTCCCTATGTGGATGAGGTGATTTTGGTTTCGGAAAAAGGTGAAAAAATGCTGCGCGAACCGGATTTGATTGATGTCTGGTTTGACTCAGGCGCCATGCCTTATGCACAATGGCATTTCCCTTTTGAAAACCAGGATGTTTTCAAAGCCAATTATCCGGCTGATTACATTGCCGAAGGGGTGGACCAAACGCGAGGCTGGTTCTTTACCCTCCATGCCCTTGCGGTGATGTTATTTGACTCAGTTGCCTTCAAAAATGTGATTGCCAATGGATTGGTTTTGGACAAAAACGGCAACAAAATGTCCAAGCGGTTGGGAAATGCGGTCGACCCCTTCAAAACCCTGAAGGAATATGGACCGGATGCTTTACGTTGGTACATGCTCAGCAATGCCAATCCTTGGGATAACTTAAAATTCAACTTGGACGGAGTCACCGAAGTACAGCGACGTTTCTTCGGTACGCTTCAAAACACTTATAATTTCTTTGCGCTATACGCCAATTTGGATTCCTTTGTTTACGACAAGTCCAAGTCGATTGCGGTGAAGGATCGAGCTGAACTCGATCAGTGGATCATCTCCAAGCTTCAATCCCTTATCGCTGAGGTGGAGGAATCCATGGATCATTACGATGCCACAAGAGCCACTCGTGCGATCATGAATTTCACGGTAGATCAGCTCTCCAACTGGTATGTGCGATTGGCCAGAAAACGGTTTTGGAGAGGAGATATGAATGCAGATAAGCAGGCAGCTTATGAGACTCTGTATGAATGCCTGCTCAGCTTAACACAATTGATGTCTTCCTTTGCGCCATTCTATGCGGATTGGTTGTACCAAAATCTGACTGAATCTGCAGAAAATGCGAGGGAATCGGTGCATTTAACCGATTGGGTCGCCGCTGATGTTGCTTCGGTCAACAAGGATCTGGAAGCGAGTATGGACTTGGCCCAGACGATTTCCTCTTTGGTTCATTCCTTACGGAAGAAAGAAAAGCTGAAAGTCCGCCAACCGCTACAGCGGATTTTGATCCCGGTATTGAGTAAAAAGATACAGGCTCAAATCGAACATGTGGAAGAACTGATCAAGTCCGAAGTTAATATCAAAGCGGTGGAGTACATTGATGATGCTTCCGGTATTCTGGTCAAAGAAGTGAAACCGAATTTGCCAGTACTAGGTAAAAAATACGGTCCTAAAATGCGTTTTGTCGCTTCAGCGATCAAGTCCTGGGGACAGGAAGAAATAAACCAAATCGAGCGAGAAGGAAACTTCAGCATTGATGTGGAGGGAGAAGCAATCCAAATTCTTTTGGAGGAAGTGTTGATTTCCTCTCAGGATATTCCAGGCTGGTCGGTGGCATCAGATGCTGGTGTAACGGTGGCCTTGGATGTCAATTTGACCGATGAGCTCAGACAAGAAGGAATCGCAAGAGATCTGGTCAATCGCATTCAGAATTTAAGAAAGGACATGGGACTCGAAGTGCAGGATAAAATCTCAATTGCCATTGCGGAAGGAAATCCTTTGGTCGAATCAGCCGTATCAGCATTTGGTAACTATATTCAATCCGAGACACAGGCAACCACGCTTGAGGTCAAAGTTCTTGACCGAGAAATTCAAGTTTTGGATTTGGATGATTTCGAACTTGCCGTTAGGGTACAAAAAGTATAAAAGGCTTACGCAGCGCAATGAAAAACTATATCAAATATTTTGGGATCACTCTTTTGGTTATTGCCATCGATCAAGCGGTAAAGATGCTGGTTCATTTCCAAATGGATTTTGGTACCCCGGGGCAAATTCCGGTTTTTGGAGATTGGTTTAAACTACACTACACAACCAATCCGGGAATGGCTTTTGGGATGGAACTGGGAACCGAGTATGGGAAGATGTTGCTTACTTCTTTTCGATTAGTGGCCATGTTTGGTATAGGATATTATCTATATTATATAATAGAGAAAAAGAATCATCCTATATATATTATATGTATAGCCATGATTTTGGGTGGAGCTATTGGGAATTTAATTGACTCTGTATTTTATGGAGTTTGGTTAAATAATGCCCCCTATAATGCCCCGACGCCCTGGTTTCATGGGCAAGTAGTCGATATGTTTTACTTTGATATTTGGGAGGGATATGTCCCGAGTTGGATTCCACTTTGGGGTGGATCTTATACCGCACTTTGGCCTATTTTCAATGTGGCTGACGCGGCCATTTTCGTGGGTGTTGCAATTATATTAATATTTCAGAGTCGTTTTTTCCCTGAAAAAAGCGTGGATGAAAATCAAGAAGCTAAGGATAATTCGACATTGCTTAGCGAAGAATAATTAAATCTCCGATCAAAAAAAGGTCGGAGATTTTTATTGATTTATTACCTTTTTTTAAATCCTAAGGGTATTTTTTAGTAACTTTCAGGTTAAATACCTAATTCACAATCCTTAAATCTTTATTCGGTAGGAGGTTTACCCCAACCTTTCTCCAGATTTATTTATTCCCATACTATGATTGTAGATGCTGAAAAGCCATTTCAAATCGTTTATTCTATATTTAGCCATGAGTATTTAGGCCTGTTGATCGAATCTTTTGTCGTTCAAATTGATGATAAAGGCCGTCTTTCTTATGCCTATCAAAACATCAGCTCAGCCAATGCCCAGGAGTTTGATTCAGGGCTTGACAAGCGAGATTATGAGTTGATTAAAATGATGGATGCGTTGCAGCCTGATTTGCTCATCAAACCGCACATCAAGCGAAAGAACCTTCGTCCCAAAGAATATTTGCAGCGGATTTTTGATCCCAAAACAGAGGACTTGACAGTACAGCGGTTGCTAGAAGAGGGACTGGAGATTCGTCGAGCCAAAATTCTCCCATTGCTGATCGGTAAACGACTTTTTGAAATGGGTTCAGACGGGAATCCCACTTGGCGAGAGATCACTGTCAATCCGGTGGGAGCATCTATTATGTTTCATTTTTTCCGAAACCCTGAAAACACACATTATTTTCCAACCATAAAGTATGAAGGAAAAAAAATAGAGTGGCAATACAAAGGGGGGTATCTCATTTGTAAAGATCCGGCATGGCTAATTGTCAATCAGCAACTTTTTCATTTTGAACAGGAAGTTGATGGAAAAAAATTGTTGCCTTTTCTCAATAAGAAATTCATCGTCATTGATAAAAAAATGGAGCCTACCTACTTCAGGAAATTTATGGCTCCACTTCTCAAGCAATATGATGTAGATGCCAAAGGATTCAAAATCGATACTGCAAGAGGTACCCCGCAGGTTTTGTTGACCATTCAGGATTTACCGAGTAGCTCAAAGCAAGATCTTTTTGGAGAGGAAGCCGATACAGAAAAGGAAGAATTTATTGTGTTTGAGCTGCGGTTTCAGTACGGTGAAAATGATTTCCCAATCGAAACTGGAAAAGACCAATCGGCGGGTAAGTCTGTGGCACTTGTTGAAAAAGACGGAGATTTTATTTTCAAAAAGACCATTCGAAGCCTTCAGAAAGAAAAATCATTTGGTAAAGTATTAAATGATCTTGGCCTGCCTGTGCGGGAAGGGAAAGTTTCTTGGTCAAAGACTAAAGCTTTTGAGTGGATTTCGGATCATGAAGAGGAACTGGAAGCCAAAAAGATAAAAATCGTACAACGCAAAAATCCTGAAGGAAAAGTTTACCATATCGGAAAAGCTCAAATCACCATTGAGGTCAATGAAAACATTGACTGGTTTGATGTCAAAGCGATGATCAAATTTGGGATCTACTTGGTTCCTTTCTCCAAAATCCGAAGTATGATCTTGAGTGGTAAAAGCGAATTTGAGCTTCCCAATGGAGAGACTGCCGTTATTCCTGCCTCATGGTATGTGAATTACGGAGAAATATTCTCATTCATGGAGGAAGGCAGTACCAAAGATCAAATTATCATGCGCAAGCACCATATTGCCTTGGCAAAGCAATTGGAAGAGGGCAATCTGGTGCAGCTTACGCTAAGCAGAAAATTAGAGCAGCTGCGGGATTTCGAAAGCATCGACGATTATGAGTTGCCCGAGTTTTTTGAAGGAACCCTTCGCCCATATCAAAAAGCAGGGTATAATTGGCTTCGTTTTCTGAATGAATTCCGTTTTGGAGGCTGTCTGGCAGATGATATGGGTTTGGGAAAAACGGTGCAAACTTTGGCCTTATTAGCATACGAAAAGCAAGAAAACCCGGGATTTACCTCGCTTTTGGTCATGCCGACTTCGCTGATTTACAACTGGGAACTGGAAGCTCGGAAATTTGCACCGGATCTTAAGATTTTGGTGTACTCAGGAACCCAGCGGATTAAAGATCCCTGGAAATTCAGGGATTATGATTTGGTTTTGACTTCTTACGGTATCACCCGATTGGATGTGAATATTTTGAAGGATTTTTACTTCAATTACATCATCCTCGACGAATCTCAAGCGATTAAAAACCCGAGTAGTAATATTGCCTTAGCTGTCAATAAATTGAAGAGTAAGCAAAAGCTGATTCTTACCGGTACCCCAGTCGAAAACGGGACTATGGACCTTTGGTCTCAGATGAATTTTATCAACACCGGTCTATTGGGAAATCAGAATTCCTTTAAAAAGAATTTTTTGCAGCCCATCGAAAAGCAGAATGATAAGGACAAAGCGATCAAACTGAATGCCCTGATCAAACCCTTTATCCTTCGACGTCTTAAAACCCAAGTGGCTACGGACTTGCCGGAGAAAATCACCAATGTGAAATATTCGGCCATGACTCCTGCTCAAGAAAAAGTGTACGAAGAGGTTAAAACCTACTATCGAGAAAAAATCATTGGCGAACTCAGCATGGCAGGTCGGGGGTCGCAGCAGTTTACGTTGCTGCGTGGACTTACCCAACTCCGGCAAATCGCCAATCATCCCAAGTTGGTTCGAGAGGATTACCAGGGGGATTCTGGAAAGCTGGAAGATGTGACTTACATGTTGCAATCCACGATTTCAGAAGGGCACAAAGTCCTCGTGTTTAGTCAATTTGTCAGGCACTTGGCCATCATCAAAAAATACCTGGATGAGGAGGGAATAACCTATGCCTATTTGGACGGCTCAACCAAAGACCGGCAAGCTCAGGTAGAGAAATTCCAAGAACAAGATGAAGTGAAGGTATTTTTGATCTCACTTAAAGCAGGCGGTGTTGGGCTGAATCTGACTCGGGCCGAATATGTATTCCTTTTGGATCCCTGGTGGAATCCAGCTGTGGAAGCACAAGCGATCGACCGGGCACATCGAATCGGACAGGAAAACAAAGTGATCATTTACAAATTTATTTCCAGGGATTCGGTCGAGGAAAAAATCATGGCCTTACAAAACCGCAAACTAGCTTTGGCAGGTGAGTTGATTTCTACTGAAGAAAGCTTTATGAAAAGTCTGGATCAGCAGGATATTGCAGCGCTTTTGGATTAAACTATCACAAAAAGGGGAAAAGGGTGGGAAAGGTATTTTCTCACCCTTTTTTATTGGCTTGATTTTCAACTTGATAAAGCCTT
Source organism: Algoriphagus sp. (assembly GCF_024305035.1). Lineage (GTDB taxonomy): Bacteria > Bacteroidota > Bacteroidia > Cytophagales > Cyclobacteriaceae > Algoriphagus. Next base: position 54,154 of record NZ_JAMWZB010000016.1, read on the forward strand.
GTGCTCGTTATTTAATCATAATTTATTGTTAAAACTTAGCTAATGGATGGGATATTTTTCTAAATTAAACCAATACGATACCACTAAATACCTACCTGCACATGCCTAGAGCTAAAGCCGATAAAGATCGGAAAATCTTCGTGCTGGACACCTCGGTGATCCTCTACGCACACAACTCTATTATGAACTTTGCCGAGCACGACGTAGTAATTCCAATTACTGTGCTTGAAGAGCTCGATCAATTTAAAAAGGGCAATGACACCAAAAACTTTGAGGCCCGAGAATTTATACGATTACTGGATAAGCTGTCCATGGATCACATGATTCATGAGTGGACACCGCTTAATGGCAAGACAAAGGGAAATTTCAAAGTACTGATGAATCCCGAAAATAAAGTCAACGCCAATGTGATTTTTGGAGAAGAAAAAAATGACCATAAAATCCTCAATGCGGCACTTTATCTCAAAGAGCATGAAAAAAACCGGAAGGTAATCCTGGTTTCCAAGGATATCAATCTTAGGTTAAAAGCCAAATCCTTGGAAATCCTTGCCGAAGATTACGAAACGGGTAAAATCAAAAATATCAATGAGCTAGAAAATACGGGAAAGTACATTTTGGATAATGTAGACCCCAAAGCGATCAATACGCTCTATGACTCGGGGTATATCGACGCCAAGGAAATTCTCGGAACCCGAAAGCGAAAAGCCAATGCCTATTACATTCTAAAAAGTGATAAGAACTCAGTTTTGGCTTTTTACAATCCTGAAGAAAATATTTTGGAGCGGGTGGACAAAAAGTTGGCCTACAATATCAAGCCTAAAAATGCTGAGCAGACTTTTGCCCTGCATGCGATCACCAATCCAAACATCCGATTAGTATCCATTCAAGGAGTAGCTGGAACGGGAAAAACGCTCTTAGCGCTAGCCGGTGCATTGGAACAGCGAAGGGAATATAAGCAGGTATTTTTAGCAAGGCCTATTGTCCCTCTTTCCAATAAAGACATCGGCTACTTGCCGGGAGACATTAAGTCTAAGCTCAATCCCTACATGGAGCCACTTTGGGATAATCTGAAATTCATTCAAAATCAGTACAAAGAGACCGATAAAGAATACCAGAAAATCACCGAATTGGTGAATCAGGAAAAGTTGGTTATTCAGCCTTTAGCCTATATCCGTGGACGATCACTGTCCAATATTTTTTTTATCGTGGATGAGGCGCAAAACTTGACTCCCCACGAAATCAAAACGATTATTTCCCGTGCAGGAGAAAACACCAAAATTGTCTTCACAGGGGATGTACATCAAATTGATACGCCGTATTTGGATTCTCAGTCTAACGGCCTTTCTTACCTCATTGACCGGGTAAAAGATCACCCCCTTTATGCACACATTAAGCTGGAGAAAGGGGAGCGATCCGAATTGGCGAATCTGGCCAATGAGTTGTTGTAATCAAAAAAGGGGCTGTCTGGCATTCGGGACAGCCCCTTTTTCTAGTTTTTTGAAATGGACATGAATGGATTACCGCGATTTCCGCACAGGTCTTTTTCTCCAAAGTCAAAAACCAAGCATGTAATGGGATGTACATCCACAGGAAGTAACCACTCGGGCCCTATAGAAAGGTTCACTTCCTAAAATCCTTCAATTTTATAGCCTATATCGCTTCCAAAGGCCTTTTTATAAACGCATTGATGATTAGATCCATACAATCCACCGTTTTGATATCTTGACTTTTGAGTACTTTGTCTGTAGCTAAATGACAAATATAATTTGACTGTAGGTTTATTTGATGAAGATACCAGGACTGTTTATCAATTTTTAAATGAGAGTCACTTGGGTTTAACTCTTTAAGTGGAAGGGTTAAACCTCTACCATCAGCTTTAATTACCGCTTCCTTTTGAGTCCAAATCTTTAGGAATTCCCGATTTGGATCCATGGCAAGTTTTATTTGCATCCATTCTTTATCTGACAAATACTCCTGATAGGGATCAAAATCGATTGCTGCGAGTGACTCGATATCTATTCCGAGTTGATGGGTTTCACTCAGTGCACAGACCACCATATTGCCAGAATGAGAAATACTAAATGAAAAAGGTCCATCTACCTCTGGCCTTTGGAAAGGGTTATAGCTAACCTGATTAAGGATGTTAGGGATATTGTAATATCTAGAGGCACAGTGTTTTAACATAACCTTTCCCAAAATGGAATTGGTTCTGTCTTTCCAGTTTCGGAACTGGCTCGCCTTATCCTGCATTGGTTTTGGCAATTGGTTTAGGTAATAGGCGAAAACCCTCTGCCCAAGTGGTTGATTTAGTAAAGCAAAGCTGATGTGTACCATAAACTTCTAAATTAGTTCGCCAACTATCTTTCTGCTCTCGGGTTTGATCAGTTTAAAAAACCTAATCATTAAGAAAAAAGCATTGGCTGATAAACCTACAATCAATCCAGCCCATAAACCTGAAACTCCCCAATCCATTTGGAATGCAAAAACATATCCAAAGGGAATCCCAATCAGCCAATAAGCCACCAAACCCAAATAGGCAGGAACTTTTACATCCTGAATTCCTCTCAAAATTCCCGCTGAGGTTGCTTGAAGGGCATCGGTAAGTTGAAAAATAGCTGCCATCAAAAGAACTATTTTGGCAAATTCTATGACCTCAGACTCGCTGACAAATAATCTAGGTAAATAGTTGTACCCCAGTATCAAAAGGCACGAAAATACCGCTCCTATCAAACTTGCAAGTATCAGTGTCGATCGGCCTATGGCTTTAACTAAAGCCCAATCATTTTTACCAAAATAGAATGCCACTCGAATGGTCCCCGCTGTGCAGATTCCCATAGAAATCATAAAAGTCAGAGACGATATATAAAGCCCGATTTGATGAGCTGCTTGCTGTTGAGCTCCTAGCCATCCCGCCATCAAACCGGAAAATGCAAAAGCACCATTTTCTAAAGAAAACTGAATGCCAGAGGGAAGCCCAATTCGGAAAATATCTTTGATAATAGCATAGTCCACTTTAAAGGCACTTTGTAGCTCTTTTCGATATTCAGCAAAACTTTTTGAGGTAGCTAAATAATAGATAAATGCGATCAAAATAATTACTTGGGTCAATAGGGTTCCATATCCGGCTCCATTGAGTCCAAGCGCTGGCAGACCCCAATTTCCAAATATCAATAGATAATTAAGAAACACATTGATCGGCAGCGCAATCAGATTGATAATCATTACCATTTTTGTTTTCCCCAAGCCTTCAGAAAAATTAGTCAGTGCCACAAACCATGCTACCGGGATCAATCTCCATCCGATGATCACCAAATATCCCTCTGCAAGGAATGCCACCTCTTGGTCTTGCCCAAGGTGGTAAACAATCCCACTCCCAAAATAAAAGATCAATGCCAAGACCAAGGCAAATAGACCTCCTACCAACATTCCATTAACCAGTAGCTTAAGGGGTGAGCTATTGTCTGATTTTCCTAAGGCGGATGACACAAGCGGCGATAACGCCATCGGTAAGGCCAAGCATAAAATGACGGGTATCGTGGCAATATTGATTACTAATGATGCAGCTGCCAATTGGTTGCTGTCAATAGAACCTACCATAAGCCCATCGATGATAGGCAGGAGTATTTGGGTCAGGTTGCTCAAAATAATCGGCCAACCCAATGTCATGGTTAGCTTGACTTCTTCCTTGAAGGAATTTTGCTGGGATGAAAAGGCTATACGTGTTGAGGGTTCCATTAGTTAGTCCTTGATTTTTCCTCATCCACACCGGTGTCTCTACTTCTAGAAGCCTTCAGTTTACTGTTTCCAAAATGATAGCTAAAGGACACCATGAACCTTCTGGTATCTTCAATTCTGCGTTGATCAACAGTAATTAATGATGAGCTGACTAATTGAGGTAAATAGTTTGTTTTAAAAATATCTGATACTCCTAGGGTGACGGAGCCTCGGTCATTTAGTATTGATTTTTGAGCGCCTACGTCTACAGTCCAACTAGTACCTGTCTTATACACTCCGAGTAAAGTGGGGGAATTATAAAATCCGGATAATTCTATATTCCATGATTTAGGAAGTGAAAAGGTATTTTGTAGCGAAAGACTCATAGCGGTCATTTCTGCATCAAAACTTGTATTCAGGGTGTCAAATTTATTTTGCACATAAAATCCTGTTACCGTACCATATACTTCCCACCATTCTGAAACAGTTAGTGGAGCGCTGATATTTAGAGTGAGTTGAGTTTGCTTGTCCAGATTTACAAAGGTTCCTATGCTTCGATCGTTATCAAGTGGTAAATACAGATCTCCAAACAGGTTTGTAATTTGATTATAGGTTAAAGAGGAGGTAACTGTAGCGTGATAGGTATGCCCGATGGTCACAGTTGTGGCGTATTCAGGAAGTAAATTAGGATTGCCCTGCTCTAGATAAAACTCATTTAGCAAAACTTGGAAAGGATTTAGGTTTTTATAATTTGGGCGATTTATCCTTCTATTTGCTCCAAAAGACCAATCATGTTTTTCATTAGGAAGGTAGCTGAAACTTACACTCGGGAAAAAGTTTAAATAATTCCGCTCAAACAAAGCGTTTTCAAGTGACTGTTGACTTTGTAGATTACCTTTGGTTTGAGTGTGTTCTGCTCGTAAACCCGTGACGAGTTTATATTTTTCTCCCCAATTAATCCGGTAGGAAGTATATGCAGCGGTGACATTTTCAGCGTAAGAAAAATCATTGGATCGCTCGGTGTCTAGCATCAAATTACCTTCTTCATCTCGGAAAAACTCGAACTCATTGTCCGATTGAATATCGGTAAATTTCATTCCTAAACTCAAGTTGCCTGGACCGAGCGCAAATTCGGTGTCCGCTTTTATCGATTTGATATCGATAATCGTAGGGGCATTGGTGACATAAAAGTTTTCTGTAAGTATAGTACTCCCGGTAGGATCAAAAATTTGGTTAGGCTGACGATTATTCAGGCTATTATCAAAATAGGCATAATCTGCATCGAGGTTGAAAAATGTACCATTTTCATTTTGAAAGCGATAATTCAAATTAAATGAAAGATCGGTGCGGGCGACTAAATTATTGCTCTCTGCCCGTAGCAAACCTTCAACGCCAGAGGAAGAAGCAATGGTCGCTTGGTCAGCTATTTCCAATGATCCATCAAGAAAGCTCCCATTGGCCAAAAATCCAATGACACTTTTTGGCGACAGATTGACATCGACCCCAGTTTGGAAGGCATGCCGACTCAAAGCGAGATCACCTTGTGCCACTAAGTCTATGATTAAGTCTTTTTGCTGGGTTAAAAAGTCCTCATCGTAAGGATTTTGGTATCGATTATAACTATACGAGCCAAAGACGTTTAGCAAGTTGTTTCTATAGTTACCAGAAAGTGAGGTATTGTAGCGAGACTTGTTTCCTATGGAATAACCCGAACTAAACGACCCATTTGATCCCAAGTCTGAGTTTTTTTTCAGGACAATATTGATCACCCCTGAAGTTCCCACTGCATCAAACTGGGCTCCAGGCTCCGTGATTAATGCGATAGATTCGATTTGATCGGTTTGGATGGTTTGTAAATAAGCCGTAAGGTCAGCACCTGTTAGGGGAAGGATTTTTCCATTGATGGCTACAGTAGCGCCAGTTCTACCCAACAATCTGATATTTCCAGCATTGTCGATGAGTACATTTGGTGTTTTTCTCAGCAGCTCCAAGGTACTTATTCCTACCGTAGTGATGCTTTGGGCTACGTTGAAAATAACCTGCCCCTGTTTTACCTCTAAGATTGGTATTTCGCCCTGTACCACCACTTCGTCTAGTATTTCCTCTAAATTCTCAAGTCTCACCTCCTTCCAAGGCAATTCGAGGTTGGAGCCTAAGTCAAATTTGTCGCTGGTGTAGGATTGATAGCCGACGAAGCTGATTTTTAACCAGTAGCTACCTGCCTCTAGTCCAGGGAGGATAAATTTACCAACGTCATCTGTGAACCCAACTTTAACCAGGTTTGAATCACTTGCGGTGTAGAGGGCCACATTGGCAAATGGAATGGGTAGGGTTTGGTTATCGAGCACTCTTCCTGTTATACTTGAGGGAGATTCTTGAGCTTGAGCCCAAAAGATGGATGTGATTGGAAAGAAAATACTTAAAATTAATAGGCGCTTTTTCATGGGTTGTGGAGTTATTATCTGCGATAAAAAATTTTCTTCAGAGGGTTACTATATTTCTAATTGTTTCTTTTTTGAGGCTGAGTTGGAGTTCTTTAGAGTACTAAATTCTTCCTGATAATTACCGAATCCAGCAAGATTGGCTTGGATTGCTTTTGCTAAATAGGTCACATTAGGCTCGATCATCATGCTGATATGGTTTCCCGGCGTCACTGCTATTTGTAATGTTGTAGTCATCACAGATGACCAACCTAGACACCTTGGTACTTCAGAAGTTTCCGATTCAGTTTCTTCAGCTTTAAAAAGAATAGTTTTCTGTTTCGTGCTTTTTGGCTGAAAACTCATCCGACTATTTATCCCGATGACTTGTGCCCATCTTTTGATTTCTTCTTGGGAAAAATTGGCAGGGACTAATCCTTTGGAAATTGCCCATTGATTAACTTTTTCAGTTCGATCTGACTGAGCTACCAAGTCAAGAATTTTTTTTAGCTCTGAAAGGTTAATCTCTGGATCATAATAGTCTGCAAGTCTTTGGAGAAGCAAAAGGAGATCGTTGATCTCTTGGTCATTGGAGTGAATAGAGAATCCTTCTCTTTGCTCAAAAATGGTGGGAGAATAGGAGTCAAATAATCCAAGGAATACCACTTTCTCGCCTTGCTTCCTCAATTGATTGGACATTTCCATGACCACCCAGCCCCCCATTGAATGTCCTCCCAGAAGGTAGGGGCCTGATGGCTGGATTTTTTTCATCAACTGAATATTGAATTCCGCCATTGCTTCAATCGAGGTTAGGGGTTCCTCTCCGGCTAATAGACCTACACTTTGGAAGCCATATACAGGCTGATCCTCTCCCAGAGCTTTGGCTAATTCGACTAAATAATAGCATTTACCTTCGATCCCTGGAGCGATGAACAATGGGGTTTTAATTCCTTTCGGTTGCAATGGAATCAAAGAGGATTCCGTTTGACTTTTATCAGTTTTCAAGTCATTTAAAAAATCTGATTGTGCCCTTACAGTAGTTCGTTTAAATACTTCATGGAGAGGCAATTTCTTTAGGAGGTGCTTTTGAATTTCTGCTATTAAGGAGACAGCTTTTAGGGAGTTGCCACCTAATGCGAAGAAATCATCTTCAATTCCAATTTCTTCTATCCTTAGTCCTAATGTCTTAGACCATAGTTCAACTATATCTTTTTCTTGTTTTGTTCTCGGAGCAATAAATTCAGTTCCTGTCAGGATACTTTCTCCAGGCTCAGGCAGGGCTTTTCGGTCAATTTTACCGGCAGGACTCAAGGGGAGGTTTTCCATGGCCACATATCGGGCTGGAATCATAAATTCGGGCAGGGTCTGGCCAAGGAAGCCTCTGAGTTCTTCCACGGTCTTCTCAGTTTCGGAGACATAATAGGCACAGAGGTATTTTTCACCCTGATGATCCTGCCGGACGGTCAAGGCCACCTCGAGGATACCCGGATATTCCAGAAGATTATCCTCAATCTCTCCGAGTTCGATCCGGAATCCCCGGATTTTGACTTGTTGATCGATTCTACCAAGGAATTCGACTTCTCCGGAAGGCAGCCAACGGGCGAGATCGCCGGATCGGTAGATGCGTCGGGCCGGATTAAAAGGATCTGTTACAAACTTTTCAGCAGCCAGCTCCGGTCTATTGAGGTAGCCTCTTGCCACGCCGGCTCCGCCGATGTAAAGCTCCCCGGCCACTCCGATTGGAAGTTGGTTTCCTTCCGGATCCAGAATATGGCATTGGTAGTTTGGCAGAGGGTTTCCGATGGTGATTCGTTCTGCTTTAGGATCAACCTTGCTCAGGGTCGCACAGACGGTAATCTCAGTGGGACCGTAGGCATTGATGAGTGTTGTAGCAGAAGCCCACTTTTGTGCCGTAGTCAGCGGAAGTGCCTCTCCGGCACTGAATACCCTGTGAAGGCTTGGCAGCTGTGCAGGCTCCAGATGACTCAGTACCACCGGGGTGAGTACGGCTAGCGAGACTTGATGAGTGTTGATGATCCGGGTCAGCGAAGGCCCAGGAAGGAGTTCTTCTTTGGAGGCCATCACCAGTCCTGCCCCTGATGCGAGTGCGAGAAGGAGCTCAAAAACCGAAGCATCAAAGCTGGAGGAAGCAAACTGGAGGACTCGGTCAGAAGGGTTTACCCAGATGGAATGCTGCTGTGCGAAGGCCAGATTGACCGCGTTTCGATGCTCCAGCATCACCCCTTTGGGTTTTCCGGTGGTACCCGAGGTATAAATGACATAAGCCAGATTGTCCGAATGGCAGGCTGGGTCAGGATTGGTCTGCGGATATCCTGCTAAACCCGTTTCCAATTCCTCGTTGCTGACCAGTTGAACTTGACTAGTTTGGCAGACTAGTTCCAACAGTGGAAGCAGGGAGTTCTGGGTAAGGATAAGTTCCAGACCGGAATCTTCAATCATGTAAGCCAGTCTGTCCCCCGGATAGGATGGATCCAGGGGCACATAGGCACCTCCGGACTTCCAAACGGCGAGTATGGAGATGATGAGTTCCGAAGAGCGTTCCAGGCAGATCCCTACTCTGCGCTCTGCGGCGATGCCGCAGGACCTGAGGTAGTGGGCGAGCCGGTTGGCTTGTTGGTTCAGGACCGAATAGCTCAGCTGCTGTTGCCCAAAGATCAGGGCAATGTGCTCGGGATATTCCAAGACCATGGCCTCGAAAAGCTCGTGAATAAGTGCGGTTTGTGGCACTTCAAGCACTTTGCTGTTCCAGCTTTGTATCTGCTCGGCTTCCTGATCGAGCAGGATCGAGCATCTTTCTATCGGTTCTTGAGGAACCTGGACCGCCTGATCGAGAACGTTCAAAAAGCGCTCCGCGAGCAGTCGCATACTTTCTCCGCTAAACAGTGCCTCAGCATAGACCAGATCGAAGTTTATTTCCTCTTCCCGTTCAACACCACTTAGACTCAGATCAAATTTGGCCTGGGAGACTGACTCAGTTTCTTTCAACAGGAGCCTGCTGTCTCCCAGATGAAGGGTGTCTTCACTTTCCTTGAGCAGGGTGAACATCACCCGCACCGCCTGATCTGTGTGTCCTTTTGACCGGAGGTCGGCCACGAGTTCCTCATAGGGATAGGCGTCATTTTCAAAAGCCGAAAGCAGAAGCTGCTTGGTACGATCCAAAAATGTGGTGAAGGGCAGAGAGCCTTCTACCTGATTACGGATGGCCAAGGTATTGACAAACATGCCGATCATGTCCTGGGTCTCGGGAAGGTTTCTGCCCGATGAGGTAGTGCCGATGACTATTTCCTTGGTCTGGGCGTATTTGCTGATGAGTAGGGTGAATGCCGCATAGAGGAAAATGAACGGAGTGGTTCCCGATTCTTTGCACTGCTTTTTGATATTCCGGAAAAGTTCTCCTTCGAGTTTGAAGGAATGGGTTGCTCCGTGAGGATTGGGGATGGCAGTGCCATGAAAATCCAGCGGAAGCTCCAGAGCAGGGATTCCGTTTTCAAACATGGATTGCCAGAACTCAGCCTGCTCGGCCTGCACCTGCCTTTGGGCACCTGACTGTTGCCAATAGGCATAATCAAGGAAAGAAAGCGCATCGGCAGACAAAGATTTTCCCTGATAAGCATCACAAAGCGAACGGAAGAACGGCTCATAGGACATCCCGTCCATGATGAGGTGGTGGGTGTCGATGAGTAAAAACTGCTGACGCTCGGTCTGCCAGAGCTGCATGCGGATCAAGGGTGCATTCCCCAGATCAAAAGGTTGGGTTCCCCAGCTTTTAAGCGCTCCCTCGATTTCTTCCTCCAACAGCACCTGAACAGGAATATCAACCCTTACCCCTTCCAAAACCCGCTGCCGCAGGTCTTCCCCATCTATGAGAAAAGAAGTCCGGAAGGCATCGTAGCGGTTGACGACCTGCTGGAAGGCCTGGGTTAGAAGTCCATGATCCAGCGCCCCGTCAACTTCATAGACCGCGGGCATATTGTACAGGACAGCGTCGAAGCCCTGCTGAAGGGAATGAAGGTATACCCGCTTTTGGGCTGAAGCCAGGGGATAGGAGTCCAAGAGGGGTGCCTTGGTGATCTTAAAAAAAGTTGATTGCCCTTTGGAGCTGATCAAACTGGCCAGACTGGCAAGTGAAGGATTGGAAAAAATATCTTTTACCGATACCGAAGTTCCTGTTTCCTGCGAGAGCCTCCCGGCCAGCTGTGCGGACTTCAGGGAGTCTCCGCCCAGTGCAAAAAAATCGTCCAGGGTACTGATGGATTCCAATGCCAGTCCCAGAAGCTGTGCCCATAGGCGGGCAATGATGTTTTCCTCCGGGGTACTTGGAGCTATAAATTCTGCTCCCGAAAGGATCGTTTCTCCAGGCTCGGGCAAAGCCTTGCGATCCACTTTTCCGTTTGGGGTGAGGGGAAACTCAGGCAGCTGCATGTATCGCGCGGGAATCATGTAGGCAGGAAGGGTACGGGATAGAAAATCACGTAACTCCACAACAGAGCGCTCCACATTGGAGACATAGTAGGCACAGAGCAAGTCTGACCCGTCGGATGACTGACGGACGGTCACGGCCACATCCAGGATGCCCGGGTATGCAAGAAGATTGTCCTCGATCTCTCCGAGTTCGATCCGGAATCCTCGGATTTTTACCTGCTGATCGATTCTACCAAGGAATTCGACTTCTCCGGAAGGCAGCCAACGGGCGAGGTCACCGGTCCGGTACAAGCGTTGTCCTGGACTGAACGGGTCAGCCACAAACTTTTCGGCCGTGAGTTCCGGACGGTTGAGGTAGCCTCTTGCGACTCCGACTCCGCCGATGTAAAGCTCACCCCGAAGACCGATCGGAACCTGGTTTCCATGTGGGTCAAGAATATGCACCCGGGTATTGGGCAGCGGTTTACCTATCGTGACCTGATCCGGGTCAGGACTTACCTCAGAGACCAACACTTCGATGGTCGCCTCCGTGGGACCGTAGGCATTGAAGAGCTTTTTGTGCCTAGCCCAGAAGGCAGCGGTCTCTTTCTTCAGGGACTCTCCTCCGCTGACCACCACTTCCAAATCGGGAAAATCCAAGGGATTTAACACCGCAAGAACCGACGGCGGTGCAGTAAAGTGGGTGACTTTATACTTCCTAATCGTATCGGTCAAGTGCTGGCCGAGCAGTAGGTTTTCCGGCTTGACCATCACCAGGGAAGCTCCAGCACAAAGGGAAAGAAGAATCTCCCACAACGAGGTGTCAAAACTGATCGAGGCAAACTGGAGAACCTTGGAGTCAGGGGTGAGTGAAAATCGCTCAGTTTGGGCCAAAATCAAGTTGACCAAACCGCCATGCTCCAAGAGTACTCCTTTCGGTTTACCCGTCGAACCCGAAGTGTAGATGATGTAGGCAAGATCAGAACCGCTGATGGATAAGTTCGGGTTTTGAGTGAAGGAGCTATGTTCATTCTTTACAAAGTCTTCCCAAATCAAAATCTTCCCATTGAAGCTGTCCAAGGCATTTGCTAAAGTATGCTGAGAGGATTTATGGGATAAAAGGAATTGGATAGCAGCATCGTCTACCATGAACTGAAGCCTTTCTTGTGGATAATCCGGGTCCAAGGGGATATAAACAGCTCCGACTTTCCAGATGGCAAGAATTCCGACAACCAATTCAATAGAGCGAGACATGCAAAGACCGACGTGACTACCCGGAATAACGCCTTGTATTCTCATCCAGTCCCCTAATTCGTTAGATTTCGTATTCAACTCTAAAAAACTGATTCGCTCATCTTCAAAAAGAAGGGCATCTTTATTTGGATACTCCTCGACCTTCTGTAAAAAAAGTGCCTCAGTTGACTTTGCTTGCTCAGTCTTTCCATTTTTTTGGTTCCAATTTTCAAGTTGCTCTTCCTCTTCCTGCAAAAGAATCGAATGTTTGCTTACTAATTCATTTGGCCTATTTAGAATTAAATGTAGAAGCTGGAGAAATCTTTTAATTAACCGTTCAATGCTAGATTTGCTAAAAAATTCGCTTGCATATTCAATATCAAAAGCAATACATTCTTGAGTTTCTCTTCCACTGAAGGTCAAGTCGAACATGGCTTGGGAGGATTCACTTCCTCCGAAAATTTCAAGACTGCAGTCATCAATAGTTTGTTGTAGTTCAACATCCTTAATCATGGTGAACATCACCTGTACCTCATGATCGGAAAGTCCCATTGAACGGAGACTAACAACCAATTCATCATAAGGATAGGAATCATTTTCAAAAGCAGTAAGCAAAATTTCTTTGGTCTTTGCTAAAAAGGAGGAGAAGGAGTCATTGCCCTCAATTTGGTTTCGGATAGCCAATGTGTTGACAAACATTCCGATCATGTTTTCGGTCTCTGGAAGATTCCTGCCAGATGAGGTGGTAGCGATGACAACATCTTCTGATTGGGCATATTTGCTAATCAAAAGGGTACATGCAGCGTAGAGAAAAATAAAGGGGGTAGTTCCCGTTTGTTTGCAGTGCAGATAAATACTCTCCAAAAGCTCACCTTCTAATTGGAAAGACATTGTTCCCCCACTGTGGTTCCTGACCAAGGGAGCACTAAAATCTAAAGGAAGCTCAAGAGGCTGTATTCCATCCGAAAACATTTCATGCCAAAATTTTGCATCATTTAGCTTCAATTCTTGAAAAGCGGCAGACTGTTGCCAGAAGGCATAATCAAAAAAATCAAGTGGCATAGTTGTGGGTTCAATTCCTTGATAGGCGTTTGAAAGCGCTTCAAAAAAAGGCTTATAAGACATTCCGTCGAAGATTATATGGTGGGTATCGATTGCCAACAGCTGCCGACTCGCTGTCTTCCAAAGTTCAACCCTTATCAAAGGAACCTCGACGAGGTTAAAAGGAGTCTTTCCCCAGTTTTTGACCTGACCCATCAAATCTGATTCTGAGAATCTTTTTTCTGATACAGTCATCGATACCTTTGGAGCTATGACTTGTGTCAACTCTCCATCACGCATCACAATTGATGTACGTAGTGTAGAAGATTGGTTTACAATAGTTTGTAATGCTTTGCCTAAAAGCCCAGCTTCTAATTTTCCCTCTTTTACCTGATATACTATTGGCATATTGTACAGGACAGCGTCGGAACCCTGCTGAAGAGAATGAAGGTAAACCCGCTTCTGGGCTGAAGCCAAGGGGTAGGAGTCCAAGACGGGTGCTTTGCTGATTTTAATAGAAGTTGATGGTGCTTTGGAGCTGATCAAAGCTGCTAATCCACGAACGGTCGGATTCGTAAAAACATCCTTTACCGATACCACTGTAAGGGTCTCCTGGGACAGCCTGCCTGCGAGTTGGGCTGACTTTAGCGAATCTCCCCCCAAGGCAAAAAAACTATCTCCGGTACCGATCGTTTCTTGGTCTATCCCCAGAAGTTTGGAATATAACCCGGCGATCAGCAGTTCGAGTTCTGATTCGGGAGCGATAAATTTTGAACCCGTGTTCACCGTCTGACCAGGCTCAGGCAGGGCTTTTCGGTCAATTTTACCGGCAGGACTCAAGGGGAGGTTTTCCATGGCCACATATCGGGCTGGAATCATAAATTCGGGCAGGGTCTGGCCAAGGAAGCCTCTGAGTTCTTCCACGGTCTTCTCAGTTTCGGAGACATAATAGGCACAGAGGTATTTTTCACCCTGATGATCCTGCCGGACGGTCAAGGCCACCTCGAGGATACCCGGATATTCCAGAAGATTATCCTCAATCTCTCCGAGTTCGATCCGGAATCCCCGGATTTTGACTTGTTGATCGATTCTACCAAGGAATTCGACTTCTCCGGAAGGCAGCCAACGGGCGAGATCGCCGGATCGGTAGATGCGTCGGGCCGGATTAAAAGGATCTGTTACAAACTTTTCAGCAGCCAGCTCCGGTCTATTGAGGTAGCCTCTTGCCACGCCGGCTCCGCCGATGTAAAGCTCCCCGGCCACTCCGATTGGAAGTTGGTTTCCTTCCGGATCCAGAATATGGCATTGGTAGTTTGGCAGAGGGTTTCCGATGGTGATTCGTTCTGCTTTAGGATCAACCTTGCTCAGGGTCGCACAGACGGTAATCTCAGTGGGACCGTAGGCATTGATGAGTGTTGTAGCAGAAGCCCACTTTTGTGCCGTAGTCAGCGGAAGTGCCTCTCCGGCACTGAATACCCTGTGAAGGCTTGGCAGCTGTGCAGGCTCCAGATGACTCAGTACCACCGGGGTGAGTACGGCTAGCGAGACTTGATGAGTGTTGATGATCCGGGTCAGCGAAGGCCCAGGAAGGAGTTCTTCTTTGGAGGCCATCACCAGTCCTGCCCCTGATGCGAGTGCGAGAAGGAGCTCAAAAACCGAAGCATCAAAGCTGGAGGAAGCAAACTGGAGGACTCGGTCAGAAGGGTTTACCCAGATGGAATGCTGCTGTGCGAAGGCCAGATTGACCGCGTTTCGATGCTCCAGCATCACCCCTTTGGGTTTTCCGGTGGTACCCGAGGTATAAATGACATAAGCCAGATTGTCCGAATGGCAGGCTGGGTCAGGATTGGTCTGCGGATATCCTGCTAAACCCGTTTCCAATTCCTCGTTGCTGACCAGTTGAACTTGACTAGTTTGGCAGACTAGTTCCAACAGTGGAAGCAGGGAGTTCTGGGTAAGGATAAGTTCCAGACCGGAATCTTCAATCATGTAAGCCAGTCTGTCCCCCGGATAGGATGGATCCAGGGGCACATAGGCACCTCCGGACTTCCAAACGGCGAGTATGGAGATGATGAGTTCCGAAGAGCGTTCCAGGCAGATCCCTACTCTGCGCTCTGCGGCGATGCCGCAGGACCTGAGGTAGTGGGCGAGCCGGTTGGCTTGTTGGTTCAGGACCGAATAGCTCAGCTGCTGTTGCCCAAAGATCAGGGCAATGTGCTCGGGATATTCCAAGACCATGGCCTCGAAAAGCTCGTGAATAAGTGCGGTTTGTGGCACTTCAAGCACTTTGCTGTTCCAGCTTTGTATCTGCTCGGCTTCCTGATCGAGCAGGATCGAGCATCTTTCTATCGGTTCTTGAGGAACCTGGACCGCCTGATCGAGAACGTTCAAAAAGCGCTCCGCGAGCAGTCGCATACTTTCTCCGCTAAACAGTGCCTCAGCATAGACCAGATCGAAGTTTATTTCCTCTTCCCGTTCAACACCACTTAGACTCAGATCAAATTTGGCCTGGGAGACTGACTCAGTTTCTTTCAACAGGAGCCTGCTGTCTCCCAGATGAAGGGTGTCTTCACTTTCCTTGAGCAGGGTGAACATCACCCGCACCGCCTGATCTGTGTGTCCTTTTGACCGGAGGTCGGCCACGAGTTCCTCATAGGGATAGGCGTCATTTTCAAAAGCCGAAAGCAGAAGCTGCTTGGTACGATCCAAAAATGTGGTGAAGGGCAGAGAGCCTTCTACCTGATTACGGATGGCCAAGGTATTGACAAACATGCCGATCATGTCCTGGGTCTCGGGAAGGTTTCTGCCCGATGAGGTAGTGCCGATGACTATTTCCTTGGTCTGGGCGTATTTGCTGATGAGTAGGGTGAATGCCGCATAGAGGAAAATGAACGGAGTGGTTCCCGATTCTTTGCACTGCTTTTTGATATTCCGGAAAAGTTCTCCTTCGAGTTTGAAGGAATGGGTTGCTCCGTGAGGATTGGGGATGGCAGTGCCATGAAAATCCAGCGGAAGCTCCAGAGCAGGGATTCCGTTTTCAAACATGGATTGCCAGAACTCAGCCTGCTCGGCCTGCACCTGCCTTTGGGCACCTGACTGTTGCCAATAGGCATAATCAAGGAAAGAAAGCGCATCGGCAGACAAAGATTTTCCCTGATAAGCATCACAAAGCGAACGGAAGAACGGCTCATAGGACATCCCGTCCATGATGAGGTGGTGGGTGTCGATGAGTAAAAACTGCTGACGCTCGGTCTGCCAGAGCTGCATGCGGATCAAGGGTGCATTCCCCAGATCAAAAGGTTGGGTTCCCCAGCTTTTAAGCGCTCCCTCGATTTCTTCCTCCAACAGCACCTGAACAGGAATATCAACCCTTACCCCTTCCAAAACCCGCTGCCGCAGGTCTTCCCCATCTATGAGAAAAGAAGTCCGGAAGGCATCGTAGCGGTTGACGACCTGCTGGAAGGCCTGGGTTAGAAGTCCATGATCCAGCGCCCCGTCAACTTCATAGACCGCGGGCATATTGTACAGGACAGCGTCGAAGCCCTGCTGAAGGGAATGAAGGTATACCCGCTTTTGGGCTGAAGCCAGGGGATAGGAGTCCAAGAGGGGTGCCTTGGTGATCTTAAAAAAAGTTGATTGCCCTTTGGAGCTGATCAAACTGGCCAGACTGGCAAGTGAAGGATTGGAAAAAATATCTTTTACCGATACCGAAGTTCCTGTTTCCTGCGAGAGCCTCCCGGCCAGCTGTGCGGACTTCAGGGAGTCTCCGCCCAGTGCAAAAAAATCGTCCAGGGTACTGATGGATTCCAATGCCAGTCCCAGAAGCTGTGCCCATAGGCGGGCAATGATGTTTTCCTCCGGGGTACTTGGAGCTATAAATTCTGCTCCCGAAAGGATCGTTTCTCCAGGCTCGGGCAAAGCCTTGCGATCCACTTTTCCGTTTGGGGTGAGGGGAAACTCAGGCAGCTGCATGTATCGCGCGGGAATCATGTAGGCAGGAAGGGTACGGGATAGAAAATCACGTAACTCCACAACAGAGCGCTCCACATTGGAGACATAGTAGGCACAGAGCAAGTCTGACCCGTCGGATGACTGACGGACGGTCACGGCCACATCCAGGATGCCCGGGTATGCAAGAAGATTGTCCTCGATCTCTCCGAGTTCGATCCGGAATCCTCGGATTTTTACCTGCTGATCGATTCTACCAAGGAATTCGACTTCTCCGGAAGGCAGCCAACGGGCGAGGTCACCGGTCCGGTACAAGCGTTGTCCTGGACTGAACGGGTCAGCCACAAACTTTTCGGCCGTGAGTTCCGGACGGTTGAGGTAGCCTCTTGCGACTCCGACTCCGCCGATGTAGAGCTCACCCCGAAGACCGATCGGAACCTGGTTTCCATGTGGGTCAAGAATATGCACCCGGGTATTGGGCAGCGGTTTACCTATCGTGACCTGATCCGGGTCAGGACTTACCTCAGAGACCAACACTTCGATGGTCGCCTCCGTGGGACCGTAGGCATTGAAGAGCTTTTTGTGCCTAGCCCAGAAGGCAGCGGTCTCTTTCTTCAGGGACTCTCCTCCGCTGACCACCACTTCCAAATCGGGAAAATCCAAGGGATTTAACACCGCAAGAACCGACGGCGGTGCAGTAAAGTGGGTGACTTTATACTTCCTAATCGTATCGGTCAAGTGCTGGCCGAGCAGTAGGTTTTCCGGCTTGACCATCACCAGGGAAGCTCCAGCACAAAGGGAAAGAAGAATCTCCCACAACGAGGTGTCAAAACTGATCGAGGCAAACTGGAGAACCTTGGAGTCAGGGGTGAGTGAAAATCGCTCAGTTTGGGCCAAAATCAAGTTGACCAAACCGCCATGCTCCAAGAGTACTCCTTTCGGTTTACCCGTCGAACCCGAAGTGTAGATGATGTAGGCAAGATCAGAACCGCTGATGGATAAGTTCGGGTTTTGAATCGGTCGCTTCATAAGCTCATCCTGAATATTTTCCCAAAAAACCTGATCTCCGGAATAGTTGCTTAGTTTTTCTTCCACTTGAGCCTTACAAGGAAGATGAGTTAGAAGAATATGACTTGAAGCATCCTCTACCATGAATTCCAATCGATCCGAAGGGTATTCGGGATCAAGGGGTAAATAGGCAGCTCCAGCTTTCCCAATTGCCAAGATGGAAATAATCAGCTCGGAAGATCGCTGCATGAAAACTCCAACAATGCTTTCTTTCTTTATCCCTGATGAAATCAGGTAATGGGCAAGCTGGTTGGCTTGTTGATTGAGTTGGGAAAAGGTGAGTTCAAGATTCCCAAAACTCAAGGCAGTTTGATGAGGAAACTCGAGAACTTTTGATTCAAAAAAATGAAGAACATTCTGGTTTTTGGGAATTTCCTGAGAAGGGTTGCTCCAAATCGATAGGGTTTTTTCTTCCACTTCTAAAATCAATGGAATTGTGGAAACAGTTTTTTGCGGAACATTCACTGCAATCCGCAGGACATTCAAAAAGCGATCGGCGAGAAGTTTGATACTTTCAGGATTGAAGAATTTGCACTTATACTCGAACTCAAAACCAATCGTTTCCTTATCCTCAAATCCACTCAAAGTCAGGTCAAACATGGGAGTCGTTTCATGTTTTACACGGAGAAGATTGATTGGGTGTCCTCCGATAGTCTGATGTTGGTAACCGGCCTGAAGGAGTGTAAACATGACCTGAACGGAATTCACCTCAAGCCCCTTTGCTCTGAGATCAGCAATCAGTTCGTCATAGGGAAAGGCGTCATTTTCAAAAGCAGAGAGTAAAAGCTGCTTGGTGTTTTCCAGAAAAGAACTGAATGGTAAGTCGGGATTTAGTTTATTTTGGATGGCCAGCGTATTGACAAACATTCCGATTATATCCTCGGTCTCCGGAAGGTTTCTTCCTGATGAAGTGGTAGCAATCACCACATTTTCAGACTGGACGTATTTGGATATCAATAAGGTAAACGCAGCATATAGAAAAATAAAAGGAGTAATTCCTATTTCCCCACCATGCTTTTTTACCTGGTCAAACAGCTCTCCTTCAAGCTTGAAAAAATAAGTTTCTCCCTTAGAGTCTGGAATAGTCAGTGCATGAAAATCCACTGGAAATTCAAGCCTTGGCATTCCCCCTGAATACATTGACTTCCAAAATCCAGACTGTTCGATTCTTTCTAATTGTTGATTTTCGGACTGTTGCCAATGCACATAATCCATGAACGAAAATGGATGAGCACTTAGCTCCTTTCCTACATAAGCATCGGATAGAGCTTGGAAAAAGAGTTTATGAGACATGCCGTCCATGATGACATGGTGGGTGTCGATCAGTAAAAACTGACTACCTCCCGCCTGCCAAAGTTCCAGACGGATCAACGGGGGATGGCTTAAATCAAAAGGCTTTGATCCCCAGTTTTTGATTGTTTCTTCAATCTCTGCCTCAGGAAAAGTGAGTAAAGGAATATCGACGATTACCTGATCGAGAACCTGCTGCCGCAAAATTTCCCCGTCCATCTGAAAGGAAGTCCTGAAGGCATCAGAGCAATTGATTACTTGCTGAAAAGCTTTGGTAAGCTGTCTGTGATCCAGTGTGCCGCCAACTTCATAGACGGCAGGCAAATTGTAAAGGACAGAGTCGGATCCCTGCTGAAGAGAATGAAGGTAGACGCGCTTCTGAGCTGAGGCTAGGGGATAGGATTCCAAAAGAGGCGCCTTCGTGATTTTTTTCGTCTCCGATTTTCCTCTCGAGCGGATCAAAGTAGCTAGTCCGCTTACTGTTGGGTTAGTAAAAATATCCTTTACAGATACACAGGTACCCGTTTGCTGCCAGAGTCTTCCTGCCAGCTGAGCGGATTTCAAGGAATCTCCACCAAGTGCTAAGAAGCTGTCATTGATACTTATTGAATCGGATACCAAATTTAATAGCTGTGCATAGAGCCGGGTAATCCTTATTTCTAGTTCTGTTGATGGAGCCACAAATTCAGCTCCTGTGGTAATTATTTCTCCCGGTTCGGGTAGGGCTTTTCGGTCAATTTTGCCGGAAGGGCTTAATGGAAGTTTTTCCATAGGAACGAATCGGGCGGGGATCATAAAATCAGCAAGAGTCTGTCCCAGGTAGGTTCGAAGTTCTTCCACTGTCTTTTGGACTGCACTTACGTAATAGGCGCAAAGATATTTTCCCCCCTGAATGTCTTCGCGAACGGTGACAGCAGCCTGGGTGATATCAGATTTTGAGAGAAGGGCATTTTCAATTTCCCCCAGTTCGATCCGGAATCCCCGGATTTTGACCTGATGGTCAATTCTACCTAAAAACTCAATCTCCCCATTTGGGAGCCATTGAGCAAGGTCTCCTGAACGGTACATTTTCCCCTCAGGAGTAAATGGATCTGCTACAAACTTTTCAAGGGTTAGTTCTGGACGGTTTAGATACCCTCTTCCTACGCCTGCTCCCCCAATACACAGTTCGCCAGGGCTTCCACTCGGTAGTTGATTCCCCTCCTGATCCAAAATATAAACCCTGTAATTGGGAAGAGCTTTGCCTAAAGTGATTTGTTTCGAATCCTTTTCTACTCTACTCAGGGTCGCACAGACAGTAATCTCAGTTGGGCCATAGGCATTGATGAGAGATTTGGTATTGGCCCATTGTTTTGCTGTGCTCAGTGGGAGCGCTTCTCCTCCGCTCAAGACCGTATGCAAAGAGGGAAGTTGATCTGGGTTTAATTGGTTGAGCGCTGTTGGCGAAAGCAGCGTGATGTTGACTTTGTGGCAATTAATAGTGGCAGTCAGCTGATGGCCTGGCATGAGGTTTTCCTTGCTTGCCATGACCAAAGCAGATCCTGAGGTAAGTGCCAGAATCAGTTCCAGGACAGAAGCATCAAAGCTGATCGAAGCAAACTGTAAAACCCTTTCTCCAGGCTTTAGCACTATAAATTGCTGCAGTGCATAGGCTAGATGGACGACATTTCTATGCTCAATCATCACGCCTTTTGGTTTTCCTGTTGAACCGGAAGTATAAATAATGTAGGAGAGATCAGAATCTTCGATCGGGAGAGCTAAATTTTCAGTTGGGTAGTTGGCTATTTCTTTCTGGAGAGATTCCCAAACCAAAACTTTCTTGCCAAATTTTTGAAATAGTTGTACAGAAGCCGTTTGGGATGCACGATGTGAAAGAATAGAGCTTATGCCAGAATCTTCTACCATGTACTGCAGCCGGTCCTTTGGATAGTCCGGATCAAGGGGTAAATAAGCACCACCTGCCTTCCAGATCGCCAAAATGCTTAGGATTAATTCTGGAGATCGCTGCATGCAAATCCCAACTACAGTTTCTTGACCGATACCCTGTGTTCTCAAATAATGGGCAAGTTGATTGGATAACTTGTTTAAGGTTGAGTAAGTCAATTCATATCCTTCAAAAATTAGGGCGAGATTGTTTGGGTTTAAAAGAACCTGAGCTTCAAACAGCTCAAATAATCCTTTTATTTGCCTGGAAGTTGAATTGTAAAGCATGTTAAAAGATTTCTTATTTTATTCTTTGCCTTCTTTAAAAGAAGATTTTAAGATTTTTCGGTTAATTCGATTAAAATTTATTTTAATCGCGTTTTACCAAGCATTTACCTCTTGAGGAACAACCGAAGGGATGATAGCAGAAGGAAAAGTTTTTAGATGTTTTGTAAAATGAGTTCATAAAACAAAAGTACTTTTAGTTTTACTGATATGTTCTTTATAATCTCATAAGAGAAGGTTATCAATCACTAAATCCTATCTGGTATCCCTTCAATTCGCCTCTCGAAAATGAAATACACCACAACTATGAGAAGTAAAATGGCCACGATAAATAAGATGAATGTCCAATCAAATCTTCTCATCTTGGAGCTTTTAGCCGGCTAGTTTAGTGATGGAAGGTATTTAGTGAGAGCTGTTTACACCAAACTTTTTAGGCGACAAAAAACTGACAATCACCGGACAAGTACCGGACAACGAAATTTAAAACACTTATAATCAGAAGCTTGAATCGAACATTTGACCCTAAAAATTTCTCCTTTGAATTCCTAAAAATGCACTTGATCAAATTTCAGCGATATAATCATCTAGATTGGTATCGGCACTGAGTTGAAGCCGCTGCCGTAACCGCTGCCGTGTTTTATGCACACTGTCCACGGAAATACCCAGCATAGCGGCCATTTGCTTGCTGGTCAGTTCCATGCGAGTCAGTGCGGCCATCCGTTGCTCAGCAAGGGAGATATCCGCTGTATTTTTTTTTAGCTTCTGAAAAAATGAAGGATAAATTTTATCAAAAAGTGATTTGAATTTTAGCCAATCGTCTTCGGTCAGGATAGTTTGCTGGCTCAATTCGGCTATGAGTTCTTGCTGTTCATCGGTAGCGATCCTGCCGTTCAGCTGTTCTTCCAATTTCTCAATTAGGCTCGTTTTCTCGATAATATGATTGGTAAAGATTTTTATTTGTTCTTTGGCTAATTGAATTTCTTGCTCCATCCGTAATTTTTCACTTTCAGCTCGCTCCCAGGCCAATTTGTTTTTTAAACGCCCCCGGTTGACGATTAAAAAAGCAATGAATGAAAACCCAACAATCCCCGCCATCAAACTATTTCGGATGAAAAGCTGACGTTGTTTCTCCTTATTAATTTTTTCAATTCTGTAGCGACTTTCTTCACTGATCAACCTCGCTTTGGATATCTCCAGACTGCTCGTAGCCACTTCTTTTTCCAGTGAATCATTTAGGGAAATAAAGCGATCACTAAAGTAAAATGCGCTATCATAATCCCCCATAGCCCTGAACAATTGACTGAGCGTAAAGTAGGTGTCGCGACGGTAGGGCTTATTTGGCCAGAGACTAAGTAAGCGAAGGGCTTCCTTTGCATTGGCTAATGCGGCTTCTGGGTTTCCCCTTGCCAGATTTGCTTTGGCCATCCATTGTGAGGCATTTGCAGCAGCATTGAATGCGCTATCCTTGATGCTACGGTGAAAATCCGTATTGAAAAGAGCCCAAGCTGAATCATAATTATTTTGAGAATAAACGACTTTGCCAATGCTTCCGGATACTTTTCCCAGCAAGGCCGAATCCAACTGTTCACTCGCTAACCAAAAGGCCCGCTGCAAATAATAAATTGCTGAATCAAATTCATTCGTATAATAAAAACTGCTGCCAATTGTATTCAATGCATTCACCTTAAAAAGGTACGGCTTCTCATACCCTTCTTCATAAGTGGGGATTTTCCATGCTTCCAGTGATTTTTTAGCATAGGTAATCGATTCCTCGTATTCCTTCACCTGAAGGAGTAATTCGGCAAGTTCAGAATAGACGTGAGGCTCAACGGGGTATTTTATTTTTTCAAACAAATCCACCCCATTTTTAGAGTACATCACGGCCCAGGCGGTTTCCCCGAACGAAAGTATCCGTCTCGCGGAATAAAAATTTACCCAACCAATTACTTTTTCACTTTCAGTTAGGTAGGCAGCATCCAGGGCAGCGGTGTACAACTTCATCAATTGCTGTTTGATGGGGATTAAGGCCACATTACTTCGGTCCTTGAATTTGTCATATCCAGCAAATTTGGCGTAGATCACTTCTGCTTTTACCATGTAAAAGTAGGTCTTGAAATAATGCCCTTTTCCCATCTTCGAGTTTTCGAGGGAATCCAAAAAACTAAGCGCCCGAATACTATCCGATTCGATTAATTGGTTCGTCAGACTTCCAAGGCTATTTACTTCATTCAACTCAACCTTACTCATTTCCACTGCCCACTTATCGACTTCAAGTCCGATTTTTTCGGGCTCTTGGGCGAAGGTGGCAAAATGAAAACCTGCAATGAGCAAAAAAATAAAACAGGCATAAAGCCATGGATTTCTCAGCTTTTGCATAAACAGTCTAAATAATTTGACATGAACCGCACTAAAGAAGAATTATAAATTCGAAGAATTGTTTCCCTCTACATCATAGGAATTAAAAGCTCTAAAAAGCTTAGAAAAATATACTATTTCCCTAAAAATTCAAAAAATCACAACCCAAAAAAGCAAGTCTTTTTTGTCCGACACTGACAGCATTGTGTACGAATTCGTACGCAGCTACTTTTGAAAACCCTATAATTTGGCTGATTTTGGCCTTTTTTGACTTTGGTCGCTTTTTGGCATATAGAATTGGTACAATACGAAACCAACATTATTTAAAGCCATGAATACTTCAATCTTCACACAAAAAAACGTCTGTGCAGCACTCGGATTGGCTATGGCTATGACTATCGTAATCAAAGCAAAAACAGAAGCCAATCTTGCTCAGAATACTGCCCGATTTGAAACTACTAAACCAACTCCACAAATCGGATTTGAATCAGAAAAAGGTCCTGATATTTTTCAGGTAAAGATTTACAGAAATTAAAAGTCCCGGCAAACCGGGACTTCTTAAAGAAAACCTCGTAAGGGTTAATTTGGTTGATTGTTTGGTTAATAAAAAAGGTGGGCTTTGTCCACCTTTTTTTTGTCGACAATTGAGGATGAGGATCCGTAGGACTAGCTTTCTGTAATGGTGTTTAATTTAGCTAAAAAGCTATTGTAATACTGCCTGCCGACCTGTACAACTGATCCTTTTTTTAGTGTGATTTCTTTGGTATTGAAACTTTCGATCTGACCGAGGTGAACGATGAAGGATTTCTGCACCCTCAAAAATAAATTGGAGGGTAAAATCTCTTCAATTTCCTTCATGGACTTTCGGATATGGTAATCCCGGTTCTTTGTAAAAATGGTCACCATATTTCCATTAGCCTCGATGTAATAAATTTCTTCGTAAGGTACTCGCTCAAAGGCGTTGTCTGCCTTGATGAATACCGCGTCAGTTACTAGAAAAGGGCTCTCGGAAGGAGATTTAACAACCGTAGCCTCGGTACTGGGTTTGGTACGTTTGTTATAAAGAACAATCTCAACAATCGCATGAATATCATTGGTGTTGAAAGGCTTGACGATAAAACCTGCCGGATTGATCCGCTTTGCGCGCTCGATGATGGTAGGATCCGAGTAAGAAGTAACAAAAACCAAAGGCACATCAAACATTTGATGAATTATTTCCCCAAGTTCGATTCCATCTTTGTCACCTTTAAGTTTGATGTCCATGAAAATCAGATCGGGTCTGGTTTTCTTGATGATCTTGATACACTGATTGGCAGAATTGGCAATATCAATATTTTCAAAGCCTAAAATTTCAAGAATTTCTTGGATGTTTTCCGCAATACTGGGATCATCCTCTACGATTAGGATGCGCTCTTCTTTCATAAGGTTCTAGCAATCAATGCGTTTTAGTTAATATTAAGTAAATAAGGTTTGTTTCTTACCTCAATTATACACTAATTATACAATTAATCCCTGAAATCAAATGCTTTTTTTTAGGTATGAAATCGAGCTTTGGTAAATTTCAAACCCAATCGGCTTTCTCAGCCGCCGAAAGATTCGCCCAGAAATGCAAAGACCTGCGGAAAAGAGCAGGTCTCTGTGTAAGAATTGATTAAAGGTGTGGTTTTTTAAAGACTCATCATTTCCTTAAATCGAGCTGCTTGTCTTCGACTGACCTCGATCCGGTCTCCGCCTTTTAGCGTGACCACCAGGCCTCCGTTAAACCAAGGCTCAATCCCCTCTACCCAGCCTAAATTTACGATATGCTTTCGGCTAGCCCTGAAAAAAGATTTTTCGTCCAATCGTTCATCGAGGGCATTGAGTGATTTGTGAATCATCGGCTTTACATTGTCAAAATAGACTTTGATGTAGTTGCCATCGGATTCAAACAAGCGAACATTAGCCAAGCGGACAAACCAGCATCGGTCTCCGTCTTTGACAAAAACCTGATCGTCCAGTGTTAATTTCTTATTGGAATAGGATGAGGGAAAGTCTTCCTGCTTTGCAGTAGCCTCGATTTTACCGGAAAGTCTTTGTATGGCTTCCTCCAGCCGCTTGGGCTCGATAGGCTTGAGCAAATAATCCAAGGCATTTACCTGAAAAGCCTTCAAGGCATATTCATCATAGGCGGTGGTAAATATCACATGGGGAACATTATCGAGTTCCTCCAAAAGATCAAATCCAGTTTTCTCGGGCATTTGAATGTCCAAAAAGATCACATCCGGATTGAGTTGCTCAATTTTTTCTTTGGCATCTTCTACATTGACCGCCTCACCGACGACTTCGACAGATTCCAATTGGTTAAGAAGGGTGATCAGCTCTTTCCTTGCTAATCGTTCATCGTCAATTACAATGGCTCGCATAGTTGTTCTTTTTGTTAGTCTAAAGTTACTCTTTGTTTCGGAATTTTGATTTCTGTAATCACAAATTGACTTCCAACGTTGAAAATTCTGAAACTGGCTTTGTCTCCATAGATTAATTTTAACCGCTGTACGGTATTACTCAATCCATGACCTCCATTGGATTTGGGCTTGAGACTGGGTGGGGCAAGGAGGTGGCCACTATTTCTGACCTGAATATACAGATCATCTTCCAATCCTTCCCGACATTTGATTTCGATCAGCCCGCCTTTCACCAGATTAGAAATGCCGTGTTTAATGGCATTTTCGACGATAGTTTGTAACATCATCGGGGGTATTTTGTAGCTAAAAGCCTCATCTTCAATTTGATACTCTACCTGGAGCCGCTCCTCAAAACGGATTGACTCCAAGGTCAAATAATCCTTTACCGTATTGAGCTCATCTTCAAAATCTATGGTCTGCTTTTTATCCATCATGAGCGAAAACCGAAGAATATTGGAAATGCGGGTGATGGCACTTTTGGCTTTATCCGGATCTTCATCCACTAATGCACGGACACTATTCAGTGCGTTGAAAATGAAATGCGGATTCAATTGACTTTTCAGATGATTGAGGCGAATCTGATTGATTTTAGCCTCGTATTTGAGTGAATTATTATAATTATCCAAAAAATGAAACAAGAAGTAAAGCAAGAACCAAATGGAGTAAAAAAGAAAAGCGATAAAAAGATTGGCCAAAATCACCAAAACCTTAAAATCCTGCTCCGCATTTAAGGTATCAAAGGCGACGTTTATAAGGATTTCTACCACCACATTGACAAAACTCATCGCTAAAATCGCCAGGAGAGACTGGAAGACCAGCTGAGAAATCGCCAACTTAAACCAATCGTAAGTTTTGACGATATAACGGATAAAATGAGTCGATAGGAAATAAAAAAGTGCCAACAAAACAAAAGCCACTACCTGAACCTGAGTAATCCCCCGAGGGGACAGGTAGGCAAAAATAATATTGACACATGCAATACTGCCCCATCCGAGGATCTGCAAGGTCCAATATAGGCTAATTCTATTCATAGAATTGCAATTTACACAAGCCTTTGACTCTTGACTTGAGGAATTTGATAAAAGGACTCAGGAACTGATTTCGGCTTCAATCAGAATTTTAAGAAGAGGACAAGCATGAGTTTTACAGCGTTTTCCTTTTTTTGCCGCCCTCGCTTAGGCTCCATTCAATTCAGCTTGAAGAAATTTTCCTGTATAACTCCCCTGATGTGCCGCCACTTTTTCGGGAGTTCCTTGAACCAAAATCGTTCCGCCCCTATTTCCTCCTTCCGGACCCAAATCTACCACATAATCGGCCACTTTGATGACATCCAAATTGTGCTCGATAATCAAAACCGTATTTCCCTTTTCGACCAGCTTTTGGAGGACATTCATCAGTAACTCGATATCCTGAAAGTGCAAGCCTGTCGTAGGCTCATCCAAAATATAAAAAGTCTTGCCGGTATCTTTTTTGGAAAGCTCCGTGGCCAGTTTGACCCGCTGAGCTTCCCCTCCGGAGAGCGTCGTGGCATGTTGCCCCAGCGTAATATAGCCCAATCCCACGTCATTTAAGGTTTTGATTTTACGAAGGATTTTGGGTTGATTCTCGAAAAACTCCACCGCTTGCTCCACGGTCATTTCCAGTACATCAGAGATGGATTTTCCTTTAAACCGCACCTCGAGGGTTTCTCGATTGTAGCGCTTTCCTTTACAGGTTTCGCAAGGAATATGCACATCGGGAAGAAAATCCATTTCGATCAGCTTCATTCCCGCACCTTCACAATCCTCACATCGTCCCCCTTTCACATTAAACGAAAATCTACCGGGCTTATAACCCCGAATTTTAGATTCGGGCAATTCGGTAAAGAGCGTGCGAATATCAGAAAACACACCCGTGTAAGTGGCCGGATTTGACCGCGGCGTCCGACCAATCGGAGATTGATCCACCTCGATGACTTTGTCCAAATGCTCCAAACCACTGAAGGATTTATAGGGCATGGGTTCCTTTTTGGATTTATAAAAATGCTGTCGCAAAATCGGATACAGCGTCTCATGAATCAACGTACTTTTTCCACTTCCCGATACTCCGGTAATCAAGGTCAACGTACCCAATGGAATAGTCAAATCCACATTTTTGAGGTTATTCCCACTCGCTCCTTTCAAGACTAGTGCCTCGCCTTTTCCTTTTCTTCGCTTTTTAGGAATCGGCAAACCCAATTTCCCTTTCAGGTAATCTGCCGTCACTCCCCCTTGTTGGAGGATTTCACTGGGCGAACCTAAAGCCACAATATGTCCTCCATGTCGGCCGGCGCCCGGACCCATATCCAACACAAAGTCTGACTCCAGCATCATGTCTCGGTCATGCTCCACCACCAAGACAGAATTTCCCAAATCCCGCAAGCTCTGAAGGGCTTTAATCAGCTTGACATTGTCCCGCTGATGGAGCCCGATACTCGGTTCGTCCAAAATATAAAGCACGCCCACAAGCTGAGTTCCGATCTGAGTAGCGAGCCGAATCCGCTGAGCTTCCCCTCCAGATAGCGTTCGAATGGGCCGATTCAGCGTCAGATAATCCAATCCGATATCGAGTAAAAAACCGATCCGCTTTCGAATTTCCTTCAAAACCTCCTGAGCGATAATATTCTGTTTTTCGGAAAGCCTACTTTCCACTCCCTCAAACCAACGGCCCAAATGGGTGATATCCATCATGGCCAATTGGCCAATATGCGTATCGTCAAGCTTGAAATGAAGCGCTTCTTTTTTTAAGCGATAACCCTGGCAATCGGGACAGGTCTGCGTGATGGTGAATTCTGAAACCCAATCTTGGATTTTCTCCGAACTCCCCTCTTGATATTTTTGGAGAAAATTAACAATCCCTTCAAACGTAGTATTCCACTTGGTACCGGGATATTTGACCGAATCCACTGCTACCTCCACTTTGTCTCCGTAAAGCAAAACCTCCACCACATGCTCTGGGAGCTTTTTGATCGGGGTGCTCATACTACACTTATAATGCTTGAGAATAGCCTCAATCTTTTTAAAAATCCAGATATCCCGGTATTCTCCAAGCGGGGCAATCCCTCCGCGAGTGATACTCAAATTGGGATCGGGGATGATGCTTTCCCGGGTAATTTCTTCGGTTATGCCCAATCCATTACAGGTTGGACAGGCTCCATAGGGGCTGTTAAATGAAAAGGTATTGGGTGCCGGCTCCTCATAGGAAAGTCCCGTTTCGGGATCCATCAGGTATTTGGAAAAATGGTGAATCCCCCCTTCTTCATCACGAAGCATCATGACTCCTTTTCCATGTTGCAAAGCAGATTTAAGCGACTGAGTAATCCGAAAACGATCCGATTCATCAGCCACTATCCGATCAATGACAATCTCAATATCATGGATTTTGTATCGATCCACCTGCATTTTAGGAAGGATGTCCATGACCACTCCGTCCACCCGGATCTTGGAAAAGCCCATTTTCCGAATTTGCTCAAAAAGCTCTCGATAGTGCCCTTTTCTCCCTTTGACTACAGGTGCGAGAATGTAGAGTTTTTTACCCGAAAACTTCGAAAACAATTGTTCAATAATCTGATCCTCGGTTTGTCGAATCATTTTAACGCCCGTCTGGTAGGAAAATGCCTCCCCTGCGCGAGCAAAAAGCAAACGCATAAAATCATAAATTTCGGTTACCGTACCGACCGTAGAGCGCGGGTTTTTGGAAGTGGTTTTTTGTTCAATAGCGATTACCGGAGAGAGTCCATTTATTTTATCGACATCGGGTCGTTCCAATCCGCCTAAAAATGAGCGTGCATACGCGGAAAAACTCTCCAAGTATCTTCGCTGTCCCTCCGCATAGATGGTATCAAAAGCCAGCGAACTCTTCCCGCTTCCACTCAAACCCGTGACGACTACTAGTCTTTGGCGCGGGATTTTGACGTCTATGTTTTTCAAATTGTGCTCTCTTGCACCAAAAATCTCGATGTATTCTTCCTGCGAAGCAGTGACTTGGCTCATAAACTTGGGGGCAAATTGAAAGGGCAAAGGTAAGAAATAATTGATGGATAGGGGCTGTACCCGCCAAGAGTCTAACTCATTCCCCTTCAATTTGGTTTACCTTTATCCCTCCCAAATCGAGGCAAAGCCAAGACAATTCCTTTCTTTTCATTTTGCAGGATGAAAGAGTAAAGTTGAGTTTATCGAAAAGACTATTTTAAAATATTCATCTGAAAATAGTTGAAATAATCAGTGGTAAAAAACACCATATTGATTTTTTAATAAAAACTTCAAAAACCAATGGTTTAAGCTTACAACTTATCTTTTATAGAAAAAGTGACAAAAGTCATCTTTTCAAGCAATTTTGATCACGCTTTGGCCAGTAGGTGCCCTCTACCTTTGAGTCATCAAAGAAAGAAAAAACCAACCCTTTAATCTCATGAAAAGGTTCAAAAAAATAACAACACTCGTTTTCGCTATTCTCTTCTCTGCAGGAGCATCCTTGGCACAGCAAACTTACCACCTCAGCGGTCCGGTTGAAATGAAAGTCTCCGGAACCTCCACCATCCACGATTGGGATATGGTCGCTGAAAATGGAGTAAGCGGTCAAGGACAAATGACCATAGAAAATGGCAAGCTTTCCAAAATCAGTTCCTTATCCCTCACCATGAATGTGGAAAGCCTGAAAAGCGGAAAATCAGCCATGGACAAAAATGCCTACGCGGCCTTGAACGCCGATAAGCATCCAAAAATCACCTTTCAACTTACCGAGGTAATCAGTATTTCCGCTGCAGAGGTAAAAGCGAAGGGCAAAATGACGATCGCCGGCAACGCACAGACGGTGACGCTTACAGTCCCTTATCAAATCAGCAAAAATCAAATCAAATTCAATGGAAAACACGACATCAGTTTTAGCCAGTTTTCGCTCGAAGCCCCCACTGCGGTCTTTGGCACCATCAAAACCGGCGATGAGCTGACGCTGAGCTTCCAAACTACATTTTCCCCAAAAAATTGACCCCTTAAATTCCAATCGCTATGAAAAAGCAATCCAACTGGCTCCAAGCAGGTGCATTTGTACTCGCAGCCATGACTTCAACTGTAGCATTTGCTCAAGAAAATGAAACCGAACTTCAGTACTTCCGGGCAAATGACAAAAGAGGACTCAATGTATTCGAAACTCCTAAAGAAGAGGAGAAGAAATTTGACAAAGTCCGGGTATTTGTCGGCGGGGATTTCGCCCTTCAATTCCAGTCCATCAACCACTCCAATGCATTGAATAATTTGGTTGACCTAGGCTCCAATGTCAATCTACCTACTGCCAACCTAAACATCAACACGCAGCTGGCCGATGGAGTCCGATTACACTTGAGAACTTACCTTTCTTCCAAGCACCACAATGAAGCTTGGGTCAAAGGCGGACACATGCAAATCGACAAATTAGATTTCATTCGTCCCGGTTTCTTGGAAGGATTGATGAGTAAAACGACCATCACCGTAGGGTTGGACGAATTCAACTATGGCGATGCGCACTTCCGACGATCTGACAATGCCCGCGTGATTTTCAACCCCTTTATTGGCAACTACATCATGGACTCTTTCTCCACTGAGGCTTTTGGTGAAGTGACAGTGCAGGACAAGGGATTCATCGGGGTGGTCGGTTTATCCAATGGTAAATTGAACCAATCGGTAATCGTCAATGACAACTCTGACAATAAGGTTTCTTTCTACGGAAAATTAGGGTTTGACAAACAGTTGAGCGAAGACTTCCGATTCCGATTGACCGGGTCTTGGTACATCAATAAGGGAACAACTACTGGTACTTGGTTATTCGGTGGGGACCGGGCTGGCTCTCGATACTACAATGTAATGCAAGCATTAGAAGGAAATGCGAATGACTTCGAAGGTCGATTCAACCCACGATTCCAGCAAATGTCTGCGATTCAGTTCAACCCCTTCATCAAGTACAAAGGCTTGGAATTCTTCGGAATCTATGAAATCGTGAGCAACTCAGAAGAATTGGGAAATGGACAATTCACTCAAGTAGCAGCAGAAGCTCTCTATCGATTCGGAACTTCTGAGCAGTTTTACATCGGTGGACGTGTCAACTCTGTCCAAGGAAACGCCAACGAATCCGCAGCGGATGTACAAATCAACCGGACCAATATCGGCGGTGGCTGGTTCATGACAAACAATGTCTTGGTAAAACTGGAGTATGTCAATCAACAGTACAAATCAGGTTTTGCTGCTGACAACAAATACAACGGCGGCGAATTCAAAGGCCTAAGCCTTGAGGCTGCCATCAGCTTCTAATCCAAGAAGAAAAAACGAGCTAAATTAACGGCCGGCCTCCAAGGCTGGCCTTTTTTAAAACAACTCATCATGAAAACCCGAGCACTAAGTTGGATAGGTTTGGCAGTAATTCTCCTCGGATTCACTGCGACAAACAAAAAAGAAAGCCAATGGCTAGTCTCCGAAAAAAGTGTGGTCGAGATATTAGGGAAAACCAATATCAATAGTTTTGAGTGCCAATCAATCAACTATAGCGGAAATGATATTCTGACCGAAGTCCTTTTTCCTGAAAAAAATCAAGCGGTTTGGTCTGGCGAGATTGTACTTTCTTCAGCCAATTTTGATTGCTTCAATCGCATGATGACTAAGGACTTTCATCAGACGGTCCAAGCCGATGAACACCCGCAGATTCGAGTACGTTTTTTGGATTTGATTCGTAAAAACCCCAATACCCCCCAAGAAAGTCTCAATGGAAATGTGGAAATAACCTTGGCAGGGGTCTGTAGACGCTTTCCGATTTCCTGCGACTTGAAGTTTGAAAAAAATGGCAAAACCCGACTCATCGGGTCTCAAACGGTGACCTTCAGCGATTTTCAAATTGATCCCCCGGTAAAATTTCTAGGCACAGTTAAAGTTCAAAATGAAATCAGCGTCCGATTTGGACTGGTGCTGGAGGAGATTTAACTCAAACCGTCAACTCGATCCAATTCCCCTCCGGATCTTCGATTACACTTTCATAATAGCCATCACCAGTCCATCGGGGCTGACCCAAAACAGCAATCCCGTTTTGCTCAAAATTAGCGGTGATATGATCCACCTCTTGCGTAGAGCCCAAACTGATCGCAAAATGTGCCAAGCCCATTTTTTCACCACGCTCACCAAAATAAACAGGTATATCATTTCGGTGCATTAATTCCAATCTTGGCCCATCAGGTTTTCTCAAAAAATAAGAGGTAAAACCCTTCGCTTGGTTCTGGTATTTATCTCCTGCCTCAAAACCAAAATAAGTGCAGTAAAACTCCTTCATCAATTCCAGATTTTTTACCCATAGGGCAATATGTTCGATTTTCATAGTCATTTCGTTATCGTAATTTCCCTACAGGAATTACCTTCCAGTTTTGATCAAAGTATGGAGTACGCTCATAAAACCAACGATAGATACTCCGCGGAGAATGTACCCAATCAGGGTTTGCAGCTTTTGCCTGCTCAAATTCTGCCCTCATCGCTGCATCCTCTTTCAACAGCTGCTGAATCATCGGCTCCATGATGTAAGTTTCCATGTATTCGGTTTGGGAAAGAATGGGCATAAAATACCCCCACTGGAAAAAACTATCCACTGACTCGGCTTCCAAGAGAAGACTTGCTAACTCACCCAAATTCTGATCCACGGGGATTTTGACTGAGCCGGGCACCAACTTTACTCGCCGGGTGATCGGCTTGGTTTCAAATGACTGGAAACGGATTTTGCCTTCCAGGGGGCTCGGCGAAAGTTGGTATTCGGTCAAAAAGTCAAATTCCAATTCGAGTTCAGTGGAAGTTTCGAGGGTTTCCATTTTTAATCCATGCAGCCGAAGTTTTTCGATCACTTCAGTCCATTCGGCCGAAATAAAATAAGCTTCCGGTGTACTCACTTCTTGTACCGGTCTATCCATTAGCAGGCTAGGAACCTGCTGGGTGATGGGTTCTCCTTTCCACTGGATGTATTCTCTGCCCGTGATCTCAGATTTTACTTTTTCGGAAGCGATTCCCAAAAATTCCATCGTATCCGCAGGGCTTTCCCGAAAGCCAAATTTGACAATCAACTCTTCTTTAACTTGATTTTGGTCTGCTCGTATTGCGTCCCGAATTTCCTTGTAATGCTCACCGATCGTTTTGATCGCTTGCTCCAAAAAAACATAGGTGCCCAAAACCCGCTGCCGAAAGGGCTTGAGGGAATGATTTTCGATCAAAATCGAGGGTAAATGACGCGCATCCCCGTAGGTATGAGAAAATCTTGGACTGAATGAAAATGCCACATTCCCTTCGGAAAAATCCTGCCCGTTGGCCGCAAAAAGCAAGGGACCTGGAATATGTCCCCAATCACTCAAGGCCTGATCGACTTCGGGTTGGAATTTGTCAGACAAAAAAGCGCTGATTGCTGGGGAATATCCACCCGTTTTGACATAACCGTAGGTAATATCGTACTGATAATCTGCTCCGTCAGTCACATGAATATCCACATATAAATCAGGATCATAAGCATTGATCACCTCAACTACCGCCCGAACACCGGCTGTTTCGAGCTTGGTGTAATCGCGGTTTAAATTAAGGTTTTGCGCATTGCTCCTCCAGCCCATTTCGCGTGGGCCTCGCTGATTAACCCGGCCATATTCACTTCTCCGCTCATGCCCGTCCACATTGAGAATAGGTATAAAAAGCAAGATGGCCTGATCCAATAAATGTCCTTTTTCTCCATGAATAATATCCCTGAACAGCATCATTCCGGCATCTTTTCCATCGATCTCACCAGCATGAATCCCCCCATGAAATAGCAAAACCGGTTTTTCTTGAGCGCTAATTAGGGCTGGATCGAAATGGGAATCACCACTGGCTACCAGCATCCAAATGTCTCTTCCTTGCTCACTTTTACCCAGCGATTTCATTTCCACAAGTGGGGAGGAGTTGGCAAGTCTACCTAACCAACTGACCGTTTCTTCATAATCCGGTGAGGTAGTCAAATCATCACGTTCGCCCGGAGTGACCCAAGGGTGATCTTTGGCCACGGGTAAACTTTCCGATTTACCACTCCAATCGATCAAAGGCGGCATAAAATCCTGTGAATAGCCAGGTAAATACACCAGGGCTAAGATAAAAATTACGAGGTTTTTCATGGGGTATGCTTGGTTAGGATAAGGGAATTAATTGAATACCGATCGAAAACTAAAGGCTCAAATTGGAATTTCCGCTTTGAGCCTGTAAATCTAGGATCAACGGAATTTATTCCGGATGATACATCAGCTGATAATACTCATCGGCCATTCGGTTACTCTCGAAAAATCCATTGACTTGGTTCATCCCCTGTTGCACGATTTTCCTCCACTGATCTGGCTGATCGTAATAAGTGGGAAGGATTTCATTCTCAAGAATTTCAAAAAACTTCTCCATATCGTATTCATCGGTCTCCTGAATCGTCATGGAAGCATAATTGGCAGGAGGAACAATGAAGCTATTTTTGCCAGGATCAGCAAACTCACAAATCCATCCATCATAAGTGGAAAAGTTAACTGATCCATTCATCGATGCAGTCATCCCTGAGGTACCAGAAGCCTCCCTGGGCACCCGGGGAGTATTCAGCCAGATATCCGAAGCCTGCTTCAATCGCTTACTTAGTGTCAATTCGTAGCCCACACATACGGCGACATTAGGATAGTTTTTGCTCAAATGCACCAATTGATTAAATACCGAAATTGCGCCATAGTCCATGGGATAAGGCTTTCCTGCCCAGATGATTTGAACAGGGTAGTTGGTATTTCTCATCAGGGCATCAAATCGACGCAAATCCCGAGTAATCAAGTCTGCCCGCTTATACGCTGCAAATCTTCTAGCCCAGACCATAGTTAACACGTCGGGATTTAGCAATTTTCCCGTTTGATCCGCCACCAACTCAAAAGCGCGCTTTTTTAAGTACCGTTTCCGATCAATAAACCCTGCATCATCCTTATTTTCCAAAAAACGATACAGCTGCTTATCCGCCCAATAGCGAAAATTTTGAGAATTGGTAATGTGGGTGATTTCAGGAATATCAGGGTAATTTTTCCACATCTCGCGGCTCACTTCACCATGTAGTTTAGATACGCCATTGGCTTTTCGGGCAAAGCGTAAGGCCGCCAGACTGTGATTAAAAATCTCTCCATTCATTCCGGTGAGTTTTTTGACTTCCTCCAATGGCAGCCCATTGAAAAAGCTCATTTTATTGAGCAGGTGATAATCGTGTTTTTCGTTTCCAGCTTCCTCCGGGGTATGGGTGGTAAACACCAATTGTTTTTTCACGGCTTCTTTACTCCCCAATTTTTGAATCAGGTGAAATACCGCACTCACTCCATGGGCTTCGTTGAGATGATAAACATCCGGGTTGAAATTAAGAATATCCAGCAGTTTGGCCCCGCCCAATCCCAACAGCATACATTGGGCGATTTTGGCTGCGGTATCTGCATCGTATAATTTATGGGAAATCGTTTGGCTGAGGTAGTCGTTTTCGGGAAGATCCGTACTGAGCAGAAACAGGGGCGCCGACTGAAAAGTCTCCGGAGCAAGATACCAGGCTTTGACCCAAACGGGATTATCATGGACCGTAATTTGAAATTTGATCCCGCTGTCCTGAAGAAAACTATAGGTTTTTTCGTACCACTCGGGCTTCAGGGTTTGATCCTGATTTCGACTCTGATCGTAGTAGCCATATTTCCAAAGGATCCCGATTCCGATCAGGTTCTGCTTCAATTCATAAGCACTTCGCAAGTGAGAGCCAGAAAGAAAGCCCAATCCGCCAGAATAGATTTTTAAGGGCTGATGAATGGCAAATTCCATGGAGAAATAGGCCACTTTTTTAGCATAGGGATCAGCTACCGGATACGGCACTTGATAGGGGATAAAATTAGTCATAGAAGAAGTGTCAAAGGGATACGAAAATATTCAGGATTGAGCTGAATTACATTCTTATGGAGAATCTGTTTTTTCTTTTAAAAGCTCATATTTTTTCTGCTTGGTTTTCCAGCGCTCCAGTGCATATTTCTGCATGTCTTCAATCTGGTCTTTTTCATCGAGAATTTCAAATCCGAGAAGCGTTTCGATGATATCTTCAAGTGTGGCAATTCCGTCTACCCCGCCGTATTTATCCACAACAATGGAAATATGCTCTTTTTTCTGAATCATTAAATCCCAAGCGCTAAGTAAGGTTGTAGTCTCTTGGAAAGTCAAAATATCCCGTTTGATATCTTTGAGTTTAAGGTCAAACTGATCCTCTGCGAGCTTTTCAAAAACCAATTCCCGAAAGACATATCCTGTGATATTATCCCGATTACCCTGGTAAACCGGGATCCGAGAAAAGTGCAAAAATTCCTTATTCTTTAAAAACTCCTGAAGTTCCATTTCCTCATTGGCCAAAACCACTACGATCCGAGGAGTCATAATTTCGGCGATTTTATAGCTTTTGAGCTTAATCAGATTTTGAATGATTTTATTCTCCTTTTCAGCAAAAATTCCCTCCTCGGTACCGATGCTTGCCAAAACAGAGATCTCGTCCCGACTAGTGGTCAGTTCCTGTTTGTTTCTAGTCAAGGCTTTAGTCAGGACAGAAGAAATCAAAACCAGAGGGTAGGTTATAAAAATGGTAGCCTGGATCAGTTTGCTGGCTAAAGCGGTAAGCTCTTTGGCATAATTTGCTCCGAGTGTTTTTGGGATAATCTCAGTAACAACCAAAATCAAAAGCGTTAATACTGCAGAAACGATTCCAAAATAGGCTTCCCCAAAAACTAAGGTGGCTTGCGCCCCAACCCCAGCTGCACCTACCGTATGTGCCACGGTGTTTAGGGAAAGGATAGCGGAAAGCGGCCGGTCAATATCTTTTTTTAGCTCGATCATGGTAACCGCACTTTTGACTCCTTTTGCCCCCTGAGCCCGTAAATAAGAAACAGGTGCAGAAAGGAGAACCGCCTCCATAAATGAGCATAAAAAAGAGGTGATTAAAGCAACAAAAAGGTAAAGGAATAATAATATCATAGGAAAGTAAGCTGAGCGTTCCGCCAGTAATTTAATCAATTATGAAGTAATCGATTATTTGTCTAGAAAATTAATGACAAGAGCGACCAGAAGAAAAAAATAACCCTCTCGATCAAATACCAAGAGGGTTAAAGTAAAGTTTAATCGATTATTTCAAGGCCGCCAAGTAGCGTCTGTTTGCTTCACCCCAATTGATTACATTCCAAAATGCAGAAATGTAATCCGGCCTTCTATTTTGATAATTCAGGTAGTAAGCATGCTCCCATACATCTAAACCGATGATTGGAGTTCCTTTGATTTCAGCAACATCCATCAGAGGATTATCCTGATTCGGGGAAGAAATTACTTCTAGCTTGCCTGCTGCAGTCAAAATTAACCAAGCCCAGCCAGAGCCGAAACGAGTTGCTGCTGCCTTATTGAAAGTTTCCTTAAAATTATCAAAGTTGGTAAATTTATCATTGATCGCATTGGCGAGCTCGGCAGTGGGTTGACCTCCGCCGGTAGGGGAAAGAATGGACCAAAAAAGACTGTGGTTGTAATGTCCGCCTCCATTGTTTCGGACCGCTACGTTAGCTCCTGCTTGAAGCATCAGCTCTTCGAGCGATTTTCCTTCTAGATCAGTGCCTGCGATGGCATTGTTCAAGTTGGTTACATAGGCGTTGTGATGCTTTCCGTGATGAATTTCCATGGTGCGGGCATCGATATGCGGTTCGAGTGCATTGAAAGCGTAAGGTAATGGTGGGAGTTCAAAAGCCATTTTGTTTTAAAATTTATAGTTAAACATGAATTAAAATTGATTCTTACATTTGGTTTGAAAACCATCGAATACTAAAAAAGGTTCTTTGAACTCCAAATTCTAGCTATTTTCTCAGCTTTTTAAAAAATTCATTCAACAATTGAGTGGATTCCTCAGCCAAAATCCCGCCTTGAACCTTGGTTTTGGGATGTAAAACCGAGGGCCCAATTTGCTGGTAACCTCGTTTGGGATCAGCCGCTCCAAAAAATACCTGACTGATTTGGGACCAAAAAAGTGCCCCGCCACACATCAGGCAAGGTTCTAACGTCACATAAAGGGTACAATCAGAAAGGTATTTACTCCCCAGGGAATTAGCCGCTGAGGTAATGGCAATCATTTCGGCATGGGCCGTGACATCATTGAGTTTTTCGGTTTGATTGTAGGCTTTGGCAATAATTCTGTTTTTACAGACCACCACCGCACCTACTGGAATTTCTCCCTCCTCAAAGGCGATTTTTGCCTGTTTGAGGGCTTCATTCATAAAAAACTCCTGGGAATAAAGCTCCATTACCGGAAGTAATCCAAAATTTCGTTTCGTACTCCCTCATTGATAATAATTGCCAAAATCAGGGAAACCACTAATCCAATAAAGGCCTTGGAAATGTCTTTTCTGGCTAAGGTAAAAGCTCGATACCTCCACGCATGCTTTTTCTTAGCTTTACCATGCTTCCCGATCGCAATTGCCAACTCTCTACCGCCCAGCAAACCAATAAATACCCAAGTCGTACTCATGGGAACTGCACTGTATATTTTGAAGTAAAACAGGATTATTGCATACACAAAATCCACAATTGTCGCCGCCCGGACATCAGTGACACTGGTTTTCTCATTAACAATCTGCTGGATTTTATCCCCCTTCATGTAAAAGAGAAAACCAAGTCCAAGAAATACGAATCCAGCATAGGCCGAAAATTCCCAAGCATTTAACTGTCGGGGTAAAAATACCGCGATATTAGCCGCGTCTTGCATAATCCATACCGACCAAAGCATTCCGGAAGTAATCCACTGTAAAAAGATCCAATACGGTTTGGCTTCCCCTTTCAGATAATTCTTCACAAATCGCTCCAAAACAAACCAAACCACGATGGCAATCACAAAGGCTAAGAGGTAACCGGAAAAACTTTTGAACATCACGTCCACAATAGTTCCTGCTTTGTACGTAAAGACGTTCAAAAGGAGGAAAGTGGTAGATACCGGCATCCGCATCCTAGTCATGATCAACAGGACTATGGGTGCAGCCAATTGGAGAAAAACAAAACTAGTCGGAGCTTGTTCCAACCCCGGAACACTTAAGCGCTCATAGCTAACATCACCATTATAGGTAAACCAACTGTAGGTGACCGTACCTACAAAGATCAATCCCATAAATAACCACAACCAGTACCACTTACGGTTTTGATTGGAGGCGATAAATGTTCCTATCGTTTGGATACTGTCATTAGCAATGGCCGAATAGGCT
The DNA here is from genome assembly GCF_024305035.1 of Algoriphagus sp. GTDB lineage: Bacteria > Bacteroidota > Bacteroidia > Cytophagales > Cyclobacteriaceae > Algoriphagus. The sequence goes on from NZ_JAMWZB010000016.1 coordinate 94,581, forward strand.
GCCAAACTAAACCCAAACCACATCGCCGCATAGGTATAAGGAGTGATGATCGCCGCAATGGAAACTAGTACGCTGACCATGATCAAAAATGATTTTTCTTTCTTGGTAAAATCAAACAGGGCATAGGCGGTTTTAGAAAGCTTTTCCTGATTGATATTTTGGTCGATGTTTTTCTTGGCCATGGTGGGTATTTATAGGCTTTGGGACAAAATTAAAGAAGTTATTTCGCTAGCCATATTAAGAAATTGTTAACTCAGTGCAAATCATTCGTTTTGAGCAGACTTGAAGCTTGTATTTCGTAAAAAAATTTCAACTTTTGCCAAATAATTGAATAAAAATTTGGAGAGTGGCTAAATTTAAACAAGTCATTTCCCATTTCTTACTCACCTAAACCAACTCACCACAGCCAATCAAATGGAAAGCTGGGAACCAGAGATCAAAAAGTCAAATCCGACTAAAAGCTATTTAGTCATGGGAGTGGCTTTGCTCCTGTTTATCTTTTCCATTGACATGCTGGTGGTGTCTATGGGCAACCTGAATGATACTGTTTTTAAGGAGTTGTTGGTGGCGACCCGAAACCCCTTTGTCAGCCTTTTTATCGGTTTATTGATGACCGCCTTGATTCAAAGCAGCTCTACGGTAACTTCCAGTATTGTGGCTGTAGTCGCGTCAGGATCCATGAGTTTGGATCAAGCGGTACCCATGGTCATGGGGGCCAATATTGGTACAACACTAACAAGTACGTTAGTGTCTTTTTCCTTCATCATGAAAAAGAAGGAATTCAAACGTGCCCTTTCGGCAGGAATAGTTCATGATTTATTCAACATTTTCACGGTATTGTTCCTCCTTCCCCTGGAACTTTATTTTGGATTTTTATCCCAATCCGCCTCATTTCTAGCGGGCTTTTTTGTCTCTGACGTTCCTTTAAATGGCCCCATATTTAACAATGTGGTCTTTACCCGGCCGCTAACCGAATGGCTTAACCGCATCATCGGTATTCCTTTTTTAATGGCATTGATTGCCGTCTTCTTGGTTTTTGTGTCCATTAAATTGCTGGCTACCGCGGTTTATAAAACCTTTGTGGTAGATAGCTTTAGGGATATCAGCAAGCTGATATTTAAAAAAACAGGCATCGCAATGCTTTATGGGGTTTTTTTTACTGCAGCTGTCCAGTCAAGCACGGTTACTACCTCCCTGATAGTCCCTTTAGTGGCCAATCGAAAGGTCTCACTTAAAAAGGTTTTCCCTTTTATTGTAGGAGCTAATATTGGAACGACCATCACAGCAGGGATTGCCGCCATTTACAAAAGTGAAGCAGCAATTGCTTTGGCAATCGTTCATTTATTGTTCAATGTTTTGGGTGCAATAGTCATTTTATCCTTTCCTTCCATTCGAATTTTACCCGTACAACTCGCCTTATATATGGGTAAAAAATCGGTCCAATCCCGATTTTTGGGATTTGCTTATATTTTGTTAACCTTCTTCATTATTCCTTTTTTACTGATCTACTTCAGTACCGATTAAGTTTTGGCAGCCCTCCAAGCATCCATCAATTGCTTGGCAGAACTGGTACCGATCCGATCGGCACCCGCTTGAATCAAGCTTAAAGCAAAGTCCAAGCTTTTGATTCCTCCGCTTGCTTTGATCCCCACCTGAGAAGATAAGGTCTTTCGCATCAGGACAATATCTTCCATTTTAGCTCCGCTTGTAGCATATCCTGTTGAAGTTTTGACAAAGTCTGCGCCCGAATCCTGACAAATCAAACAGGCTTCCCGGATTTGCTCTGAATTAAGATAGGCGGTTTCGATAATGACCTTGAGTGATCGATCTGATTCATGACAGATTTTACTAATTTTTGCGATCTCAATTTTCGGCCAGTTCATCCCGGAATGATACGCGGTCTGTGACCAGACCAGATCCAACTCATCAGCCCCATTTTCAATAGCCACACTGGTTTCAAAGGCTTTGGTCGCCGTGTCTTGATAGCCAAAGGGAAAACCAATTACAGTAACCAATTGAATATCCTGATCCTGAAGATCTCTTTTTACTTTTTTGACCCAAAATGGAGGAACACAAACTCCGACAACCTGCTCTTCGATCGCTTCCCTGACCAAAACGTCTACCTCCTTTTCAGTCATGGTCGGTTTCAATAAGGTAGACTCTAGGTATCTGTTTAGCTTATTCATGAGGATAAACAAAATCTTTTAAATGCATAAATTCCAAGGTTAGGTCTCCATCCCTGGCGACGGTTGCTTGCTCCAAAATAGGCGAATGATCTTTTAAAAGTTCCGGAATCACCCATTTTATGAGTTGCTCTCCAAAATCCCGGCTCGCCTCCCGGGGCAATTCACAGGGCAAATTATCAATTGCCATCACCGAAATACTGGTTTGCTTCCCAAACGCTTTAATTTCCTGACCGCTCTCCCGATCAATATCGTAAACCGGTGAAGCAATTGTCGAAGCACGGCAGGTAGTAGGAACTGAGCCATTGATGTCACAGGTGATATCGGCTATGACAGAAATGGAAAAATCCTCATCATTGATTTGGTGAAGCTCAAACAAACGGGGAGCCTCCGGATCCCAGTAGGAAGCCGCAATTAATAGCTCTGCGGCTTCAGCAAATTTAGCAAAATGACTCTCGTACCGCTCTGGAAACTGATAAAATTCCTCCTTGTCAAACCCACCATCCGTCTTTCGGCGATTGTAATCAGCAGAATGCAAGTTGACAAAAACCGGTTCATCAAAATACCAGTGGAGAAATTCCTCCTTGCTAACTTCCCGAATATTCAGGGATTCCAATATTTCCCGTGCTCCTTTGCCTACCCGTCCTGCTCCGGTAAGAATGATTTTGATCGGAGGAAGTTGCACTTTTTCCAATTCGTCCTGCATCTCGGCCAAATCAAAGCAATCTTTAGCCCGTTTGAGCTGAAATAAATCCGTTTTGACTCCATAGGTCCAAAAAGCATTGTAGGCTCCTACAATGCCCGCCCAACGACCAAAGGCCACGACTCGATTTCCCTGTTGATTCTTGAGCACCTCGTAGTCAATGAGCCGAATGTTTTTTTCCAAAACTGCTTGGAGAAGCCCTCTATTGTAGATTTGACGCTTGATCGTATGAGAGAAAAAGAAATAAGTCTTTCCAGACTTGAGCTGCTCGATTGGAACTTCCTTCACTCCAAAAAAAACATCACATGCTGAAATGTCATCTAAAACTTCAATCCCTTTTTGTCGGTACTCCTCATCGGAAAATGCCCTGTCCGGACTTGACTCCACAAAAAAACGGAAAGCCCCTTCGTATCTTTCCTCCAATAAGGACACTTGCTCGGGTGTAAATGGACTTCGCCTATCCGGGGGATTTTTTCCTTCACGAATAATTCCGATTTTCATAAAAATTTAGCGTTTTACTGGGTAATCACTTTCAATGGAATATCTACTCTTAGCCGGAAGCTGGGCGATCTTTTACGGCCTCCACAGTTTCTTAGCCAGCTCCAAGTTAAAAAGAATTCTTAAGGAGAAATTAGCTTCAGGCTATAAATGGTACAGACTTTTTTATTCTACCTTTTCCATCCTTTTGTTTTTGGCAATCCTGATACAAGCTGTTCTCATCAAACCAGATCGGATTTTCAAAGAAAGTAATCTGATCGTCTATTTGGGATACCTTCTGGCTACTTTTGGGACCATTCTCTCAGTCAAAAGCAGCAAAGCCTGGTCTATAAAGCAATTCTTGGGTCTAAATCCTGCTTCACCGGAGAAGGAAAACCTGATAAAAAGTGGGCTTTACGGAAAAATAAGACATCCTTTGTATGCAGGGCTCCTGTTGATTGCTTTAGGTTATTTGCTGGTAGCCGGAACTGGTACCGCAATGATTCATTTAGCATGTTTGGTGATTTACCTGCCCATTGGGATTTATTTTGAGGAAAAAAATCTCATGGAAAAATTCGGCGATTCGTATAAGCGATACCAACAAAAAGTCCCCCCGCTGATCCCGAGTTGGAGAAAGTAATCTTTTTTGAAATCGAGCATGATGTGGAATCAGACATGGGTAGAACAATACCCCCCGGAGATTCCACCTGACCCTTAAAAATCAACTCTAATCACCTTATTTTTGCCACCTGACCCACCCAAGTCGAGTGGTCGACGCACAAAAATGATTCTACAGGGTTTTCCATGTGACCATAGACGAAAAAAACTAAAGAAGACAAAAAAAGGGCCGAAGCCCTTTTCCTTAATCAATTCCTAAGAAATCCACATCAAATCGAAGCACAGAATTAGGGGGGATAGCTTCGCGGTCTGCATCCCGATATGCATAGGGGGAAGGGATTAGTAAGACAGCCTTGGATCCCGGTCTCAGGCGTTGAAACCCAATCTCCCAACCTTGAATTACTTCAGCACGACCTACAGTGAATTGGATGGGTAGGTACTCTCTTTCTTCGTCAAACAAATCGTTTTCTCTGGCCACATCCTCAAAGCTCGTGTCGAATACCGTCCCATCAGAAATCAAAGATCCCGTGTAATCGGTGTAAACCACAGATCCAACCATGGGTCGAGTACCTTCTCCTTCCTCCTGAACGATGATGATGACTCCGCTTTCATGGTGAATTCGATAGAGGCTATCAATCTCGGCATTTGCCAAATACTCGTCAATAATGACCCGGTCTCTTTCGAGGTTTTCCTCGATGTTGTAGGTGGGACCATTACCAAAAGGATTGGTGGGCTCGCAGGCGGAAATTGCCACAGCCAAAAGAAGAGAAAAGACAGAAAAATAAGGATTAGTACGATTCATTAATTCGTTGGTTTTTTGATATCAAGAAGTTCGATTCCGAAAATTATCGGAGAATTGGGTGGAATCGGAACTGGTCCACCTTGACTACCTGCCGAACCATAACCATAGATGGAGGGGAAAATGACGGTCACACTATCGCCTTCTTCCATCAAACTAACGGCCGATTCAAAACCCTCTATTAACTGAAGTTGATTTGAAAGTCTATATCGAAGAGGACCATATTCTCGATTTTCATTATACACATCATTGTCCCGAGCAATTTGCTCCACTGAAGTATCAAAAACTCGGTTGCTCAATAATTTTCCCACATAATCTACCGAAAGGGTATCCCCGATCTCAGGTTTAATTTCACTTTCTGACACCCTATGCCAAAACATGTGAACTCCGGTGAATTCATCGATAAACTCCTTTTCACCTTCCAGTGGATTTTCAGCAAGGTATTCAGCTATAGCCTCCTTATCCTTGATCAAGATGGCCTCCACTGTAGATTCATTATCAATACAGGAGCTTAGACCAAATCCTACTAGAAAAAGTAGAACCAGAGAAAAACGAATTGATTTTAGCATATGTGGTTTAGTTTGATTTTACTCAGTAAACGTCGTTTATTTTTGCACGTCTGTGACTTCAACGTCAAAGATCAAAATAGAGTTGGGACCTATCGTTGCTCCAGCTCCATTTTCTCCATAGGCAAGCGGAGAAGGGATCAAAAATTTGGCCTTAGACCCTTTTTTAAGGAGCAATAACCCCTCATCCCATCCTGGAATCACCTGACCCATTCCAACATTGACCGGAAGTGGTTCATAAGCACGCTGCTCAGAATAAACATTATTTTCTTTAGCGATCTCTTCCCAAGAGGTATCAAATAAGGTTCCGTCCAATAGGTATCCGGCATAGTTGACATACATGGTCGTGCCCGGAGTCACTTCCTCGCCAGTACCCTCCTCTTCGATGGAATAATACAGCCCATTTTCAGTTTTCTGCACTTCGATGTTGTTTTCTGCGGCGTACTCCTCGATGGTTTTTCCTTCCTCAACGATCAAGACTTTGGCTCGCTCGGCCTTTTCGGCATTCTCCTTTTCCATCACTTTGGCAAAGTAATCCTGAATCCCTGCCTCGTCCATGATTTCGAAAGCTCCTAAACGAACTTTGACTGCCTCTCCCGCTTCCAGAAATGGAGGGAAATTAGGACCGAAGATGGTTTCTGCAGTAGACTCAAAGGCAATGCTATCCCCTTTTTTCAAATTGAGGAAAATCTCATCCATCCCATTATTGGTTGGGGTAGAATCATTGGCCTGAAGATAGCCTGGAAAAGGCTGCTCCAAAGTGGTATAAATTACCGAATCCTCCCCGTTTTTGATCTCAAGGTGATAAAGTACATATTCTCCATTTTCTGGCTTTTGAGCCCCTTCTTCAATGTAGCTGTACTCTATGCCGTCCTTTTCTGTTACTTTGGTTTTCTGACAGGAGGAAACACTTAGGCCTAGCACCACCGCTAGGATAGCCAAAAGGCTTTTGGAATTTTTCATAAAGATTTGATGGTTTTTTTCACGTATAAAGGCCCTCGGTTCAATCCGCTGAGACAGTTTCTTGATGAAACAATTCATCCTGATGCTCATCGACCAAGGATTCAAATCGCTCGATCGTTTCTTTCAGGCTCAGTTCGGATTTCCCTCCGGCCGCATTTTTGTGTCCTCCTCCATTGAAGTAGGACGCAGCAAATTTATTGATCGCTACATCAACAGTGGATCGAAAGGAAATTTTTATTCCATCCTCCCGCTCAGAAAATAGCGCAGCAATTTTGATTCCGTCCAAAGATAAAGCATAATTCACCAATCCTTCGGTGTCACCAGTACGGCTTTGATATTTTTTAAGATCTTTTTTTCCTATTGCAAAGTAGGCCGTATGAAGGTCTTCTCGAATAATCAATCTCCTGCTGATGGCAAAGCCAATAAACTTGAGTCGATTGATCGAATTGGAATCATAAATCCAGTTGGCGATCTGAGAGGCATTTGCTCCGATATCAATTAATTCGGCAACGACCAAATGGACATTTTTGGTGGTATTGGGATGTCGAAATCCACCCGTATCGGTCATAATCCCAGCGTAGAGACACTCAGCAATATCCTTATCAATCAATGCTTTATCCCCTAGATTTACAATCAGCTCATAAACAAGCTCACACGTTGCCGCAGCCTGTGTACTCCAATAGCGAAAATCTGCAAAATCCTCCGGATCCTGATGATGATCGATGTTAACGATAAAGGCATCCGATTGACGGATCATCTCTCCCAGTTCATTTACCCGACCCAAAGCCGAAAAATCCAAGCAGAATATCATGTCTGCTTCCAAAAGGGCTTTTTGGGCAGCTGGCTTCAAATCCTCTCGACTAAAATCCAGCACGGTATCATTGCCCTCCATCCAATTCAAAAATGAAGGATAGTCTGTGGGCGTGACCACCGTGACCTCATGACCTTTCTTGAGCAGATAGTTAGCCAATCCCAAAGAGGATCCCAGCGCATCGGCATCAGGTTTGACGTGAGTGGTGATAAATATTTTTTTTGATGAGGAAAGTTCTTTCTTAAATGAGGCTAATGCTTCCATTTATATCTATTCAACGGCACTTAGGCACTAGTAGTCCGCAAAGGTCATGATTTTTTTTGCAAATGCCAACTCGGTCATTTTACTGAAAATGAATCGAATAAGGGAATATTCGACAGATTCACTCGGATTCTGATTTCTATTCCCCTATTTTTGCGCCCGAATTAAACCAATGTAAACTCAAAAACACATGGCAGGAAACAGAACATTCACCATGATCAAGCCTGACGCATTTGAAGCGGGCAATTCTGGAGCAATCCTTAAAATGATCGAAGAAGCAGGTTTTAAAATCGTAGCGATGAAAGCGACCCAACTGACTCCAGAGTTAGCTGGTAAATTTTATGAAGTACATCAAGAAAGACCATTCTATCAAGACCTTTGTTCCTATATGTCTTCTGGACCGATTATCGCCGCTATTTTGGAAAAAGACAATGCGGTAGAGGATTTCAGAACCCTGATCGGGGCAACCAATCCAGCAAATGCAGCAGAAGGAACTATCCGAAAGATTTTTGCCAAATCCATTGAGGCAAATGCTGTACACGGATCAGATTCTGATGAAAATGCCGCTATCGAGGGAAATTTCTATTTCTCCCAAATTGAAAGAGTGGGTTAATTCGGTTTGTGTATAGATCAAAAAAGCGCCAAACATGGCGCTTTTTTTATTTTATCTTTTTGATCACCAAGACCCTCCAGCTCCGCCGCCTCCGAAGCTACCGCCTCCGAAACCGCCAAAGCCGCCACCCCCTCCAAAACTTCCACCACCACTGGAGAAATCACCAAATTTTCCTCCACTGCCTTTCAGCATATTGGCAAGCATGATCGTAGTCCATAAATCTACTCCACCGCCACGACCACCCATGTGGTTATTGTTATCATTTCGATTTTTAAGCATCGGCAAAACGACAAAAATCACGATGAATAGCAAAAATACAATCAGGGCCCCTCCGCTATTGCCATCGGACATGACCTCCTCTGCCTGGTACTCTCCTGAGGCCAATTTGATAATCATATCCGTGGCTTGATCCAACCCTGTGTAGTAATCCTCCTTTTTAAAATTGGGGATAATCAAATTGGTCACGATACGTTTTGCCAGAGCATCTGGTACTGCCCCTTCCAGACCATATCCAGTTGCAATGAAAACTTCCCGGTCGTCCATGGCGCCCAGGATCAGGATTCCGTTATCATTTTCTCCTCCTCCAATTCCCCAGAGATCTCCGAGTTGAAAGGCATAATCGGAAATGTCGTAGGGGCCGACCGATTTAATCAAAACGACTGCGATCTGTGAGGAAGTGCTGTCATTGTAGGCGGACAGTTTAGTTTCCAATCGGGCGACTTGATCGGAAGAAAGCACTCCAGCAAAATCATTGACCAGTCGTGGCGGATTGGGCACAGGAGGAAAATCCTGAGCGAAAACAATCGCTTGAACACTAAGAAAGAAACTGAAGAAAAGGACGTTAAGCCCCAAAGGAAATCTCATCTGATAGTTCGTTTTCATCCTCATCCCCCTGATGGGGGAAATGCGTAGCCAATTGCTCTCCAGCCCGATGAATTCCATCTATCAGGCCCAGGGTGAATTCACCCAACCTGAATCTGGCAGTCATGTGGTCTTTGATACTTTCCCAAAAGTTAGTTGGAACAACCCGGTTGATCCCCGCATCTCCCAAAATGGCAAATTTATGATCGGATACCGCCAGGTAAAATAATACTCCATTTCGCTGAGCAGTTTGATACATTTTTAGGGTTTCAAATACTTCGGCAGCCCGATCCAGCACATCTCCTCGACAGTGATTTTCGATGTGCACCTGAATCTCTCCGGAAGTTTGATTTTCTGCTGTTCGAATTGCTGCTACTATTTGTTTTCTCTCCTCATCGGAGAATAATTTTTTAGCCATAGCTAATTATTTAAAACTCCACTGTAGGTGCATTTTCCGCCCCTGCAGCAGCCTCAAAGGTTCCCTTGGTTTCAAAACCATACCATCCTGCAAAGATGTTATTTGGAAAGGTTCTCAAATTGGTATTGTAGGTGATTACCGACTCGTTGAAATTTCTACGAGCTACGGCAATCCGGTTTTCGGTTCCCTCCAACTGAGCCTGAAGCTCCAAAAAGTTTTGATTGGCTTTGAGATCAGGATAGCGCTCTACTGTCACCAATAATCTGCTCAATGCTCCTGAGAGCTGGTCTTGTGCGGCTTGAAACTGCTCGATGTTTTCTGGGCTCAAATCATTGGCATCAATATTCATGGAAGTGGCTTTTGCTCGTGCTTCCACAACACCCGTTAGCGTTTCCTGTTCAAAATCCGCATAGCCTTTAACCGTGCTAACTAGATTAGGAATTAAATCTGCCCTTCGCTGGTATTGGGTTTCTACTTCTGCCCATTGACCGTTAACCTGCTCCTCCGTTTGGACAAACATATTATAGGTACCGACAGCTTTGGTGTAAACAAATACACCGATAATCGCTAAAATTGCAATAGGGATTACTAATTTTTTCATAGTGTGTTTTGGTTAGAAAACTTCTCTAAGGACGGTTTTTTTTGAAATTGGTTGTCCAAAATTTTGCCGGTTCAAAAGTATGAAATTTAAACCAGATCATTCGCTGATTTCAAATTTGCTTTCGGAGAGTAAACTGATAAGTAAAATCCTCATACTGGACCAAATCCTCATCAAAATAACGACGCACTTCAATTTCAATCGTTCGCCCTTCTTCGGACCTCAAGAGCTTGATCACCTCTGAAAGCTCCCAAATCAAAACTGGGATTTTATTGATACTCAAAATCTCATCGAAGGGTAATACCCCTGCCTGTCCAGCAGGAGAGCCTGCCCGCACATCGCCCACATAAAACCGCTTTTCATCCGAAGGAGTCTTCCGCACAGTCAATCCGCTCATATCGTATTGGTAGGGTGCATAAAAAGCATCTCCTTTTTTGATGTAGGCTTTTTCATTGGGATAATCTAAGATCAAACGCGTGCGACCCAAAACTTCGGAACCCAAACTCCCCAGTCGTCCGGTATTTTTAATGAGGTAAGAAAATGCGGTCTCATCTGGATAGGAGGTCAAGACCTCCTGCTGCTTGAAGCCAGCAATTTTCAACCAGTCCACCCTGCCGATATAGCCATACAGGAGTCCTCCAAGACTTTGGCCCAACTCAGCGGCAATAAAAATCGGAGGCATGGTAATGTCCTCGGTGATTTCTCGATTCAAAAGTAATCCGTGATTTGCTCCGGTATCAATGAGCAGCTTTGCGGTAAGGTGGCTCCCGTCTTTTTGTTGGATTTTAGATTGGATATAAGGCTTATTTTGAACGATTTCTAAGTCCATTTTTCTGAAAAAAAACTTATTCCATCCCAACCTATCGACCTGAAAAAAATCAATTCGCTCATGGTCATAATTAATCTTTACCGGATTAAATTTAAAAAACTCATAACCGATGATCCCGTAAATGGGCACCCCCACTACAGCTTCCAAATCCAGAAAATTATCCTCAATAACCAGCAGACTTTGGGCGATGCCTTCAATGGGTCCCAAATCAAAATGGTTGACTGGAGAGACCGAGGCCATGATTTCATCACTCCCGTCAGCGCCCATGAGATTCAGTCGGCGGGTATATTCCAGTCCTAAGGCATCCCCAAGATCTTTCGAAAATAGGATATTCGATCGAACTCCCGTGTCAATTAAAAAATTCATCGGTGGGTTTCCATTGATCGAAACCGGCACGATGATCAAGCTATTGGAAGCATAAAAAGGCAATACCACCTTTCGCTTATCCTCTTTCATAAAAAAACCAGGTACCTGACCCAGGCTTTCTACTGAAAGGAGGATGAGCAGAAAAATTGAAAAACAACTATTCTTTACCATGAATCGATTTCCGGGGAATGCTTTAATATACGGTTTTTCACAATCAACTGTCAAAAAACATAACCAGTTTTCCCAGGCCACTTGTTTTAAACAAACCGAAAGGGTTTAATTAGATTGAAACCAAATTAGAATCTAAGAGCGCTCAATGGTTGTCAAAAAAATGAGAATGATTCATCTTTATTTTTGGAAAAAAGAGATCATGGCAGATAAAGCACTAATCGAAAAAGCAAAAAAGATATTTGAAAATTTTCTTCTCAAGCAAGGAAGTCGTAAAACCCCTGAGCGGTATTCGGTTATCGATGAACTGTATTCACTTCCCGAAGACGAGCATATTGACGTGGAAGGGCTTTTTCTGAAAATGCGCAATAAAGGATATACCATAAGCCGCGCCACAATTTATAATACCTTGGATCTTTTAGTTGAAAGTGGTTTAGCCGTAAAACACCAATTCAAAGACAAAGTCGCACTCTACGAGCAAGCGCTCACGTACAAGCATCACGATCATCATGTCTGCAATCAATGCCGAAAAATCCGGGAATTTTCTGATCCAAAAATCAATCAGATTAAAGAAATGATCGGAATGAAATTTCAATCCGAAATCACCTCACATTCCTTGGTCCTATATGGAGATTGCCAAATTCCAAACTGTGATCATCAGACGGTAATTTAGCCTTTATTGAAGAGCTTTTTGTAAATGGGTTTTCGGTACAGAAACTGCAAATAAAGTGCAGGATAAAGTAAAAGCGTCATGAAATGATTGGGTCCGGCATAGGTGATTTCATCCCGAATGACGGCCCCTGATTGCTTTTGGATTACCCGGTGTCGATGCTTCCATTTTTTCAGAAAAAAAGGTAATTCGATCCCTTCATCTACAAAGAAAAATTCTCCTTCAACTAAGCCGTCTTCGGTAATTTCACTGGTCCATTTTTGCTTGAAAAAGATAAAATTCAACTCCAAAGACACCAAATCCCCAGTTTTTGACCCATCAAACCGAAGGAGCTCTACCGGAGGAAAAGGAGGACTTAATTTTTTGAAAAGTGATTCATTGAAACCCGCCTTTACTTGGTGAACAGACGAATTGACCCATGTTTCTATCGTAATTTTCATATCAAAGGCTAAGGACAAATAACAAAAACAAAATCAACCAAATCCCATCCATGAATTGCCAATACACGGTAAAAAGCCGGATGCGCATCTTCTCAAAAGGATTGGTTAACAAAATCAACTTTTTTATCTCATCGGCTTGATGTTTTTTCAATTGGATCCAAAGAATTACCGCAAAAATCATTGCTCCCAACAAGTGAAAGATATGGATTCCGCTCAAAACATAAAGAAAACTTCCACTTGGAATACCTTGAAAACTGATTCCCATCGCCTCTAGCTCTTGCCAACCGGAAACTTGCAAAAATGTAAAAACCAGTCCAAGTAATAGGGTGTTCCGAAGGGAATCAATCACTTTCTGGGTGCGCTCCTCTTGGTAAAATATCCGCATCCGCGTAGCCGTGTAACCACTAACCACCAACAAAAATGTGGAAATTAAGAACGAAAGAGGCATTTTTTGGTTCATACCACTTAGCTGGTCCAATCCTGAAAACAGAAAGGCCACAGTCAAAAACAAAAAAATCAAGCCACTTCCAAACATCCCCAAATACAAGAGTGTCTCATAGGGATGTAAATTTTCGATTCGCTGGAACCATGTTTGTTGTTTTTGGGGCGCCTTCACGTTGAGCAAAACAATTTTCGAACCCTTAGGTTCAAAATTTTATTGATTAGATGAATTTGGGATTCAACCATCCAAATCCACTAAATTGCAACCCCAAACCTATAAATCCCTCCCATCCCTTGGACGTACAGGCTTTCCTTTCCATATATCAATCTGATCCTTTTTTACAGACTTTCTCAGAAAAACTTTCCTCTGAAACCAAAGCCGGTTTTCAGATTCGGGGTCTTTCCGGAAGTCTGGACATGGTGGTTTTTGCAAGCTACTTTCGCAGCAAGGGAGGTTTTCATCTGATCATCGCCCAAGACAAAGAAGAAGCCGCTTACCTCAATTCAGATCTCCAAAGTTTATTGGAGCTGGAGGAACACTTGATTTTTCCCTCCAGTTTTAAGCGTCCCTATCAATACGAGGAAGTGGATAATGCCAATGTGCTGCTTCGATCTGAAATTTTAAACCAGGTTTTGGAGCACAAAGACAACTCAAAAATTATCATTACCTATCCGGAGGCGCTCTATGAAAAAGTAATCAATAAGCGGTCCCTAAAAGAAAATACCTTTACGGCTAGTGTAGGCGAAAAAGTGGATATGGAGTTTGTCTCCGAGCTGTTGAGTAGCTATGATTTTGAGCGGACAGACTTTGTCTACGAACCTGGACAATTTGCCATCCGAGGAGGGATTTTGGATGTCTTTTCCTTTTCCAATGAGCACCCTTACCGAATCGAACTTTTTGGAAGAGAAATCGAAAGCATCCGAACCTTTGATCCGGAAACCCAACTCTCGATAGCCTCGGTCAATCAAATTTCTTTAATTCCCAATACTCAAACCAAGCTGCTTCAAGAAGTGCGTCAGTCTTTTCTGGAGTTTTTGCCTGAGCATGCCATCCTTTGGATTAAAGATTATCAGCTCACAGCCGATGTGATGACAGAGGCCTATCATAAGGCTGAACAGACTTTTGAACAAATCCTTGCCAAAACCAATCAAACCAAGACGGTATTGAAACCTGCTGATCTTTTTGACAAGGGAACTGATTTTATCCGGATGGTGAGTGGATTTTCGCATGTGGAATTTGGGCGGCAATTTTATCTCAAAACCCCAACTATCCTAGACTGGGATTCTCAGCCGCAACCTTCATTCAATAAAAATTTTGACCTTCTGGTCAGTAACTTAGCTGAGAATGAAAAGAAAGGATTTACCAATATCATTACTGCTGAAAATGGCAAACAAATCGATCGACTGATCGGGATATTCCAAGAATTGGACCCCACTTTACAGGTTCAAAGCATGTTGATTGGGCTTAGAGAAGGGTTTGAAGACCGAAGCAAAAAGTTGGTATGTTTTACCGATCACCAGCTTTTTGAGCGATTCCACCGATACAAATCCAGGAAAAAAGCCAGTAAATCCAAAGCGCTCACAATCAAGGAACTCAAAGCCCTTCACCCGGGCGATTACATCGTACACGTGGACTACGGTGTCGGTCGATTTGCCGGATTGGAAAAAGTGGATGTAGCCGGTAAAATGCAAGAGGCCGTCCGCTTGGTGTTTCGGGATGACGACTTGCTTTATGTCAATATTCATTCCCTGCACAAAATTTCCAAATACTCGGGACAGGAAGGGCAAATGCCATCGATGTCCAAGTTGGGCTCCCCTGAATGGGAAAATAAAAAGAAGCGCGCCAAAAAGCAGGTAAAAGACATTGCAAAAGATCTCATTGCGCTCTACGCTAAGCGAAGATCGGCTTCGGGTTATGCGTTTTCCGCGGATTCCGTCCTCCAAGTGGAACTGGAAAGTTCCTTCATTTATGAAGACACCCCAGATCAAGCGATTGCAACCTCAGATGTGAAATCGGATATGGAAAAATCCTATCCGATGGACCGATTAGTTTGTGGAGATGTAGGTTTTGGGAAAACCGAAGTGGCCATCCGGGCAGCATTCAAAGCCGTGAACGACCGAAAACAAGTGGCAATATTGGTTCCAACCACGATTTTGGCCATGCAGCATTACCAAACCTTTAAGGAAAGGTTAGCTGATTTTCCAGTCAATGTGGATTACATCAACCGGTTTCGCACAGCCAAGCAAGTCAAGGAAATTATCGAACGGGTCAAAACCGGTGACATTGATATTTTGGTGGGAACACACCGGATTGTGAACAAAGACATCGTTTTTCGAGATTTGGGACTTTTGGTCATAGACGAGGAGCAGAAATTCGGAGTGAAAGTTAAAGATCAACTCAAAAACCTTCGGGTCAATGTGGATGTCTTAACCTTAACTGCGACCCCGATCCCGCGAACCCTTCACTTTTCACTCATGGGGGCCCGAGATTTATCGGTCATTGCTACTCCTCCCCCCAACAGACAACCGGTTACTACGGAAGTTCAGACTTTTCAAGAGGAAGTGATACGAGATGCCATCGCTTATGAGTTGCGGCGCGGTGGACAAGTCTTTTTTGTCCACAATCGGGTAGGAGAAATCGACAGTATTGCAAACCTGATCATGAAATTGGTCCCGGAAGCACGAGTGGTCGGAGCACATGGTCAAATGGACGGCAAAAAACTGGAGCAGGTCATGGTAGATTTTATCAATCACGAATACGATGTTTTAGTCTCTACCAATATTATTGAGTCGGGATTGGACATTTCCAATGCCAATACCATCATCATCAACAGAGCTCATATGTTTGGGCTAAGCGATCTCCATCAAATGCGCGGAAGAGTCGGACGAAGTAATAAAAAAGCATTTTGTTACCTTTTAACCCCGCCGATGTCCGGATTGACGCCGGAATCCCGGAAGCGACTGCAAACCTTAGAGGAGTTTTCCGATTTGGGTGACGGGTTCAAAGTTGCCATGAAGGACCTTGATATTCGGGGTGCGGGAAATCTATTAGGGGCAGAACAAAGTGGATTCATTACCGATTTGGGATTTGAAATGTATCATAAGATTCTCGACGAGGCGGTTCAGGAACTAAAGGAAAATGAATTTGCGGCACTTTTTGAAGAGGACCTAAAGGAAAAAGTCAAAGTGCTGGTCCAGGATTGTACGATCGAAACGGATTTGGAACTGTTAATCCCTGAGGAATACGTGGGCAATATCAGTGAACGACTGGGATTGTATTCCAAGTTGGATTCGATCAAAAATGAGGAGGAATTGGAGGCATTCGCTGCAATGCTTCTGGATCGGTTTGGCCCGGTTCCCGAATCGGTCGTGGATTTAATGGAAACGGTGCGTTTGCGTTGGAAAGCAGAAAAATTGGGAATTGAAAAACTAGTCCTAAAAAGCAATCAGATGAAATGCTACCTGCTACCGGCGAGTCGAGAAGACTTTTACAGCTCTCCGGTGTTTATGCAGATTATGAGGTTTGCTCAATTGAATTCCCGACATTTTAAAATAAAAGAACACAAAAATCGTTTGATTCTTACCGTAACTGAAGTGGGGAGCATTTCTTCCGCCCAAAAATGGCTAAAAGAGATGCTTGAAATCAAAAATTAAAAAATTTAACTGGCATAAATATTGCACTTTCGCACACAAAATTTGTCGTAAATGACCAAATTCGCTTAATTGAAAGCCTTCGCTCTTGAAATAGAAGGATATTTACAATTGGAAGTGCCTGTTATAGGCTATATATTAGCGCTTTAAACTTGATCTAAACTCGAAAAAACATATGCGTTTTAGTAACAAATCCTATGGAATATGGGCCGCCGCTCTGATGATCGTCGGAGGGTCCTTGCTCTCTTCCTGTAACAAAACTCCAGGTTATGGTCGACGCACCGCTAACAATCCCGGAAAAAAAAGTGCTACCACCGGAGCTGAATTTTCTTTTGAGGAAAACGATTCGACCAATTTTTTTGTAGCCAAAAATGCGGAGCAAATTCCAGGTCCAAACTTGAAATTTATCCAAGGGGGTAGGGCTGTTTTGGGTTCTCAAGAAGAGGATGTGATGGCTTTCCGAGACAATTTGGAGCGAACAATTACCGTAGCCAATTTCTACCTTGACGAAACTGAAATCACCAATAACGATTTTAGAGAATTTCTCTTCGACATGAAAAAGCGAGTGAGTGCTGATTCATTGGCAAATCTTGAGCCAAGAGAAGACGTGTGGGGTGGGGCCTTGTCCTTCAATGACATGTATCAATCGTATTATTTCAGATTCCCAGGGTTTAATTTTTACCCCGTAGCGGGAGTATCTTGGCAACAAGCCAATACCTATGCCAAATGGAGAACTGAATATGTACAAGAACTTATTCGTGAAGAGCGTGGCATAGACTCCTCGTTCACCAAATCACAATTAATCGAGCGAGGAGTTGCGCTTGCAGATTACCGCCTTCCTAGTGAAGCTGAATGGGAATATGCTGCCAAAGCGATGATTGGAACACAGTATTTGGATGAAAACCAGGAATATGGCCGAATATATCCCTGGGATGGTCGAGGAGTTAGAAATCCGTATAATGTCAAGCGTAAAGGCAAGCAAGGGGATTTCCTAGCTAACTTTAAGCGTGGTAGAGGTGACTATGGAGGTATTTCTGGAAATCAGCGAAACGATGGAGAGATCCTTCCTACCAATGTATACGACATGGCTCCCAATGACTTTGGGCTTTATCATATGGCGGGAAATATGAACGAGTGGGTTTATGATGTTTATCGTCCATTGACTTATCAGGATGCTGATGACCTAAATCCAGTTCGAAAGGATGGGTATCAGGATGAGGCAGAAAACTACGAAATATCCAAATTCAGTGATGAAATCAGAGTTTATAAAGGGGGAAGCTGGAGAGATGTTACCTACTGGCTAGCGCCAGGTACGCGTAGATTTATGCATCAAGACTCTGCGACCAATCACATTGGATTCCGATGTGCGATGATTTCTATCGGAGAAAAAGGAAAATAAAAATCCTTTCGCTGAAAAAAGGCCAAGTTGAACAAAATCAACTTGGCCTTTTTTATTGGTCTCCAATCAAAAGATCAAAACTTGAGTCGAAAACCCGTCTGAGCAAAAAATCCATTCGTTCGTCCAAAATCAATTTGAGCAAAAGCCGGAGAAATATCATTGACCGACCATTCATAGGAAAGATCTACAAACAGGATCCAGATATTTAAACCCGTCCCGGCAAATACCCCCCATGCAGGATCATTCAACTCATCTGGATTGATATCTCCAGTATCGGTGTAAAGAAATGCCGACGGCCCGACAAAACCTCTCCAGGCAAAAATGGACTCTTCATTTCCAATCAGATAGGCTCCCAGACTTACCGGAATCCTAATTCCCTTAAAATCCGGATCACTGATGTTGATCCCCTGGGTATTTCCATCTTGAATTGCAAAACTCCTAGAGATGAAAAACAGTCCAGGCTCGACATACATTTTCTTTCCAAATTCCACACTGAGCCCGACCTGCCAGCTTCCATTTCCATTGATGACATCATCGGAAGATTTTACATCAGAAAAATTAAGCCCAATAGTGGGTTTTATGGCTTGTCCATAGCCAAAAATGCAGCTAAAGAAGAATAAAATAACGAATGGAGTTGACTTTTTCATAGCAAGGTTTTTTTGATAATCAAGGTAATTAAATCTTTAAAAAAATTAAATCAAATTCCATTAAATCCATCGCTATCCAGTAAGCATTCATTAAAACACGGGATTGACCATTGGATAAGATTTCTGAAAAAAGTCAGCCTGGGTTGATTATTTTAGGGTATTAAAATCATAAAATGAATATGAGCCTAAAAAGAAAACTACAATCCCTAATTTGGCTAGTTGTAGCAGCATTTTGTTTGCCTGCTTTTGGTCAAACTTACCAAACTCCGCCCAGTGCTATTGCGGATTTGGTCAACGCCCCAAACACCCCATCGGTTCGCTTCTCCAAAGATGGAGATTGGATGATGCTTTTAGAAAGTGCAGGAAATCCCACCATTGCGGAGCTTGCCCAGCCTGAACTGAGAATCGCCGGCATGCGAATCAATCCTGCTACTTCTGGACCTTCCAGAAGTCGATCTGTGGAAAATATTAAAATCCGGATGACCAAGAGTGGGGAGGAGATCCAAATCAAGAGCTTGCCAGAAAACCCTGCCATGGGTGGTTTTGCGCTTTCTAAAGATGAAAAATACCTGGCCTTTACCAATACCGAAGCTAAAGGCATCAGCCTGTGGGTGGTAGATATGGTGACATTTACAGCAAAAAAACTAACCGATCCCATTCTCAATGATGTAATGGGTAATGTGATGACTTGGACCCCAGAAAATCAAATCCTGATCAAAGCCAATAATCCAGATCGCGGATCCATACCAGAAGAACCTGCTGCTCCTGCAGGTCCAGTAATTCAAGAAACAAGTGGTGATGCTGCTCCTTCCAGAACCTATCAGGATCTGTTGAGCAATCCTTACGATGAGCAACTTTTTGCTTACTTCATGGATACTCAACTGATGCTCGTTGATCTTGATGGGAATAAAAAAGCCGTTGGACCGAAGGCTATGATCAAGTCTTTTGATCTTTCTCCTGACGGTTCTTACCTACTTGTAGAGATTATTAAGCAACCATTTTCCTACCTAGTTCCAGCCTCTCGCTTCCCGTATGATGTGGAGATTTGGTCCAAGGAGGGACAAAAAGTAAAAACTTTCGCTCAGATTCCGTTGGACGAAGTCAGACCAACAGGATTTGATGCGACCGTAACTGGCCCAAGAAGCATCAACTGGAGAGCAGATAAGCCTGCGGTATTGTATTGGGTGGAAGCTCAAGACGGCGGAGATGGCAAAGTGGAAATGGAAGAGCGTGAGATCGTCTATACCTTGGCTGCTCCATTTTCCGGAAGCAAGCAAAAATTAGCGACTACTTCACTCCGTTTTGGGGGAATTTCCTGGTCAACTGATGATTTTGCCATCTTAAATGAGCGTTGGTTCGGTGCCCGTCGAGAAATCCGATCCGTCATCAACCCATCTAATCCTGCCCAGGAAAAACGCGTAATCATTGACCGTTCTTACGACGACATTTACAATGATCCGGGAAGTCCGATGTACACTGAAAATGAATTTGGAGAAAATGTGCTCTTGAGAAAAGGCGATTTGATTTTTATGACTTCTGAGGGAGGAAGCCCAGAGGGAAGTATGCCTTTCTTATCCACATTTAATACCAAAACCAAAGAGCAAGAAATCCTATGGAGGTCCGAAGCTCCATTTTACGAGCGTGTGGTCAAAGTCTTGGATGATGAGGGAACCGAATTCATTACCCTGAAAGAAAGTACAGACATCCAGCCTAATTATTGGTTGGTCAATACCAAAAGAAGAATAGCTCCTCAGCAGGTGACCGCATTCGCTCACCCTTATGAATCCATTAAAGGAATCAACAAGCAATTGGTCAAGTACAAACGTAAGGATGGTTTGGATCTTTCAGCTGTCATTTATACCCCAGAAGGATTTACACCAGGCGAAGATGCACCACTACCCGTATTGATGTGGGCTTATCCAAGAGAATACAAATCAGCCGAAATCGCATCTCAGGTAAGAGGCTCAAAGTATCGATTTACCCGATTAAGCTGGGGTTCACCAATCTACTGGGTGACTCAGGGCTATGCGATTATGGACCAGACTGAGATGCCTATCGTAGGTGAAGGAGACAAAGAGCCGAATGACTACTTTATTGAGCAATTGGTCGCGAATGCCGAGGCTGCGATCGATCATATCGTCGAGTTGGGAATCGGTGACCGAAATAGAATTGGGGTTGGAGGACACTCTTACGGTGCCTTTATGACGGCCAATTTGCTTTCACACACCGATTTATTTGCCGCCGGTATCGCTCGAAGCGGAGCGTATAACCGAACCTTGACCCCTTTTGGATTCCAGTATGAGCAACGAAGCTACTGGGAAGCACCGGAGGTTTATTTCAACATGTCTCCCTTCTCTTTTGCCCACAAGGTGAAAACTCCACTCCTGATGGTTCATGGAGAAGCGGACAATAATTCCGGCACTTTCCCTATCCAATCGGAACGTTATTACAATGCACTGAAAGGACACGGGGCTACTGCCAAATTGGTGTTCTTGCCTCACGAAAGTCACGGTTATGCGGCCAAAGAATCCATTCTCCACACGCTGTATGAAATGGATAGCTGGCTGGAAAAATACGTAAAGAACAAAAACAAAATTGAGCCTTCGCGGTAATTGAGCTCAAACTCTAAAATCGGGTAGGAGAAACGGGATTAGTTCCCGTTTCGACCTCCCACACCACCGTAC